>JBATEX010000036.1:0-9955 GCA_049664225.1 Thermoanaerobaculia bacterium
CAGCGCGATCGGATGTTCCTCAAGGCCTTCCTGAAGACGTCACCCAGCGAGGTGACCGAGGAGGAGGTGGCCTATTTCCGGGATCATCCGGAGCAGATCGACGAGATCACCGCCCCGGTCAACGTCCACAAGTACTTCCTTTGGTGCGGTGCGCTGATCGGGGTGGCCTTCGTCGGAATCTCGAAGCTAATCAAGTTCTCCGGACTCGTCCTCCTGTCTGGCGGCTTTCGGGAGTTCACCATCGAGATCATCTTCGAGATCGGTGTGGCGCTGATCGGCGCAGCGGTCACCGCCTATCTCCTGGGCATTCTGCTCAATCAGCAGCAGGACAACGCGGCCACGTGGCGCTCGGAGATCCGGCGCCGCATCGCCGAGCCCGATAGCTGATCTGAAAGGAACCGTTGTCGATGAAAATCACATCACCCATCAAGTTTGTCTTGGCCGGGCTGGTCGCGGCCGGGCTGGCGCTTCCGGTCCAGGCGCAGGAGGACAACACCGGCACCAACCCGGTCAACTTCACCTACGACTTCCGGCTGTATGCCGAGATGGCGAGCCTGCCGATCGACGACAGCTCGCTGATCACCAACACCGTCGAGCTCCGCTGGCCCTTCGGCCGCGACGTCGCCAACCTCAAGGGGGTGGGAGCCGGCAGCTTGTACCACGACCTGGGCAGTCGGTTCGGGACGCGCGTCCGGGCACGCTACTCGAACCTCAGCGTCGATGTGCCCGGTTCGGGTGCGTTCAGCGTCTCGGGGATCGGCGATATGGATGCGCGGCTTCTGTACCTGCCGTACATCGGCAAGAAGACGATTCTCGCGGTCGGTCTCGAGGGCTTCTTCGCCACCGCTACCAACGACGCCCTCGGGTCCGGCAGGACCTCGCTCGGACCGACCGTGATCGGGGTCTTTCCCGGTCTGGTGGGCCGGGGAAGCCTGTTCGCGCCTGCCTACCAGTACGTGTTCGACGTCGGCGGCGCGAGCGATCGCGCCGACATCAGCCGCAGCCAGCTCGACCTCTACTTCGTGTGGACGCTTGCCGGCGGCAAGAACTGGCTGATCGTCGATCCGCAGGTCATCTTCGACCACGAGAACGATAGGACACCGGCGCTGACAGAGATCGAGTGGGGCTTCATGATCGCGCCCAAGGTCGGCATCAGCGGTTGGCTGCGCCCGGGAGCCGGGATCGGCGCCGACCGGCTCTACGACTGGAACCTCGAGGCGGGCATCAAGTTCGTCTGGCGCTGAGGAAACCGGGCTCTAAAGGCGACGACGATCCTTTGTTCGCGATCGGTGCGCAGGCTCAATGTTCCGCCGGCCAAGCGCTTCGGCCGCCACATTCCGGATACCGAAGGAGGAGAACCATGAAACCCAGATCACTCACCATCGTCGCCCTGGCCTGTCTGCTGTCAGCGCTGATGACCGCACCCGTCTCAGCCGCCGACAAACCCAACGTGGTGCTCATGCTGGCCGACAATGTCGGATGGGGCGACATCGGCGCCTACGGCGGCGGTGAGATCCGCGGCATGCCCACACCCCGCATCGACTCCATCGCCGACGAAGGCCTGCAGCTGAACCAGTTCCTCGTCGAGCCGGGGTGCACGCCATCCCGGGCGGCGCTGCTGACCGGGCGCTACTCGACTCGCGTGGGTCTGAACACTGTCATCATCGGCGGCACACCGAATACGCTGCGGGCAGACGAGGTGACGCTCGGCGAGCTCTTCAAGAGCCAGGGATACGCCACGGCCTATGCGGGCAAATGGCATCTCGGCCTCGAGGAGCAGAGCTGGCCGACGCGTCAGGGGTTCGACGAGTACCACGTGGGGGTCATCGAGACCTCCGATGGAACGCTGTACCGGGACAGCATGGAACGCAGCGGCATGCCGGAGTCCTTCGTCGAGAAGGTCGTGCCGAGGATCTACGAGTCCGAAGCCGACGGCAATCTCAAAGTGGTCCGTGAGTACACCGTGGACTACCGCCACCAGGTCGAGGGTGACATCGCCGCGGCATCCGTCGAGTTCATCCAACGTCAGGCCAAGGCGGAGACGCCCTTCTTCATGCTCATCGGCTGGACCCACTCCCACTATCCGAGCCTGGTGCCGCCCGAGTTCGAGGGCAGGTCGAGCATCGGTCCCTACGGAGACGCGATCATGGAGCTCGACTATCGCACCGGCGAGGTGCTCGACGCCATTGCGGCGGCGGGGATCGAGGACAACACCATCGTGATCTGGATCTCCGACAACGCGGCGACCCCGATCAGCGGGCCGCCGGCCTATCGCGGCGGCAACAACGGTCCCTTCCGGGGTGAGCTCGGCGATGCTCTCGAGGGCTCGATCCGGGTCCCGGGAATGATCAAGTGGCCGGGCCGGATCCCAGCTCGAGAGAGCACCGAGATGGTCTCCATCCACGACTTCGTCCCGACCCTGGCGGCGATCATCGGAGCAGAGCTTCCTGGCGATCGCGTCATCGACGGCGTGGATCAGAGCGCCTTCTTCCTTGGAGAACAGGAAAGCTCCAACCGTGAGCACCTGATCACCTTCATCGAGAACGAGGTTGCAGCTGTCAGGTGGCATCAGTTCCGGATCTACCCGAAGGAGTTCGTCCTCTCCGGCGGCAATCCTGCCCGACCCGGGCTGGGCGCACATCGGGCTGAGATGACGAGCATGCCCGCCATCTACAACATCGAGTACGACCCGCGGGAAGAGGACAACCTGATCGCCTCCAAGGCCTGGGTCTTCAGGCCGTACATGGCGGTCATCGGCGAGTACCTGAAGTCCCTGGAGAAGTACCCGAACCCGGCCGGAGTGAGCCTGACCAAGTTCGGGCGGCAATAGTGACCGAAGGGTAAGCAATGACAAAGTTGTATTCCCGCAAAATTGAAGAAGTGATCGTGCAATTCGGTGTTGATGTTCAGGTCGTAGGGCCCCAGATGACACGAAGAAAGGGAAAAATCATGAAAATGAAATCACTCACGATTCTCGCGCTGGTCGGCCTGGCTGCAGTTCATGTCATGCTGAATTCTGCCAGCGTCGTCTTCGCTCAGAGCCAGGATCAGGACCAGATGCGCTACCACAGGGATGCGGAGATAGACAAGAATGCTCATCCCGTCGAGCGCCCGTACTCGCCCTGGGTGGATCAGAATTTTCCTCAACGCCCGCTGTTCGGCGACACGCACCTGCACACCAAGCAGAGCTTCGACGCCATCTCCTTCGGCACCATGCTCGGGCCGGAGGAGGCCTATCGCTTTGCACGAGGTGAAGAAGTTGTCTCTTCAACCGGAGTGCGGGGCCGATTGAGTCGCCCCCTTGATTTCCTGGTGGTCGCCGACCACGCCGAGAACATGGGCACCATGGGTGCAGTCAAGGACGGTCTTCCCGCGGTCATGACCGACCCCACGATCAGGGGCTGGCATCAGAACCTGAAGGACGGTGGTGACGCCGCCATGATCCCTTACTACGCCATCCTCAAAATGGTGGACGAGGGCACGCCCATGCCCGACGTGTTGGTCGACAAGCGGTTAACCCAATCGATCTGGGCGAAGAACAACGCCGCTGCCGAGAAGTACAACGAGCCGGGACGTTTCACCGCCTTCATCGGCTATGAGTGGTCGTCCAATGCCGGCGGCAACAACCTGCACAGGGTTGTGATGTATCGCGATGCATCGGACAAGGCCAACCAGATGATCCCCTTCTCGAGTTTCATCAGCGAGAACCCGGAGGACCTCTGGAAGTGGATGGCGCAGTATGAAGAGAAAACCAACGGGCAACTGCTGGCCATCCCCCACAATGGCAACCTGAGCAACGCCAGAATGTTTCAGGACACCCAGTTCGACGGCAGCCCTATCACTCGCGAGTGGGCCGAAACCCGCGCCAGCTATGAAACATTGATCGAGGCGACTCAGATGAAGGGTGACGGCGAAACGCATCCGTTTCTCTCACCCAATGATGAGTTTGCTGACTTTGAAACCTGGGACCAAGGCAACCTGAACTTGAGTGTCCCCAAAAAACCTGAAATGCTCCAATACGAATATGCCCGATCCGCGCTCAAGCTGGGTCTTAGAATCGAAAAAGAAGTTGGTGTTAATCCCTATCAGTTCGGCATGATCAGCTCCACCGACGCGCACACAGGGATGGCTGCCGCCGCCGAGGACAACTTCTTCAGCAAGCTGCCGCATGTCGAACCCTCCAAGGACCGAGTCCATCACGACATGCTGAAGTTCGGCGACCGTCGGTACAAAGGCACGGATATCAATGCTGCAGGCTATGCCGCGGTATGGGCCACCGAGAACACTCGAGAAGCAATCTTCGACGCCATGCGTCGTCGTGAAACCTATGCCACTACCGGTCCCCGCATGGCCGTGCGCCTCTTCGGCAGTTGGGACTTCGAGCCAGCCGACGCGCACACCCGCCGTCCGGCCATCACCGGCTATGAAAAGGGCGTGCCAATGGGTGGCGAGCTCAGCGATGCGCCGGATGGCAAGGCGCCGACCTTCCTCGTTGCGGCCCTTAAGGATGCCATCGGCGCCAACCTCGACCGCTACCAGATCGTCAAGGGTTGGCTCGACAGCAAAGGTGAGACGCACGAAAAGGTTTATGACGTCGTCTGGTCTGACAACCGCAAGCCCGGCCGCGACGGCAAGATTCCCGCTGTGGGCAACACCGTCGACGTCGCCAACGCGACCTACAGCAATAGCATCGGCGCCACCGAGCTGATTGCGGTCTGGGAGGATCCGGACTTCGATCCCCAGCAGCGGGCCTTCTACTACGGCCGCGTGATCGAGATCCCCACGCCCCGCTGGACGGCCTACGACGCCAAACACTTCGGGCTGACGCTGCCGGATGACGTGCAGATGGTGACCCAGGAGCGGGCCTACACAAGCCCGATCTGGTACACCCCGGGGAGTTAAAGCCAAGACTCAGTGCTCTGGTTTCCTGACACCCGACACCTGTAACTAAGAAAGAAAAATCCAATGAAAAAGGAACATTTGAGCACTATCGCCATGGCTGCGGTAGCCCTATTCCTGGTGTCCGCCACGGCCTACGGCCAAGGTCTTGGCGAAGCGCACCAGATAGACGAGGAGATGGCGAACAGATCTCTATCGACGCAAGGCTATTCGCCCTACGCCGGCCGGACCTATCCGACTCGGGTGTACTGGGGCGACCAGCATGTGCATACCGGCTGGTCAGTGGATGCGGGCGGCTTCGGGACCACGCTCGGGCCTGAAGCAGCAATAAGATTCGCGCGAGGCGAGGAGATCATCTCCTCCGCAGGCAATCCCGTGAAACTGTCGCACCCGCTCGACTGGGTGGTGATCTCCGACCACTCCGACATGGCTGGTTCGATCTTCGCCATCCGCGACGGCGATCCGGCGTTCATGAAGAACCCAAGGATCAAAAAGTGGCACGATTTGATGCAGGCCGGCAAGGGCAAGCAGGTCGCATCGGAGATCATTGCGTCCCAGGCGAACGACCGGATCCCGGCAGAAATGAAGAACGTCAAGTTCGCCATGAATACCTGGCGCAAGAACACCGCGATCATGGAGCAATACAACGAGCCCGGCCGTTTCACCGCCTTGATCGGCTTCGAGTGGACCTGCAATGCCGGCGGCGGCAACAACCTGCACCGCAACGTCATCTACCGGGACGGGAAGGCGCTGGCCGACCAGATGGTCCCCATGACCACCTTTGACAGCGAAAACCCGGAGGACCTGTGGAAATGGATGGCGACCTATGAAGAGAAGACCTTCGGCTCGATGCTGGCTATTCCCCACAACGGCAACCTCTCGAATGGACGGATGTTTGAACAGCAGAAGTATCTGGGTGGGCAGTTGACCAAAGAATGGGCAGAGCAACGGGCCCGGTGGGAGCCCATGTACGAGGTCGTCCAGATGAAGGGCGACGGCGAGGCCCACCCGATGCTGTCGCCGACCGACGAGTTCGCCGACTACGAGACCTGGGACGCTGCAAACCTGGCCGGCGTTCCCAAAAAACCCGAGATGCTCCAGCACGAGTATGCCCGTGAGGCGCTCAAGCAGGGCCTGAAGCTCGAGAAAGCGCTCGGGGCGAATCCATTCAAGTTTGGGCTTGCCGGCGGCACCGACACCCACACCGCGCTGGCGACGGCGGCCGAGGAGAACTTCTTCGGCAAAACCGCCAGCCAGGAGCCCAATCCTGACCGGTGGAAGGAGATCTTTCTGCTGACCGAACAGGTCAGGACCTACGACTGGCAGATGACCGCAGCCGGCTGGACCGGCGTCTGGGCCACGGAGAATACCCGCGAGGCCATCTGGGACGCCCTCAAGCGTAGAGAGGCCTATGCGACAACCGGTACACGCATCCTTGTGCGCTTTTTTGGCGGTTTCGATTTCGAGCAGGCGGATGCGCAACTGCGTCTGCCGGCGGAAGCCGGCTACAAAAAAGGCGTGCCCATGGGCGGTGATCTGCACGATGCCCCCCAAGGCAAAGCCGCCACATTCCTGGTGGCTGCCATGAAAGATCCCCTCTCCGGCAATCTCGACCGCATCCAGATCATCAAGGGCTGGATGGACGAGAAAGGCGAGCTGCAGGAGAAGGTGTACGACGTCGTCTGGGGCGATGCGGGCAAACGCAAGCCGAGTGCAGACGGCAAGCTGCCGCCGGTGGGCAATACGGTCAACGTTAAGAAGGCAACCTGGACCAACTCCATCGGCGACCCGGAGTTGATCACGGTCTGGAAGGACCCGGACTTCGATCCCAAACAGCGGGCCTTCTACTATGCGCGTGTTCTCGAGATCCCGACACCCCGTTGGACCGCCTACGACGCCAAGCGGTTCGGCGTAAAGATGTCCGACGATGTGCCCATGCTCACCCAGGAACGGGCTTACACGAGCCCGATCTGGTACACGCCGGGGAACTGAGAAGGAGGCATCATGAAACCGGAATCATCGAAACTTATCTTGGCCGGGCTGTTGGCGGCCATCATGGCAGCACCGTTGCCGGCGGGTGATACGGGAGAAGACCGAAACCTCTTCGAGACCGCCGGTCCGAAGCAGATCGGCAAAGACTTCAAACCCGCGCCGGATCGGATCGAGACCACCTTCGGCACGCTGGAGTTCGAAGGCGGAGCCTTTCCTACAGAAGCTTCGGTGCAGAAGATCTACGACGAGATGGATCTGCAGCGCGCCACCCAGGCCTACATGGATTTCTTTCCGGCCATGTCGCTTTACGGCATCGTCAAGTCGCAGATCCGGGATTTCGGGTTCAAGTCGGCTTCCGACGTAGGAGTGATGGCCGACTTCATGAAACCGAGTGAAAACTACCTGACGGGGAACGACGTCACTGTCTATGCCTTCGCTTCAGTCGATCTGAAGGTGGATGGTCCGACCGTGGTCGAGATTCCTCCCGGCATGTATGGCAACGCCAACGACGCCAACTTCAAGTACCTCACCGACTTCGGCCCCACCGGTCCCGATCTCGGCAAGGGTGGCAAATACCTCTTCCTGCCCCCCGGCTACCAGGGCGAGGAGCCGGACGGCTATTTTGTCTTCCGCTCGCCGGGCTACCGGATCTGGGCGATGATGCGGGGCTTCGGCGAGGTCGGCAACGGCGATCAGGCCGTGCAGTGGTTCCAGGAGCGGCTCAAGGTCTACCCGCTGGCTACCGGCCCGCGGGAGCACTCCGCCACCAACGTCTCCGGCTTGGGTGCCAACACCCTGCCGCCGGAAGACGGTTCCGTCTTCCAGATGCTCGACGAGATCATCCAGTACGAGCCGACCGAGCTCTTCAGCCCAGAGCTCCTGGGTCGCCTGGCCACCCTCGGCATCGAAAAGGGCAAGCCCTTCAATCCGGACGGCCGGATGAAGCGCATCTTCGACCAAGCCGCCAAACAGGGCGTCGCCATGTCGCGGGCCATCGTCTACGCCTCGCGGGATCCCGAGATCAACTACTGGCCCGACAGGCACTGGGAGAAGATGTTCATCCGCAACACGGAGTTCGTTTTCGACGGACACAATGACATCGACGCCCGGACCCTCTGGCACTACCAGGCCATCTGCGTCTCGCCGAACCTGCTGTCCACTACACCGGGCGTGGGCACGTCCTACCTCACCGCCTTCAGGGACAAAGAAGGGGCCTATCTCCTCGGCGATAAAAACTACCGGCTTCGGGTTCCGGCCAACCCCCCGGTCAAGCGCTTCTGGGCGGTGACCGCCTATGACGCCCTGAGCCGGAGCCTGCTCGACTCGGGAGGCAACATCACCGTCAGCAGCACCCGAGACCCCGAGGTGAACCCCGACGGCTCGGTCGATGTCTACTTCGGGCCGACGGCGCCAAAGGGGCATGAGAAGAACTGGATCAAGACCGATTCTTCGAAGGGATTCTTCGTGGTCTTCCGTTTCTACGGCCCGACCGAAGGCTACATCGAGAAGACCTGGGTACTCAACGACTTCGAACTGGTCAAATAGCTCGGGATCCTCCATATCCCCCCCATTTCTCCCTCATAACAAGGGATGTGCGCCCCTCGCGCCGGCGCTATCTTTTGGGGGTATGAAGAAACCCGGGCTCCGATCAGAAATCGACCCTCCAAGCTGGGAGAGGAGCACAGAATGAACAAGGTAGAACGCGTGGCTTGTGGATTGGCGGCCCTTTTCGTTGTCGTGCTTTGCGGTTCGGCACATGGCCAGGAGGCTTCCGCGGAGGCCCAGGAGGCCATGAAACAGGCGAACAACCCGCTGGCGAGTTTCACGACCCTCAATTTCCACAACTACTACATTCCGGAGCTCGACGAGACCGACGGCACGGCCAATACGATTTGGATTCGTTACGCCCAGCCGTTCAAACTGTTCAAGGGTGATTGGTTGCTCCGCGCCTCTCTGCCGGTGAATCGAGTGCCGACTTCGGCGGGCTCCGAGTCTGGCCTCGGCTCGGTCAACGCTTTTGCGGCCTATCTGTTCAAGACAAAGAACCCCGAAGTGACCTTCGGGGCGGGCCCGTTGGCGGCGTTTCCCACAGGCACCGGCGACATTCCCGGTAACGACACCTGGGATCTCGGCGCAGCCCTGGTCCTCTTCGATGCCAGGTCCGACCTCTTTCAGTGGGGCGGCCTCGTGACCTACCAACAAGACGTGGCCGGAGACGGTGAGAGCAGTCTTGCTGCGGTGCAGCCTTTCGGC
This sequence comes from Thermoanaerobaculia bacterium, assembly GCA_049664225.1. Lineage (GTDB taxonomy): Bacteria > Acidobacteriota > Thermoanaerobaculia > Multivoradales > JAHEKO01 > JAUVRX01. Next base: position 9,145 of record JBATEX010000036.1, read on the forward strand.
ATGATACAGATGGGCAAGGGCTGGTATCTGCGCTCTACCGGAGTCTGGGCATTCAATCTCGAGGCGGACAGTTGGGTGGTGCCGGTCGGTATGGGGGTCGGCAAGGTCATGAAGGCAGGCAAGAAAGTCATCAATGCGTTCCTCGAGCCGCAGTTCACCATCCTGAGCAGCGGCGATGCCGGTCAGCCTCAGTTCCAGATCTTCTTCGGCGTCAATATTCAGTCCATGAAATGACCCAAAGCACGACCGAACAAACCTGGCACCCTTCACATTCAGATGAAAATGAAAACACCATCACACCGATGCACAGGAGAACCTGAAATGAAACGCGCTATCCTCGCAGTGTTCACCTTGGCCTTGGCCTTGACCTTCGGCTGTCGCGAGACTGCCCAGATCACCGATCCGCTTCCATCCTGGAACGATGGCAAGTCCAAGCAGTCCATCATCGAGTTCGTGGAAAAGGTTACGACGCCCGGTTCGCCGGACTTCGTGCCGCCAGAGGAACGCATCGCCACTTTTGATCAGGACGGCACTTTGTGGTGTGAACAACCTGTGGTTCAGATGGAGTTCGTCATTCATCAAATCAAGAAGATGGCTCTTGATCACCCTGAATGGAAAGATCAACTGCCATATCAAGCGATTCTCGAGGGTGATAAGAGTTACCTGATCAATGATCTGGCGAATAATCATGGAAAAGAACTCATGAAATTGTTTGCAGCCACGCATACCGGCATGCCTTTAGCTGAATTTGACATGGAGGCAAAAGAATTCTTCAACGGTTCTCGTCATCCGAAGTTCAACAAAATGTACA
>JBATEX010000037.1:0-3151 GCA_049664225.1 Thermoanaerobaculia bacterium
GGCGTACGAGCAGGCCTTGAGAAACGGCGTCTCGGGGATTCGCCACATTCCCCTGCTGGCGGAGCTCAAGTACGCCTGCCAGGTGGCCGGTGTGCCGCAAGGCGTGGACAAGCTGGCCGAGCGGTACTTCGCCGCCGACGAGCTGAAGGCGATGAACTCGAGCCACCGCTTCGGCTGCATCGCGGCAGTGGATGCCTGGACCGACGCCGGATATGAACGGCCAGATCCACTGGACGATTCGGCCATCGATTGGGATGTAGGTGCAATCATCGGTACCGGCATCGGGGGCCTCGACACCGTTGGCGAGCGGATTGTGCCCCTGGTCGACAGCGGCCGCGTCCGCCGGCTTGGCAGCACGATGGTGGAACAGGTCATGGGCAGCGGAGTCTCCGCGCGCGTCGCCGGCCTCCTGGCGCTCGGCAACCAGGTCACCTCCAATTCGAGCGCCTGCAGCACAGGTTCCGAAGCGATCATCGACGGGTACTACCGCATTCGCTCGGGGTTGGCGAAACGCATGCTCTGCGGAGGCACTGAAGGGTCCAGCCACTACAACTGGAGCGGCTTCGACTCCATGCGGGTGCTCTGTCGCAAATTCAATGACGAGCCCGAGAGGGCCTCGCGGCCCATGAGTGCCACGGCTGGAGGTTTCGTGCCGGGAAGCGGCGCCGGGATCTTGCACCTGGAGAGCCTCGAGAATGCTCAGGCGCGGGGCGCCCGAATCCAGGCGGAGATCCTCGGTGGTTCCATCAACTGCGGTGGTCACCGTGGCGGCGGCAGCATGACCGCGCCGAACCCGGTGGGAGTGCAGCGGTGCATTCGCCAAGCTGTCAAAGATGCGGGGATCGCGCCGGGGGAGGTCGACGCGATCAACGGTCATCTGACCGCCACTGGCGCGGACCCACGGGAAGTCGACTCCTGGGCGAAGGCCCTTGAGCTATCGCCAGCGGACCTGCCGCCAATTGTCTCCACCAAATCGATGATCGGGCACGGGCTCGGCGCCGCCGGTGGCATGGAGTCAGTGGCCTGCGTCCTCATGCTGACAGGCGGATTTGTTCACCCAAGCCTAAACTGCGAAGATGTGCATCCGGAGATCGGGGCCTTCGCCAGTTCGATCCCCCACACTGTGTTAGAGATGCCGCAGCTGAAGACCATCATCAAGGCCGGTTTCGGCTTCGGAGACGTCAATTCGTGCTTGATATTCCGCCGTTGGGACAACTAGCACTTTGCGAGACAGGAAGAAGCCATGACGAGAGAAGAGATTTTTGCCAAGGTGATCGAGATCATCCAGCCGTTCGTCAAGGACCAGAAAGCGTTCGAGACGGTTGGCGAGAACACCAACATCCTCCAGGACCTCCAGGTGAACTCGGCCCGCTTGGTCGACATCATCCTCGACTTCGAGGACGCCTTCGACATCGAGGTCGAAGACGAGGATGCCGACGCAGTCAACACGGTGGGCGACGCCGTGCAGCTGATCGCGGCGAGAGTCTCCTAGCTTGACAGCCGTGTCTGCGCTTCCCTTTCGAACCCGAGCCGCGCTGGCCCTCCAACGCGAGGCCGGTCGGCTCTCGTCCATAGTCTGGATTCCCCCGATCGTCTTCACGCTCCGGGTCCTGATGCGGTATCGCATCGAGAACGCGTCCGAGCTCCGCAAACGCTATCGGGCCATGATCAAAGAGAGCGACGGGCCGGTGCTCATCTGCGCCAACCACCTGACCATGGTGGATTCGGCGATCCTGGCGTGGGCTCTGGGTGGATCCTGGTGGTACATCTTCAACTACCGCCGAATGCCGTGGAACCTCCCCGAGTACAACAACTTCGCGTCGATCTGGTTCAGTCGCTTCGCAGCCTGGATGACGAAGTGCATCCCCGTGGTTCGTGGGGGCCCGCGCCAACAGGTGTCGGGCGTGATCAAGCGAGTACAGCACGTGCTTTCCCGCGGCGAAACGGCATTGATCTTTGCAGAGGGCGGGCGGAGCCGAACCGGGAGGGTGCAGGCAGGTTCAGTCGCCCACGGACCCGGCCGGATCATGAACGCCGTCGAGGATTGCAGAGCGCTCTGCGTCTATCTCCGCGGTGAAGGGCAGCGGACCTGGTCGACAATTCCGGCCCTGGGAGAAACGTTCCACGTCGACTTCGAGTTCTTCCAGCCCGAGTCGTTGCACCAGGGAATGCGGCGATCGCGGGATCTGGCGCAACAGATCGTTTCCAAGCTGGCGCGTATGGAAGAGGAGTACTTTGCCAGTCGGTAACGATGTCGTCGACATCCGGCATCCCCTCTGCCACCCCGACGCGATCAACCCTCGTTTCGACACCAGGGCCTTCTCGGCGCGCGAGATCGCGCTACTAGCAGCCACCGAGAAAGCCCACCAAATGCGATGGTCGCTCTGGGCGGCCAAGGAAAGCGCCTTCAAGGCCCTCCGCAAGGTCGACTCTCGAGCTCGCTTTATTCCACGCGATTTCGAGGTTGTTCTTGGCGACACTCGTGCTGAGGTGACCCATCGACTGGCTCGATTCAGCGTGTGGCTCGATCACTCGGACCAGTGGGTGCACGCCGTGGCTAGCCAAGCCGGCGAGAAGCCAAGATTCCGCCTCGATGGTGATTCCTCCGCCGATCCCGGGTCCGAAGAAGAGGGTCTCAGGGATCGCGTCCGACGGCTCGCCAGCTCCGCCCTCGGAGGTCTTCTCGAGATCGCTTCAAGTGAGATCGAGATCGTTTCGGTGAACAGGGTCCCCCAGGCACAACGGCAAGGACAACCCCTTCCCTTCGACCTCTCCCTTTCCCACGATGGCCGCTTCGTGTCCTGTGCCTGGGAATCGGTCTGAAACCCGCCCTCGCCCTGCGAGATCGAAACGCCAAGTTCCGTCCTCTGTTGTAGATTGAGTATCTCTACTTACTAGCATTCTGCTATCATTACGCTAGTCCAATAACGCGAGGTCACCCAGATGCCAGGAGTGCTCATCAGAGATGTACCCGAAGAACTCCACGACAAACTCAAAGAGCGGGCTGAGGCACATCGTCGCAGCCTTGGCCGGGAAGCCCTCGTTCTTCTCGAGCAGGCGCTCTCCACCCCGGCAGGCCCGCCTACTCTGGAACAGATCGACGCTCTTCGAGTGGAGGGTGCCAAGCTCTTGACCCAGGATCTGATCGACC
>JBATEX010000038.1:0-5866 GCA_049664225.1 Thermoanaerobaculia bacterium
GCACTGTATTCGGAATGTCGTGCAACTTGAGGTCCAGGAAGACGCGCCGGGCATGGCGCCGGGCCACCGCGACCCCATCATGACCCCATCTCACAAAAGCCTCTAGGCCCACTTTCAGGACTCCGACTTGCGGCCCGAACTGCTCACACCACCTCTCGAATGTCTCCCAATCCGATGTGTCCAGTGCGATCGCCAATCGATCGAGTGGATCTTGCTCGCTACCCATGAGGTTCTAGCCTCTCCGGCCCTCTGCTGGCCTTACTCGAAATCTCTCGAAGTGGAGCTAAAATCCTCACAGAGTTGTCTCTGGAACCATAAAATGGATCACTGAGCATATATTGTGCCAATATCAACATTCCAGTGGACCCAAGGGGTCTATTGTTACATATTTATACGTCCAGTCCAACTGCGCTGGCAACGTCGGCCACCTCGTCCTTGTCGAGTAGGTCCAGAAGTTCCTTGTTGATCTCGCACACAAGGCGCGATCCTCCATAGATCAGAGCGGTGTAGATTTGAACCAAATGCGCTCCCGCCCGAAGCCGGGCATAGACATCCGTCGCCGATTCGACACCACCGACGCTGATCAGCACACAGCGGCCAAAGACCTCCGAAGCTACGACTTTCAGCACCTCGAGGCTGCGTCGCCGCAAAACTCTGCCACTCAGGCCACCAATCGGTTGAGGTTCTGGGACGAGCGAATAGTCGACCGTGGTATTGGTGAGGATCAAGCCAGCGGCACCGCCATCAACGGCCGCACGGGCGAGGTCGGCAACAGTCTGATCCTCCATATCTGGCGACAGCTTGACCAGCACCGGAATGCCGGTCTCCTGCTGGCACACGTCGAGGAGTTCTGTCACGGCCTCGCCCCGCTGAAGGTCTCGCAATCCAGGGGTATTCGGGGAGGAGATGTTGACAACAAAGTAGTCAGCTGTCCCTTTCAGATGCCGCACTAACACCCGATAGTCCTCTGCCGCCGCGGGCATTTCGGTCTGCCGGTTCTTTCCTATATTGACGCCAACTGGGACCGGCGGCGGCCAGTTCTCGGCCAAGCTTCGCCTCAGGCTTTCCATGCCGGCATTGTTGAAGCCCATCGCGTTCTGAAGCGACCGCAACTCCCGGTGACGAAAGAGCCTGGGGCGTGGATTGCCGGCTTGCGGCTTGGGTGTTACCGTCCCCACCTCCAAGAAGCCAAAGCCCATCGCGGCAAGGGCCGGCACCGCCACAGCGTCTTTGTCGAAACCGGCCGCCAGTCCGATTGGGTTGAGGAACTGCTTGCCCCAGATCTTCTGAGCCAGCCTTGAATCGACTAGCCGGTGCTGACGCTCGAAGCGTTGAAGCGCCGGGCCAACCTGCTGAAGCTTCTGCAGCCCGCCCATGGCCAGGCAATGGGCGGCTTCAGGCCCCATTCTCAACAGCAGAGTGTGGATGGCTGACTCGAGCAACTCCTCGTTTCCTTCCCGTTTGTTCCAGCGGGTCGCTGAGGAAGAACGGGTGCGGCCGGCTTTGCTGCTATGCTGGCGACTCGGATTCCGGCGGCTCCCTCAGGCCACAGATCCCTGGACCGTCGAGACTGTAACAGAGGTTTTGAGAGTCCGTCCACGAACAACGCAGCCGTGACATCCCCCCGCACCAATCTGGACAAGTATCAGGATCTTCAGTTCTCCGAGGGGATCGACCACGGGTGGGGACTCGTCGCCCTGACTGCCCTGCCAGGCCTTCTCGCCGGAGCCCACCTCTCGAGCCTGCTTTTCTTCTTGAATCCTGAGCTACCCTTCGAGTTTCTCCCCTGGCTTCGAAGCACCGCGATCTACTGCACCTTCGCTGTCCTGGCCTCCACTGTCATCCTTCTACCAGTGACTTTCAGGCGCGGAGACCGCGCACAGCGCCTCTTGCCGTGGGCCATTACCGTCATCCTCGGCGTCATCGCCACGATCGAATGGCTGCACGCTTCGCGCTCTTCCTACTTCCTTCCCCCGGGTATCAATGTCCGACTCATCAAAGCCGCCATCTGGTTGACGCTAGCGGCTCTCATCTACTTCTACACCGCGCTTCTCCACACGCTGAACCGACGGCGCTACGGCTGGAGGAGTCGGATCGGCTTGACGCTCCTCGCCCTCTTGTCCGTTTATGTCATGGCCGAGAGGCGCGAGGCGTTCAAGCCCTACTCCCGACCTGCGCCCCTGCCTTCTGTCGTCGAGCTCGAGAGGCGACCAACCCTGCTCGTCGTCGGGCTGGATGGCGCTTCACTGGACGCGGTGCTTCCTCTGGCCCGCCGCGGACGGCTGCCTTTTCTGTCTCGCCTTCTGGCGGAGGGTGTCTATTCTCGCCCCGAAAGCCTCGCTCCTGTTCAACGGTTACCGCTTTGGACGACCCTCGCCACCGGCAAGCTTCCTTTTCGCCACGGTGTCGTCGCCGACAGGACCTTCAAGGCTGGATGGATCGCACCTCAGGCCGTGCTCCAGATTCTTCCGACACCTTTGTCGGCGGTGGCTCTGAGTACTTTCAATCCATCCCGACCCACAGACTCCACCGCGCGGCGCTCCCTGACCCTCTGGGAGATCCTCGAGCGGCTGGACGTTCGCACCGGCCAGGTCGGTTGGCCGGCTACCAGCCCAGTCTCGGCATCGAGCGCCTTCGCGTTCTCAGAACACTACTTCGGAGGAGATTTCCGACCGGCGACTGCCCAACCTGCTGAGTTGGCCGAGCGCGGCGTCCTGTTTCAGGTCGATCCCGAGGACGTCGATCCGGCGCTCGTGGCGGAGCTCGAAGGACAGCTCCCCTACTCTTTGCTCCAGGCTCTTGCCGGAGATCTCTGGCGCCAGTCCCTGACTCGCTTTCTCGTCGAGCAACGACGAGAGGTGCGGGCCATCTTTGTGGTCCTGCCTGGCCTGGCGGAGCTATCCCGCCAGTACTTCGGTGGGTTTTCCGCGGTCGAGTTCGATGGCGAGACCGGGCGGCCGCAACAGAACGCCGCTCAGTTGATCTCCTTCTACTACACCTATCTCGATCATTTCCTAGCCGACCTCTGGGACCGACAGAGCGGACCGAAGATGCTCGCCGTGGTCTCCGCCTACGGATTCGAGGCGCCGGTGGGGCTGCGCAAGTCGTGGGCTCGAACGACCGGCCGCCAACTGCGCGGACAGTACCAGCGCTCGCCGGATGGGCTGTTCCTGGCCCTGGGCGGCGGTCTGCGAGCCGGTGCATTTCTGGAGGGGGCCCGTCTGGTAGACATCCTGCCCACCCTGCTCTATGCCCTGCGGTTTCCGATCGCTCGAGATTTGGACGGCAGAGTGCTGACGGGGGCCTTCGAAACAGCCTATCTGGCCAGAAATCCACTGACGTTCGTACCTTCCTACGAGACGATCGTCACTCAGCCCGGGATTCCGGTCCGGGTTCTTCCCTTATCCGAGTGAAATCTCGCTCACTACTCGCGACTCTCCCGGTGTGGCTGAGCACTCACGGCCTGGCGGCTCTCCGATATCCTGCCAACGCTGCGCTCGGGGCTACCCGGACCACTCATCTTGCAGTGCCCTTCGAACTGAGCGCCGTCCTCGATCTCGAACGTCTCTGTTTCGATGTCGGCGAAGATCTTCGAGCCGGCTGAGATCTCGACCCGTTTCCTGGCCTTCACCCTGCCCCGCAAAGTGCCGAAAACATAGAGATTCATGACCTCGACTTCGCCATCCACTTCGCCATCTTTGCCGACAACTAGATCTCCTTTCGAGACGATGCGGCCGACGACCCGACCATCGACCCTGAAGTTGTCTTCGAAATGAAGATCGCCTCGAATCGAGCTGCCCGCGTCGAGAAAGCCATTCAATTCTCCCGCGCCGCCGGCCCGGCCCAACTTCATCGGACCTCACCTCCGGCTTGTAGCAGAAATTCGTAGAGGCGCATCAACTCCTCCTCGGTGTAAAAGTGGAGCCGAACCGTTCCGCCCTTGCCCTGGCGGTGAATTTCTACCTTGGTTTGGAGCTTTCGCGTCAACCTCTCGGCCGCGGCCCTGGTGTCAGCGTCCAGGACCCTCGCCGGCCTCTTCGCTCGGGGTTTCTGTTGACCCCCAACCAGCTCCTCCATCCGCCTGGCGGTGAGTCCCTCTTGTACTGCCTTACGGGCCAGTTCCAGCTGCCGTTCTCCGTCATCAAGAGAGAGCAGAGGACGCGCCTGTCCTGCCGTCAAGCGCCCATCTCGCAGCATGTCCTGGATCTCCTCGGGCAAGGTGAGGAGACGAACGGCATTGCTGATCGTGCTCCGGGCCCTTCCAACCTGCCGCGCGATCTCTTCCTGGGACAAGCCAAACGAGTCCTTCAAGGAGCGGTAGGCCTCGCCTTCTTCGACGGGATTCAAGTCCGAGCGCTGCAGATTCTCGACGAGCGCCAACTCCAACAACTGGCGGTCGCTCTCCAACTCGCGGATGACAACCGGAACCTCCAGCAAACCCGCACGCCGAGCGGCTCTCCACCGACGCTCACCGGCGACTATCGTGAATTTACCCTCACTCCCCGGGGTTACAACAATCGGCTGCACGAGCCCCTGGGACCGTATCGACTCTGCCAGCTCTTCGAGGCCAGCATCGTCGAAATCGCTGCGCGGTTGATACCGATTCGGCACCAACTCGCCCAACGAGAGCGTGCGAACCGGGGGTGCGGACGGCTCGAGCAGCGCATCCAGACCCCTTCCGAGTCCTCGTTTTGTTTTCGTCATGCCGCTCGCTGCAAGACCTCCCGAGCCAGCGCCAGGTATGCCTGGGCACCTCGGCTCTTGATGTCGTAGGCGAAGATCGGCTTGCCGTGGCTCGGCGCCTCCGCCAGACGCACATTTCGTGGCACGATCGTCTCGTAGACGCGGTTGGCGAAGTGCCTCCGCACCTCGTTGGCCACATCCTTCGAGAGGTTCGTGCGCTCGTCGTACATGGTCAATAGGATACCCGCGATCGACAGTCTGGGGTTGGTGCTGACCTGAATTCTCTGAACCGTCGATACCAGGGCGCTGATACCCTCCAGGGCGAAGTACTCGCACTGCAGCGGCACCACCACTCCATCGGCCGCGACCAGGGCATTGACGGTCAGATGACCCAGTGAAGGCGGGCAGTCCAGAAGTATCGAGTCGTATGCCGGCCTGAGCCCCTCCAGGGCTCTCGACAGCCGAAACTCCCAACCCTCGAGTCCGACAAACTCCACCTCTACCCCTACGAGATCTCTGGCCGCCGGCACCATATCCAGGAACGGGAAGCCTGTTGGCCGCACGGCTTCCTCCAGCAGGGCGTCGCCCGCAAGAACATCGTAGAGGTTCGGCTCCTCTGCGATCACCCCGAGCCCTTGACTTGCATTGGCCTGAGGATCGCAGTCGACCAGCAGGATCCTCTTCTCGAGCGCCGCCAGCGCAGCTCCGAGATTGATCGCTGTGGTGGTCTTGCCGACGCCGCCTTTCTGATTGGCGATTGCCAGGACTTTCCTCAATGCCATCGGTTCTATTCGGCCCTCACCCGCACCCGCATAATCGATCGCGAAAGACTCCCGGGGAGCTCGATGCGCCCCGTCTCAGCCCACATCTCTGGGAGATTTGGGGCCTCTGCCCCGACCCAGAAGAAGGCCCCTCCCCGGGCGCTCATTCGGCTCGACAGGCCCTCCAAGGCGCTCGGCGAGAGGTTTACCGCGCGCGATGTGACGAGATCGATCTTCGGCGGCAACCCCTCGGGCGGGGTGACGCCGACTCTAGCACCGAGGCAATAACACGGCAACGCGGCCTTGCGGATGACGGTGTCGAGGAACACGCACTTTCGCTCCCGGCTTTCCACAAGGACCACTTCGAGCTTCGGCACCACAGCCGACAGCACCACCCCCGGAAATCCACCTCCCGAGCCCAC
>JBATEX010000039.1:0-10467 GCA_049664225.1 Thermoanaerobaculia bacterium
TTCTTCGGCTCGGACAGCTTCAGCTACGAGGCACTCGATGGCAATGGTGGCTCCGATAGCGCAGCAGTGACTGTCGGCGTGCCTTACGGCTTCATCGGTCTGCTCTCACCTTGGAGAGAGCAACCCCTCTATACGATCAACAGGGGGAGTTCATTCCCGATCTCCTGGCAGTACACGGATCCGGCGACGGGCCAGCTCGTGGATAGCGAGAACGCCATGATCGAGGTCCGAATCAAGGGAGCCTTCCAGTGTAACGTCGGGGAAAACGGTGACACCGTGGAGGTCATCCAGTTCCCGGGCAACAGTGACTACCGGTACTCCTCGGGAACCCATAAGCTGAATTGGGACACCGATGGTCAAGAGCTCGGTTGCTACAACATACGAATCTACAGTGGCCTGACGGGGCAGGTCGATGGGCCGTTCAAGTTGAAGATTCGGAAGTAGTCCGGGGCTTTTCCTTTGGTCTCGAGTTCAGCCTGTTTCGGCTTGGCCCAGCGAGCTCCATCGCTGGCTCGCGTCGGACGCGAGCGGGTCAGGTGAATCGGCAGCGGTTCGCAGGGTGAGGAATCTCTCGTAGTTCTGTCGCGCTTCGGCGACTCCGATCGCCTGCTGCGCACGCGCCAGCCAGTAGTACGTTTCAGGCAGGTAGCGAAGACTCGGCGTGTCGTAGAAGAAGACGTCGGTCACTTCGCCGTGGCGCTCTACTGCAAGGTCGAGCTCGGCCATCGCCTCCGGGAACAGCTCCCTGTCGACGTAGAGCCTGCCGAGGAGAAGGCGTGCGAACCAGGTGTCGCGCCGCTCGATGCTGTCGCGAAAGTTCTCGATGGCCTCAGCGTACTGACCCCGGCTTGCCGCCACCTCGGCTTCGATGAGCCGCGCATACGCGCTGGTCAGGGTCTGCAGCCGATTGTCGAGCTCGAGAGCGATGGCTTGCGCTTCCTCCACCGATCCAGCTTGTAGAAACACGAGGGCTGCAGGGAACAATACGCTCTCATGGGAGCTGAGCTCGATGGCCTTGCGGGCGGCATCGAGGGCTCGCTCTCTCTCGTCGAGCACCAGCAAGGCCTCGGCTGCGGCCACGTAGTTTTGGGCGAGCATTCCGGTGTTGCCGGACTCCTCGTCCTGAGCGATAGCCTTTTCCAGAATCTCGACTGCGGGTCGGAAGCTACCGCGGTACATGTCGAGATCCGCTCTCCCGAAACGTGCCAGCGAGGCTCCGTAAGGACTCGTCTCTTCGAGCTGATCGTAGGTTGAGAGCGCTCCCTCGAAGTCGCCCTGCGCCAGCTTCGACAACGCCACGGGAACGAACGCCAGCTCGAAGGTCGGCACCTGCTCGACGACTCTGGCGCCCTCGGCTTCGGCGGTGTCGAAGTCTCCGGCATACATCGAGTACATCGCGTAGTTGTAACGGTCTGCCCACTGACCAGGGTAGAGCTCCAACGCCAAACGACCCTCCTCCAGGGCGCGTTGTACGTTGCCGGTGTTCAGGTATGCCAGGGCGAGATTGCTGTGTCCCACGTTGTCAGCGGGGTAGAGCTCAATGAGAGTCTCGTAGTTTTCGATCGCTTTCTCGTAGTTTCGGGCCACGCTCATGTAGTAGGTGCCGAGCGTTCGGTACTTCTCGCGCTCGCTCATCCGATCGACGAGCTTGAGCGCCTCATCGTAGGCGGCCTTCGTCTTTTCCTCGTCCTTGAAGATGGTGTAGATGACGCCCATCCCGGCGTAGGCTCGGCCAAAGTTCGGATCGAGCTCGACCGTCTCCTGGTAGGCGGCCAGCGCCTCTTCGTTTTTGTTGGCATCGGCCAGATCCTGCGCCCGAGTGTAGGCCTGCAGGGCCTCGAGAGAGCTGGCCGTGACCGTTTCCGAAGCAGCCAATCTCGCACTTTCGGGCGTCGTGTCACCAAGTCGCTTACGAAGGTCGGAGGCGACCCGCCCCACGGCCGACAGAACATCGTCCCTGGTCTTGGCCGAAGCACTGGCTTTGGCCAGGGGCTTGGCGTCTTCGGTTTCGAGCGCTGCGTCGAGGGCCTCTACTGAAACGCGATATCCAGACCCCTTCTCCCTCAGCGTTCCGGCCAACACCACGTCGATCCCTTCGCGACGCGAGATCAGCTGCGCCATCTCGTCGTCGAGGCCACTGCCCGGCTGGAGCTCCTCCGCCGTTTCGAGGGCGCTGGATCGCGAATAAGCGCTGATGAAGCCTGCACCCTCCATGGCGATGGTGAGGGCCTGCTCGAGAGCGGAATCGAAGGCCCGGTCTCCAGTCTGGTTCTGGAAGTCGGCGACCAGGATGGACATCGGCTCCGGTGCCTCTTCGGGAGCGCGCGTTCGCGCAAACCAGAACGTACCGGCCAGCAGGGCGATGACCACGACTGCCACCGACGCCATGAGCTTGCCCGTGAGGGTTCGCTTGACCGGCTTCAGAGTCCCGTAGTCGTCGAGAAAGTCGAGCGCCTGTTCGAGCTCCTTGGTGGTCTGGAATCGATCGTCCCTGTCCGGCTCCAGGCAGTGCGAGACGAGTTGCTCGAGCGGCTCGGGGATCTCGGGATCGACCTCCCTGAGCGGGGGAGGGGACTCCTTGGTCCGCTTCTGAACCTCGGCGACGGCGCTGTGGGCACTTCTGGCCCGCCTCTTACCGGCCAGCATGTCGTAGAGGATGAGCCCCATGGTGTAGAGATCGGCTCGCTGATCGGCGACCTCGCCCCGGAACTGCTCGGGAGCCATGTATTCGAAGGTACCGACGATCGCACCAGCCATCGTTTGGCCGTGAACCTGGGTGCCTGTGGTGGGAAGCGGTATGTCACCTTCGGGCAACGCCGCCTTGACCACCTCGCTAGCGGACCGAGCGATCCCGAAGTCCATGATGTAGGCGTTGCCGTCCGCCTTGCCGATCATGATGTTCGCCGGTTTCATATCGCGGTGGACGACACCAGCCTCGTGGGCGACCACGAGGCCGGACACCACATCGCGGGTGATCTGCAGCGCCTGAGGAATCGGCAGCTTGCCTTCCCGCTTGATGATCGAGGAGAGGTCCTCGCCCTCGATGAAGGACATGGTGATGTACTTGATGCCCTCCATCTCGCCCAGGTCGTGAATCCGGACGACGTTCTTGTGGGTGACCTCGCGGGCCAGGAGCAGCTCCCGTTTGAAGCGCTGATCCAGCTCGGCGGCCATTTTGGGATCGGCAGCGGCCTCGGGGCGGATGACCTTGATTGCGACGACGATTTCCAGCTCTGTGTCCCACGCCTGATACACGGCTCCCATGCCACCTAGCCCCAAGAGCTTGATGATGTGGTAGCGGTCGCCGAATTTCTGTCCTGCTTCGAGTGGGCCGGAGTCCCTGCTGGGTTCGGGTGGTGTGGGGGCGGAGCCACCGGCGAGAAGGGTGGCCTCCTCGCCCATCAGGTGCGTGGCGTCTTCACCCATCAATTGCGTGGCGTCTTCGTCCATCAGAACCGTGCCATCTTCAGGACGGTCCTCCTCGTCTTGCGAACCGGAGTCCTCGATGGCGGGAGCTTCGATGACCGTGGCACCCTCCCCAGCGAACTGGGTCTCATCGTGGTCCTCGAGAGAGGCAAGCTGGGTCTGGTCAGCAGCATCGTCCGGCGAGGAGACTTCGGTCTCCCGCTCGCGAAAGAGCGTGTCCGGACCGATTGCACCGTTGCAATCCGGGCATCGGCCTTCGGCAGGCTCTATCTCGCTGGCACAGTGTGGACAGATCATCGGGGTCCCCGGTTACTCTATCCGGCGCCCTTACCGTCAGTCCATCTCGAACGGCCCTTTCTGGGGCCGCGAGATCGACGTTTGAGCACCGAGATTTCCAGGGGTAGAGAATCCGATCCGCGGGGCATAACATAGCCCTCTCAGCGGTTTCGACATCGCTGGTCACTCACGGTCATGGGAACCAACTTCTCATCGACCCATTCTTCCGGGGGGAGAACTCATCTCATGAAGCGCTTTCTAGGGATCATCTTCGCACTCGCCTTGTTAGTGTCGTTCAACGTTGCAGCGCAGGAAGCGGAGGAGGAGAACGGCTCCATTCTGAAAGCTGAGACTTTTTCGGGTCTCGAGCTGCGAGGCATCGGGCCGGCCCTGATGTCGGGTCGTATCGCCGATGTGGCCTTTCACCCGGAAAGCCCTGCCACTTGGTACGTCGCGGTGGGTAGCGGCGGCGTCTGGAAAACCGAGAACTCGGGTACCACCTGGGAGTCGATCTTCGACGGCCAGGAGTCGTACTCCATCGGTTGCCTGAGGCTCGACCCGAACAATCCGAACACCGTGTGGGTCGGTACCGGGGAGAACGTCGGTGGGCGCCACGTCGGTTACGGCGATGGTGTCTACAGGAGCCTCGATGGCGGCCAGACCTGGCAGAACATGGGCTTGAAGGAGTCCGAGCACATTGGCACGATCCTCGTCGATCCGCGGGACTCGAAGATCATCTATGTGGCGTCACAAGGTCCCCTGTGGTCGGGCGGCGGCGAGCGCGGTCTCTTCAAGTCCACCGACGGCGGTGAGACCTGGGAAAAGATCCTCGGCGGCGGCGAGTACACCGGCGTCAACGAGGTCGTCATGGATCCGACGAATCCGGACATCCTCTACGCCAGCACCCACCAGCGGTTCCGCACCGTGGCGGCGCTGATCAACGGCGGACCTGAGAGCGCCATCCACAAGTCCACCGACGCCGGTGCGACCTGGCGCAAGCTCGAGAGCGGACTCCCCAAGGAGGACATGGGAAAGATCGGCTTGGCCGTCTCGCTGCAGAACCCCAACGTCGTCTACGCCACCATCGAGCTGGCCTGGCGCAAGGGCGGTTTCTATCGCTCCGAGGATGGGGGTGAAAGCTGGGAGAAACGCAACGACTATCTCTCGGGTGGCACCGGTCCTCACTACTATCAGGAGATTTTCGCCAGTCCGCACTACTTCGATCGGGTCTACCAGATGGATCCGGACCTCCATGTGACCTACGACGGTGGCAAGACCTTCGCGCCGCTCGGGGAGAAGGACAAGCACGGTGACAACCACGCCATGGCCTTCCATCCGAACGACCCCGACTACTTGTTGGTCGGCAGCGACGGGGGACTCTACGAGTCTTGGGATCACGGCCAGCACTGGAAATTCATCGCCAACCTGCCGATCACCCAGTTTTACAAAGTGGCGGTCGACTACGACGAACCCTTCTACAACGTCTACGGCGGCACCCAGGACAACAACTCCCAAGGGGGGCCTTCGCGCACCGACAATATCCACGGGATTCGTAACAGCGATTGGTTCATCACGCTCTTTGGCGATGGCCATCAGTCGGCCGTGGATCCGACGAACCCCGACATCGTCTATGCCCAGTGGCAGCAGGCCAACCTGGTGCGCTTCGATCGTAAGACGGGCGAGATCGTCTACATCCAGCCGCAGCCGGGCAAGGGTGAGCCGGCCGAGCGCTGGAACTGGGACAGCCCGATCCTGATCAGCCCCTACGACCCGGCGCGCCTCTATTTCGCCAGCCAGCGGGTCTGGCGTAGTGACGATCGGGGGGACAGCTGGCAGCCCATCAGCGGCGACCTGTCGTTGGGCCAGGATCGGATCACCATGCCCATGATGGGGCGGGTCTGGTCGTCGGATGCCATCTGGGATCTGTGGGCCATGTCCAATTTCGGCAACGTGACCTCGCTGGCAGAGTCGCCTCTCCAGGAGGGACTCCTCTATGCCGGCACGGATGACGGTTTGATTCAGGTGAGCGAGGACGGCGGCTCCAACTGGCAGCGGGTCGATGTGGCCGGCATTCCGGATGGCAGCTTCGTGAACGACGTCAAGGCCGACCTCTACGATGTCGATACGGTCTACGCTGCCTTCTCCAACGATAAGGCCGGCGATTTCGCTCCATATCTGGTGAAGAGCACCGACCGCGGTCGGACCTGGAGGTCCATGGCGGGTGACCTGCCGGACCGGCATCTGGTGTGGCGCATCGTGCAGGATCACGAAAAGCAGGATCTGTTTTTCGCTGGCACGGAGTTCGGCATCTTCTTTTCCATCGACGGCGGGACCCAGTGGATCAAGCTCACCGGCAATGCGCCGACAATCCCTTTCCGCGACCTGGTGATCCAGAAACGGGAGAACGACCTGGTTGGCGCCTCGTTCGGCCGCAGCTTCTGGATTCTCGACGACTACTCGCCGCTACGCTTGGTGACCGAGCAGTCGCTAGAGATGCTAGCCACGCTGTTTCCGGTTCGTGATGCCTGGTGGTACATCCAGCGTCGACCCCTCGGTGGCGGTGAGAAGGCGAATCTGGGCACGGCGTTTTTCACGGCTCCCAATCCGCCCTTTGGTGCGGTATTCACCTACTACTTGAAAGACGGGTTGAAGACCCAGAAGGCAATCCGGCAAGAGTCGGAGAAGGAGACCGCCAAGGAGGGTGGCGACACACCCTATCCCGGCTGGGACGCTCTTCAGGAGGAAGCCAGAGAGGAAGACCCCGCGATCGTGCTGATCGTGCGGGACTCGAGCGGCAATGTGGTGCGCCGACTGACAGGTCCGAGTGAATCAGGCTTCCATCGGGTGGCCTGGGATCTTCGCTATCCGCTCACCGATGCGATCACGACCCTGGAGCCGGCTGAGAGCTGGATGCCCAGTTTCGGACCGCTGTCCGCTCCTGGTACCTACACCGTGACCCTGGCGCAGCGCGTCGCCGGAGAGGTCACAGAGCTCGGCGAGCCTGAGAGCTTCGCGGTGAAGCGGATGAAGACGGGCACGCTACCGGGTTCGTCGCCAGAGGCGATGGTGGCCTTCGTCCGCGAGCTGGCCGAGACCAAGCGGCAGGCGCAGGGTGTGGCCGAGATCTTCGAAGCCACGGGCGAACAACTCGAGCTCATCAAGCACGCCCTGATGCAGTCCACAGTGAGCGATGCCTCGCTCGATGACGAGGTCAGGGCGCTCGAGCAGACGCTGTTCGACTTGCGGAAGCTGGCTTTTGGAAACGAGATTCAGAATCAGTTGGGCGAGCCGGTTCCGCACACCATCGAGCGACGAATCTCCGCGGCCTCCATCGGCACCATGATGTCCACCTACGGTCCGACTCCCAACCACCGACAGACCCTCGACATCGCGCAGGAGGAGTTGGCGGAGGTCAGAGCCGGGCTAGCGCAGCTTGTGGATGTCGATCTACCAGCCTTCGAGCAGAAGCTCGAGGCGGCCGGGGTGCCCTGGACCAAAGGCCGGGCGGTGCCCGGCCTGTAGGTCGCGCGGTGCTTTCGACCTGAGGGCGTAGGGGCGCAGAGGCGTAGGGGCTTAGGGAGCCCCTCCCGCTCGCCTGTTCTTCCACGACCGATGATCGGTGGGAGGTCCGTCCGGGTGGCCCGCAGGCTCTTCGGGACCGTTGTCTATTGGGGGTCCGACGCGGGGCCCCCAGGGGGGGCTATCCTCCCTTCCGCTGCAAGAACCCCCTGGAGGTCTCCACGCCGAACCCTTCACGCCCGCAACCAGCCATGCAGGTTTGTTTCCAGGAGGCCGCACTGCTTCAGTGCCCCAATGCCTCCCTACCCTTTTCGGTACCGAACGAACCGATGGCACCGGTATCTTGCCCAAGGCGCCAGAGAGATACTGACAGGCCATAGAGGTGGATGTGACTTCCCCCTACTTGGCCCTGGAATTGAGATCCAACGTGAGGACTGTCGGTATCGGTTGCCCGTCCAGGGTTCCCGGCTTGAACCTCCAGGTCGAGAAGACTTGCAGCGCGCTGTACACCATGGTGACGTCACCAGCCGCGCCCAGAATCTTCGGTCGATAGGGTAGACCATCCACAGCAACTACGCACTCGACGATAATCCGAACATCTTCTTGACTGAGTCGATCGAAGTGCAAGATGGGCTTGGCATATACCTTCCTCGGAGGGACATATTTCTCGTCAGAGGGGTCCAGTGCGAAGATCTCGGCAGGGGACAGAACTTCCTGTTCGTCTTCGACGCTAGTGATGGGATCGGGTGGAGGATAGGCGAGGGCGAGACTGTCCCTTCGCAACGTCTCTGCGACAGATGATCCGTATCGTTCGAGGTCTAGATTCGAGACCTCTGGGAAGAGTTGCTGAGAAACCTCCCACATGAACAGCGCTTCATGCTCGTCGCCGAGTCCTGCGCGAGCAATAGCATCAAAAGAGGCCAACTTGCCAAGCAGGCCTTCACCCTGGCCTACAACGGTTGTAAACAGCTTCCTTTGAAGACCTCGAACTTTCTTGTGTGCCTTCTTCCAGTCGTGAGCGAGGAGCAGTTCATCGATCTCTTGAATGTCTTCCTTGACAGAGTCGATCCCCCCGCTGGCGAGAGTGCTGCTCGCCAGTAGCAGGGGAATGAGAACGCAAGCCAGGAGCTTCCACTGGCAGCGCCTTGCGACTCGCGGACATCTCACGGCCATTCGGAAGAGAGCCACGATCATCACGCTAGCAACAGCCTGGCGGCGACGCACCACCCCTGCGGGTGGTGACGCCCCCGGGGACGCCAAGGCGGACCCTTCCCCTATACTCGGGCTAGACTCTCGACTGAGAGGTGTGGAAGTGCGGTGGAAACGGCTCGGTCTCGTTGTCGCAGTAGGGCTGCTGATGGCGGTCTGTTTCTACGCCGGCTGGATGACTGGCAGCCTGAGAAAGTTCGGCTGGATGCTCGAGGTTCAGGAGGCGGAGGTGACAGGTTCCCTCAATCAAGAGGCAAGTGCGCTGACGTACATTCGGGCCGGTGACCATGAGAAGGCCATTCGTCTTTTGGAAACCAGGGTCGGAACGGTGGCGACTACCCTGCCACAAGGCCGCGAATGGGTCGAGCTTGGGGAGAGTCAGCGCCAGAGCCTGGTTCTGGCGAAGAAGTACTTTGCGATCTACCCCCCTCGGTCGGAGTCACAGTTCGGAGGCTCGGTCGAACCTCTGAAAGAAGTGCTCGAGTGGATTCCCGACGAGCCCCTCGATCCGGAATCCTGCAGCCCGACGGTCCGCCTCCTTCTGGAAGGCGGTCACCCGGACACGAACCAACCTGTCGAGTGACCGTTGTCGCGGCGAGGTCCGTCCGGGTGGCCCATACACGCATCCGTCCTGGGGCCTGGGTCCTGGGCCAATACGGCTGATCGTGCGGGAGTTCGCCGTGGGGCCCCCAGGGGGCTATCCTCCCTGCCGCTGCAAGAACCCCCATGGAGGTCCCCACGCCGAACCCTGAGCCGCTGTGCCCTCAAGTCCCCACTGCCTCAGTGCCCCCAGTGCCCCACTGCCTTCAACGATGCCAGAGGTTCGTCCGGGTGGTTCGTCAGGGGGTGCCGAGTCGAGCGCAGCGCAAGGACCATGGAAGGTCACAGGAGATGAGGCGCGATGACGAGACAAGGCGGCGGCCCCCCGTTGCAGTCTGAGTAGCCGACGCCGTCCCCCTGCGGGCCACCCGGACGGGCCTCCACATGATTCCGGGTCGGTCAGAGAGACCAACGGCCGGCAGGGGCGCCGGCCGCTTCGAGATTCCAGACCTCTACACCCGAGCCCCAGGCGGGGAGGGTGCAAGACCCTCGCTTACTTGTTGAACTTCTGAAGCCGTCGCTCGGCTTCTTCTTTGTCGTAGGCGTAGAAGTAGGTCATGCCGTCTACGAAAATCTCATGCGAGCCCTCGGAGCTCTTGTAGTTGGCCTGGACTGTGTCCATGCCCTCTCGCTCGACACCGACGTTCTTGTCGCTGTGCCACCGGAAGGTCATCTCCATGTCGGGGAACCTGAGTGTCGTCCTCTTGCGTCCATCGGCCAGGAAGTAGTCGGTGACCTCGCAGCGATAGCGGGTGATCTTTCCATCCACGGCCGAGCCGCAAAGGGTGTCGAACGTCTCTTCTCGTTCAGCAGTGGCTTGCCTATCGTCGTCACTCTCTTCGCAGTCGGCAGCAGGTGAATAGACGATCGAGGCGTACCGGCCGTCCGTGGTGGTTACCTGAACACAGTACCCGTAACGGTTATCCGTCCAGAACGAAAAGGCGCTGTCGTCGCTCTTCTCCGTCCGAACGTGGGTATAGCCGCGCTGCTGCATCTGGTATTCGCCGTCTCTGCCGAGGGCCCCCTTCAGGTCCTGCAGGTGTTTTACCGGGTCCTGGGCGTGGAGACTGGTAGCCGCTACGAAGGCGACTGCAAAAACAGCAATCTTCTTGATGGAGGTCATCGTTGTTTCTCCTTTTTCGATAGGACGTCGGAAAGATAGCACAACGCAGGCCGAGCACAGTTGGCAGCCGACTCCTCCAGCGGTCGGGGCACCGGGTCACACGAACGGACTGGCTGAGGGTTGCTGCAGCAAGAGGGAGGGAGCTGTCCGGGCACGTCCAAGAGGTCAATCCGGGGGGCAGGATCCCAGGGGGTTCTTGCAGCGGAAGGGAGGATAGCCCCCCGGGATCCTGCCCCCCGGGTTGACCTCACAAGATCGTGGTCTTTTTCCCAGGCCCCAGGCCCTCAGAGGTCAGCCAGCCGGCTGCTCCAACC
>JBATEX010000040.1:0-7721 GCA_049664225.1 Thermoanaerobaculia bacterium
GCTCGTTACCCCGGCCGAGTCCGGCGACTCCTGAGATCGGCAGCCGTGGTCACCTCCCCTTCCGCCTTCCTGGCAGAGCGAATGAGGGAGTTTCGGAGCGATATTGAGATCCTACCGAATCCTCTGGATCTCACACGGTTCGAGTTTCACCCGCGGGACGATCCGCGGCCCAAGCTGGTCTGGTTGCGAGCCTTTCATGAGGTGTATCGACCCTGGTTGGCTGTCGAGGTCCTGGGACATCTCGCGGCTGCCTACCCCGGGGCTCGACTGACCATGTACGGTCCGGACAAGGCCGATGGCAGCAAGGAGAAGACCGAAGCTGCCATCCGTCGATTGGGTCTCGAGGAAAGGGTGTCTCTGGGTGGAGCGATTCCGGCCGAGGAAGTCCCCTCGAGCCTTCAGGATGGCGATATCTTCTTGAACACCTCGAAGATCGACAATGCGCCACGAAGTGTGGTCGAGGCCATGGCTTGTGGCCTGTGCGTCGTCAGCACCAATGTGGGAGGCGTTCCTCACCTCCTGCGGGACGGCAGGGAAGGTCTCTTGGTCGCCCCTGATAATCCTCGAGAGATGGCTGGAGCGGTGCGCCGCATCCTCGAGGATCCGGCTCTTGCCGCCATGCTCTCTCGGGGCGGCCTCGAGGTGGCGAGAAAGCACGACTGGGCCGTGGTCTTTCCCCTCTGGGAGAGATTGTTCCATCGGATCCTGGAGCGTACCGGCTAAATGAGCATTAAGGAGCAGATCTACTCGAGATCGCCGGCAGGGATTCAGAACATCCTCGTCTCCGTCTATGGTGCCTACTGGCGATGGGTTCGATTCGGACCCGGATTCTCCTCCGAGGTTAAGGGATTTCTGGCCCGAGAAGAATTCTCTGAGAGCCAGTGGGAGACCTGGGTCAAAGCGAGACTCTCCTCCGTGCTGGAGGTGGCGGCCAATCAGGTGCCGTACTATCGCGACTCGTGGTCGCCGGCGGAGAGACGGGGAGCCTTACAGGGGGATTTGCTCTTATTGCCGATCTTGGGGAAGGATCCGATACGCAAAGCCCCCGAGAGATTTGTCAGGGATGACGAGTCGGGTCACCGACCGCGAGTCCTGCATACCAGCGGCTCCACCGGAACACCCATCGCTGTGCATTGGAAAACGTCTGAGTATCGCGCGGCACTCGCCCTGCGCGAGGCCCGATCGGTTCACTGGGCAGGGGCATCCTATAGCCTGCCGCGAGCGACCTTCTCGGGCCGACTGGTGGTGCCTGATCCTGACAGCGAGGGCCCCTACTATCGTTACAACAGAGCCGAGCGTCAGGTCTACTTCTCAGCCTTCCATCTTCGCGCTGACACCGCAGCACAGTATGTCGAGGCCCTTCATCGCCACCGGACCGAGTGGCTGACGGGATACGCGGTCTCCTTCTACCTTCTGGCTCAGTTCATGCTCGAGCAGAGGTTGGAGCCGCCGCCGCTCCGAGCTATCGTGACCACCAGTGAGAAGGTGACCCCCGAGATGCGACAGGCGATGGAGCGCGCGTTCCGCTGTCGCGTCCACGAGGAGTACAGCACTGTGGAGAACGCGAGCTTCGCCTGCGAGTGCGAAGAGGGCTCACTGCATGTCAGTCCCGAGGCTGGAATCATCGAGATCGTTCGTCCCGATGAGACCCACTGCGACCCGGGAGAGGTGGGGGAGGTCGTGGTCACGGGTCTGCTGCGAATCCATCAACCGTTGGTGAGATTTCGTCTTGGGGATCTGGCAGCTTGGTCTGCCGACTCATGCGAGTGCGGTCGGCAGATGCCCGTGCTGCAGGAGGTACTCGGCCGTATCGAGGACGTCGTGACGGCTCCGGATGGGCGCAAGATGGTTCGATTTCACGGCGTCTTTGTCGACCTTCCCGGGGTGCGCCGAGGTCAGATCAGGCAGGAGGGACGTGAGAAGATTCGGGTGCTGCTCGAATGCACCGACAGTTATGAGGCGGCTCTGAACGACACAATTGTCGCTCGTGTCCAAGAACGACTTGGCTCGCAGGTCCGGGTGGTGGTTCAAGTCGTCGACGCGATTCCACTCGGTCCAGGCGGAAAATTCCAGGCAGTACTTTCCAGGCTCGACAAAGGCGACACGGCCAGATGACGCCTTCTTACAACGAACTTCCCCTGGTATCGATCCTCATGCCGATTCGCAATGAGAGGGACTTCATCGAACGGAGCCTTGGAGCCGTTCTGACGCAGGACTATCCGACCGATAGGCTCGAGATTCTTGTGGTGGACGGAATGTCGACGGACGGATCGAGACAGTACATCAAAGCCGTCGCAGCCGAAAGGCCCGATCTGTCGATCAGGCTCCTGGACAACCCGCAGAAGATCGTCGCCATAGCCCTGAATATAGGCACCCGCGAGGCCCGCGGTGAGATCCTCTTGCGGGTCGATGGTCACTGTGAGATCGGGCGGGGCCACGTGAGGCGTTGCGTCGAGAGGCTGAGCGCCACTTCCGACCCGCCAGCGGGTGTCGGAGGTCCCGTTGAGACCGTGAGCTCGACGGTTGCCGGGGCAGCCATCGCCGCCGCGATGAGCTCCAGCTTCGGGGTTGGGGATTCGGCCTTCCGGGTGGGAGTGAAGGAGGCGAGGTTCGCCGACACGATTCCGTTCCCTGCCTATCCGAAGGCTACCCTGGCGGCGGCAGGCCCCTACGACGAGGAGCTCATCCGCAACCAGGACGACGAGTACAACTATCGGATCCGGGGCTGCTGCGGCCAGCTTCTCCTGGATCCGGACCTGCGGTCCCGGTACTACTCGAGGACATCGCTGGGGAGACTATGGCGGCAGTACCGACAGTACGGGTTCTGGAAAGTGAGGGTTCTCCAGAAACACCCCAGGCAGATGAGCGCCCGGCAGTTCGCGCCTGCGGCGTTGATCGCCGCGTTGCTCGGCGGCGGGGTTCTGGCGCTCTTCGTGCCCCCTCTTTGGCCTGTCCCGCTGCTGATCGGAGGCTTGTACCTCGCTGCGAACCTGCTCGCATCCGTCGGCGTCGCGCTCGACCAGGGAGTGCGATTGTTGCCGGCCCTGCCGGCTGCTTTTGCCGCCCTTCACTTCGGCTACGGTCTGGGGTTCCTTTTCGGACTGTTCCGATTCTGGAATCGTTGGGGGGATCGGTCGACTCTCATCGATGGGAAGCGTCGACAACCTGGTGAGTGGTCGGAGGTCCCAGAGTGACTCACCCCGAGAATCTCGAGTCCGCCGAAGCCGCGCGGATCGTGAGCGAGAATCGGCGCCGCGAGTCGGAGATCGACGAAGCCCTCTACGCACCCTGGCAACCCTCCGAGGTCTTCATGAGGCAGGGCCGTGAAAGGGTGGCAGCACACCTCTTGCGTCAGGCGGGAGCCTTTCCCGTGCGGGGTGAACCGTGCCTCGAAGTAGGCTTCGGGCGGGTGGGTTGGCTCGCCACGTTGCAGGGCTGGGGTCTCGAGACAGGGGACCTCTATGGAATCGAGATCGATTCGGAGCGCGCCGAGGCGGCGAGGGCAGCCTTTCCGGGTGCCCACCTCGAAGTGGGCGACGCGAGGAGTCTGCCTTGGGAAGACGGTGTCTTTCAGCTCGCGATCGTCTCGACCGTGCTGACTTCGATCTTGTCGCAGGCGGCCAGAGTCCGCGTGGCCGAGGAAATCTCGCGGGTTCTTCGGCCTGGCGCTGCAGCTCTGGTCTACGACTTTCGGTGGAACAATCCCTCCAATCCCAACGTCCGAAGGACGGGTCGCGCCGAAATCACTCAGCTCTTCCCCGGGTTTCGTGGGAAGATTCGATCGGTAACGCTCATGCCGCCTTTGGCGCGCGCTCTGGCTCCGAGGAGCTGGACCCTGGCCACCCTTCTCGAGTGGCTGCCGTTTCTGCGATCGCATCTCGTGGCTGTGATGGTCAACCCCGGCAGCGCGACCTGACGGATAAATCGCCCATGCGAGACACCTTTCTCGAATTCTCCCCCCCGTGTCTCGGCGAAGAAGAGATCGCCGAGGTCGTCGATGCCCTCAGGTCGGGGTGGATTACGACAGGTCCGAAGGTTCGACGCTTCGAAGGTGAGTTCGCGAGTGCCGTCGGGGCCGAGTCGGCGCTGGCCGTGGCCTCGGCGACCGACGCCATGCAGGTCGGGTTGGCCGCCGCGGGAATCGGGCCTGGTGACGAGGTCATCACGACGCCGATGACCTTCAGCTCGACTGTTCATGTCATCGAGCACGTCGGGGCGACACCGGTGCTGGTGGACGTGGAACCCGACACTTTGTGTGTCGATCCGGGCCAGATCGAGAAAGCGATCACGGCGCGAACGAGAGCTCTCTTGCCGGTCCACCTCTATGGACATCCCTGTGAGATGGGAAGAATCCTCGACCTGGCGCG
The DNA here is from genome assembly GCA_049664225.1 of Thermoanaerobaculia bacterium. Classification (GTDB taxonomy): domain Bacteria; phylum Acidobacteriota; class Thermoanaerobaculia; order Multivoradales; family JAHEKO01; genus JAUVRX01. The sequence goes on from JBATEX010000040.1 coordinate 4,368, forward strand.
AGCCAACGACTTGACAGTGCTCGAAGACGCAGCCCACGCGCTCCCCGCTTCCTACCAGGGACGATCGGTAGGATCGATCGGAGATCTGACGGCCTTCAGCTTCTACTCGACGAAGAACCTCACCACCGGTGAGGGCGGAATGCTCACCGGCGATGCCGAGCTGATCGAGAGGGCTCGACCGTGGGCTCTGCACGGCATGACTCGGGACGCTCTGAGTCGCTACGGGGAAGAGGGCTCCTGGTACTACGAGGTGGTGCTTCCGGGCTTCAAGTGCAACATGACCGACATCCAGGCGGGCCTGGGACTGCAGCAGCTCCGCAAGCTTCCGAGGTTTCAGGAACGCCGAAGGGAGGTCGCAGAGCGCTACTCACAGGCCCTGGCCGAGTTGCCGGAGATCGAGATCCCGGTCGAACGAGACGGGTGCGAGTCCGCCTGGCACATCTTCGCCATTCGATTGCGACTCGAGCGGCTGCAGATCGATCGAGCGCAGTTCATCGAGGAGCTGACACGTCGCAGGATCGGCACTTCCGTGCACTTCATACCCGTTCACCTCCACCCCTACTATCGAGACAAGTATGGCTTTCGCCCCGAGGACTTCCCGGTTACCTGGGAAAGTTACCGGAGATTGGTGAGCCTGCCTCTTCATCCGGGATTGACCGAGAAGGATGTCGAGGACGTGATCGAGGCCGTGACCGATGTCGTCGCTCGATTCCGCCGCTAGCGGGCCGACCGCGGGCCGAGGGCTGCCTCGCCTGTTCGAGGTCGGTGTCTCGTGCCTCGGGTTGCTCGTGCTGGCACCGGTACTGCTACTTCTTGCATTGCTGGTAAGGGTGGGATCGCGTGGGCCGGCCCTCTTCAAGCAGGCCAGAGTGGGGCAGAACGGCAGGACCTTCGAGCTCGTGAAGTTCCGATCGATGCGTATCGGCGAAAGGGGAGCGCAGATCACCACAGGCGGCGATTCGAGAGTCACCGGAGTCGGCCGATGGCTCCGAAAGTTCAAGTTGGACGAGCTTCCCCAGCTTTGGAACGTCATCCGGGGGGAGATGGGGTTGGTGGGCCCTCGCCCGGAGGTTCCTGCCTATGTAGACCTCGATGACCCGGCCTGGCAGAGGGTTTTGTCGGTACGACCCGGATTGACCGATCCAGTCACCGTAGAGCTTCGCAATGAAGAGGAGCTGTTGGCAGGTGCCGAGGATCCCGGAGCTTTCTATCAACAGATCTTGCAGCCCTATAAGCTTCAATGCTACGAGAGGTATGTGGAAGAGAGAACCGCCCGGTCGGATCTGAATATTCTGGGACAGACGATGATGGCGGTGCTTCGGCCAGCGCAAACCCCACCACCATCGATCGAAGAGTTGCGTGCCCGAGTCGAACAGAGCCATGGAACCGAAGTCTGAGGCTTCGCAGCCGGACTCGGTCCGGATGAGCGTCTGGCGGCGGCTGCTCAGCCGCCGAGCCCAGTATGCACTCGACTTGACCGTCCTGGTGGCCACGTTTCTACTGGCGTATCTGCTGCGCTTCGACTTCCAGATTCCTGCGTCGCAGATGAGAGCTGTCTGGGTCCAGCTGCCCTACGTGGTGCTGCTGCAGTTCGTCGCGTTGGCGGTGTCAGGGGTCTACTCCTTCATCTGGCGCTACATCGGATTGGCAGAGATCTGGGCCTTCGGGCGGGCGGCCTTCTGGTCGGCGCTGCCGGTCCTGGTGCTCAGACTGGGTCTGCCGGAGCGCTTCCAGGACTGGCGTGTGCCGCTGTCCGTCATCGTCATCGATACGGTGCTGGCTTTCGGCGGTGTTTTGGCCATTCGAGTCCTGCGACGCGTGGTCTTCGAGCGCTATGAGAAGCATCAGCGCAGCGGCACCTCCGGTCGTCGGAAGCCCGTCGTTCTGGTCGGTGCCGGGCGGGCAGGGGTGCTGGCAGCCAAGGAGATCCAGGGTCGCGGCGACATCGACCTCTGGATCGAGGGTTTCGTCGATGACGATCCGCAGAAACAGGGTGCTGTCATCCAGGGCAAGAAGGTACTCGGATCGACTCGTGATCTACCAAGACTCGCTTCCGAGCTCGAGCTCGACCACGTCATCATCACTATCGCGCAGGTATCGCGAGAGAAGATTCGGCGCATCGTCGACATCTGCGAACGCATCCCGATCCGCGCGCAGATCATCCCAGGCTTCTACGAGCTGCTCGATGGGCGCGTCGGAATAACGCGCTTTCGCGAGCTGCAGATCGAAGACCTCCTCGGCCGCGAGCCGGTCAAGCTCGAGGAGGACGAGGTTCAGAGCTTCATTCGAGGCAAGACCGTAATGGTGACGGGCGCCGGCGGATCGATTGGCTCCGAGATGGCGCGTCAAGTGGCGAAGTACGGTCCGCAGCGACTCCTGCTGGTGGAAAGGGCTGAATTCGTGCTCTTCGAGACGGACCGCGAGCTCAGAGCCCAGTGGCCGGAGATCGAGATCGAGCCTCTGGTCGCAGACGTCTGTGATGCCTCGAGGATGCGTCGGATCTTCGCCGCGTCGCGGCCCCAGGTGGTCTTTCATGCCGCGGCGCACAAACACGTCACCCTGGTGGAGCTGAATGTGGCCGAAGGAATCAGGAACAACGTCCTCGGCACCTGGGCACTCGGTGAGCTGGCCGGGGAGTTCGGGGTGGAGGCCTTGGTCCTGATCTCCACCGACAAAGCCGTGCGACCTACCTCGGTGATGGGCGCCACCAAGAGGGTCGCCGAGCTCGTCGTTCAAGAGCTGGATCGAAGCCACGACACGCGCTATGTGTCGGTGCGATTCGGCAATGTTCTGGGCTCCACCGGTTCGGTGATTCCCATCTTCCGCCAGCAGATCGTGTCCGGTGGTCCCGTGACGGTCACTCACCCGGAGATGACTCGCTACTTCATGACGATCGCCGAGGCAGCACAACTGGTTCTACAAGCGGGCACCATGGGTGAAGGTGGGGAGATCTTCGTGCTCGACATGGGGGAGCCGGTTCGCATCTTGGACCTGGCCAAGGACATGATCACGCTGTCGGGCCTCAAGCCGTACGAGGACGTCGATATCGTCTACAGCGGCATCCGTCCGGGAGAGAAGCTCTTCGAGGAGCTGCAGACCGCGGGCGAGGACATGGCGAAGACGCGGCATCCCAAGATCTACATCGGCAAGGTGAACGCCTACTCCTCAGATGAGATTCAAGCTGCCGTGCGTCGCCTGCGCGAGTTGGTGCTCAGTGGCGCGGATGAAGAGCTGCGGAGCTACCTCGACCGCCTCCTGCCCGAGGCGCAGCTCGCGGGCTGATCATGGCTCGGACCGGGATCCGATTCCGCCCGCCGAATCTCCAGGGTTCTCCAGAGATCGACTGGGTTCTCC
>JBATEX010000041.1:0-21238 GCA_049664225.1 Thermoanaerobaculia bacterium
GCCCGCCATCTCAGGCCGTCCTCGCTCGTCCCTCCTCAACAACCTGCAAGGTTGCCTCCGGTGCTCCTCCCTGCGGGTGACCAGATCTAACAGACGCTTTCCACAATCTGCTCGCGGCGTCATGAATAATGCGGGCTAAGGGGTAGGCGACATGAGGACAATGAGTGTGGAAAATCGAATAGCGCCACCCATTTGAGGGCCCTATGATCGAAGCGAGGTGAATGTGACTCCAGCTAGATCCGACGAGGGATTCCACCCTCTGATCGAAGGCACTGCGGCGGCCCTTTTCGTCTTCGACGCCGCCAAGGTGCTGTACATCAACCCAGCCTGTCGGCAGCTCACGGGAAAGACCGCTAGAGAGCTCCTCGGGCAGCCCTTTATCGAGCTCATTCATCCCAGGTCTCGGCGGTCCATCCAGAACAACCTGCAAAAAGGGGCCGCCTTTCACCACCAGGTCGAACTCCTCCAGTCGTCCGGCGAGACGGCCTGGGTCGATCTGCGAGTTCAACCTGTCTTCTTCCGCGGTGCCATGTCCATGTTGGCTACCGCCCTCGATATCACAGCCTTCAAGAAGGCTGACAACTACCGACGGGATCGAGAGGTCCAGCTGAAGCTCGTGCAGAGAGCTGGCAGGACGGTGAGCTGGGAATGGAGAGTCCAGGACGACGTCCTGATGATCTCGGGTTTGCCGAAGGAGATCCTCGACTCGGCCGCACCCATACTCACAACAAGTAGCCGCACGCTCTTCGAAGCGGTCCATCCGGAAGATCTCGTGCCTTTCAAGCAGGAAATTCGCAACTCGCTCAACCATGGTGAACCCCTCTTCGTCGAAACCCGCATGCGAGATCTGGGGGGTGACATCCACTGGTTGGTTGTGCGCGGCCGGCCCATCTCGAGCGTGGCGGGCCAAGGCCCGCATCTGGTTGGCGTGGCAACCGACATCTCGGAACGACGTCGAGCCGAAGAGGCCCTGTACCAGGAGCAGGAAGAGACTCTGGCAGTTCTTGCCTCCATCGCCGACGGAGTGATCCGCACCGACGTCGAAGGAATCGTGGAAGATCTGTCCACCGCAGCCCAAGAGCTTCTCGGCTCCAGTCAGGGCGAGGCGCTGGGCAAGCCCCTCGGAGACCTCCTCCAGCTGCTCGATCAGAAGACTCGAGAGCCGATCCCAGATTTGGTCTCAGTCGGAGAGAGAAGCTCGAAAACGAGCAGCCAACCCAGCGATGTGCTGATGATCCACCCTGGCGGCAGGGAGGTTCCTGTAAGGCTGCGTGGAGCCGTGCTGCACGACCCCGATGGAAATCCGACCGGTCGCGTGTTCGTTCTGAAGGATTTGCTCGCCCTCGAAAAGACAGATCGGAGCGTCGTTCACCTGGCAACGCACGACCACTTGACGGATCTGGTCAACCGGGCCGAGTTCGAACGTCAGCTCGCTCAGATCCTGGCCAAATCTGGCGATCAGACTCTAGAGCACACATTGCTCTATCTGGACTTGGACGACTTCAAGCTGTTCAACGAGACCTTCGGGCACCGCGCAGGCGACAAGATGCTGAAGCAATTCGCCTCCTTCCTCAAGACTCGTTTTCGCGAGACGGACACTCTCGGCCGACTCGAAGGGGACAAGTTCGGTGTCCTTCTCGACGACTGCCTCGCGGCACGGGCGCGCGAGCTCACCGAAAGGCTGTTCAAAGACCTCGGCAACTTCCGGCTTTCTTGCAACGAAAGTTCGGTGCCGGCCAGTGTCAGCATCGGCATCGTGGCGCTCGACGCAGACAGCCCCGAAGTCCCCGAGATTCTCAGTGCAGCCGAAACGGCCTGCTACATGGCGAAGCAGGCCGGAGGCAACCGCTACCACGAGTTCGAGGCAGCTGAAATGGGGCCTCGCGAGCGCCAGTCTCAGCTCCAGACCCTCCAGAACGTTCAAGAGGCCCTTAGGGAGGACGGATTCGAGCTGTATGCCCAGCTTGTTCAGCCGATTCTGGCCATCGACTCGGCACCGTGGATGTACGAGATTCTCCTTCGGATGCAGGACGGCAGTGGGGGCCTGGTCCTGCCTAGCGAATTCATCCCCCTCGCCGAGCGGCATCGCCTGGCATCCCCCATCGACCAGTGGGTCGTTCGTAAGACCTTGACGATCCTCAGCGATCGGATCCACGACGTAGGGAATGAAAACAACCTGATCGCGATCAATATCTCAGGCCAGTCGGTCAGTGACGAGCGCTTTCTGGAGTTCGTCTTGCAGGAGCTGAACTACCGGTCCACCCCGACTGAGAGGCTCTGTTTCGAGATCACCGAGACGGCCGCTGTGTCGAATTTCGACAAAGCGCAACGTTTCATTTCCGTACTCAAAGGCAGGGGCTGCCGTTTCGTGCTCGATGGCTTCGGCAGCGGCCTGAGCTCCTTCTCCTACCTGCGGAACTTCCCCGTGGAGTTCATCAAGATCGACGGCCAGTTCGTCCGCGGTATGGCCAAGGATCCGATTCAACGCGCCCTCGTCGAGTCCATCAACCATGTCGGGCATGTCATGCAGATGAAGACGATCGCGGCATGGGTCGAAGACGACGAGATCCTCGCCTTGACCCGGCTGATGAACGTCGACTACGTCCAGGGCTCCGGTATTGCTCGGCCACAGCCCCTGTCGCAGGTCCTGGACAGCCAAAATGTTCCCCGCGAGGCTTGAGCACTTCCCCACTGAATATTCATCCCACCCGACTCCAGCCAACGCCCGGCTCGTGTGGCACCAAGTTTGCCGAGGCCTCTCGAGAGCTCCCCTCACTTAAGTTGGAACTGTTGTAGCATCCCGCCTCGAGACACCCTGTCTCGCCCTCGAGGAGGATCCAATTCATGTCTCACCTACGGTTCGAGCCTTTGCCACCGTCACAGCCCAGGAAATCGCTGGCGGTCGCCTTCTCGCTTCTCGCTCTGGTTGTCGTTGTGGTCCTACAAGCCTGTGGTTCCAAGAGTCCGAAGAGCGCAGAGACCCAGGAATCCGAGGGCAGCCACGAAGCCATCACCTGGTTCGAGGGGGATGTGGCAGATGCCTTCGAGCTCGCCGAAGCACAGGGTAAGCCGGTCTTCCTGTACTGGGGCGCCGAGTGGTGTCCGCCCTGTCACTATCTGAAGGACAAGCTCTTCACACGACCCGAGTTCATCGACAGGATGGCCGACTTCGTGCCCGTCTACCTGGATGGAGACACGGAGCGCGCCCAGATCTGGGGAGAGAAATTGGCCGTCAAGGGATATCCGACGGTCATCGTCTTCAACGCCGCCGGCGAAGAGGTCATGCGAATGCCGAGCACCTTGCCGGTCGATCAGTACCAGGAAGTTCTGGACTCGGCCATGGATTCCACTCGACCCGTCCAGGCTGTGCTCGACGATGTGATGGCGCGTGGGCCTGCCTCCGCCGACGCCACTGACCTTGCGATTCTGGCCTTCTATTCGTGGAGCCAGGACAGCTCGGTCGGCCTCGAGGCTGCAGAGAGAATGTCGACTTTCCGCCGCCTCTACGACGAATCTCCGGTCCAGCTCGAGGTCGAGAGATCGCGCTTCCTCACGCAGTACCTGGTAGCCGCGGCCGAGGTGCGACGACAAACCTCGGGCGCCGACGAAGCTGGTCGGATTCCAGACGATGAGCTCGCCACGCTGAATCTGGAGGCGGTGAGAATTCTCTCCAACGAAGCCTTGCGTTCGGCGAATCTCGGCTGGGTTCTCTACTACAGCACCGACACTGTCGAGCTCTTGGCTCCAGACCCCGGCGAGAGGCAATCGGATCTGATCAGCGCCTGGCAGACCGCTGCCGTTGCGATCGAGAACGATACGACGCTGCCGATCAATGACCGCCTGAACGCCCTGATGCCTCAGATCGCGCTAGCCCGATTCGCAGCAGAGCCAGAGTCCGCCAAGGAAGATGGCGACTCGTGGGTGGCCTCTGAGGCGCTCAAACAGCATGTTCGCGAAAGGGTCTCCTGGGCGGCGGACGAAGTCAGCGAGGAAGGTGAGCTCCAAACGACGATGAATACCATGGCCTATCTGCTGTCTTCAGTCGGCCTGGAAGGTGAGGCGGAAACCCTGTTGGCGGCCCGAATGAACGATACGGTGGCCCCTTACTACTTCATGTCCTGGATGGGCAGCATCAAGGAAGATGCAGGCAAGACCGAAGAGGCGCTGGCCTGGTATCGCAAGGCGTACGAGAGCTCTACGGGGCGCTACAGTCGATTTCGCTGGGGTTCGATGTACCTACGCCACCTCCTCGAGCTGGCGCCGGAGGACACGCAAACGATCGAGGACCACTCCAAGGAGGTACTCGCGGAGCTCCTGACCCTGGAGGACGCCTTTTCCGGGGGAAACCACTCACGCCTGCAGGGCCTGGAGCGAAGCTACTGGGACTGGAACGCGTCGGGAGATCATGCGGCCACAATCGGCAGCTTGCGAGACTTCGTACTGAGTACCTGCAACGGGTTTCCCTCCAATGGCGAAGACTCGCAGCGCGATCGCTGCTCTTCCTTTCTCGCAGAGGAAGGGGCCATGAGTACGGATCCAGTCTAGCGTCGAGCCACCGTGCCGATTCTCAGTTGTCGTAACTGCTGGGGCTGATCGAATCGCTTCCATCGACCAGCAATCTGGAGATCTTTCTCGGTTCCACGGGAGGGCTGAAGTAGAATCCCTGGATCTCGTTGCAGCCCTCGGCCGCCAGCAGATCGAGCTGTGAGCTCCTCTCCACACCCTCGGCCAGAACCCTCAGCCCGAGGCGGTTTCCCAGCACCGATATGGCGCTGACTATCGCCGCATCGTTGTCATCCTGCTCGAGATTCCTGACGAACGACCGGTCGATCTTGATCCTCTCCAGCGGCAACTGTCGGAGGTACTCGAGCGACGAGTAGCCCTTGCCGAAGTCGTCTAGTGCGAAGCGCACACCCAGTTCGCGCAATCTCTCGAGGCTGTTCTTCACGATCGGAGTCCCTTCGATGAGAATACGCTCCGTCAGCTCCAACTCCAGCAGCTCCGGAGCAAGGCCTGAATCCTGCAAGGCTTGCACCACGGTGTCGGCGAAAAAGGGATTCTTGAATTGGACGGCCGACAGGTTCACCGCCACCGGCAGGTCCAAGGCCAAGGAATCCTGCCACCGCTTGGCTTGTTCGCAAGCCGTCCTCAGAACCCAGTCGCCTATCGGAATGATGACCCCGCTGGCTTCGGCTGCGGGCACGAACTGATCCGGAGGAACGAGCCCCGACGTCGGGTGCTGCCATCTCAGCAGCGCTTCCAACCCGATTACCCGCCGACTCGGCAGCTCTATCTGCGGCTGATAGACGAGAAACAACTCGTTGCGCTCGAGCGCGCCGTGCAGCTCCTGTCCCAGGATCATTCTCTCCTGCACCTGCCTGTCCATGTCGGCGGCGTGGAACTTGAAGATACTGCGTCCTTCCAGCTTGGCCTGTTCGAGAGCCCGCTCCGCCTGACTCAATAGCTGTTTCGCCGCCACGTGACCAGCCGGTGCCAGAGCGATACCGACGCTCGCGCCGACATGAATCCTGTGACCTTCGACGTGGAACGGGGGCTCCATCGCGGCCAGGAGTCGACGAGCCAGACCCGCGGCGTTGCCGACATCGGTCAGATCCATTTGTAGGATGCCGAACTCGTCGCCACCGAGACGTCCGACGGTAGCTCCCTCTCGTAGCGTCTCTTTGACTCTCTCCGTCACGGCTACCAGGAGCGCATCACCAACGACCAGGCCATAGGTGTCGTTGACGTCTTTGAGATGATCGATATCCAGAGCCAGGAGCGCGGTCATGTGGTCATCGCGAGAGGCCCTCTCGAGCTCGAGCTCCAAGCGCTCCATGAAGGTCGATCGGTTTGGCAGTCGCGTCAGCGAGTCGCGTTTGCGCCGGCTGATGTCACTATAGATGCCGTAGATGCCGAGATTCTCATCGCCCAACCGAACGGGATGGGCGAGGATGCGGACATCCAGCGCCGTCCCGTCTCTGCGCAATCGCACTCCTTCGGTATCTACCACTTCTCCCAAGAGCACCTTGCGGGATATGGATCTGGCGTCGTCGAAGTCCTCGGGACGAACCAGCAATTTGTTGATCAACTTACCCCGGGCGACCTCGCGTGGGTAGCCGAAGAGCCTCTCGAAGCCTTCGTTACATTCCTGGACGCAGTCATCGTTGTCGAGCACGACGATGGCCAGGGGAGATTTTTCGAAGAGCTCCCTGAAATAGACAGTTTGGACTTCGAGAGCCTTCTCGGCCCGCTTCTTGTCGGTGATGTCGGCCAGGAAGAGCGTGCATTGGTCTCGCTTCGGGAAGATCGCCGCAAACTCGAGGTAGCGACCAAGGCCCTCCACGAACTGCTCGAACCGATAGGGTTCCTGATCTCCAGCTTCCAACCAGGCCATGGCGTCCCTCAGGTGGCGGAGATCGATGCCCGGCATGGTTTCTGTGATACGGCGACCTACGACTTGAGAGGCCGGTAGTTCCGTTATGACCTCGAAGGCGCGATTTACTTCCAGGAGTATCAGATCCCGGAGGTTCCCTTCGTCGTCGAAGAGCACCTCGTGCAAAGCGCAGCCACTCAGCGAGTGCTCGAAGATCTCCCGGTAGTCCTCAACCTCGAAGTCGGATCCCGACCGGCTTCCAACCTCAGCATCACCCCGTCGAGGATCTTGTTCCTGGACCTGTCCTCGGAAGCCCGAGAGCTCCCCTTCCGGCGACGCTGGATGGACTCGTCCGCTCGTCTTGGGCGTCTTGCCTTTGGCTTCGAGGTCTCTCGTCATGGGCGGTCAACTCCTCTGTCTACTAAGAGAGTTACCGCTGAGCACCGATTTCTGACAGCATGTCGAAGATCCGATTATGCGCAACTATCAATAGGCCGCCGATGAATAGTCGGCACCTCATCAGCAGTCGATGAACTGCTGCGGTCGAGCCCGGTCGGTAGCCCGATTCGAATCGAGTCTCAGTTGTCGGGGACCGACGCTTCTCGATCGGTCTGAGAGTTCTTCTGGGAGGTCTCGATCCCCATCAGAATCGCGACGCGACGAGTTCGCTCGTGGCTCTCGAGAGCCATGACCAGAGTCATTGTGAGGGGCACGGAAAGCAGCATGCCCATGGGGCCGAGAACCCATCCCCAAAAGACAAGGGATAGGAAGACCACCAGTGTCGAGAGCCCCAGCCCCCGACCCAGGACTCGAGGCTCGACGAGGTTGCCGATCAAAACATTGATCACCAGATAGCCCACCGCTACGACGAGAGCCCTGCCGATGCCCCACTGAACCAGTGCCAGCAGCAGAGCCGGGATAGCCGCGATGATCGAGCCGATGTTGGGTACGTAGTTGAAGAGAAATGCGACAAGTCCCCAGAGTAGCGGAAAATCGAGGCCCAGGACCATCACCCAGATCGTCACGGCAACGCCGGTCACCAGCCCGATGGCGGTCTTGAGCCCGATATACCGATTGAGGCTCTTGTTGAATCGGGCAAAAGCCCTCAGGGTCTCTTCAGAGCTGGAGAAAGCCGCTCCGAGCTTGTCGGGGATGTTCGCCACCTCTGCCAACATGAAGACGACCGAGAACAGGATCAAGAAGGTGTAGTTGAAGATGCCGCTGACGCTGTTCAGCAGGCCACCCACCATGTCAATGGCGGCGCCGGGGTCTACCGTGGCCAGAAGCTCCCGGGTCGAGCCGAACCTGTCGTCCAGGCCCAGGCGATCGAGCAGCGTGGTGATCTGCTGATCCAGTCGTTCCTGGTAGTACGGGATGCGACTCGTGAAGTCGGCCACCGACGTGCCGATGAGGCTCACCATCAGCACTACCACCAGAACCATGCCAATCACGACGATCCCTACCCCGAGAGAATTGGGTACGCCCTTGCGTCGCAACCAGGCAAGAGGCGGTACTCCCACAACGGTAAGGAAGACGCTGAAAAGAAACGGCACCACGATTGTCTGCGCCGCCTTCAATCCGTAGATCAGGACGACTCCAGAGGCCAGTGAGATCAGCCAACCCCTGATGTCGGTTCTTGTCTCCGGTTTGGTCATCTTGCTCTCGATTCAACGTTCAGTATACGAGTGTGGCTGTCGGAAGCGAAAGAGCCCAGACAGCGACTCCGCTGAACCGCGCTGCCCCGAGCCACCCATCGAGGCGGTACCTAACTACCCCCGGGGGTATTGGCCGAACGGTAAGCTCGATCTAGTGTTGGCCTGACACGGATTCTTCCCGACACCAACCTTCATCCGTGTAGAAATGCGAAGAATGGGAAGACAACGAAGGGTCCTCATCGGCGCACTCGCCCCTCTGCTGCTGGCGACATCGACCGCTGGCCTCGAACATCCTGACCAGCTTGTCCTGAAGATCGTCGATATCCGCGAAGAAGCACCCGTCCAAGGCTTGATCCTGAGAGATTTTCCAGGCCAGTCCACCGAGTCACCCACCGATGACAATGGTCTCACCTCAATTCGCCTCGGAAGCGAAGCGAGGTCGCCTGGCTGGGTGAGGATCCAGCTGAGCCCGTCGGATCCATCGAGTCCCGAGATCGTAGTCATTGAGCCATGGAATGGCTTCGTTCCGCTCGACGAGCATCGAGATCTGAAGAGCGAGCCTCTCCGCATTGTTGTAGCGCGGGTTCCGATCGAAACGGAATCGATCGATGCAAGGATCACTCTGTCCGTCGCAGCTGGGATACTTGCACAGGAGGCACTTCACGTTGGATCCGCAAGGACAGAGAAGGGCGAGCGCCTGAATCTCATCGCCGACAGCGCTTCGTCGCTCGGACTGACCTCGGACTCGATGACCGAGGCCTTGAACTCCCTTTCGACAACCACCGAATCCGATTTCGGAGCGGGTATCGGCTCTCTATGGAAGGGTGATCTGCCGGCGGCCTCGGATCGCCTTCTCGAGGCCTGGAAGCAGGCCGAGAGCTCGACGACCTTCGATGCTGTACTCGCCGTGGATTCGTCCCAGTTCCTTGGAATCACTTTTCTTCAACTAGGTGAGTACGGCCGGGCAGCCTTCCTTCTGTCCAAAGCCAGCGACCTTCGGCCGGGCGACCTCGATCTCCTCACCCTACTCGGGAAGGCTCTCCATGGAGCGGGGAGCTTCACTGAAGCCGAGTCCGCCTTGCAGCGTGTCCTCGAGGGTCGCGAGGCCGAAACCGGCGACGCTGACCCCAGCCTTTCTCCGCTACTCAACAATCTGGCGATCTTGTATTTCGAGCAGGGCCGCTACGCTGAAGCTCGCAGGCTTTACGAGCGGGTACTCGCCATCGAGGAAGCTGCCACGTCACTCAACCACCCCTTGGTCGTCGCTCTACTCACCAATCTGGCCGCAATCCACACTGCCCAGGGTGAGCCCTCTGCCGCCGAGCCTCTTCTTCGCCGGGCTCTCGAGATCGAGGAGCAGGAACATGGCGAAGGTAGCGAGGAATCGGCCGGCACCCTGAACAACCTGGCACTGGTGTATATCGAGACGGGCAGGTTGCTCGAAGCGAAGCAGCTCTACACCCGTGTTCTGGCGATCGACCGGACTTTCCGAGGGCCCGATAGCACCGAGGTCGCATCTGACGTCAGCAATCTGGCCTTGATCAGCGACCAACTCAACTCCGTGCTCGAGGCAGAAAGGTTGTATCGCCAGGCCCTCGACCTGAGGGAAACACTGCTCGAGCCCAACCACCGCGATCTCGCCAGGAGCTACGCCAATCTGGCCTGGTTCTACCACCGTCAGCGGCGTTTCGAAGAATCCGAGACCCATTACTTGGCTGCACTCGAGGTACTCGAAGGTGGGCAAGGTGGGGATCCGCTGTATCTGGCCTGGACTCTCAAGTCCCTCGGGATGCTGTATCAAAAGCTGGAGCGCTACGGCGAATCCGAGCCACTCTATCGGCGAGCCCTCGCAATCTTCGAGAGTTTCGAGGACGCATCTCGCCCCGATCTGATATCCCTCTTGTGGACCTATTCCGCTCTGCTGGAAGAGCTCGGTCGGGAGACAGAAGCTGCAGAACTCGAGGAGAGAGCCAGGGCTATGGCTCAGTCCGAGCAGCTCTGAGCACGGAACCTCTCCCGCCGAACCTCAGGACCCTGTGTCGTTCGCAGGCATCTGGCAAATCACGATCCGGTGGTTGTCCAGATCGGCAACCCATACGACGCCGCCATGAACCAGAACCGCCGCCGGACGATTCAGCTCTCCGGGACCCGAACCCGCCTTGCCGGTGCCGCAAACGGTCGTAACTTCACCGTCTGGATTCACCGCCAGGATTCGGTGCCTTGCCATCTCTGCCAAGTAGAGGACTCCATCAGGCCCAACAGCGATGCCGTGGGGGGTGTCGATGCCGCTCGCCAGATCCAAGGTGGAGACCTTGCCCTCCGGATCGAGCGATCGCACGCTGTGTGAACCGGCATCGGCGATCCAGAGCGTCCCGTCGGCCGCCAGGGCTATGTCCATCGGGTAGTGAAATGAAGCTTCCGCACTCGCACCGTCACGACGCCCTTCGTCACCGCTGCCGGCTGCGGTTCCAACGGTCTCAGAGCTCACGCGTCGAATCCTCGCATTACCGATGTCGGCTACCAGGAGGTCTCCATCGGGAGTCCAGGCAACAGCATGGGGCGATTGAAACAGGGCCTCAGCCGCCGGGCCGTCCTTCATTCCTCCACTACCTGGCACCCCGGCGAGTGTGGATATGACGTAGCCTTCTGGACCCTGGTTGTCCGCACCGAGGACCGGAGTCAGTAGACGGATCGTGTGATTTTCGGCTTCTGCCACCGCGATCAGACCCTCTCGGGAGATCGCCACTCCGTGCGGCGAAGCGAACCGCGCTACCTCGGCTGAGCCATCCGCGAATCCCTTTCGATCCGGGCCACCGGCGATCGTCTTGACTGTCCCGTCGACGTTCACCACACGAATGGCATGATTGAAGATGTCGGCGACCAGCACGGCTCCTTCACCATAGGGAGCCAGGCGAATCGGCTTGTTGAATGCGCCGGGCGAGCCATCCTCGAAACCTGCCTCGCCAGTACCCGCGATGACTCTCATCTTGCCGCTGTCCGCCTCGATGGCCACGAGCAGGATCGACGAGAGGCATCCCAGTACGAGCGTGAGAAACAATCGACTTGTCCAACCCATGATGCAAACCTCGTTGTTCAGAATCAGTGCAGAAGATCGAAAAGGTGACTGTACTTGAGCGTCAGGCTGCGGCCTGGAATCCCGGTGCCGGCACCCTGGATGTCTCGGATCTCATTGTAGACGAGGTAAAGACCGGCGCTGGCTCGCGTCAGCCACCCAAACCTGAGATTGGTGACCGAGATATCTGCGCGATCGTTGTACTGCAGTAGCCCCTGAACAAAGATCTTCTGGGTGAAGGAGTACGAGACGCGGAGCAAGCCGAGGTTGGTTTCGAAGGCGCCTGTATCGAGATCGATGTCGTTGTACTGCCAGCCGATCTCGGTGTTGAAGGTGTCGCCAATGCGGAATCGAAACGTCGGCGAAAGCGCCACGCGGTCACCGTTGAAGAAACCTCCAGCCACGACCCGAGCCGTAAAGGCCACCGGCGCCCCCTGATTCGTGTAGAAGACGATCTGCGCCTCGGTGTTGTCATACGTTCCTGGCGGAACTGTCACGTCGTCGGCAATCTCGAACGGCTCGAGCAGTCCTTCTCGGGTGAAGTTGATTCCGGTATGGACCTCGTAGCCGTTACGCCACTCCCAGTGGTTGTCGATATGGAGAAAGCCCGTCTCCTGAAACCCGTCGTAGTTCCAATAGCCCCGATACGAGACATGAGGTCGTAGCTCGAGCAAGCCCCACAGGTCTGTCGGACGGATGGTGCGCATCAGGAACCCATCGGGCTTTCTATACCCGGTCCGAGTCAGGTAGCCCACTTCGGGATTGAAGTTGTCGGCGACCTCGGTGTATCCAGCCGACAGCGACCATTTCTCTGAATCGTAGGAGCCCCCCAACCTGAAAGAGTAATCGTCGCCGTCCAGTCCAGGCGTGTCTGTCTGCGCCACGAAGCCGTCGATCAGGCCGTTTTGTCCGATTCCCCAGCGTCCGTCCACACCGTACGTCCAGTTGTAGTCTTCGTCCGCCGCCAGGCTGCCACTGCCCCGTCGACTGACGAGGGTACCGCCAATTCCCGAGCGATTCGGCAGATCCCGATTGAGACGAACCACACCGAACTGGTTCTCGGGCGTCACATCCGTTACTTCGTCGGTCTGCATGTACAGCAAGCCGATGTTGTAGTGATCCCTCGCCTTGCCTGACATGCGCAGGCCCCAGTCGATAGGCACGATCTCACCGTCGGGTCCGAGTCCGATGCGGCGGCTGTAGAAGAGCTCGACCTCCTGCGGCACCCCAACGGTAAAGTAACCCGCGTTCTCGAGGAAGAAGGGCCTCTTTTCGGGAAAGAACAGATTGAAGCGGTCCAGATTGATCTGCAGCTCGTCCACCTCGACCTGGGCAAAATCGGTGTTGATGGTTCCATCGAGTGTCAGGCTCGGAGTCAAGCTGTACTTGATGTCCAAACCGACATTGCCGTCATTCTCCGTCGGCGCATTCTCCACACCCTCCTGGGTTCCGGTTCCGAGAACATAGGGCAAGATCTTCAGGTTGTTCTGGCGCGGCACCTCGAAGTTCTCCAGAGAACCAGCCATGGAGAGTCGATAAATGTTGTATTGCCGGGGCAGCGATGACCAGTAAGCCTGCTCGTTGCGGCGGCGGATATTACGCTGAAAGTTGACACCCCAGGTTTGAGCGGTGTTTCTCGGATAGCGCAGGGTCCGGAACGGAATTGCCAACTCCGCACTCCAACCGATATCCGAGATCTCTGCCTGGACATCCCAATCACCGTCCCAATTGATGTTGAAGCCACCAGAAGTCCCAAGACCGCCGCCTTCTCCTTCCTGCGCCACTTGGCCGTCGTACTGAATCCCCACCGGGTTGGTGCCAAAGACGAAACCGGTCTTCTCGTCCCGATAGGTATCCAGGATCAACTGGAAGCTGTCAGTCTCTTCGAGCGAGGAGTCCCTACGGCTACTGGCCACGATGATGTTCTCCGGGGTGCGGTCGTAGCACACCACTGCGAAGTAGAGAGTATCCGCGGTGAAGACGACGTACACCTCGGTCTTCTCGGTCGCCGGCTGCCCCTCGTAAGGCCTGGTCTGCCAGAATTCCACTGCCGGCTCAGCGCCCTCCCAGGCCGGGTCCCCCAACACATCGCCATCCAGAGTTGGAGCAGCATCCACAGGAATCGGCACCAAGGTAGGCCGTTCGCTGGGCTCGATCCACTGCGCCAGGAGACCGGGCGACGATGCGATCGCCATTCCAGCCATCACCATGCCCGTGAAGTACCTCGATCTCGAAGAACAGCGATTCAATCGGTTCTCCAGTTCTTGGAACGGCCTCGATACGTAGGGGGTGACCAGCGGGGAGTATTACGGACCTCGAGTTCGCCGAACGCCTCGAATCGACTCTGCTCGGACCGGGAATCGCCGCGGCAGTGCCACGGAAATACTACTGGGGCAGGCCCTCGGATTCCCCCACTCCGATTGACCGCTCCTGCCCCACCCCTTGGGGTAGTGGTGCCCGACAACGATGCCGGCGCTCAAGGCGAGCGTTCGAAGCGGACTTCCCCACCGACGATGGTCAGGTCGACCTGAACCTGCGGAATCCTCGACTCGTCGATGGTCAGGATGTCCTCAGACAGCACGGTGATATCGGCCAGCTTGCCGACCTGGAGCGAGCCCTTGAGATCCTCTTCGAACGCAGCATAGGCGTTGTTCAGGGTGTAGGTGCGCAGCGCCTCCTCGCGGGTCATTCTCTGATCGGGATAGAAGACGCCGCCGTCCCTCATGACGCGAGACACGGAGGAATAGTAGCTGGCGATTGGATCGATGGCTTCGACTGGCACATCCGTTCCATTTCCGAGAATGGCCCCGCTGTCGATCAACGTACGCCAGACGTAGGCCCCCTCCTCGGCCCTTTTCGAGCCGAGGCGCTTCAAGACCCAGGGACCATCGGAGGTGCAATGCACACCCTGTATCGCTGCAATGATTCCCAACCCGGCGAAGCGACCGATATCGTCCGGGTGCAGGTGCTGGGCATGCTCGATTCGCCATCGTAGGTCGGCGGGCATTCCGTTGGCCTCGAACACCTCCTCGTAGATGTCCAGAACGCGTCGATTCGCCCGATCGCCGATCGCATGCGTGTTGACCTGAAAACCGTGTCGAATCGCGACCCGAGCAGTTTCCAGAATCTCCTCTTCGGGTTCGAGAACGAGGCCTATGCTCTCCGGGAGATCTTCATAGGGCTCCAGGAGCCAGGCACCGTGCGAACCCAAGGCACCGTCGATTTGCCGCTTGATCGATCGCACCGTCAGGAAATCGTTGCCGTCAGCCACCATCCGGTACTCCGGCAGCCGCGCCGCCATCTCCTCATTGCTCTGGTACCGCACCATGGCGTAGAGGCGCACCGGCAGCGCTGCCTCGTCTTCCAGCCTCTTGTAGAAGTCGATCGTTTCGAAGGACACACCTGCGTCGTGGAAGCTGGTGACGCCCTTCGACAAAGCCTCCTCGCCAGCCAGCTCTACCATCCTGCGGCGGTTCGCTTCCACCTCTTCGGAATCGCGCTGCGACATCGAAGCAGAGAGTGCCTCGGACACCGCTCGTTGGGCCGTTTCGCGCAGCAGGCCTGTCAGATTTCCATCGGCATCACGTACCAGCTCGCCGCCAGGAGGATTCTGAGATTCACGACTCAACCCCGCCAGCTCCATGGCCTTCGCATTGGCGAAGGCGGCATGGCCGCTGGCATGACCCAGAATGACAGGATTCTCAGGACTGACGGCGCTCAGCGAGTCGTGCACCGGAGAGCCTTCGACGCTGGGCGTCGGTACCTGGTCCCACTTCTCCTGGTGCCATCCGCGGCCTCGAATCCAGGCCCCAGGCTCAGCCTCCTCCACAGCGCCCGCCACCATCGAAACGATCTCATCCCAACTCGTGGCGACCGTCAGGTCGAGGATCATCTTCGCATCCCCCAGACCCAAGAAATGGCCGTGCCCCTCGATGAAGCCAGGGATGGCAAGCCGCCCGTCGAGCTCCACGACGCGAGTCTGGGGACCAATATGGGAAGCAACTTCCTCGTCGCTCCCCACCGCTTCGATGAAGCCGTCGACAATCGCCACTGCTGTTGCTTCTGAGGGTTGATCGCCAACCGTCACGACTCGGCCGCCACGAAGCACCAGCTCGGCGGCCTGCTGATCCGAGGAGCCTGCTCCACATGCGACCAGAGGCATCAGGGCAGCGATGGTCAAAGCACAACGAATCCAGGTCATGATGCTTCCTTTCGGTTATCCGGGACTTCGAGATGGCGCATCTCGATTCCGACGCTTGTCCCTGGCGCCAGTCTATCCCCAATAGGTCGGGCGCAAAGATCGGAATCTCCAGATCATGCGACGGGAAGATCGCTGTGCTGCTACGATTCCACGCCGAGCCCAAATCCGTTGATTCAGGCCTTCGACTCAGGAGATCGCGATGCTCAGAACCGGCATGATGAACCTGCTCGCCGCAGCCTTTCTTCTCGCACTCGTCGTTCTGTGTCCGCTGTCGGCGGAGGAGACGGTCAAGGAGCGCGATGCGGATGCGACGATTGCGCCTGTTGAACTCGAGGAAAGCAGTGCCATCACTCATCACTCCATCGTTCTGGATGGCGAGAGGATCGATTTCAAGGCAACGGCTGGCACTCTGGTGCTCGCCAACGAAGAGGGAGAGCCTCAGGCGTCCGTCTTCTACGTCGCCTATGAGAGGGAAGGCGTCCCGAGTCCCGCGCAAAGACCGGTGACCTTCAGTTTCAATGGTGGACCGGGCTCGGCGGCGGTATGGGTTCACCTCGGCGCGTTCGGTCCGAGGAAGGTATTCGCCGACCCGGAGGGGATGCCCAAACCTCCGCCTGGCCAGCTCGTCACCAACTCCTACTCGATTCTCGATGTCACCGACCTGGTATTCATCGACCCGGTCGGCACGGGCTACAGCCGACCCGCTCCCGGCATCGATCCGACGAAGTTCTATAGTCTGCGAGGCGACATCGAGTCGGTGGGCGATTTCATTCGCCTCTGGACCACGCGCAACGAGCGCTGGGCCTCGCCGAAATTCATCGCCGGTGAGAGCTATGGAACGACCCGCAGTGCGGGCCTCGCCCTCCATCTGCAGCAACGCCACGGGATGTATCTCAACGGTCTCGTGATGATCTCCAGCATTCTCAACTGGCAGAATCAGGAGATTCACCCAGGAAACGACACCGCGTATATCACCCACCTTCCCACCTACGCCGCCACCGCCTGGTTCCACCAACGCCTGGGCGAGGACCAGTCACGGGACTTGCGATCCTTCCTCGACGAGGTCGAGGCCTTTGCGATCGGCGACTATGCCGCAGCCCTGATCCAGGGTGACTGGCTCTCCGAGAGCGAGAGGCAGTCGATCGGCGAGAGGCTGGCCCGTTACACGGGCCTGTCCTCGGAATACGTTGAAAGGACCAATTTGAGAATCGCCAACTGGAGATTCGTCAAGGAGCTCCTGCGCGCAGACGGCAAGACCGTCGGGCGTCTAGATACCCGTTTTACCGGCTTCGATCGAGATTCCGCCGGTGAGCGCTTCGAATACGACCCCGCCAGTGAGGCGGTCGGCGTTGGCTACGTCACCCTACTGAACGACTATCTGCGCCGGGACCTCGGATACGAGACCGACCTCGAGTTTCGAGCTTCGGCTCGGCTGTGGCGAGACTGGACCTGGGACGAGAACACCAACAGGTACGTCAACGTATCTGAAGACCTCCGCCAGGCCGTAACCCGCAATCCCGCCCTCAAGGTCCTCTTCACCTCGGGCTACTACGATCTGGCGACCCCCTATTTCGACACACCCTTCTC
The DNA here is from genome assembly GCA_049664225.1 of Thermoanaerobaculia bacterium. Lineage (GTDB taxonomy): Bacteria > Acidobacteriota > Thermoanaerobaculia > Multivoradales > JAHEKO01 > JAUVRX01. The sequence continues at coordinate 16,890 of JBATEX010000041.1, forward strand.
CGTTGCCCATCTCGGCCTGCCGGAACAGCTGCGGGAGAACCTCTCCATCGCCTACTACGCAGCCGGACATATGATGTACATACGCGAAGCAGACCACGCAAAATTCAAGCAAGACGTAGCTGAGTTCATCCGAGCCGCTACGCCCCCACAATGAGATCGGAGGATTGATGACAGAGACCAAGAATCCCGAGATCGGTTCGGTCGGCTGGATCGATCTGACGGTAGAGGACGCGCCTGGGATCAGGGACTTCTACGCCTCGGTGACCGGCTGGCAGCACAGCCCCGTCTCCATGGGTGACTACGACGATTTCAATATGTCAGCGCCGGAAAGTGGAGAGCCCAAGGCTGGCATCTGTCATGCCAAAGGAGGCAACGCTGGTTTGCCAGCCCAATGGATGATCTACATCACGGTTGAAGATGCAGATGTGAGTGCCGCGAAATGCGAGGAGCTCGGCGGTAGCGTCTTGGCTGGCCCCAAGGACATGGGAGAGATGGGGCGCTACTGCGTGATTCAGGACCCAGCCGGCGCGGTCGCCGCTTTGTTCGCGTTCAGTTGAGGACCTGGCGCGTGCGGCCAGGCCGCGCAGACAGGCCACAACCACTCGGTTCAGGACCGAGCAATCTCACCATCGGGCTCAGTGAACCCGATGGGGGCTGTCTCCCATCTCGACATCGAAGCCATGGGCCATGACAAAGAAGCAGACCAGAGGGGTCTCGGATTCTTCGGCAGCAAGGGCTTCGAAGAGGACCTCCCCTTCCTGCTCTCCAGCCAGAGTTTGAACATAGGCGACGCTGTCCGAATAGACGACGAACTCGCCTACCGGGCGTTTGCCTCGGATGACCTGGACCAGGAAGATGTCGGGACCGTCCTGGGAAAAGTGCCAGTGGTAGTCCTCGTCATCGTAGATCACCGAGTTCTGAATGCCTGCTCGAAGGATGCAGTTGGGGTGCGCCACCACCCATTCCCAGAAATCCCCGAAGCTCAGGGTCGAGTACAGCCCCTCGTGAGTGTCCTTTGCGCACATAGCTCGACAATCCTACGTCATCTCCTGCTCTGGTAGGCTCGTCTGCGATGACTTCAGTTTTGCTTTGGGGACTGTCGGTCGGCCTGATTCTGATCGGCCTGATCGGTACTCTGCTACCGGTGATGCCCGGTGCCCTCCTGGTCTTCCTGGGTATGGTCGCCGGAGCCTGGGCTGATGATTTCAGCCGCGTCGGGTGGACGACCCTGGCGATTCTGGCGATCTTGACGATCTTGTTCTACGTCATCGACTTCCTGGCGAGTGCCTACGGTGCGCGCCGTCTCGGGGCGAGCAGATGGGGAGTAGTCGGGGCGATCCTGGGTGCGTTGGTCGGCATGTTCATGGGCTTCGTCGGTATCGTTGTCGGTCCCTTTGTCGGCGCTGTGGCAGGAGAGCTCGTGGCCCGGAAGGGTCTGGCTGAGGCAAGCCGTGCCGGGGCTGGAGCGTGGATAGGACTGGTCTTGAGCATCGCCGCTCGGCTGGCACTCGTTTTCGCCATGTTGGGCATCTTCATCGTCGCCTATCTGTACTGAGGACCGATGGGCCAGGTACCCGATCATTTCTACATCCAGTCTGCGGTACTCCCTTACCGGATCCTCGAGAACCATGTCGAGTTCCTCCTGGTGACCTCCCGCCGTAAGCAGCGCTGGGTACTGCCCAAGGGGGTCGTCGAACCAGAATTGAGTGCAGTGGATTCCGCTACCAAGGAAGCTTGGGAAGAGGCTGGTGTCGAAGGGATTGTCAGCCGGCGTGCCCTCGGCTCCTACACCTATGAGAAATGGGGCGGCATGTGCAACGTACAGGTGTTCCCCATGCTGGTGAAAACAGTCTCGGATAGTTGGCCCGAGAGTACTCGAGAACGCCGCTGGTTCGAGCCTGCAGAAGCGGCGCGACGAGTCGATGAGCCCCAGTTGAAGGAGCTCATGATCACGTCCGCCACATTGCTTTTCGCTGCAAGTGCCGATTGATACAATCCCTCTCTTCCGAGCTCAACCATCTGAGGAGACACCCATGAACCGTCGAGGACTCATCCTAGCCGCCCTTCTCTTGACAATGGCGATCCTGCCTTGCCCGGCCCTCCAGGCCGGCGAATACAACGCCGTGATCGACATCGGTGCACCGATGCCGCAGTTCTCCGACCTGCCGGCGACAGACGGCACGACCCTTTCCTCCAGTGACCTCGAGGAAGAGGTGGTGATCCTGGTCTTCCTGGCCAATCATTGCCCCTGGGTCAAGGGGATGGATCCCGACCTCGTCGAGCTCGGAGAATCAATCCAGAGCGACAAGGTCCGCATCGTCGGCGTCAGCGTGAATCATCGGGAAGATGATCGCCTGCCAGCCATGAAGGAACACGCCGCTCAGGCCGGCTACAACTTCACCTACATCTACGACGAGAGCCAGGAGCTCGGCAGGGCACTCGGTGCAACCCGGACACCCGAGTACTACATCTTCGACAAGGACCGTAGGCTCGTCTATATGGGCCTTCTGCACAATTCACCGGCCTCGAAACGTCGAGACGGCACCATCAACTACTCGGAGGGCCAGCCAACCGAGTTCTATGTAGTGGACAACGTGAAGGCCCTTCTGGCCGGCGAAGAGGTGACAGTCGCAGAAACCCGAGCTCACGGGTGCTCGGTCGAGTACGAGCAGGACTAGTCCGATGAAAGATCAGTGTCTCATTGGACTTCTGATCCTGTCAGTCTCGATTGCCGTCGGCTGCGCTCGAGAACCCGATACGGGTCAGGCCGCGGCTGGCGACGGCACCGCCGATTTCATCGAGTCCGCCGAGTGGCAAGCCACCCTCGAACCTGTGACCTTCGAAGCCTGGCAGGAGGAACTCGTCGCGCTGCATGGTCAGGTCGTGGTGGTCGACATGTGGGCCACCTGGTGCCTGCCCTGCATCGAGAGATTCCCTCACATGGTGGAGCTGGCCCAGAAGTACGCCGATCAAGACGTGGAGTTTGTATCACTCTGCCTCGACGATCGGGATGACGAGGACTCGATCGCTCTGGCCAAGAGGTTCTTGACCGAACAGCGGGCAAGATTTCCGAACTTCCTGATGGACGAGGTTGTCACTCAGGCCTTCGAGAAGTTGGATCTGCTGGGGATTCCGGCCGTCTTCATCTACGGGCCGGATGGCAGTCTCCGCTATCGACTCACCGGCGACGACCCGAACAACCAGTTCACCGACGCAGACGTGGACGACTCGATCGAGGAGCTCCTTGCGGCAACCTGACGTTTGACTCGAACAGTGCTGTTGCTTACGATGGAGAAAACTCGGAGTAGCACCTATGGACGATCTGCCTGAGACCAGCGGCATACACGACGCCCTCCCGGCTCGAACGCTGGGAGCCATCGTCGAGCATGCCGGTGACATTCAGCCGGTGCTCAAGTCGGACCTCGCCGGAGGAGATTGGGTGGTTGTAGTCACCAAGAATTCGACGTACTCGATCTGTTTTCTCGGCGGAGATTCGTACTCCGTGGCGGGTGGTTGGTTCGACCAGAACTGCTCGGCGCCCCTGACTGTGACCATCAACGGCTGCACGTGGGGCGGCAGCGCCATCAAGAGCGACATCCTTGCTGCTCCCGGGCTCTTCCTGGAGTTCGGTAACCGTGTCAGAACCACGCGTATCCAACAGGTGACGGTTCACTCGGGCGACGCCCTTCCGACTTTCAATTGATATCAGACCCGCTGCGCGATCATCTTCGCGACACGGGCGGGTTCGTCACCCTCTCCACACGAGAGTCCTCCCAAATCTGTTGGATTCCTGGCGGAAACGGGCGCCAATGCCCGTTTCAAAGCCCACTGTTGGAAGTTCACAGTGGGAAGCCCGCAACGGCATGCAAAATGCTAGAAGGACCTTCAGCAGGCTCAATGACCGACATCAGGAGGGTCTCATGCCAAGCCAAGCCAAGCCGTCACTACTCCTAGCTCTGTTGCTGAGCAGTTCCTATCTCCTGCTTTCGACTTGTGGAAGAACTCCCCAGGACCTGGCGGTCAGCGGGGAAGATATCCCGGTAGACACCGCTCAGGTGCAGCCGTCCGAGGACATTCAGGATACCCAGGACGCCGGGATGGAGCCCGCACCTGGAACCGAGGCCAGCCCAGGTGGTATCGACCCGACTCCAGCGCAGTCTGCGCAGAGAACACAATCAGCCGGGTCTGCGGCCTCTCAGTCTCGGTCTTCGACATCGGCACGACGAGTTCCTGACACTCCGTCGCGGTCGAAGCCCCAACCGGTGCCTTTGACAGTGACAGCAGGAGAAACCATCGACATCGAGTTCAGGCAGACCCTGTCCAGCCACACCAGCCAGGTTGGCCAACCG
>JBATEX010000042.1:0-56813 GCA_049664225.1 Thermoanaerobaculia bacterium
GAGAGATCGCCTCGGGTGCGAGAGATCGCAAGTCATTGATTCTAAAGGTTTGGGCCGTTAGCTCAGTTGGCAGAGCCGCGGACTTTTAATCCGAAGGTCGTAGGTTCGATTCCTACACGGCCCACCAGTCTCCTTTCTGTAACTATCCTGTAATCAATAGTTTATCCGAGAATTGTTCGACGGTCGGAAGTGCTTTCGGCGGGCTCGAAGTGCGCTTGGCTTGTCCATTGGCGGCCAAACCAGGACTAGTCAGGACCACCGGGGACAAGGAAACGGCGGGTGAGTGCTGGCTCTCGAATGATCTGTTCCTCAGAAAACTGACTCGTACGCATCTAGAGTCCTCCAATTATGCGGCCGCAGGACACACATTCTAAAGCCAACAAGATTCGGGGCTCAGGTCAGGTGGACACAGCGTCGTTCGTGCACGCAGAGATCCGGTGTAATCCTCGTAGGAGAGGGCTACGGAGATGTTGTTGACCAGTCCGAGGTATCACCAATCTCGAAGCTGCTTGCAAAGACGGGTATTGCGTAATCCCACTGAAAAAGATAGATAATGTTGAGCTTGAGGAGAAGCGGTAAACCGTCCTCTTCAGGTACCATCGAGAAATGTTTCGCGTTCTCATGGCCCCCAATAGGGGTGAATGAGTAGTCGACATCCCAGCCCTCGCAGACCCCAAGAGCCAGCCCAGGCACCACCCCCATTGTTATCTTGACCTGATGAGCTTGTGAGCAGTCACCCACATTCACCAGATCTAGAGTGTAGTCATCTGCGGTGTTAGCGAACCGATCCTTCCCGGTCCGCGCCATCTGGAGCATGTTCACATCGTCAGCACTGAGATCGAAGAAGAGTGATCGCTCTCCGATGGCTGAGTACATGACCGACTGAGACTCGTTACGATGCGGAGGCGGGCTGGGGTCGCAAAGAGTCGGGTCAAAAACGCACATGTTGGCGCTTGCACCCCAGTCGTCGCCCGCCGGAAGGCGCGCGCGTGCGGTGGTGTACTCGACGATGTCGATTGTCGTCAACGGGTCGACAATGAACGGATCGTTATCGTCGACACGGAACCACGAGACAGCTTCCGCGGGGCCCAGAATGCCGGTATGATAGTCATCGCCTGAACCCCTGATATCGTCCAGGCCGTCGTCTAATGCGCCGAATACTCTTCCTGCCTCTGCAGATCTGGTGAAGCTAGAGTTCACGTAGTGCGTCCCTGCGGCATTGAGCATGAGCCGGTCGACATGAGTCAGGCCGAGGGCACAGTGACCCAACTCATGCAGCACCGTTGGGAAGGCGTAGGGATCTCCTGTCGCGGATGGGGGACGCTCCCACGTGCCACAGTCCCAACAGTTGTAGGTTCTTGGCTCTAGTCTCTCCCACATCTCTATCGCGGCATCGACCACGGGCACCAATTTCGGGTAAGCGCCGTCTACGCAGATATTGACAGTAAGATTCGTTTGGGTTCCGGTGTATCCGATCGGGTGAGTGATTCCGTTAGGGGTAACCGGGCATGGGGGTTCCTGACAGTCCGGCTGCTGGTTTTTTGGGAAGCCGAGATGGCACCCTGTCTCGGGATCGCTCTCTTCTCCTGCCATGCACACAGCGATACCGAGGTAGCTACCAGCTATAGCGGGGTCGACCGTGACCAGCAGCAGCGTTACAGCGAGAGTGTGGCGTATTGAACTGGTCATTCTTGGTTCCTTGTTCGCTCCTCGCGAAGAGCCTCCGCGGCTGATTCTGGAAAGTAGGCCGCAAGCGCATCGATCACCGTGACAAGGGCTTGAAGCTCCCGTACCTCTGGGAGTTTCCTTGCCAGATACTCTGCACCCGCCAGGTATACCGTATTGGAGTAGGGAACTAGTGAGCCCGTGCTGGAGCCGCAAGACGAGAACTGAACCCTCAACTTCACCATCGGATAGTCTTCGGGGACCCGGAAGCGCCGGTCCCCCATAGCGTCCCGGAGAGTCTCGTGCGTCATGGCAGCGAGTCGGCCACGAACAATCGCTTCGAAGATCAGGTCCAGATCGTCTTGGGAAAGGTGGACTTCGTCGACCAGCAGGGGTCTGTTGGGCTTTGTTTTCTGTACGACTTCCCGAAGAAGCCGACCATCACCAAACAAGCGATACTGGGGGGTGTGCATTCCTAGGCCCCCTTCCCAGGTGAGATAAAGGACTTCTGCTTCAGGACTTCTGTCGACTTGACATTCCACGATATCTAGCCGACCCGTAGACGCCAGCGCGGGCGTGAAGCCGAGATCGTCTCCGCAGCTAGCCAAGAATAAGGCTGCGAGCAGACAGATTCCCAGAGAGCCGTATACAACACCGCAGCTCTTCTGTCTCATGGTGTCTCCTTATGGGGATTTGCCCCGTATTTTACCATTGACTCGGCTGGCACACACACATTGCTCCCTGTTTTTCGGGTTGCCTGTGCCGGCGAATCTGAGACAGACAATTTAAAGAGGATGTTGATCTACCTCACTGAGCCTCGTCTCTGAGGACGGGCGGCAGATCGGGCAGGACGGGTACAACAGCTGCCGGCGGCGCGGAAGCTTGCTGCGATGCAGCTATTCGATGGAGCCCGGCGTCTCATGAGTCCAATAGTGGATGATCCTCTCGAAGTACCGACGGTCGAGGACACGGCTCCGCAGGCGCTGCGTCGGAGTAAGCCTTTCAGCCCAGCACTCGTCGATGTACCAACTCATGAGTCGGCGGAGGATCTGGCTCGCGGTCATCCATTCCTCTTGGGCCGCCTTTCTTTCGAAGGCTTGCTTCAATTGGGGCTCGATCCGGACACGGAGCTCGGTGGTCTTGGACTGGTCTCGCCGCTCTTCTGGCCCGAGACTGTCCCTTCTTCGGTACCCAAAGGCTGAGCTCTCCGGAGCTAGCGGACGGGCCTCTTCTGAACCGCCCCGGGTTCTCCGGAGGCCTGTTTAGTTGAGTCCCGCCGCTAGCGGCGGGAGTTTCTGCTCCTGATAGTAGTTGATCTCATGCTCGATCGGCGGCAGGTAGCCGATCGGCCCCAGAAGTCTCCTGGTGTTGTACCAGTCGACCCATACGAGCGTCTTGTATGACCTGACCCCCGTTTCCGCGCACCTAGAGAGTGAGTCTCAGCCGACAGATGCCTCAAGATGAGGATGGTTGCAGCAACCGCTGGGCTGGTGGTGCTCGTCTTGGAACGTGAGGTGGAGAGGGGTAAAGCACGAGCCCACCGCTCCACTGCCCGAGACGGGCGATTGAGTAGACCTGTATGACCTCGGCGAGACGGTCCATGGCCTTCCGCCTGAAGTCACGCGGTCGGGAGTAGTCCGCCCCAAACTGGGCTTGGAGGCTCTGCCAGGAGACCCGCGTCGGGTTCTGGAGATAGCTCATCCGATGCGTGAGCCAGACGTAGAGATCGATTGCAAATGGAGAGCCCTTCAATTGGTGGATAGCTCGCAGATCGACGGGTACGGCCGAGCGGGTGATCTCTTCGAAGAAGTCCCATCCCAGAAGGATCCGAGGATGCCACACGGGGCGCCTGGATAGACGCTCCCGAGCGAGCCTGAGTAAGGGGGAGCTGCCGGAATCCACGAAACCCCTGCCACGGTTTCTTGGATGGAGACCGACAGAGCTCTGCCAAGTGAACCGCGTGAAGCGGAGACGGCGAAGCTGCTCCTGAAGTCGCTGGGATGTTCCACGTGGCCCGCTGATTGGGGTGAGTCCGAGCTTGCGGATGAAGTCGTTGGGGGTTCGGCCCAGATGAATCTCGGTGTTCTTGGTCCGAAGAGCTTCGGTGGTCAGGTAGGCAAGGACGAGTCGAGGATAGGTACCGTAGGGAAGACCGATCGAGCGAGAAGCCTCCATGCGGAGGGTGAAGCGGCCATTGATTCGATCGATTCGGTTGGTGCTGGGAAGGCTGTGGGGAAGTGTCGCGAGCACGAGGATGCGAGGCATGAAAGCGATGGCTGTCGACTCGGCCTCGAGGCATTTGTTCAGACCTCGAGAAGGCCTCAAATCCACGATTGGACGCCCAATTCCGTGTCACACTCTTGACACACCACTGGCGGCCAATTGGGGACAAACCAGGACAAGTGAGGACAATGGGCCTTCTCGCAAGTCCTTGAGAATACGGTCCTGGTTGGTCCTCGTTGGTCCTGGATAGGACAGTTGTAGGAGTCTTTTAATCCGAAGGTCGTAGGTTCGATTCCTACACGGCCCACCAGCTAAACCTATTGTAATCAGTCACTTGCGATGGGTTTGAGGCGCATTTTTCGGCGCCGCTCGGTAGCTGTGACACTCTCTTGGCACACTTGGCGCTGTGGAGCCAAGTCCGAGTTGGGGTCCAGACGGCTGGCGCGCAGGTGCGAGTACGGAGCATGACGGGATCCTAGATCTGTAGGACCTCGGAGTTTTAGTCCGCGTACGACTCGATTCGTTACATTGCCGGCCCCAGATACCGGTCCAGCCAGTAGAGAGTTCCCTTGATGAACTCGTTCCGGGGTGGAATGTGATCGGTGTCGAAGAGCAGCAGCTCTTTGTGCTCCGGCGGCGGTGTGCCCAGGAGGTCGAACATCGGCCGAATCGATTCCTCGAGCGGCAGGAGCATGTCGCAGCGGCCGTTGATCATGCGCGTGACGTTGTTGCACGACTCGACCCCGGCGCGAATCGGGCCGCTATCCCAACCCTCGTCGTCCACTTCGATGTGCAGCTTCCGCCAATCCCGGCGTTTCCCCAATGCCTTGTGCTTGTGCTCGTTCCACTCGCCGGGACCCAGGATCTTGAGCCCTGTGGAATCGACGACCAGGTAGATCGGGCCATCGTGGGCTCGAGTCAGGAGCGGCACCTCAACGGTCTGGTTTCGGCGAGAGTGTGGTGTGGTTCTGGGCCTTGAGGTCGAGGCCACGCTCGGGGGATAGGTGACGGACGAGGCGTGCTGGCCGAAGAACCGGACCTTCCAGATGTTCCGGGAGTGGTTCGAGGTCCAGATGAGCTCGGTTGTGCAGGATCTCCATCTGGACGCGCCGCTTGAGTACATCGAATAGGGAAGATTCGTCCTGGAAGGCTGTTTATGAACGGGTCGGCCGAGTTTTCGGATAGGACGGGAATGCTGCCAGAAACTTCGGAAAAGACGGGGATTCGTTGAGCGGATGAGTTTACGATAGGCATAGGGGTCGAGAACGCTGGAAATCAGTCGTCAGGATGATTAATTGCGCATCACACGATCAGTGCTGGTGGTTACAGAAGAGTGGGGAATCTCTTTTCGAGGCCTGAATCCCCTGAGGAGCTGCGGCGAGATTCTGGGATTCCTTGCCAGGGCGAACTCGTGGTGCGGGGATAGGAAGGCCCACCCATCCTCCAGCACCGTCCGAGCCCCGCGCGCACGGCGCCCTTTTCTGGTCTTCCACCTCAACATCCTGGGCCTCAAGAGCGAGCCGCAGGAAAGTGGGGACGACGGGTGAGCCTGTGGATGACACGCTCGGTTTTCGAGGAGCTGGTTGCCGAGGCCCTCGAACTCCTGCCGGACGAATTCGGCAAGGAGCTCGACAACGTCGCTGTCGTAGTCGAGGACGAGCCGGACGCGGAAGCCCTCGCTGCCGCCGGTCTGGACCCGGAAGAAGAAGATCTCTTCGGGCTCTATCAAGGCATTCCACTCACTGAGAGGGACTCTTTCTACTCCGCACTCCCCGATCGGATCGCCATCTACCGTCTCCCCATCCTCCGAGCCTGCCGCAGCCGCCGCCAGGTGATTCGCGAAGTTCGCGACACGGTCGTTCACGAGCTCGGCCACCACCTTGGGATGGATGAAGAAGACATGCCTTTCTAAACGACTTCGGAACCCAGGCCGGCTCGGCCAGAGACGATTCTGGCAAGCTCTTCGAGCCAATCTGCGCAGGGTTGGGGAGCTCTGTTGGACGGCCCCGAAAAAAGCGAAAACACTGATTGTCTTTTCTGTCTTGATGCATCTCCGCTGATTCCGTACCGTGTTCCTAGGTAGGCCGGGTTGGAGCCGATACGGAGTACGATGACGCGGGCAAGGCGAGACGATCTCCAACGCGGCGGCGGCGATCATTCTGGTGCCGATCGCGTTGAGCCTGGGCGGCGGCATGGGGGTTGATCCGCGACCGTTTGCAATGGCGGTATGTTTTGCGGCCTCTGCCGCCTTCATGACGCCGATGGGCTATCAATCAAACCTGATGGTCTACGGACCCGGGGCCTACCATTTTCTGGACTTCATTCGAGTCGGTGCTCCGCTGAACTTCATCTTCTGGATCGTCGCGACGCTTATGATCCCCTTATTCTGGCCGTTCTAGGAAGGACGGTTCACGAAACTACCAGTATCTTTGGATTATGAGTCATATGAACGCAAGAAAGTCCCTGAGGAGGGGATTCCTCATCGCAGCAGGCACTCTCAGCGTGGGAGTGGGAGTCGCAGGAATCTTCCTACCGCTCTTGCCGGCGACACCGTTCTTCCTGGTTGCGGCCGCTTGTTATGTCCGGAGTTCAAACAGGCTCTATCGTTGGCTGCTGACGAACAGGGTTACTGGAAGGTACATCGCGAACTACTGGGCGGGAAACGGAATCCCAGCGAGAGCGAAGGCTGTGTCGATCTGTGTTCTCTGGATCACACTGGTCATCTCTGCGTTGATGGTCCAGATCTGGTGGGTCTGGCTCATCCTGGGCGCCGTGGCTGTAGGCGTTCCGCTCTTCATCCTTTCTCTGCCAACCCTCGAGGGGGAAGCGGTTCACCGCCTCTAGGTTTCAACCTCGCGGGCAGCGTCGCAGATCGCCTGAACAGCCGGATGCTCTAGCTGTCGCTCGACGGTGACCGCATAGTAGCGTGCCCGTGTACCCTCTAGCGAGCCCAAGCAGTCGACACCAGCCTGTCACTTTTCTAGCCGTCTTCAAGGATCACGGCGATATTTCGGTCGGCAACATCGTTGGCTCCAACATCTTCAACCTCGACTTCATTCCCGGAGGCTGCGCTGCAGTCCGATCGCACCCTTTCATTCAGTACGAACCACTCAGCTGGTTGCATGGCCGTCCAGAAACCGGAAGGCACGATCGATCTCTTCGTGGCTGCCCAACAGGACCAGACAATCGCCGCGCTCCAGGCATAGGTCGGACGATGGGTTGGAATGCGCCTGCTCACCGCGCACCACGGCGATCACGCTGGTCCCGGTCTCCTGCCGCAGACCGAGCTCTCTCAAGGTACGCCCGTCCGCGCGACCCTTTGCCGCGATGCGGTAGATGTCGGTTGTACCGGCCTCTAGAGCCTCGAGGACGGCTTCAAAGGCCTGGCCTCGCGGGGCGCTCCGCAGCATCCGGTAGGCCTCGCCGCGCAGGGCCCGCGTCTCGGCGCGTACTACGTTGCGCGGTACGTGGTAGGCCGCCAGGACGCGGGTGAAGATCTCGATTGCCGACTCGAACTCCTCGGCCACGACCTGATTCGCCCCGGCCCCGCGGAGGTCCTCGATCTCCTTGAACTTGTGTGTGCGGACCACGATCTCGACGTTCGGCGAAAGCTGGCGGGCCGCTTTCAAAGAGCGAATCACGGCGCTAAAGTCGGAGATCGCGAAAACAATCATCTTAGCGCCTTCGACGCCGGCCCGCTCCAGTATCTCTTTTCGCGTCGCGTCGCCAAACAGGACCGGCACGCCATCACCGCGTGCGCGGCGTGCCGCATCCGGGCCAAGCTCCACCACCAGGTAGGGGATGTGGGTCTCGCCCAAAATCCGGGCGAGCAAACTGCCGTTCATGCCGTAGCCGACCACGACCACGTGGTCGGAGAGTGCCGGGTCCCGCATCGAGCCCTCGCCGGAGCGCGTGCGCCGCCGCGCGGCGATGCGGGTGCCTACCGCCGGTGCGATGTGTATCAGAATGGGCGTCAAGGCGACGGTCAGAACAGCTGCCACCAGGAGAATCTGGAACCGGTCGCCCTGCAGCAAGCCGTGCGCACGGCCGACCTCCATGAGGACAAAGGAAAACTCGCCGATCTGGGCCAGGCCGATGCCGCAGACCACGGCAATGCGGCTGGTGAATCCGGCCAGCTTGAGCGCCGCCACCGCCACAAGTGCTTTGCCAACGACCAGCAGCACGACCAGCCCGGCGAGGGCCGGCAGTTTGGTCATCGCGAAGGGCAGGTCGACCAGCATACCGATGGAGACGAAGAAGATGCTGGCGAACAGGTCTCGAAACGGGCCGATGTCTGCGATCACTTGATGGCTGTACTCGGTTTCGGCGACCAGCACGCCGGCGAGGAACGCACCCAGAGCCAGCGAGAACTCCAGACGCGCCGTGAACCAGGCCATGCCGAGGCAGGTGGTCAGGGCACCGAGGACGAAGAGCTCTCGGATGCGAGTGCCGGCGATGATCCGCGTCAACTGCCGTATCAGGACGCGGCCCAGGAAGAACAACAGAGCCACCGCCGCCAGCCCGCCGCCGAAGCGCAAAATCAGGCCGGAGGCGGAAGCCTTGATCGAGCCCGCCAGAATCGGGGTCAGGGCGATCATGGGCACGATCAACAGGTCCTGAAGGAGCAGCACGCCCAACACGACTCTGCCCTGTGGCGTAGTCGTCTCGCGCCGCTCGTGGTACTCCTTGAGGACCACCGCGGTACTCGACAGGCTGACCACGAAGCCTATGAAGAGCGCGTTGGCCAGAGGCAGCCCGAAGACGATGACGATCCCCATGGTCAGCCCGGTCGTCAGAGCCCACTGCAGGGAGCCGCCGACCAGAAACGAGCGGCCTAGGGTTCTCATCTCGGCGGAGCTGAGCTGCAGCCCGATGACGAACAGCAGCAGAACCACGCCGATCTCGGCGAACACCTCGACCTGCTCGGTCTCCGGTACCAGGGCCAGGCCGGAGGGCCCTATGAGGATGCCGCTGATCAGGAAGCCGACTACCGGCGGTATGCGCAGGCGGGTGGAGAGCAGTACCACCGCGACGGCGGCAGCGAGGACAATTACGGCTTCGGAGAGGAACTCTACGGTCTCCATCGGTCCATAGTATGGCGGAATATCAGAGGGCGCTTCCAGCGCCAGCCTTTCCCCGAGGCGACCGACGCCGTCTCTGTGAGACGAGCTCGAGGGTAGACACAGATGACATCCGCCAGGTGTGTCAAGAGCTTCCGCTTTGAAGTCCCTCAATCGTCCGTAATCAGCACCGAACTGGGTCTGAAGCCCTTCCCAGGGTATGAGACACGGTTTCCGCAGATAGCCCATGCGGTAGGTGAGCCAGGTGTAAGTGTCCAACGCCATCGGACAGGCCTTGAGAGCCCGTAGAGCGCGTAGGTCGACCGGGACGGCGTTGGTCGTGATCTCCTGGAAGAACTCATCGCTGAGAGTGACCGTCGAACCCCACCGGGGACATTGAGACGGGTCGGGAGGCGACCAATCAAGGTGCTGCTCGTGGGCCATGGTGTAACCGAGACACTCGACCTGGCCCTGAACCTCGTGTGAGTTCGTGTATCGGATAGAGGTCGAAAGGAGTCGGTGAAGCTGATCGCGCAGGCGCCGGGCCGTGCCGCGTTTGCCCGTGACTGGAGTCAGATTCAGCTTGTGCATAAAGGTGCTGAGTGTCGGGCCGAGGTGGAGCTCGGGGCTCTTGGTGCGCAGGGCTTCGGTGTTCAGCCAGGCGAGAACGAGCCGGGGATAGGATCCGTACCGCAGGCCTACAGATGGCGGGGCAACCAGGTGAAGCGAGTAGCGGCGGTTGACGCGCTTAAACTCGTTCGTTCTCGGCCTGCTGTGGGGGAGAGTGGCCTGGACGAAGATCCGAGCGATGAAGCCGATTCCGTGTCACACTCTTGACACTCCACTGGCGGCCAACCGGGGACAAGTGAGGACCAAAGAGAACAATCGCTGTCCTCGCAAGCCCTTGAAAATACGGTCCCTATTAGTCCTCGATGGTCCTGACTGGGACGGTTGTAAGAGATTTTTGGTCCGAAGGTCGTAGGTTCGATTCCTACACGGCCCACCATTCAATGTTCCTCTAGATCAGTGGAAACAGGGTTGTTCGTGGCTGCACAGTCGCGAAGACTGGGAGTTGGGGTAGAGTCTCTCCATTCGTGAACTGGCTGCAATCTCACTCGCTCCGCTCGGCTAAGTTGGGCCGAACCGAATCGCCGGGTCTTCGAGGTCGACCGGATCTTCGGAGGCTCTTGCTGGCTACCCTTTTAGGGGGGCTAGTCTGGGGAGTTACCGCGGCTCTTCCCGATGTAAAGCTGTATCGGGTATTGGAATCCAATGTGGTGCTCCTCGATCTGCTCACCGGGAGCGTCATCAGCTGGACCATGAGATGGCTGGTGGTGGCGGCGATCTACGTTGGTGTCTTCCTCATCGTGCGCTCTCGAGGAGTCTCTGATCGGACCTCGACGACCGTCGCCACCGCGACCGCCCTTGCCCTGCCCGGGCTCTTGCTCGCGGACGTGGTCAACCATTGGCTGCTGCCCGGGTTCAGGCACCCGCTAACACTGGTTGGCAATCTCCTCCTGCTGGTGATGTCGGTCCCGACTGTCCTTCTACTGGCTCGGATGGCCCTGCGCGCCATGGAGCGGCCCGAAAGGACAAGTCGACTCGACGCCCTTATCGTGACGATGATTCTTGGCCTGGCTCTAGGCACTGGAGTAGTGAGAGTCGCGGAGCGCTCTTCGGAACGCACGCCGGTCTTGATCATCCTGATCGATGCGCTGCGCGCAGATCACCTCGGCGCCTACGGGTACGAGCGCGATACGACTCCGAACCTTGACCGGCTGGCCGCCGATTCGGTGCTCTTCGAACGGGCGATTAGCCAGGCAACGTTCACCAAGGCCAGCATCGCTTCGCTACTTACCGGCCTGTATCCTCATCGGCACGGCGTCTATACGGGCAATAAGGAGGACCAGCCCGGTCAGATAACCTCGGATCTCTTGCGCGACGAGCTCGAGACGTTGCCCGAGATCCTTCTCGATCGCGGATTTCTCACCGCAGCCTGGGTGCGCAACCCCCATTTGATGAGCTACTTCGGATTCGATCAGGGCTTCATCGAATACCATGACACCCACAGGAGCCGCTGGAGCCATCTCGTCACCAAGCTGTTCTACCGCCTGTTTGGCTCGCGAGACGGCAGCGATCGCCCGGCTCGCGTCCAGTTTCTTCTCTCTCGCTATCTGTCCTGGCAGGAGAGGATCGCTCGAAGGTATCCGTCTTTTGGCTACATTCACCTGTTGGATCTTCACGATCCCTACCAACCTCCTCCGGGCTACGACCGGATGTTCGGGACCTTCGAAGAGGACATCTATCGAGACATTGACCTGGACCGTTGGGGAGAGTTCTTGAAGGACGTTCGCACCGGTCGGAGGGAGCTCGAGGAGTCAACGGTCGAACAGCTGAAGGCGTACTACGATGGTGAGCTTCGACTTATCGACGAGAAACTCGGCTGGTTCTTCGAGCAGCTGAAGGAAGCCGATCTCTACGACCGAAGCCTATTGATCGTGACCTCGGATCACGGAGACGGATTCATGGAGCACGGCTTCATCTCACACTCTTACAGGCCCTATGAGGAGCTGTTGCGAGTGCCTCTGCTCATGAAGCTACCCGGCCAGGTCTCTGCCGGTTTGCGCATAAGCTCTCCCGTCGCGCTGGTTGACCTGGTGCCCACGATACTCGACCTGCTGGCCATCGATATTCCCGTGGGGTTGGACGGTCGAGTCATGCTGGATCTCGTAGACAGGCAAGGGCGTGAGAAGCAGAGGATTGCCGGGGAGCGGATCATCATTTCAGAATCCGGCTCGGCCACCGCAGTGCAGGACTCTACCTGGAAGCTACTCAGGCTCGGGGCTGGGAAGTACGAGCTTTACAACCTGAAGCGAGACCCCGGCGAACGGGTGGATCTTTCCCAGACGGAGAGCCTGAAGCTGGAAGAGCTCGAGCCCTGGATCGAACGGGTAGAGACAAAGCGCTCCGAACAGGTTGTTCCGACCCGCGATCTCGAAGAAGAGACGATCGAGGAGCTGAAGCGGCTTGGGTACATTGAGTAGATCGTGCCCACTGTGCAGCAACCCTCTTCATTTGTTGGTTCGCCACAGCACAGGGGTCTTGCAGCGGCTGGCGTCTGCAACAGCCCGGAGCCTCGAACTCGAAAGGATGGGGGAGCCTGAGATGGGCCCATCTCTGGTTATGAAACCGGCAGGCCCAGGAGGGCCTCGTCGATTTAGGCTGAGAGATCCGCAGGTGGGGTCCCGAGAGTTGGTCTATCGAAGACCTCCCGTTTGATTGCGAACTGCCTAGTGCCGCGGCGCGTCTGAGTGCGGCATTGCGGGCTCAGAGCAGCCCCTGACCCTCATACCAGGTGGCCGTCCGCTGGAGGCCGTCCGCAAGATCTACCTTCGGACTGAAGCCCAGGACTTCCCGTGCCTTCTCGATGCTGAAGGCCCGGGGCTTGCGGAAGAAGTCGACGCGTCGCCGGTAGAGTGGAGGATTGATCCCCAGAGGTCTGCAGACGAGCTCGCAGAGGGCTCCAGCAACGTAGACCGGGGTGGCAGGAATGCGGAACGACGAGAGCTCGACCCCTTGAGTCTTGGCAATGGTCTGCGCGATCGTATTGAGGGTGTGGGGCCGATCTCCGGTGAGGATGAAGACCTCGCCAGGCGCCTTTTCTGACGTCCCACAGAGCAGGACTCCATCGACCAGATCCTCGACGTAGATCATCTGGTAGAGAACCTCCCCCGATCCGATCATGCGGAATACTCCCGACTTAACGGATTTGAAGAGTTTCAAGAACCTCAGGTCATCTGGCCCGTAGATTCCCGCCGGCCTGAAGATGACGATCGGCAGGCCGTGTTCTGTTCCAAAGTCACTGGCCAGTTTCTCGGCCTCTGCCTTGGTCCGTTGATAGCTGTCACCGGGATCGAAGGGGGATCCCTCGGTGCCTGGTGGGCCTTCAATCGCTCCATGCACTCCAACGGAGCTGCAGTGGACGAATCGCTGCACGCCTGCTTCATGAGAGACCTCCAGCAGATCTCGCGTCCCCTGGACATTGGTCCTCCACATGTCGTCACGCGGCGAGTGCTCGCTGCGGAAGCTGGCTGCAATGTGATAGACCATGTCAACTCCCGCGACGGCTGACCGCAGCGTGGCGCGATCCTTGAGATCACCAAACGCCAGCTCCACGCCGAGCTCCTCGAGAGGTGCCGAGTTCGAGCTCTCTCTGACCAAAGCGCGAACGTCGCAGTCGGAATTCTGGACCAATCTTCGGGCCACGTGGCCGCCGAGAAAGCCTGTGGCGCCAGTTACGAGTACTGTAGGTCTCATTCGGGTACTTGATTTCTTCAGGATTTGTTAAGTATAGATTAGGGTACGAGATTCTGGATTGGAGCTTCGCAGACGATACCCATCCTGAGCAAATCAAGACCCATCATGAGCAAATCAAGTTCGAAGAGCAAGGATAAGTCCCTATCGCCACATCTCGATGAGTTGGACGACGTCGACGCACTGTTTCTTCTCAGCGAAGAAGAGCCAAGCCCCAAGCGACGCTCTCGACGGTCCGGCAAAGTCAGCCGATCGGTGCAAAAGGAGCCACCGAAGATCGTGGCACTGGTGTCGCGCAAAGGAGGCACTGGCAAGACCAGCCTCGCCATGAACCTGGCGGCTGTGCTCAGCACGAGCCGTCGACGGGTCGTGGTGCTCGACCTCGACAGGGGAGCCGACGCAGCGAAGTGGCAGGACCGGGGTGGGAAGCTCCAATTCGCCGTAATTCGAGCCGATGGCAAGAAAGGTGAGTGGTCCCTGGAGAAGAGCATCGAAAAGGTGGCAGCCAAGGCCGATCTGCTGATCCTGGACACACCACCAGCCGACATGCAGGTGATTGAGCAGGCGGTTGAGGTGGCGGATCTCGTGCTCATCCCGACTGGTCCTTCGGCCCTCGATCTGATGGCCACTGTGGAGGTTGTGAACAAGTCGCTCAAGATGCAGCGCGGAAAACCGAACCGTGCCCTTCGGGTGGCCCTCGTTCCAAGCCGATTGATCTCGGGTACGCTCCTCGCCAAGGAGCTGCCTCGACGGCTCGAGAAGCTATCCCTCCCTGTTGCGCCCAGCATCGGCCAGCGGGTAGAGGTGGCAATTGCAGGCTCCGAGGGTCGGGCACTTCGGCCCAAGAGCAAGGCTGGTCTCGAGATCTCCAGGCTGGCGCGTTTCGTCTTGCGGAACCTGCGCCAGACCTGAAGCGGAATCGAGCGGATGTCGCTGGCTCTTGCGGGTTTTCTGCTCCTGGCAGCTCAAGCACCCGCACAAGCGAGTCTTGCCCCAATTGCCTACCCCGTGGTCTCCGCTGGACCGAGTTGGGCGCCCTCGATCAACAACTCTGGCGAAATCGTCTATGTGACCGAGGATGAATCAGGATTCCAGAACGTGTGTGCGACTCGCCGTGGTCAGATCACCCGATCGACGACCGGCCACCTTCGCTATCCCGTGCTGATCGAGGACGGCGAGCTCTTCTCGCTGGAGGAGGGCCAGATCACCGAGTTCGGCGGCCTGGTGGGCTCTCGGATGGACCTCAACGATCACGGCGAAGTGGTCTTTCCGTATCGGCAGAAGAAGACCTTCATCACCGTGTTGGCTACTCGCTATCCGGAAAGGTACCCAGACTTCCGACCTCTCAAGGACGAGAGTGTTCGCCAACCGGAATTCGAGGTCGCGATATCGATCGATCCGCTCGGGAATCCGGGTGTTGTCGTCTTAGGCTCGAGAGATCTATTGCCGGTCGCCATCCTCACGACCCATTCGTCGAAGGGCGAGAGCCTCGACTTTGATGTTTCGCGAGTTGATCCGCTCTCGGTGCGGTTCGGGCCCGGGGAGGCTGACATCGTGGTGCGCTCCATGTCTGCAAGCCAAGATGTCGATGGGGATGGCGACGCCGATCTGCTCCTCTTCTTTCGACGCGACAAACCGGAGCTGGGATGTGGTGACACAGAGGCTCTCCTGGTTGGCCGAACGATGGATGGCAAGGCCTTTCAGGGCCTGGCCCCGGTACTGGTCAGCGGTTGTGAGTAATTCTATTGTGCTAAAGTACCGGCTGCTCGAGCAAGGGGTACGGGGTTCGAATACCGCTCAGGTCGAGCCGAGAAGCGGCGCAATTCAGTCTGTCCCCATCGTCTAGCCAGGTCAGGACTCCAGCCTTTCAAGCTGGCAACACGGGTTCGAATCCCGTTGGGGACACCAATTCTTTGTACCAGCCCGCCAAGCACCGGCTCTACCGTCCCAATTCCGTGGAATCCGTAATGCCCGTCGGCGGGTGTGAACGTGAGGCGGCTATCAATGTGCCCTGGGACACGTGGTGTCCGCCAACCGGAACGGGAGGTCAGGCCAGCGATTGCGTCGGTGCAGGCTACCTGGCGCTCGCCGCTCAAAAGCTCCACAGCCGTGGAATGAAGATCACGGACATGATCCAAAAGAGGATGCTGAGCGGAACTCCCGTGCGCAGGAAGTCCGTGTACTTGTACCCACCGGCGTTGTAGATCATGGTGTTGGTCTGATAGCCGACCGGCGTCGAAAACCCGGTCGAGGCGGCAAAGGTGATCGCCATGAGAAACGGCCGGGGGTCGACGCCGATCTGCTCGGCCGTCGAGATCGCGATTGGCGCGAGCAGCACCGCTGCGGCGTTGTTGCTCATCGTGTCGGTCATCACCGAGGTCATGAGGTATACGACGGCGAGCACGGCGATCGGACCAAAGTCGCCGACCGCAGTCACTGCCCGTCCGGCGATCAATCCGGCGGCACCGCTCTTCTGCATGGCGATACCCAGCGGCAGGATCCCGCCGAGCAGGAAGATAACCTGCCAGTTGATCGCGTGGTAGGCCTCCTCCAGACGCAAACAGCGCGTCAGCACCATCGCCAGGCAACCGAGGATCGCTGTGACCAGGATCGGCAGGACGCCGAAGGCCGCGAGCCCGACGACGGCGGCCAGAATGCCGAGCACCAGAGGAGCCTTGTGACGCAGCGCCACACCCGGTACCTCGTCGAGAACGATGAAGTTCTGGTCGTTCCTCAACTCTCTGATCTGGTCTTCGTGCGCTTGGATCAGGATAGCGTCGCCGAGGCGGAATGAGACCGAGTTGAGCTTCTCCTGGATGGCCTCTCCGCGCCGCTGAATCGCGAGCACCAACGCCTTGTAGCGGTTACGAAAGTCGAGGTCCTTGAGCGTGTTGCCGATGAGATCGGAGCCGGGAGCGACCAGGGCCTGCACGAGCCGAAGGTCCTCTGTCTGGAGCGTTTCGTCGCGCAGCTTGAACTCGGCATTGAGTTCCAGTTTCGCCGAATTGCGCAGCCGCATGAGCTCGCTGACCTTGCCGCGGATGAGCAGCACGTCACCTCCACTGACCGCCTGCCGGAGCGGCGCCCAGACCGCCTTGGACACGTGCAGGAGGCGCAACACCGTGACGTCGTGATCCTCGCCCAGCCGGCTCTCCAGCACCGACTTTCCAACCAGTGGAGAGTTGTCGGCCACCCGCAGCTCGGTGATGTACTCGCCCAGCTGGTAGGTGACGGCCAACTCCTGCGCCTTGCGTTCAGGGAGCAGCCAGCGTCCGAAGAGCAGGAAGAATGTAACGCCGGTAGCGAACAGAATCAGCCCCATTCGGCTGAACTCGAACATACTGAAAGCACCATAACCGGCCTCTTCCGAAATCGAGCTGACCAGCAGATTGGTCGAGGTGCCGACGAGGGTGCAGACGCCGCCAAACTGCGAGGCGTAGGAGAGTGGAATCAACAGCCTCGAGGCGGCGATCTTTCGCCGGTTCGCGACGACCATTACCAGCGGGATGAACACGGCAACTGCCGCGGTGTTGTTGACGAACGCCGAGATCACGGTGATGGTCCCCATGATCACGACCAGCGCGGTGAAGTAACTCTTGCCGAAGCGAACCATGAGCTGGCCGATCGCCGCCGTCGCGCCGGTCTTCTGAAGGCCCGCGCTCAGGATGAACATGGCCCCGACCGTCACCGTCGCGGGGTTGCTGAAGCCGGAGATACCCTCCTGGGGGGTTACCAACCCGAACAGGAGCAGAACGCCCAGGACGAGCAGCGCCACGAAGTCGATTGGGAACTTCTCCGAGATGAAGAGAGCGACCGCTCCGACGAGAATAGCGAGGACAAGGATGGCTTCGAAGGGCATGTGACTTGAGATCTCCTAGATAAGCTCTCCTGCGAACTCGTTCAGCTGGCGAGTGTATTCTGTCATCCCCCGTAGATGTCGAGGGCGAGTGGTGAACCGTTGAGCGCGCGGCCGATCTCTCCGCGAATCTCAACCTGGTACAAATCGACTATTCCCCTTGGGGACACCTTTTCTTTTCAGTAAGTTAGAGAAATCGGTCTCCACTCTGCATTCCTCAGGTAAGCAAGAGGTAAGCATAGGTTCGGGTTTTAAGGCTTGAGCGGTCCTTTCTGTTGGGGAGCCGTAAGCTAGGTAGCGGGGGAGTAGAGCCATGGGACCTTGGGACAGCAAGCAAGCACTTCCGGGACATGTCTCGCCCCTTTCCCTCTGTTCAGTCAACCCACCCCTTCGGGTGGTGTCCCTCGGGGCTCCACGTGATACCAGTGGGGCACCTCGAGACCAGAAGTCAACCGAGTGACTGGCGCTCCAGGCGACGAGTCCACAGTTCGGTTCAGGGCCTTTTCCGACTCCTGGGTCCTCGTGTCCATTCAGGGAGGAGGTCTAAATGCAATCAAAACAGAACCACGGACCTGTATATCGTTACCGCGTCATTCTCCTCGGTCTTCTCGTATTCGGGTCCTGGGGATCTCTCGGCGCCGCGACCTTCGACGTCACTCGATTCGACGATCCGGTACCAGACGAATGTGCGCTCGGCGACTGCTCGCTGCGCGAAGCCGTGATCGCTGCCAACGAGAACGGTGAGGCCGACATGATCATGCTGCCTGCTGGCATCTACACTCTCTCCCAGCCAACTTCTGGCGGAGACGATCCCGAAGGCGGCTCTCTGGACATCACCGCAGACGTGACCGTTCAAGGTGCAGGCGCGCGCGAAACCATCGTCGACGGCGGTGGGTTGGACCGGGTCTTCGATGTCTATGCGACGGCTGGCTTCGTATATCTGAACGATTTGACCGCACGCAATGGAGTCCGAGCCACGGGCTCGGGAGGGGGAATCTTGAACCGGGGCACCATTCTGACCATCTCGCGTTGCACGGTGACCGGCAATTCGGCGCCGGTCGATGCCGGCGGACTCCTGCTCGCGGGAACTACGTACCTGTTCGACAGCACCCTGTCTGGCAACACCGCAGTTGGAGACGGCGGAGGGCTCCGAGTCGTCGGCAAGGTGACGATCGTCAACAGCACCATAAGCTCCAACTCTGCAGGCGGTGGTGGCGGAGGGATCCACTCCGACAACACATTCGGGATAGGCGTGCATCTCAGCAACACAACGATCTCTGGCAACATCGCTGACGCCGACGACAACGGTGTCGGCGAGGGCGGTGGAATCTGGGCGGATCACACCTATATCGAGCTCAGCCACACCATCATTGCCGACAACCAGGATCTGGGCGGAGAGTCACCGGACTGCACTGAGACCTCGAGCGGGAGTTTCGGTTCCCTTGGATTCAACCTGGTCGGGGACACGACGGGTTGCCCGTTCAGCGGCGACCCTACCGGCAACCTTCTTGATATCGACCCGCTATTGGGTTCTCTAGCCAACAACGGTGGACCCACGGATACCTACGCCTTGGACAAGCTCAGTCCTGCAATCGACGCGGGCGATCCAGGCGGCTGCACCGACAGGAACGGTGTGCCATTGACCAGCGATCAGCGCGGCTACCCTCGCCCCCTGGACGGCGATGGAGATACCCTTGCCGTTTGCGATCTCGGGGCGGTCGAAAGCGGTGCAAGCGTCTTTGCCGACGGCTTCGAGTCCGGCGACACCTCCGCCTGGTTCAGCACGACCCCTTAGCCACAACTGTGCCGGGTCTCCCGCCTGGACTTTTTTTGCCTGCAGGCTTCGGGAGGGGTCCCCGCCGCGCGACTAGGCCGCCCGCCGCGATTCGTCCACCGGAAACCACCGGTCTATAGGTATCCACAGGGCGTCCAATCCCCTTGGGGACACCATGCAAGCAACCGTGCGACACATAACTGTGCGCATTCTCGGAAGGCTCAGATCCAATAGGCCACCTGTTTATTGAGAGTTAGAGAGAGCGAGCACGGCCCGGTCGGGGTTCCATTTCTCTCCCGTTAGGGTGACCCAACGCTTGCCGGAATCCAATCAAGGTGCCCTATCGGGAGATTCTTGGAACCCTCCCAGAGAGGCCCTGGGACGTCCACATGAACCGGCATGCTTTCACCCGATGCCCATTTCCCTGTTCAGGAACCCGACGAAATACTTCCAGGCCAGGTAGTAGACGATCATGCCGATCGGGAACATCGGCAGGGCAAACTGCCACTGAATCGCGAATGTGTCGAAGAGCCGAGCCAACAGGATGCCACCAGGGATGAGGAAGACGACCAGGAGCGCTCCGTGCATACCCAGTGGTAGATGCGCGCGGGATCGAAGCCGCAGGTACAGCATGTTCCAGAGGCCCCAGACGTTGGGAACGATGGCCATCGGGAACAGCAGTGCGCGCTCGAGAGGACGCGACGCCAGGGGAATTACGAACTGGTTGGAGACTTCGAAATAGTACTTGTGATACGCGTCGATCGCCGCCACAACTAGGAGAAATAGCGTCGGAACAACGATTCCGGCCATGTAAGCCCGAAGATACGGATGGGGTCGCATGAGGATCTCCTTCAAAGGTGATAGGCAAGGAGCACGAGCCAATCTGGGCGTGTCAGCAGCGTGGCGACCACGACGGCGGCTAGCCCGGCGTCCAGCCACGACCATTCGGTTCGCTCTCGGTGCCGCTTGACGACCAAAGGCCACCGATCGATCGACGGGGCTGGTGCCACGACCGGCGGGACAGCCGAACGCAGCAAGTCCAGGAGCCGAGTGTCCTCAGTCATGCGCGAATGCCCAAGCGGGCCAAGTCCTTTCTGAGGGCACGGGTCGCGCGAAAGACCCGCGACTTGACCGTGCCGATCGGGATGTCGAGTGCATCGGCAATCTCCGCATAGGATCGCTCCTCGATGAGCGCCAGCGCCGCCACGATCTGGAGCTTGGGAGACAGCCTATGAAACGAGCTGCGGATCGAATCCCGCAAGCCTTCGGTCGCTGGCTTGGCTGGGGCAGGTGGATCGTCCATTGGAAGCCTGAGCCCCTGCCGGCGAGCGCGCTTGACCTGGTCGAGCGCGGCGTTGGTAGCAATCCGTCGCATCCAGGCGCCGAAGCTTCGCGACGAATCGAATCGGGCGCGGCCGCGGTACGCCCGCCAAAAGGCCTCCACCAAGACATCCTCTGCGGCGTCTGCATCGCGGACGATACGTAGGATCCAGCCATACACATCGTGCTCGAACTGCCGAAACAGCGACTCGAAGGCGTCCTCATCGCCCCGTACAAAACGGTCGAGTAGGCTGCGATCCGGTTCATCTAGCATCTCTCTCCATATTGTCTTACCGGACAGAGAAGGGAAAGGTTCCGTACCGAAGAGGGGATCTGAGGGTTACAAGGGTGGGACCTGTGGTCAGTTAGCCCCTGCAGGGCGTCCGTAACAGCGAAGCTGTGATGCTTGCCTCTCTTGCGCGAATAATGTGAGTGAAGGCAACCCGGCGGATCGTCCGGATCTGATCCAGGAGATCGCGCTCCAGCTCTGGCGCTCGTTCCACGGGAATTCGGGGACAGGCACGTCCGCCCTCGCCCCCTCCCGAGCCAGTCCCCGAATTCCTACCGTCGGTGTTCCAAACGGTCCGGGCTAGGACCTCTCCGAGGCGATGCGGACAGTTGTCAGCACGCGTCAGGGCGAAAGCCTCAGGCGGCTGAGCTCATGTCCCTCAGTGAGTTAAAGGATTCGAGTTGGGCGCAAACGGTGTTCCAAATCTCTCCCCTTGGGGACACCATGTACACAACTGCACGACCGAAGATTGTGCCCATTTCCGCCCTCGCGAGAGATGAATAACTCAATTTTATTCAGTGACTTAGTAGCTTGAAGGAGCATAGAGAACGGGGTTCCAAATCCTTCGCCGTCGAAATGGACCCCACTTGAAAACAGCACCTTTTGCAGGTGCCGGCGACGGTTCAAGTCGTACTCACTCCAGAGCCTCCTGGCGTTGAGCACCACATGCTCGGCAAAGGCCAACACGCCCTCGACGTCTAGCTCATCCATGCGGTTCTCGTGGAGCTCGACTTCGACATCGGTGACGACCTCGTCCTCCCGGATCAGATCCTCGCCGGTGACAAAGAGAGGTCTGGTACCATTCTCATTGTGGAAGGTCGAAGCCCGTGCTCGTTGGTGCCGAGAGTGACTCGCCGCTTGGTCTCGCAGTCTTGGGGGGAGGAGCGCAGCCATCCTGGATGCACGGAAGGATGAGTAGCACGACAACTTCGGACGTGACGTACCCTATCCACAACAAGAAGAGAGGTCTCATGCAACGAGGAGCTCTGTTCCGTTTCTCTCTGGCTTTCCTCCTTATTAGCTCGACGGCGCTAGGGGAGCAGACATTCCCAATCGGTGGCGAGTTTCAGGTCAATACTTACACTGACAGAGGGCAGTACTTTCCTGCGGTAGCGTCCGATCCAGAAGGCAACTTCGTCGTCGTCTGGCAGAGCTTCGGCTCGAGCGGCACCGACAGCTCCAACTTCAGCATCCAGGGGCAGCGCTACGACTCGGACGGATCTCCGATCGGTGGCGAATTCCAGGTCAACACCTACACTTCGAACCGCCAGGAGTTCGCCTCGGTCGCGGTAGACGGGGCCGGGGCCTTCGTCGTCGTCTGGGCCAGCTCCGGCTCGAGCGGCACCGACAACTCGAGCTACAGCGTCCAGGGGCAGCGCTACGACTCGGACGGATCTCCGAGCGGTAGCCAATTCCAGGTCAACACCTACACTACGGGGAGGCAGAACTTTCCTACGGTAGCGACCAACCTGGATGGCTTTGTCGTGGTCTGGCAGAACCGGCATTCCGTCACCGACAGCTCGGGCTACGACATCCAGGGGCAGCGCTACGACTCGGACGGATTTGCGATCGGTGGCGAATTCCTGGTCAATACCTACACCACGAGTCACCAGCAGCGTTCCTCGGTGGCCATGGAGGCGGACGGGAGTCTCGCCGTCGTCTGGGAGAGCTTCGGCTCGAGCGGCACCGACGCGTCAGAGTACAGCGTCCAGGGACAGCTCTACGACTCGGACGGATCTCCGAGCGGTGGCGAATTTCAGGTCAACACCTACACCACGGACGACCAGAGGTTTCCCTCGGTGGCGATAGACACGGCCGGGGATTTCGTCGTCGTCTTTCAAAGCATCGGCTCGGACGGCACGGACAGCGCAGGCAGCAGCATCCAAGGGCGGCGCTACAGCTCGGACGGAATGGCGATCGGGGGCGAGTTCCAGGTCAACACCTATACCACCTCCTTCCAGACTGCCCCTGCGGTAGCGACGGACCCGGTCGGCCGCTTTGTCGTCGTCTGGGGGAGCCTCGGTTCGAGCGGCACCGACTTTTCGGTCTCCAGCGTCCAGGGACAGCGCTACGACTCCGACGGAGCGGCCATTGGTGGCGAGTTCCAGGTCAACACCTACATCAACCTCGATCAGTACCTTCCCGCGGTGGCGACCGACGCAAGGGGAACCTTCGTCGTCGTCTGGGACAGCATCGGCTCGGCGGGCACGGACATCTCGGGCAGCAGCATTCAAGGGCAACGCTACGAAGCACCGATCTTCACCGACGGCTTCGAGTCAGGCGACACCTCCGCCTGGTCCAGCACAGTCCAGTAGCTAGAACTCCGCATCTCGCTCTTGAGGCCGGGCCTCGCGCCCGGCCTTCTCTTGGTGCGCCAGGCATGGCGCGCAGCGCCATGATGTGGCGCTGGATAACCGGCGAGCGAAAGCGGACCGGGTAAGTGACTTTGGGGTGCAAGTCCCCTGGAGGCCTTGGTGGCAGGAACTTCTAGCCGAACAGCAACCGCGTCATCGCGAGGTGTCGTGGGAAACAAGCTGCAGGCAAAGCCCCGGCCCGAGGAACACGAACCGCATAGGAGGCGTCCGTCCGCTGGGCCGGTGGGTGGCACAGCCTCCTTGGACACCCAGCCCGCGATCTTGAGCTATGTCCGCACCAAATGCCTTTTTGCCGGCCTGAACCTCGAGGGCGCCCGAATGGGATTTGCTCCCAAGATCAACGCGGAACACTACGGCGCCGAGGTGAGCGCCCGTGAGATCCTATGGGGGAGCCTTCCGGCTCCGGCGAGCCTCGCCGTCTTCCAGCAGACTCTGGCGACCTATGCGGCCGAGACCGACGCAGCTTCTTCGGCGGCGACCTCCCCCTACAGCTGGGCCCCCGGACCGGGTTTCCCCCGAAAAGCCGAACAGAGGGGACCGGTTCGATAGACTTCCTGTTGTCGGGCGACCGGGGGAACATCTGTGAGGCAGGCGAGGGACTTTCGCACTTGGCACGGGCCATGCGGGAAGACGTCATCCCGGTTGCTGTAACCTCGAAGCGCCGCGCGAGACCAGACACTCGGCACTCGACCTAAGGAGGAATCCCATGATGCACACTGTGCTCTACGACCCAGCAAGCAGACGATTGCGTCACGGCGGAGCGGAGCTGATCGACGAGTGGGATCAGTTAGCGCAGAGCACGATCTGGGTCGCTCTCGAGGACGAGCCGGTCGAGTCCGAATCGGAGCTGCTGTCGACCCGTTTTGGCGTGCACCGGCTGGCGATCGCCGATGCATTACGCGAGCGTCACCCGCCGAAGATCGAGCCGTTCAAGGACAACACGTTCATACTGCTCAAGGGTCTCGACGCCACTTCGACATCACTCGATTTCGGGACGATTCAGCTGTCGCTGTTCGTCGGTGCGCGCTTCCTGGTCACTCGCAGCTCCGGGCGTTCGTTGAGTAGCGAGAGAGTTCTGTCCGAGCTTATATCGGGCGCGATGCCGCCGGAATTCTCGCCCGCCGGCCTGGCGTTGCTCCTTTGCCGCACGGTGGCCGACCGCTTCTTGCCTCTGCTACTCGCCGTCGAGAAGCGGCTCGAGGAGATGGAGGCGGAGATGCTCCAGAAGCCGAGCGACGAGTTGCTCGCGGAGCTCTTGAGCCAAAAGGGCGATCTCAAGAAGGTGCTCCGCATCCTCCAGTATCACGCGCAGGTCTTCTCTTCCGCTCGCGCGAATACGCCGGCTCAGCTCGGAGGTCACGATCACGAGTTGACCGACGTGCAGGAGCAGCTCGACCGCCTATTGAGTCTAGCCCGTCTGTACTACGAGCTGACCGACGACCTGATGAACGGCTACCTTTCGCTCTCCTCCCACCGGCTGAACCAGATCATGCAAACGCTGACGATCGTGACGGTGATCTTCGTCCCGATCACCTTCATGGCGGGAATCTACGGCATGAACTTCGAGTTCATTCCCGAGCTCGGATTCCGCTCTGGGTATTTCATCCTGCTGGGCGCGATGCTCAGCGTGGTTGCGACGATCATTCTCGTGTTCTATTACCGAGGCTGGCTCGGAGGCCGCCCACCCCAGCGCTGAAGATCCGACCCGAGCAGAGCAGAGAACCGGGTTGACGATTCAGCTTCGGGGTGCTCCGGAGCGCAGTCCCACGGCCGCGCGTGCCTCCTCGGCTTCGATCTCGAGCGCTTCCTGAGCGAGCTTTGCCGCCTTCGTTCGTCGCCGACGAACGGGGACAGGAAGTCCCTCCCGCCCTCCCTCCCTCCCTATCCTGTCCCCGGGCTCCGGCAGGGGTGTTTCAAACGGTCCGGTCCAGGACCTCGCCGAGGCGATGCGGACAGTTGTCAGCACGCTTCAGGGCGAAAGTCTCAGGCGGCTAAGCTTAGATCCCTCAGTGAGTTAGAGGATTCGAGTTGGGCGAAGACGGTGTTCCAAATCTCTCCCGTTGGGGACACCATGATGACAACTGTCATCATGCCGAATCTTGGTACTTCAGGAGTTTGACGGCCCTGTAAGGCGCTTTTGTTCAGTGGTTTAAAGAGATGTGACCCTGGCTGAGCGGAGTTCCAAATCTGACCCGTTAGGGTACCCAAGTAGGTCGCCGGGATCCCGTTTGGGTGGCCAAACGGGGGTTCATTTGGAACTCTCCACATCCGAGGAGAGGCACTCAGCATCCAAGCCATGAGCGAGCTCACCACGGCCGGCAATCCGGGCAACGGTTTGCCGGTGATCACCGACGACTTGAAGAGCGAGGGCAACGGGTGGCCCCCCCGAGGTATGCAGGAGCTCCTTTTCAGCTTCAATGCTTCGGTCGCTGACGCTGCGGTGATGAGATCAGTGTGCTTGCAGAGCGCTTCCCGGGCAGGGATCCTGGTCACGGTGGCTGTGTGGTGTCGCACTCCGCGGGCATTGGCGACTACCCGGGGCGACCGGGATTCCTCCTCGCCCTGGTCGGTCGGATCTATTCCCGCGCAAGCTTGGAAACCACCTCATCCCTCAGGGAATGGGCATCGGCCGATCACCCGGTTGGCGGAACGCCAGATTGAGATACTTGAGATACCACCATGCATGGGAGTAGTTGGCCCGGTCGCGCTTCGCGAGAAAGCGGACGAGGTCGAAGTAGTTTGCGTTGGTCTGGGCCGGAGCCGAATCGAAAACGGGTTTGCCCCGGATGTGGGACATGATCGACTTCGCGGCGTGGGCGTACGCCCATGGAGTCGAGGTGATCGTTTCCAGGACTCCCGGCCCCAGAATGAAGAGGTTCGGCGCGTCTAGTGCGAGAAAGTGCGCCCCACAGCGCTTGCCAATGGCCTCGAGACTGGTGAGCCGCGACAGGTCGCCGGCCTCCAGGTAGCTCAGGTCCGTTTCGTATCCAGTGCCCCACAGCACCAGATCGGCCCGGCACGATTGTCCCGAGGAGAGCCACACCGTATTTCCTTCGATGCGCACAATCTCGCCGTGGTGGCGCGCGATTTGCCCCAGGTCCTGGACCATGCGGCGCCGGCCGGGGATGAGCATCTGGTGTCCGAGGTCGATCGGCCTGTCGGGTGTCAGTTCGTCGAGACCCGCCTTCCGGTACCGGGCGCGAAGGTTTCGGTTGGTCCGCTTGTTCAGCGTCGCGACAGGGGTGCCGAGCATCTGCATCCGCGCAAGTGAACGCAGGTTCGACGCGTTGTACTTCCGGCGCCGAGTGGGGAGCATCCACTTGAGCGAACGATAGACCCAGGTGACGCTGAGCGCCCCCCGTTCGAGGCACAGATCGAGGAGGTCGAACGCCGAGGCCCCTCCGCCCACGACGACCACGTCCTTGCCGGTGAGCTCGGAAGGGTCGCGCAGCGCCGACGAGTGGTACTCGGTCAGCGACGGGTGGGCTCTCTCGATGTGCGGAACTACGGGACTATTGTGGCCGCCCGTGGCGGCGATCAGGAATCTGGCGTGACCGGCGTACCCATCGGCACGGACGATCCAGCCACCGTTGGCAGGACGGGCCGCGTTCACCCGCGTACCCAGACGGATCGAGGGTGCGAGGTCGAAACGCTTCACCCACTCGCGAATGTTGGCTAGGACATCGGCCTGGTCCTCGCCCGCGATCGGCAGATCACCCAGCGTCCAGTCCTCTTTGCGGATCTGGAGATCCTGCCAGGCGGGGAGATCGCGCCAAAGCCCACCGACGGCATCGCCCTTCTCCAGCAGGACGGCGTCGAGGCCGGCGTCCTTCGCGTATTTGAGGCTGATGATGCCGCCGATGCCGCCCCCAACGATGATCAGGTCGTGCTGTCCATCCGGTCTGTTCGAGCTCATGAGATTGCGGACTCCTTCGTTTCCTGGATCCCACCCCGCGCCCTCGCGGAGCCTCGGCCCGGAGGCAGGCGCGTCGCCTGGCCTCCGGACCGGTTGGCGCCACGGCAGCTCAGTCGCCCACCTGCAGCGCCTTGACATCGGCTGTGGTCAGGGCCTTACCCCCGATGCCCCACTGCCCGCTGGGCACGTCGATGACCCGCACCCAGGTCACGCCGCGCATGGCTTCGCCTTCGATGGAAACCATGACGTCGGTGACCTTGCTGATCATGCTCTGCTTCTCGGCGACACTGAATACCCCTTCCAGAACCTGGATATCTACGAGTGGCATGTTCGAACTCCTTTCTGTGAGTGATGGCCGCGGCGGCTGCACGCGACCGACTGGCAAAGCATACGGCCGGCGGAATCCTCGTGCTTGAGGCCGAAGTGGGGTTAGAGTGTGGAAAGCGTGGTGGTCACGCCCGGGACAACTCAGCGACAGGAGGTCGGTGTGGCCGAGGTCTTTCGCTTCGGGGATTTCCAACTGGACAGGAGGGCGTTCGAGTTGCGCCGCGGTCCGGTGGTCATCCCCGTGGAACCGCTCGTGCTGGATCTGCTGACCCTGTTGCTGGAGCACCCGGGGGTGGTGCTGAGCCGCGACAGGCTAGTCGATTCCGTCTGGAAGGGACGGATCGTGTCCGAAAGCACCATTTCCACCGCCATCAAGTCGGCGCGCCGAGCGTTGGGAGACACGGGCCGGGACCAGAAATACATCCGGACCATCCGCGGGCGCGGTATCCAGTTCGCGGTGCCGGTAGCCACCGCTGGTCCCACCGCAGCCGACGCCCGTCCACCGGTTTCCGATGTCGCCATGCAGCCAGCACTCTATGTCCGCCCTTTCGAGACCATGGGCGACGAGGGGCTCGACGACCTTTCCCGCGCCTTGCGGATCCGCACCGGTTCGATCCTGGCGCGCATTCCGTTCCTGGGAATCGCGACTGCTTTTCCCGAGGCGGACCAGCTGATGGATCCGCGCCAATTGCGGTCCCGTTTCGCGATCACCCATGTCCTCGAGGTCCGCCTGCAACGAACCGGGGCCGAGCTGACTGCCGACGCGGCCCTGACCGAAACGCTCAGCGGGCTCCAGGCATGGGCCCAACAGTTCCGGACCGCGGCCGGGGCGGGCGATCAGGAGATCCTGCTGCACAAGATGATCAGGCGGCTCGAACCCCGCCTGATGCAGGCCGTGGCGGCCGAAATGCAGACGGATCGCGGCGAGCCGAGTGCCCGCACCATTCTGATGCAGGCCATCGTGCTGCTGGCCCTCAAGGGATGGCACCGCACGACCTTCGTCGAGGCCACTGGAATGATCGAAAAGGCCATCGCACTGGATCCGGATCTTGCCTTGTCCCATGCGCATCTCGCCCTGCTCATGGCGCTCGGGCATCGGGTCGGACTGCTACAGGATGATGACACGACGGTGCCGGCGGTCATCGCGGCGGTGGAAAAGACGCTGGCGTTGGAGAATCAGGATTCGACGATCCTCGGCCTGGTCGGGTGCGCGCTTGCCGATGTCGGGCAGGTGGACCGGGCCCTGCCGATCCTGCAAAAGGCGATCGAGGCGAACCCGCAGAACGGGCATGCCAAGACCGCGCTCGGGGCCGTGTTCCTGGTGAAACGCGACTATGCCTCCGCGGTCCGGCACCTATCCGAAGGCATTGCCTGCAGCCCGGCCGACAGCCGGTGTGCGGTCTGGGGGGCGGCGCTCGCGCTGGCGCTTTTGGCGCAGGGCGAACCGGACGACGCGCTGGAAGCTGCCGAGAACGCCTGCCGGGAAGACGACCACTTGTACCTGCCGCGGTTGTCCTTGGCGGCGGTTCATCTCGCACGCAAGGATCAGGTCAACGCCGTCGCCGCGGTTCAGGAAAGCGTGCGCACCAAGCCGGACCTGAATCGGCGAGAGGTCATCGCCGTCTTGGGCGAAAGGCTTGGTGCCGGTGTCTGGGCCATCGCCGAAGCCCTGACGGACCGAGGCGCAGCGGACGCAGGCATGCCCCTCACGCCGCCTCCGTAGGGAGAGGTGGACCCCGGATTTAGGACCGGTTGCCAAGGTGGGGACCTGACCGAGGCCCCTCACCCTTTTTCTGATCCACCCGATGTGCGAGTTTCGGAGGATGCCTCACTCTACACCGGCCTACTGGAGGTCGCATGGAATGGTTCCTAAAGATCGGAGTCATCGCGCTCGATTGGGCTGCGGTCGTCACGTTCCGCTCGTTACGAGCGGTTCGCTCACAGGAAACCACGGTTCTAAACTGACTTTCCAGCCGTCCGTTCCCCTTGGGGACACCGAGTTCTAGTGCCAGTCCCAGTCACATTTCTTCGTTCCCGTTGGAATTGGTCATCGAGACGCCTGGGCTTGCCCCTCCAGGTGGAGCATAGGCCGTCCGCGCCCTCGGCCCGCTACTGACAGGGGAACCCTGGCGCGCTGAATGGCTCGCCCTAGAACTCAGTGATTTCCTGCCTTTCCGAAGCCATTAGCCGATCCGGATCGACGCCAGGTAGGTGATAGCGCTGATGCTCGTACAGAGCACCATGCCCCAGGCCATGTCGACCAGCACCACCCGCAGGGGGAATCCCTCGAGGGTTGCCAGGTTGGTGAGATCGTAGGCGGCGTAGGTGACGAGTCCGAAGAGGGCGCCGAGGATGCAGGCGTGGCTCAGGCTCTGACGTTCCATGGCAGGCCGCACCACGAGCACGATGATACCCAGAATAAAGATGAGGTAGAAGGCGATCGCTGCGGCCCAGTTGACGTTGGCACGCAGCAGGTGCCCCATTTCCGTCCGGTAGAAGGAGCGTGCCACGACGCCGAGCCAGACGAGATCGATCACCAGGAAGCTGATGAGAGCAACCGCGTAAAGCTTCATGAAGGTGGGCATGGTCATGTCGTCTTTCCTCTTGCTGGCGAGAGCGTCGCTCCTGTCATCAGTTGAGCATCCAGATCGAGCCATTGAGTACTGCGGCAAAGCTCACCCATGCCAGGTAGGGCAGCATTAGAAGTGCCGCGGCCGGGACGACGCGCCGGAAGATCCACACGGTGGCGACGATCGAGAGCCACAGCAACATGATCTCGGCAAATGCTACTCCCGGAGACTGCAGACCAAAGAAGAGGATGGACCAGAGCCCGTTGAGGGCAAGCTGGGCTGCGAAGAGGGTGAGGGCGAGCCTGACGTCCTTGGTGCTGAAGCCCTGGCGCCAGACGAGGAAGGCCGCCACTCCCATCATGATGTAGAGCAAGGTCCAGGTGGGTCCGAAAACCCACGCCGGCGGGTTGAAGAAGGGCTTGATGAGGGTTGGATACCATGTCGCCACGCTTCGGGCAGTGACGAAGCCCGACAGGCCACCGACCGCCAGTGGGACAGCGACCGCGATCCCAAGTTTGAAAGTGCTATTCATTGGCACTGGACTCGATGATACCGGGAGCGTTCAGGCAGAGTCCAAGACCCACTCTCTCGGGTCGCTCGGTACGTGGGCATTCGTGGGATACACTGCGCAGCGCGCCGAGGGTCGCGAGGAGACGACGTGGAATTCAGCTGGACAGAAGAGCAGGTGAGACTCCGTAGCGGTGCGGTGGAATTCGCCTCCAGGCGTCTGGTCGATGGAGTCATCGAACGGGATCGCCAGGGCGTCTTCCCTCGCGATCTGTGGGACGCCTGTGCCGAGTTCGGCCTGCAGGGACTTCTGGTGCCGGCAGAATGGAATGGAGCTGGGCAGGACCTGCTGTCGGCCGTCGCGGTTCTCGAGGGCATCGGCTATGGAGCCCTCGACAACGGACTCGTGTTCTCGGTCACAGCTCATGCGGCCTCTTGCGAGGGACCGCTCTCTATTTATGGCAGCCCGGAGCAGAAGGACTCGTGGTTGCCACGCCTCGCTGACGGCAGCGCGATCGGTGCAACCGGCATCACAGAACCGGACTCGGGCTCGGATGTTTTCGGGCTTGCGACCAGCGCCGAGGAGGCCGGAGGCGACTGGGTCCTCGAAGGCTCGAAGACCTTCGTCACGAACGGGCCGGTTGCAGACGTGTTCCTGATCTACGCCCGCACCGGTGGTCCGGGCTTTACGGGGATCACCTGCTTTCTCGTGCCACGCGAGACCGAGGGCCTGACGGTCGGGCCGTCGATGGAGAAAATGGGTCTGCGAACCAGCCCCATGTCGCAGGTGTTTTTGGAGGGCTGTCGTGTGCCGGCGACCGCAGTCGTTGGCGAAGTCGGTTCGGGGGCGATAGTGTTCAACCAGACGATGGACCTCGAGCGGCTTCTGGTGATGGCACCCGCGATCGGTGTCATGGAGCGGATCCTGGAGCGCTGTGTCGTCCACTCACGAGAGCGCAAGGCGGGTTCGGTGGCAATCGGCAAGCATCAGTCGATTGCGCATCGCATCGCCGACATCGAGCTGCAGCTCGAGTCGGCCCGGCTGCTGCTCTATCGGGCGGCTTGGCAGCGCATGGCGCGAGGCAGTGCCACTCGCGAGTCGGCGCTTGCCAAGCTCGCCGTCAGTGAAGCCTACGTGGCTATCTGCCGCGCCGCGGTACAGATTTTCGGAGGCTATGGATACATCGTCGACTACGAGATCGAACGGGAGCTGCGCGATGCACTCGCCACCACGCTCTATGTCGGAACCTCGGAGATTCAGAAGAATCTCATTGCCGGACTGAGAGGCCTGGGATGAATACGGTGACCAGGCGAGTGAGACGATCTCGAATGCGTCACTGTGTGCGAAGCGCGGTCATCGAGAGGCTCTCTCGGGCCATCAGTCTGCGATGGTCGGTCGCTTTGCTGCTTGCCCTCTGGGGGGCGACAGCGGTCGAGGCCCACAATCTGGGTGAGAGTTACCTGTATCTGCAGGCCTATCCCGAGAAGATCAGCGGTCGGTTCGAGATAGCACTCACGGACCTGAATCCGGCTCTGGGCCTCTCAGGCACCGACCAGGAGGTCAGCGAGGAGAATCTGGATGATCGGATGGACTTTCTGCGTGACTACTATCTGGACCACGTCGCCATTTCGTCCGATCAGGGTCCTCTCCGCATCGAGTTCACGGAGTACGAGTATCTGAACGCGCGCGGTGGGTTTGTCCTGCTGCCCTTCGAACTCGCCGGCTACGCCGAGGTCCCCGAGCTCCTGACGATCGACTATGCTGTCCTCTTCGATGAGGATCCCGACCATCGCGGTTTTCTCCTCATCGAGCACAACTGGGCCACTGGCACGTTCGCCAACGAGAATCAGATCAGCCTCATCTTCAGCTCGGGCTCTCGGCGTCAACGTCTCGACCTGACGTCGTCGGGTCTCTGGCGAGGCTTTCTGGCCGTCTTGATTCTGGGCATCGAGCACATGCTGCTGGGCTTCGATCACGCCCTCTTTCTGCTCGCGCTGCTGCTGCCGGCGGTGTTGCGCCGCGAGGTCGACGGTACGTGGCAGCCGGTCGAGCGTTTCGGGACGGCGTGGGTCGAGGTCGTCAAAGTGGCCGGGGCTTTCGTGGTCGGTCACAGCCTGACGCTGTGGCTGTCGGCCTTGGGCTGGTTGCAGCTTCCGGAGCGATGGGTCGAGGTGATCATCGCCGCCTCGATCGGGCTCCTGGCGGCCAACATCCTGGTGCCGCTTTTCAGACAACGGCTTTGGCTCGTCGTCTTCGGGCTCGCTCTGTTTCACGGTCTCGGCTTCGCGGCTGCGATCTCGGGACTCGGTGTCCTGGGAGAGAATCTCGGTCTTTCGTTGGTCGCCTTCAATCTCGGCATCGAGATCGGCGTCCTCGCAATCGTGTTGGCTCTGCTGCCGCTTCTGTTTCTGGTGCGTCGGTCGACTCTCTACACGAAGCTCTTCCTACCGCTGGCCGCTGTTTCGATGTTCGCCATTTCGTGCCTCTGGGTCGTCGAGCGGTCCTTCGACCTCGACTTCAGGCTGACGAAGCGGATCCGCGCGCTCTTCCGGGTAGGGGCGCCTTGAGCTGGGTCCCTGCCGACAGGAAAGGAGGGTGATCGAGAGTGCTGCTGCATCAGATGGTCGATCAGGCGGCGCTGCGTCATCCCGAGTCGCCAGCGGCTCGCTGTGATGGCGAGACCCTGACCTATGAGCAGCTGGCCCGTCGTGCCAACGGGCTGGCCCGGCTGCTGCTCGAGACGGGTGTGCAGCGGCGGGGTCGTGTCGCCGTCCTGCTCAACAAGGGCTTGAACGTGCCGGTGAGCTTCTATGGAGTGATGGCAGCCGGCGCCAGCCTGGTACCGATCGACCCGCGCTCGCCGGCAGCGACAGTGGCTCGGATCGTACGCTCGACCGGCGCCACCCATCTCGTCTCCGAGCGAGGAAAGCGCGAGACGGTTGCGAAAGTGGTTAGGGAGTGCCCGACGGTAGCTCATGTGGTCGGTCTCGAGGCTGAGGAAGACGAGACGCTTCCCTGTCATCCGTGGACCGCCGTCGACGAGCTGGCCACCGACCGGCAGCCCGAGGTCGCGGTGATCGAGCTGGATCCCTCCTACATCCTGCATACATCGGGCTCCACGGGAATCCCGAAGCTCATC
The DNA here is from genome assembly GCA_049664225.1 of Thermoanaerobaculia bacterium. Lineage (GTDB taxonomy): Bacteria > Acidobacteriota > Thermoanaerobaculia > Multivoradales > JAHEKO01 > JAUVRX01. The sequence goes on from JBATEX010000042.1 coordinate 33,337, forward strand.
CAGCATACCCACCGCAGCGCGATGGGCTTCCTCGATTGGGCGGTCTCGGAGTACTCCCTGACCCGTGACGATCGACTCAGCAACCACTCTTCGCACCACACCTGCTTTGCCACCTTCGACTACTATGCCGCCGGCCGGGCCGGGGCAACCACGATCATCCTGACTCCGGCCGTAATGATGATGCCGGGTAGCCTGTCGAGCCTGATGGAGAAAGAGGGGATTTCCGTCTGGTATTCGGTACCCACGGCCCTCGTCCAGCTCTCGCTGCGTGGCGACCTCGAAGCACGCGATCTCAGCGCCCTGCGTTGGGTGCTATTCGCCGGCGAGACGTTTCCTGAGAAGCACTTGCGGCGACTCATGGCGCAGCTTCCCGAGGCCCGTTTCAGTCACGTCTACGGTTCGACCGAAGTCAACGTTTGTGCCTATTTCCACCTGCCAACGGGGAGCGATCTCGACTTTCCACTGCCGATCGGCAAGCCCTGCTCGAACTCGGTCCTGGAGGTCGCCGGTAGCGATCTCGAGCCGGTTGCCAGCGGTGAGGTCGGAGAGCTCCTGGTGCGGGGCTCGACGGTGATGTCAGGTTATTGGGGTGATGCCGAGCGCAACCGCGAAGTGCTCATTCGCCGTCCCGCCGCCGGTGGGCTCGAAGAGGTTTACTATCGAACCGGAGACCGGTCCCGTGTTCGCAGCGACGGCAATCTGGCGTTCGTGGCGCGGTCCGATCTCCAGGTCAAGGTCCGTGGCCATCGGGTCGAGCTCGAGGAAATCGAAGCGGCCTTGCTGAGTCTCGCTGCCGTCGAGGAGGCGGCGGTGTTCACGGTGCCGGAGAGTGAGGGTAGCTCGGCCATTCAGGCCGTAGTGGTGGCCGCGAAGAGCGCTGAGTGGAGTCGGCAAGAGGCGTTGTCTTCCCTCAAGGAGTTGCTGCCGCCGTACTGCCTGCCGGCCTCTATTTCCCAAGTCGATTCGCTCCCACGGACGCCGACTGGGAAGGTCGACCGCAACGCGCTCCGTGACAGACTCCAAGAACCAGGGGAGATGCTGAGGTGACCACGGCAGGTGTGAGACCGACGGCGCAGCAGGTCGAAGCTCGGATTCTCGAGTATCTGCAATCCGAGCTGCTGAGTCCAGAGGTCACGATCGGACGCGACGACGACCTGCTGTCGGGCGAAGTGCTCGACTCGATCGGTGTGATCCGTCTGGCGGCGTTTCTCGAAAAGGAGTTCGGGATCGACATGCAGTCGGCTGGCTTTGTTGTCGAGAACTTCGAAAGCGTCGAAGTACTCGCCCGGTATGTCGTCAACTCTGCTCGGGGATTGGACAGTACACAGGGCGTGTCTGGTTCTTGAGGGGTACTGAACGGGATCGACGGAAGTGAGCAGGGCCGACAAATCTCACGACAGTGCGCGACTGACCCATAGTCAGAAGCAGATCTGGGTCGGACAGAGGCTTCATCCTGGAAGCCCGCTCTACAACATGGCCTTCGCCTTTGTGTTCGGCAAGGAGCTGCGAGACGATCTGTTTTGTGAGGCCTGGCGACGGGTCGTCGAAGCGAGCGACGCGCTGCGGACGCGCCTCGTCGAGGACGATGCGGATGGGGTGAGGCGTATCCTCGACTCGGCTGGCCGACCCACCGAAGTTCTGGATCTCGAGGAATCCGAGAACGCAGAGGCAGACTTCCAGCGCTGGTGTCGCGAGCGCTGTGAGAAGCCTCTGGCGTTCACGGGTCCTTTCGTCGACAGCGTGTTGGTCCGGTTGGGCGATGGACGGACAGGCTGGTACCTGAATCAGCACCACCTGGTCAGCGACGCCTGGTCGACCCTGCTGGTCTACCGAGAAGTGGCGGCGGAGTACGAAGCCGTGATGGCCGGCGCCGAGGCACAGAGCCTGTCGGATGTTGCCTACTACGAGACGGCAGCGGCTCTGCAGGCGGAGTCGCCAGCCCGGCGCGAGGCTGAAGCGCACTGGTCCCGCCGGAGCGAGCGTCCAGGTCGTCAAGTTGCATTGTACGGTCGTCACTGTGCGCCGGTCGGAACAGCCAGCACGCGGTGGACCCTGGAGCTCGACGAGGAGCGATCTCGGGCCATCGATCGCCTGTGCCTTCAGGACGGTTTCGCGAGCCTTTCGCCAGAGCTCTCGCGATTCGCCTTCTTTGCGACTCTGTTGGTGAGCTGGCTGCATCGGGTTAGTGGTGGCTCGGATCTCGGTTTCGACGCTCCGGTCGGTGGCCGGCCGTCAGCAGCGGCCAAGCGGGCAATTGGCCTGTTCATTGAGATGTATCCCTTCGCGGCACGCATGGAGCTTCGAGATACCTTCCGGAAGCTCGGGGCTCGATGCCTGCACGAGGCCAGGTCGTTTCTCCAGCACGCGCGGCCGGGACTGAGCTCGCCCTCGCGTGTTGCGGCCAGCAACGTGGTGCTCAACTACTTCCCCCGCGCCTTCGGGGACTTTGCAGGAATCCCGGTCGAGGCGGAATGGGTCCATCCCGGTCATGGCGATAGCGTCCATGCGCTGCGGCTCCAGGTACACGATTTCTCGGGCTCCGGCCGTTACACGTTTCATTTCGACTACAACCTGGAAGCCCTGCCGGAGCGCCTTCAGCGGCGCAGTATCGAACACTTCGAGAAGCTGTTGGACGCGATGCTGGCGGATCCCGATCGCCGCATCGCCGCGGTCGACCTGCTGGTTGACGAGGAGCGAGAGGCTTTGGCTGCGCTCAACGCCACCGCTGCCGAACCGCTACCGGGTCGATCGGTGGTTGCCATGTTCAAGGCGCAGGCAGGAGCCGAGCCCGATCGTGTAGCCCTCCGCCACGGCTCAAAGGAGATCTCCTTCGCGCGTCTCTCGGAGCAGTGCGATGCGTTGGCGGCGGTTCTCGTCGACAGGGGCATCCAACCGGGGGACAGGATTGCTGTCGTCAGTCGGCGTTCGAGTCTCGCCGTCATCGCGATTCTCGCCACCTTACGGGCTCGTGCCGCCTACGTTCCTATTGACGCCGGTGTCCCCGGTAGGCGGCTCGAGAGCATTCTCGAGGACTCGGGAACGCGCCTGTTGCTGGCCGGGCCTGGTCTCGAGGTTGGCGACCGGGTGGGGGACATAGCAGTGCTGCCGATCGATGAGGGCATCGCTGCCGGCCGCGATCTGGAGCTTGCTCGCCCGACGCCCGAGCTCGAGGAGCTGGCCTACCTGATCTACACCTCCGGCTCGACAGGTCGACCGAAGGGCGTGCTCATTGAGCATCGCGGCCTCGCCGATTATCTCTGTTGGGCGGCTCGGCAGTACGTGAGGGGTGACCGGTTGAGCTTTCCCCTGTTCACTTCCCTGGCTTTCGATCTCACCGTCACTAGCCTCTTCCTGCCCCTGATCACGGGCGGCACACTGGAGATCTATCCCGAGCCCGACGGCCCGGTTGACACCGCCCTGATGGACGTCGTCCGTGCCAATAGTGTCGACTTCCTCAAGCTCACCCCGTCGCATCTGTCGCTGCTGCGGCGCGTCGGCCTCGAAGACTCGAAGCTCCGCCGCCTGGTTGTCGGCGGTGAGAATCTGACCACCGATCTGGCAGCCAGCATTCACGCGCAGCTGCGCGACCGGGTGGAGCTCTACAACGAATACGGACCCACGGAAGCGGTCGTCGGCTGCGTCGCCCACCGCTACCGGCCCGACCAGGATCGAGCCATAAGCGTTCCCATCGGCTCTCCGGCGGACCACGTGACGGTGGAGATCTTGAACGAGAAGCTGATGCCAGTGCCCGAAGGGGTCGCCGGCGAGCTTTGGATCTCGCGCTACGGCCTGGCGCGCGGCTACCACGAGCGCGACGAGTTGACTCGAGAACGCTTCCAGCCGCATTCGAGCCTTCCCGGGCGCCGTCGATATCGGAGCGGGGACCTGGTTCGCCTGGTCGATACCGAGACCCTCGAGTTCCTCGGACGCATGGACCGGCAGTTGAAGGTGTCCGGATTTCGCGTCGAGCCGGGCGAGGTCGAGGCGGCTCTGCTCTCTCTGCCGAAGGTGGAGCAGTGTGCCGTGGTCGCCAGGCGGCATCCGGCCTCGACAGCGGACCGACGCGACCCGGTCCGCCACTGCGTGCGCTGCGGTCTGCCTTCCAACTACCCGCGGGCCACCTTCGACCAGGCGGGCGTATGCAGCATCTGCCGCTCGTACGAGTCCATCAAGGAGCACGCTCGGGACTACTTCAGGACGGAGGACGACCTCCACAGGATCTTCGCGGACTCGGCGCAGGACCACGGTGCGGACTGGGACTGCATGATGCTCTACAGCGGCGGCAAGGACAGCAGCTACGCCCTCTGCAGGCTGGTGGACATGGGCCTGTCGGTCTATGCTTTCACGCTCGACAACGGCTACATCTCGGAGGAGGCGAAAGAGAACATCCGCCGGGTGACCGAGCGCCTCGGGGTACCTATCGAGCTGGCGACGACACCCTCGATGAATGCCATCTTCCGCGACAGCCTGATCCGCTTCTCGAATGTCTGCAACGGTTGTTTCAAGACCATCTACACGCTGAGCATGAAGCGGGCCCGAGAGCTCGGCATTCCGATCATCGTCACGGGCCTGTCCCGCGGGCAGATGTTCGAGACCAGGCTGACCGAGGAGATGTTTCGTGACGGGCGGTGCAGCCCAGAGGAAGTAGATGCGGCCGTCATGGCGGCGCGTAGGGTGTACCACCGCGTGACCGACGAGGTGACCCGCTCGTTGAATGCCGGGTTGTTCGATGACGATCGAATCTTTGCAGAGATCCAGTTCGTCGATTTCTTCCGCTATTTCGATGTCGGGCTCGACGAGATGTACGCCTATCTGCAGGACAAGGTTCCCTGGGTACGCCCGGGCGACACCGGACGCTCGACCAACTGTTTGATCAACGACAGCGGGATCTACGTCCACAAGCAGGAGCGAGGCTTCCACAGCTATGCCCTTCCCTACAGCTGGGACGTGCGGCTGGGTCACAAATCTCGCGAAGCGGCGCTCGAAGAGCTGAACGACGACATCGATGTCGACAACGTGGCCTCGATCCTGGCCGAGATCGGCTACGACTCCGAGAGACTCGCCACAGGCACCGGGCACACGGCCCTGGAGGCCTTTTTCGTTGCTTCCGAGCCGCTCTCCGACGAAGCGCTGCGCGAGCAATTGGGCGAGCGGCTGCCCACTCACCTGATTCCCGTCCATCTGCAGCAGGTCGACTCGATCCCTTTGACGACGAGCGGCAAGGTCGACGAGAATGCGCTGCACTCGGAGCTCTACAATCGCCTCTCCAGCCTGCCACATCGCGAGCCGGAGGGACCCGTGCAGGAGTACCTCGCAGCCGTCTGGCAGCAGGAGCTGAGACTGGAGCGCGTCGGGGCGGGCGACGACTTCTTCGAGCTCGGAGGAACGTCCCTCTCCGCCATGCAGGTCATGCTCCAACTCTGCCGGGAGTTCGACATCGAGCTGCCGCTGGAGATGATCTTCGCGCACACGACCCTCGCCGGGCTGGCGAAGGTTGCCGAAGACAAGATTCTCGCCGAGATGGCCGAGGTCGGAGAAGAAGAGCAGCGTCGGCTTCTGGGGGAAGCTGACTCCCCGCCCCCCGCCGGTTAGAGGTACACCGGCAAGCGTCGCAGCAGCTGGCTCAGCACACCGAGACGCTGAATCGGACCCAGCTCTTGAAAGCTCCCGATCTGGGAGTTGGTTCGCGTGTACAGAGCCATGCGCCGAAATCGCTCCCGAGTTTGAATGAACTCCAGGTGGGTGACCCGCATCGAAGGGCGAAACTCGAGGCGCAGGTCGGGGCGGTTCGCCTCCAAGCGGTGAACCAGCTCGCTATCGGCACCCCGCCGCCATGGCTCGAATGGCCCTAGCTCCTCGAAAACCGAGGCCTTCACCGCCATGTTGTTCGCATAGCCGAAGTGATACACAGCACCGCAGCGCCGAATCACATAGTCGGCTTTGGCGTTCTCGTAGGCCCCGAGCAGACGCAGGCTCAGGGAGGCTTGCGGGGGGTAGCGGCAGTGACCGAGAAGGATGGCCACCGCCGAATCGCTCATTCCCTCGTCGATCGATCGGAGCCAATCCCTGGAAACCACGCAGTCCGCGTCGGTGAAGGCGATGATGGGGGCTCGGGCCCTGCCAACTCCGGTGTTGCGAGCCGAATAGGCCCCGACGGCCTCCTCCTCGAGCGTGGTGATCTCCGAGTAGCGCGCAGCAATGGAGGGTGAACCGTCGGTGGAACGGTTGTTGACCAGAATGATCTCGTAGCCGTCCTCGACCTCGAACTGGTCGAGGAGCGAATCGATACAGGCGGCCAGGGTCCGCTCGCTGTTGAAGAACGGAACGATGACGGAAACTCCGGGGCTGTCGCTCATGGCCGACCCAAGAGTATCAATCGTCCTCGTCGGTGGACTTTTGCCGGGTCGCCGACGCGTAGAGCTCTTCGTACAGATCTCGACGCAGACTGCTCTCGACCCGCTTTCGCTGCTCGGCGGTCAGCCTCCGATCCGAGGTTCGCGATCGGCTCAGGGGCCGAGCGACGTCCGTCTTCCAGGATTCCTCCGCAGTCACCAACTCGGACGCTTCCCGTCCATAGTTCTCCAGGATCTGCGGCTCCCAGTCGAGGTTCAGCTCCCCCAAGATTCGTCGCAGCGTCGGCTCCGGTCGGGAGACCAGCTCCTCATAGAAGATGAAGCTGTCGTTCGGTTCTCGGCTCCGACTCAGGGAGAAGGCGACGTCTTCGTTCCAGCGCCGGATGGAGGTGTCCACATCGTAGTGACGATCCCAGCGACGAGAAGCCTCGTTGAGCGAGGCCACGACGTCCGGGCCGTCGCGGATCACATGGACGAACTTCGCCTCGGGTGCGCCGTCGCTGAGGCGCGCCAGGAAAGGCAGGTAGCGCAAGTGACGCGGTGTCTTCTCGATCCAGTAGGGCGATCCCCGACGCTGAGCCAGCTCGTCGAGGACGAGCAGGAGCCGTCGCGCGACGCGGCGGGTCTGCAATAGGCGCAGAGGCGGGAAGCGCAGCGACCAGGGGCTCGCCTCGGTGAACCATCGCGCTGCGGCGCCGGGCTCCTCACGATTTTCGATCAGGAACTCCCGTACCCGAGCCACGGGATTCGCGGTGAGAAGCGGCCTCGAGCCCAGGGGCAGAATCTTGAAATGTCGGTCGAAGAAGTGAGTTTCGGTGAAGGAGGTCGTTGCGCTGTGTGCCGCCAGGAGGCTCTGAACCAGAGTGGTTCCCGACCTGGGTACGCCAACGATGAAGATGCGGCCTCGGACCGCGGGTCGCGTCATTGTTGCCTGTTCTTCGGAGACGTCGATCCCGGTTCGGCGGAGTTCGGTACGCCGTTCGTGCCGTCTTTGACCGCGACAACGGTGAAAAAGGGACGTAGGGAAGGGGCCAATCGCTCGGCGATGCCGACGGCACCCTTTCCATGTCCGCCGCGAAATATCAGCCTCTCGACACGAAAGCCCACCCGGGTCAGGAAGTCCGTCACCTCGCGCGTTGTGTACTCGCGGACGTGGCCCATGTGTCCGAGTCTCTCCAGCTTCTCATACTGCTCGTAGACGCCCCCTGAGACGGCGTGACCCTGATTGCGGAGCAGCAGATTGCGAAGCCCACGGAAAGACCTCAGGTTGGGTGTCGACAGGAGTAGGACTCCTGACGGTTTGAGCACCCGGTGAACGTCGCGCAGAGTGAAGACGGGATCGATACGAAGGTGCTCGAACAGCTCGTTGAACAGCACTGCGTCGAAGGTTCGGGGGGCGAATGGTACCGGCTCGTTTTCGATGTCGCACTGCACTACGTCGAGGTCGAGGGCCGAGATCGCTTCGCCAAACCGCTCCGGCTTGACGTCGACAGCGCTGACCTCGTATTGGCGCGCCGCGAGTGCGGCTGTCAGCAACAACGGGATGGCTCCGCACTCCAGCACCCTGGACTGGGGAGCAACGTGTCTGCCGACGATCTCGAGATCGAAGGCTAGCCGCGAGCGGTGCTGGCGAAGGTAGTTCGACGACCACCATTGGAGATCTGAATCGTCGGGTCGAATGGTGGTAGCCAGTCGGTCGAGAAGCTCCAGGTCCTGCCTCGCAGGCGCGCGCGGCTCGGACTCACGGGCCGGATTCTGCGGAGCCTTCTTCATGTCACTCATCTCCGAGGTCGACCAGATGGTCCAGGATAACCCTACGAGCCTCTTCGACGGAGTCGTTACCGAGGTGTGGATCGGGCGTCGGGTGCACGGTGAAGGGTCCGAGGAAGTAGGGGCGCCAGGTCGCGGCAGCGTCGGTGGCGGCCTCCAACGCGTTGAAGACGACCGTCGGTGTGCGGACGGGTCTTGGCCGGTAGGCTGCGTGCAGGCGGAAGCGGTCGACCCGGACGTCGGCATAGAGGATCCTGGCAGTTAGCGGCAGCCCCAGCAGCTGCCTCAATCTACCGACGCTGCAGAGCCATCGCCGCCATGGCTCGATGGCGAGCCATCGCCAAGCTCGCTGATAGGGCCGACGGGTGAGTGGGTTGTTGCTACGGGCATATCGTAGGAGAGCCTGCGGGACGGACAGGTCGTTGACGGGCTCCCGCAACCCGTCCATCTGCAGCCGGAGACGACCCCAACGGAAGAAGTCCTCCGGCATCGGTGCGATCAGGTAGAGTCCCTCGACCGGCAGACCCCGCTCTTCCATGATCCGCACCGCTTCGATCGCCATCGAGGCGCCGAACGAGTAGCCGGCCATGATGCAGCTCGAGCCCGGGAAGCGGCGCTGGATCTCGTCCACGAGATCCTCGCCGAGATGACGCAGGGTCGGCCATCGTCCGAGGTTTCCCTCGGCGCGCAAGCTGACGCCGCGCAGGCCGTAAACAGGTCGCTCATTGCGGAAGCGAGTCGCGAACATGGCGCTGAAGAAGTGGGGCACGGCGACGATGAACGGTGTCTTCCGACCGCTCGGCTGAATCGGGAAGAGGTGCCGATACGTAGCCGCTGGCGTCGCGCCGGGCGGCGTCAGGCGGCTGCCGAGCTCGCGCACTGTGGGATGAGCGAAGACTTCGGCGGCAGTCAGGGAGGCGCCGAAGTCTCGCTCGATGGCGAGGGTCATCTCGACAACGAGGAGTGAATGCCCACCGAGCTCGAAGAAGTTGTCGTCGAGGCCGATTCCGGTTTGGCCGAGAAGGCCTTCCCACAAGGAGATCAGGCCCTCGATCCGGGAGTCGAGCACCAGTGGCTGCGCAGCTGTCTTCGCCACCTCTTCGAGCACTCTGTCTTTGAGTCGCTGGCGATCGACTTTCCCGTTCGGTAGCAGCGGTAGCTGCTCGAGAGCTACCAGGCGGGCGGGAATCATGAATTCCGGCAGCCGAGTTGCCAGATCGCGTCGCCAGGTCTCGGAGGCAATCTCGTAGGTCGTCTCGGCGAACGCCACCAGCTGCGGACTCCCGGAGCCGAGGTCACGCGCCACAACGGCTGACGCGGTGATGCCGGAGACTTCGAGAAGAGCGGCTTCGACCTCGCCGGGCTCGATGCGGAAGCCGCGGATCTTCAGCTGCTCGTCCTGGCGGCCCAGAAACTCCAGCGCCCCCTCTGTGCTCCATGCGACCCGGTCACCGGTCCGGTATCTGACCACTGACCCCTCGAATCGCGAGCGCCTGACGAAGCGCTGTCGGCTCGAGTCGGGTCGTCGCCAGTAGCCTTGAGCGACGGTCGGTCCGGAGATCCAGGCCTCTCCCGGGAGGCCCGCGGGAAGCTGTCGGCCCGTGTCGTCCAGCACCTCGACGCGGACCCCGGGAATGGGCCGCCCGATGGGTACCGGGCGTTGCGCGTCCTCGGGCGTCAGCTCCTGAACCGTGGCCCAGACGGTTGCCTCGGTCGGACCGTACTCGTTGACCAGACGGGTGCTCGGCAGAGCTGCGAAGTGCTCTGCAACCAGTCGCGAGGGGCAGCTCTCGCCGGCGACGATCACCATCTCGAGCCCCTGCAGGCGCTCGGTGTCAGTCCGCAGGAGCTGCGCATACAGCGAGGGTACGCAGAGGAGGCAGGTGACCTTCTTCTGATCAATGATCCGGGGCAACTGCCTGGGGTCCCGGAGCTCCTCCTCGCCAGGGATCACCAGGCATCCACCGGCTCCGAGGGTCCAGAATAGGCCGGCGACCGAGCTGTCGAAGGCGAGGCTCGGCAGCAAGAGAAAGCGGCTTGGCGGAGCATCGTAAATCTGCAGCCGGGCCGCCGTCGAGGCGCTGAGATTGCCGTGAGAGACGATGACACCCTTGGGGCGGCCGGTCGAACCCGAGGTGTATAGAAGATACGCTGGGGACTCGGTGCCGATCGCGACCGGATCCCCGATCTGGGCCTCGTTGCTGGTCAGGCGGTCTAACTCGACCGGGGTCCACGCTCCGTCGGGCAGCTCGTCTCGCAGCGCAGAGCTTGTCAACACCGCTCGAACGTCGGCGTCTTCGAGCACCTGCAGGTTCCTCGCCTCGGGATAGGTGGGGTCCAAGGGCACGTAGGCCGCTCCAGCCCAGTGGCTCCCGACGACCGCTTCGATCAGCGTCGTGGATCGGTCGAGAAAGATGCCGACCCGATCTCCCGGCTCTACACCGCAGGTCACCAGACGATGAGCCACACGTTTCGCCGAGTCTGCCATCTCACCGTAGGTGCGCTCGACGTCACCGCACGACAGGGCCGCGGATGCCGGCGATCGGTGGGCGAGTTCGAGAATTCTGCGTGGTAGCACAACGGGCATCAGGTTCGAGTCAAGCTCTCCTCCGTAGGACCATTCGCGAAGCCTCTCGACCTCCTGCTCGTCGAGCATCGAAATTTCCGCCGCGGGTCGCTCCGGATCGCGGGTCAGATGCTCGAGGAGTGTCGTGTAGTGGTCGAGGAGGGCTTCCATCCAGACTTCGTCGTACCGATCGGTGCGATACTCGACGGCCACCTCGAAGCGATGCTCGCCTTCATTGACGAAGAGGGTCAGGTCGAACTTCGAGGCACCGAGGTCGAGCGTCACCGGTTCGAGCCGTGCGGCTCCCAGTGCCACCGGCTCCAGTGCCCGCTGATAGACGAACATGGTCTGGAAGATCGGGCTTCGACCGGGCTGTCGCTGCGGCGCGAGCGCATCTGCCAACTCATCGAACGGTATCGACGCCTCGGCGAGAGCATCGCGCAACTGGCGACCGAAGTCACTCACGGCCTCTCGCACGGGCTGCGACTCGTCGACCGAGACGGCGACGACCACGGGATTCGTGAAGTAGCCGATCATGCTCGCTGTCGACGGGTGCGAGCGAGTAGATACCGGGGTGCCGAAGGCGCAGTGTTGCTCGGGCGCGTAGCGCTGCAGCAGCAGTCTGAAGCAGAAGCAGTAGACCATGAAGGGTGTGGCGCCGACCTCTGCTGCCAATCGTCGGATGGACGCTGATAAGGCCGGATTCGAGCGGCGGACCAGAAGACGACCGGGCGCCTCTGCGCTGACCGATGCCGAGGACTTCTCGAAGGGCAGTCTCAAATCCTCTGGCAGGGGGGCGAGGCGCCGGCGCCAGGCGTCGATCAACTCCTGTCGTCGCTCTTGGCTCCTTCGGCTCAGCCAGTAGACGTAGTCGTCGTACTGAATCGCAGGTTCGGATTGCTGACGGGTCGTGTCGTAGGCCTCCACGATCTCGTCCCACAGTTGGTCGAGCGACTGCTCGTCCGCCAGGATGTGGTGCAGAACGAGGACCAGATAGGACGAACCTCCCGAGCTCTCCGTGACGAGTAGCAGCCGGATCAGCGGTCCGCTCGCGAGATCGAAGGGCCGGCGAGCCTCGCGAACTGCCGCTTCGAGGGCCTCTCCCGGCCTTGCTTCGAAATGCTCCAGGTGGAGAGGAGTCGGCGGGTGGATGACTTGCAGGACATCGCTCCCCTGACGGACATAGGTCGAGCGGAGAATACGGTGGCGGGACAGCGCAGCATTCAGGGAGCGCTCCAGCGCGGAGGTGTCCAGCGTGCCGTGCACGAGGAAAGCGCTGGTCAGGTTGTACGTCGGTGAGCTCGGGGCTACCTGATTTGCCACCCAGAGACTGCGCTGGACTTCGCCGAGTCGAGGCTGTCGATCGGCAGGCCGCGGCTGCATTTCCGGCTGGCGGGCCCGAGCCGCAGCCTTCTTCAGTCGAACGGCGCGCTCGAGCAACTTACTGCGGCTGGAGGGATCTGCAGAGCTCATCGTCGGCATCTCCGAACCAGACCCGGTTCGGAGCCGGAGGGTCCCAGGGGGCCCGAGCTACTACCCCCAGCGTGAGTGGTACCATCCACCAGGAGGCCCGGGTCGAGCCGCCACAGAGCTCCGCGACGGGCGCCGCCGGCAAGCGGATGCGGATACTCGAGATCGAGACCTTTGGCCGCGGTGGGCTGATTCATTACACCTATAACCTATCCTGTGCGCTGGCCGAGAGGGGCCACGATGTCACTCTCGTGACCACGGCCGCTTACGAGCTCGACGCCCGAAGCCTGCCAAGCAATCTGCAAGTGGTCAAGAGCATCGCCCGGTTTACGAGTCGGCCACATAAGTGGCTGACAGCTGGCAGCCTGGATCGAGCGAGACGTCTCGAGGCCGTCTTCGACGCCTTCCAGACCGGCGCCCTGGCGCGTCGGCTGCGACCGGATATCATCCACTTTCATAGCACCAATAGCAGTGCGTGGCTGTATCTGAGGGCTCTTCGTCGGCTACAGAATCCTGTCGTCACAACCGCGCACGTGGTGACCCCGCACGAGCCAATTCCATTGCAGCGGGCGCTCTACGGGCGCATTCATCGCTCGAGCCGACTCGTCGTGGCTCATTCCGAGTACGACCGACGACGCCTCCTCGAGGAGTTCGCCATCGACCCAGATCGTGTGGTCGTCATTCCCCATGGCGAGTACGGTTTTTTCGACAGTGACAAACAGGCCGAGGATCGCGAAGCGGCCCGCAGCAATTTCGGCTTCGGGCCACGCGACGAGGTGGCCCTGTTCTTTGGCTACATCCGTGAATACAAGGGGCTAGACCTGCTGTTCGAGGCGTGGCCTGAGGTTGTGGACTCGCGTCCTCGAGCTCGTCTGCTGGTGGCGGGCGACCCTTCCCGGATCGGCTCGAGTCGCGCCTCCGAGCTCGAGGCTTGGGCGACGAGCCTCGGTGCTGTTCACCGCTTCGAGTACATTCCGTTCTCGGAGGTCGCGCACTACTTCGCCGCCGCCGATGTCCTGGTCATGCCCTATCGCCACATCAGCCAGTCGGGAGTGCTGTATCTAGCCTTGTCGTTGGGCGTTCCAGTGGTGGCCACTCGAGTAGGAGGCCTGTCCGAGGTGCTGCGGGAGGGGCAGAGTGCCCTTCTGATTCCACCGGAGTCGCGCGATTCGCTGGCTGAGGCTCTCATCCGGCTTCTAGGCGATGCCGATCTCCGCGGTCGGCTGGCGAACGCAGGCCGCCGGCTGGCGGCGGAGCACTCCTGGCCTGCCATCGCCGAGAAGACCGAACGAGCCTTCAGTCGAATCAGCGGCGGCTAGTCTCCACGCTGCAGGACCTGGCTGAGGCGCCTCTCGATACCGGCCGGACGCCCCTCGAGCCGCCAAATCGAGTACAGGCTGGCACCGAACGCGACGCAGCCAACTGTGACCTCGAGAATCAGAGAGAGCCAGGCCCGACTCTGTGAAGAGGTGTCGAATATCTGGGTAGCCTCGAAGGCGATCAGGGCGACGACCATGATCAGCGACGCCGCCAGTGGACGTCCGATCTGTTTCAGGATGTCCCGTAGCGAGATGCCGAGCGTGACTTTCAACATCCAAGCATTGAGATACGAGTACAGAACCCCGGCGGCCACGATGCTGATGATCGCGCCCATCAGGCCGAAAAGCACGGTGCCAGCGATGAACGCCGGCAAATGGACGAGCGCATAGACGAAGCTCACCCAGAACAGGAGGCGTGTTCGGCCGAGGGCCATGACGCAAGGCAACGTCGTCGACAACGTCGCCCGCAGCCCGAGATATGGAACGAGAATCTGCAGCAGGGGAACGATGGGTCGCCACCGGTCCCCGAGGACCAGAGGCACGAAGTCGTCGGCGACCATCGCGAACCCCAGGCCTGCCGGGATGCTGAGACTGCCCAAGACGTTGATCGATTCGCAGACGACGCGCCGCAGCCTCGTCGAATCTCGAATCATGTCGCTGAAAGAAGGCAGCAACATACGCTGCAGAGGACTGACCAGCTCGCGCGTTGGGAGGACACCCACCCTCTGAGTCATGAAATAGAAGCCGGCATCACCGACGCCGAGCAGCCGACCCACGATGATCTTGTCCGTCTCCATGGCCAGCGTCGTCACGAGGCTGGTCAGCCAGAGCCAGCCGCTGAAGCCGAAGATCTCGGGGAAACGCGCCATGGAGAAGCGAGGACGGAAGGGCTTCAGGAGGTAGCTCAGGATCGTGGTCACCAGGCTACCCGATAGCAGCCCGACAACGAGCGACCAGTAACTGCGGGTGACGATCGCCAGACTCACGGTAACTGCAAAAGAGACTATCTTCGCACTGAGGGTCTGAAAGGCGAGCTTGGAGTAGTCCAGGTTACGCTCGAAGAGGACGAACCACGGGTTCGCCAGGCCGTTGATGATAGGACTGAGCGCCAGCACGGCCAGCACCGCGCCGATCCGGACATCCTCGATGAAAGGGGCGATGGCCAGCATGATCAGGGCTGTTGACAGGCCCCGCATCACGGAAAGAGTCCAGGCGCTCTCGTGGAGGGGGCGACTCACTTCCCGGGATCGGATCAGTACCTTGTTCACATCGAAAGCGCTGAGTCCTTCGATGATGGTGACGAAGGAAGCGGCGATCGCCACGAGCCCGAAGTCCGAGGGAGCCAGGATGCGAGCCAATACGACGATCGAGAGAAAGTCGAGCAGTCGCTCGATCCAGCGATAGCCATAAAGCCAGCTGGCTCCGGCGGCGAAGCGCCGGGCATCGGGGCTCATTCGTCGGCTCTCCGCGGTGGCCGGTCACGTAGCGACGAACGATTCGGCCCTCCGGAGACGAGCAGCGACTCGACGATTTGTTCAGCGACGTGTTCTTCGGTGTAGGCCCTGCAACGGTCTCGCAGCCGGCTGAGATTGTCGTGGAAGCGGTGCTCTTCCAGCAGCTGCTCGAGGTGGAGTCGCATGGTTGCCGTGGTGTCGTGTCGACGATCACCCACGAGACCGAGCTTCCAATGGGCAACACGGGCGGCATTGCCAGCCATGTCCGTTTCGCCACCGCAATAGACGAGCATTGGAACAAGCCCCAGGACACACTCGTCGATGGTATTGATTCCGCCGTGCGTCACGCAGGCGTCACTGTTCTGCAGGACCTCGAGCTGCGGTACCCAGTCGAAGGTGTGGACCCCGGAGGGAAGCTCTCCCAGGTCGGCTGGTTGCCCTCGATTGCCGAGACTGATGATCATCTCCCATTCGCGATGCGATCCGACCGCCGCGACGATACTTCGCAGCAAGGCGGGTTCGGTGGAGAAGACCGAGCCAAAGCCGGCGTAGATGAGCTTGTGCCCCCTGGTCCGGCAACGAGAGAAGATCGTCTCGAGCTCGGCGCGCGCCGAGGGGGTCAGCATTGGATCGAGGCGCGACTCGAGGACCATCGGGCCGACGTAGTGGACGTGGTCGGGCGGCAAGTGCGGAAACTCGAACTCCAATGCGTGCAGGCTCAGCACCGGGAAGTTCCGGTAGGTGAAGGGAATCAGCCACTGGGTCTGGTCGGACTCGGCTCTGAGGTCGAAGCCGGCCTCGAGCGCCAGCCAACGTAGGATCGAGACACGGTCGCACCCGATCCTCCTCGCCCATTGCGTCACGACTCTCGATCGCTTCCGAAGGTGAAGCAGACGCCAAAGCATCGAGATTCCGAATCCGGTGCCCCACCAGCCGACCCCGGGGCGTACCATGTGATGCGGAGGCGGGAGACCGGGTTGATGCCAGATCGAGGCGAAGGTATTGAGGAGTGCCAAAGGCACGCCGCTGGCCGAGGCCGTGATGATGTGCTCGTGCATCTCTCCGTCGATCAGCAGCAGGTCCGGATCGAGCTCACGCACGGCTCGTGTCCATTCGCTCAGCCCCATGGAGTCCGCTGCTCGCTGCCGGCGGCGACCCAGAGTTGACAGCCTCCGGATCGGCCCAATTCCCGCATCTTCGACCAGAAACCGATCGTACCCGCTGTCCTCCAACGCTGTGATTGCGAGGCCGTGATGCTGGGCCAGCTCACACGCCGCAGCCGGCGCTGCGAAGGTCACTCGATGACCCGCTGCAGCCAGACGTCGGGCGAGCTCGATACTCGAGTAGAGCATGCCGCTCGGGCCATTCGTCGCCAACAGGATGTGTTTGGGCATGGGTCACCGACCGGGTGCAGAGTCAGGCTGTCGGGTTGGCGCAAGCGAGGTCATCATCCGTCCGGGGCTCGGCGATGGTCAGGCGGCCGGGTAGCCGAGTTGGCGGATGAGACCAGCGTACTGGGAGTCGAAGGCTTGCCTGACCCTTGGTGTGAAGTGCTCTCTCCATTGACCGGATGCAGGGTTCCTGATGTGGGGATCGCGCTGCTTTCTGCCGAGCGAGTGCCGTTTGGCGAACCAGCTACCCAAGGCTCGCTCCACCGGCGACAGCTCGTAGTGCTCGAAAAGCTCTCGGAATACCTGCTGCTCGTGGCCCAGAATTTCTTCGTAGCGATAGGTTCGGATATCGGGATGCTTCTCGGGCCAGCGCGCCATCGACTCGAAGTGTAGTGCTCGGAGCTCCAACTCCGCGAGCAAGCCCTCCTCCTTCGGAATCGACCGCAGGTAGCGGGCGAATGAGGTTCCCGAGGATTTGAGGCCGGCCGGCACGACGCCGTTGGCGAAGTACCAATTCTCTGCTGTCGGCGATTCCATTCTCACCCACGCCTCCGCGCCGCGCCGGTGGTAGAAGTACCCGGAAACCACCAGGTCGCGCGGATCCCTGATGAAGCGTGAGATCCGGAAGCGGCCGAGGCGCTCGAAATCGAGGGCCCGATTGTTGACCGACGAAACGCGATCTTCCGAAAAGCCTCTGTAGAAGTCCTCCAGGTGACTGTTGTAATGGCGGTATCCAGGTCCCCACGGTTGGCACCGATTGAGGAGGGCGTCCATGATGCGGCGGTAGTAGACCGTCAGACACTTGTGGTACGAGCAGTGGATCAAGTTGATCTGCCCGTCAGGCGACTCTTTGACGCTCGGGCGCCGATCGAAACTGTCGCGCGGAAAGGGCTCAACGGGCGGTCGACGCATCGGATCTCATGGTACACGAAGCTGGAGCTCGCTCTGCTCGGGAGCCTCCTCTAGCCTCCCGGCTCACCGGATTTGACGAGCGTCTTCAATCGGATCCCTTTCACGATGACGCCTAGGTGCCTCTGGGTAACCGGTCCTGAAGGGCCTTCGGAGGGCGTAAAGGTGTCACTATTGAGCTCGATTAGCAGCTCATCGTGGAGTGGCACTTGTTCCAACTCGAAACTCCCTGACCATCCTTCGGCCGGGATGGACTGATTCCACAACTCGACCCCATTGGCGACGACCTGGAGCTGGACTTCATCTCGATTGAAAGCGACGGTGTCGATTTCGAGGTCTCGGGGCATGTGAGCCGGGTCCAGTGGAACTCGCAGTTTCGCAGCGCCGTTGGTCCACCGTGCCGGGGCGCCTTGTAGCCACTCCTGGGCGTAGAAACCAGATTCCTGCACCCGAAACGCTGGTGCCGCTCCCAGGGTGGCCGTCAGGTAGTTCGCCGGAGGAAGGCGCGACTGAACCTCGCCTGGCAGAACCCACAAGGCAAAGTCTCCATTGCCTTCCTGAAGAACCAATTGGGCGTCAGGGTGGCCGCTGTCTCCCCAGCGGGTGCCACTGATGACTACCTCTGATGCAGGCTCTTCACCCTTCCTACTGTCGAAGAGATTGAATCTGACGTGTTGAAGCAGGTATTGAGATCCGTACAGCATTCCCGGGTCGAAATGTGCATTGTCAAAGCTGATGGATGGGATGGGTCCGAGGTGGGAAGACTGCTCTGCGAAAGAAAGGCGCGGTTTCGCCCTGTCTCTGGAAGGCATGAGCTTGTGCCGGTAGTTGTAGAACGAAAACGATGCGAAGAGCAGCATGAGTAGAACCAGTCCGGCGCGTCGCGAGTACCTCATCGTCAGGGTGATAGCGAGGAACGAAGCGCTCGCAACGAGGGCGACGATGTAGAGGTTCAACTCGCCGATGAAGTGGACTATCGGAAACACTCCAGGCACATCGACCGCATCCACCTGCACTGCGGAGATAGACCTCCGGGCCGCTTCCGGGGGCACATCGGAGTCGAGGATCTGAAGGAAGTCGCTGATTTGAGCCGTCACGAGTGCCGCCAGACCTAGGAGGACTCCCGCCACGAGGGCGGCGCGGCGGAGTGTTTGCGGAGTTTTGATGGACTTCTCCCAAGTCTCCGCCAGAGCGAGAGCGATGAACAAAACCGCAAACGATTCGTTATACCGACCAGGGATGAAGCCAGCCCCTTGCATTCCCTCCGGTCCGTAGGTGCTGAATGCCCTGACGGTCAAGGAGGCGAGGAACACACCCGAGGCGGCTATCAGCATGAAGATCCGCGCTCCGACCTTGGGGTCTGCGAGGACCCTGCGGGAGGTTCCAGAGGCGAGCTCCCGGCGGACATAGAGGATCGCAGCCGCGAAGCCCACCACGAAAAGACCGTGAGATGCGAGAGACAGGTACAGAACTTGGCCCAAGGACCTCTGAGCCAAAACCGGGAAGGCGCTGCCGGGGAGAAGGCGTCCTGCGAGTTCGGCTATGGAGAACTCACCGGCACCGACCCAGCCTACGGATTTGAGATGATCGTTGACGATCCGGGTCAGTGCGAGAAGGAGCCCAATCGCTGTCACACTTAGAAATACGCGACCTCTCGCTAGCACCTTGAACGCTGCCAAGACCAGAAGATAGATCACGACCAGGAGGACGACTGGCAAGGCTCTCGGATGGATCGTGTAGAGAAAACCTACTGCGCATCCGAAGAGGAGTGCATCTCGAGTCGATCCGGAACCGAGGTATTGCGCGAAGAGCAGAGTGGTCAGGGCAAGAAGGGGAACAAAGGCGTTCTCGGACCAGGCGAAGTTCGAGTACAGAGTCAGGGCCGGATAGAGACAGCATGCAAATGCGATCCAGATCGCCGCTTTCTTTTGCGCATCGAAGACAGTGGTGAGGATCATGTATATCAGGACATAGAGCGAGCTGATGAGCAGCGCGTTGATAGCGATCGCGGCTTTGTAGATCGCGACAGGACCCGAGAACAGCCAGAAAGCCGGCAGCACTAGCAGCGAGTATCCGAAGTGATAGAACTGGGTATCCTGCATGTTCGGCATATGTGCGGTCCCAGCCAAGTAGCGAGCGTTCCCGAGATACCCGACCTCGTCGGCCAGAATCAGCGGCTGCTCCATTTGCAGGCCCGACAGGAGGTGCAAGAGGACGAGGACCAGATAGGGCATCCATAGGTGGAGGTACCCGCCCGTCTGCTTGACGAGAGGGCCGGATCGGCCTTCCGGGCCAGGTCGCTCGATGGTGCGGCTCATGAGGCTAAGAGCAAAGTACCAGCATGGATGTCGTCCATCGCACTGTTGTCCAAAGACAGATTGCTCCCTTTTTCTCCCTGGATCTTAGCGCTCCTCCATCCGGCCTGGGTGGGATGGACTCGAGCTTGTTGGGCTAGGATGTATCTCTCGGTTCGCAGTCGCCGCCCGAATACTGACAGATCCGCTGAACCTCCATGGCTTCGACCCACGACCGATGGCATTGCTCGCCCAGCAACCTCGAGTTGACTGAGGCTGAAGTGCACGTCTGGCGCTTGTCTCTGGATGATCCGCAATGGGAGCTAGGTGACCTCGAGGCCCTGTTGAGCGACGACGAGCGAACCAGGTGCTCCCATTTCGGTCTCGAAGATCTGAGAAGACGGTTCATTGTGCGTCGGGGCCTGCTCCGCAGCATACTCGCCTCCTACAGACAGGTCGAACCCAGGAAGCTCCGATTCGAGTACGGTTCGCAAGGCAAGCCTCGGATCGTTGGAGAGCTCGCCTTGGAATCCCTGCAATTCAATGCGGCCCACTCGCACGGCATGGCTCTCATCGCGGTGGCTCTGCGCAGGGATGTCGGTATCGACCTGGAGAAGATCCGCGAAGAAGTGGAGCATGATGAAATCGCAGCGCGTTACTTCGCACCCTCGGAACGAGCATTCTTGGCTCGACAGCCTCCCGAGAGTCGCTTGGCTTTCTTCTTCGACCTCTGGACCTACAAGGAGGCCTTCATCAAGTTGAGAGGCGGTGGCCTCTCGATACCGCTGAATGGGTTCGAGGTGCAGTTTGTGCCCGGAGAGAGTATCGCCAGGATAGCTGATCTGGGTGCCCCTCCCTCCGACTCGGCTTGGTATGTGCAGAAGTTGGAAGCTGCCCCGGGCTTGGCGGCGGCGCTGGCATTGGATGGGCTGGTGCCTCGAATCACCATGTCGGACTGGGAGCCCTGAAGTATAGGGCTTCGAAGTACCGCGCTGCGCGGTTTCCTGCCGAGCTCACCGCGTCGCGCCGCAGTCACCAGGATTCTGATCAGATCCCTTCGATCGCCCCAAACCCAATAGAGACCGTATCCAAGAGTCTCGAGAACCAGAAGCGGGCTGCGCAGGATCAGCGAGGTGATTCCAAGGAGGTTCTCGTGTCGGCTCTCGGTTGGCCCGCTCGACGAGAGCCAGGTTCTCCTTCCAGGAGCCCTGATGAGACTGGCAGCAGGAATTGCAGTAGTTCAGATGATCGTCAAGATCGAGCGGAAGGGAGACACCGGATCCAATCATGCGGTCTAGAGACAATCACTGGCGCCATGTCGCCTGGTGCGCGGAGGCGGTCCCAGATGATGAGCCCCACCGGGAGGCATGGGCGTGACTGGCCGGTGTCCCCTCCCCGTTGCCATCGGACTGATCCTCATCCTTCCGGGCCTGGCAGACTCTAGCCCCGAGTCCCCACCTCGCGAGAGTCGCTATCTTGGAGAAAAACCGCCAGGTCTGACGCCGCAGGTCTTCGCTCCAGAGCTTCTCTCCAAAACCAAGCCCGAATGGGCCTACTGCGCCGTCATCGCGCCGGGATACGACGCTCTCTTCCACACGGCCTACGACGTGGAGAGAGAGATCGATCGGATTCTATGGATGCGGAGGATTGGAGGAGAGTGGGTGGGTCCCGAGCCAGCTCCCTTCGATGACGGCGTGCACAGTTCGAATGACCCCAGGGTTTCTCCAGACGGCAGCACTTTTTTCTTTCGGTCTCAGCGGCCTCTGCCGGGCAATGCGGCGCCCGAGCCACATCTCTTCACCTGGTATGTCACCAAGAACGCCGACGGCTGGAGTGAGCCGTTGCCCCTGCTGCTCGGAGGTGCCTCACGCCGAATCAGTCATCTGGGGGTCGCGAGTAACGGAACGCTCTACTTCAGTTTGCGGAGCGAAGGCAACGTCGGGGAGGCCGACCTGCACCGTTCCCTCCTTGTGAACGGCTCATACGGGGATCCCGAGAACTTGGGTCCCGAGGTGAATACCCGCTTCTCGGAGGGGGACACCTTCGTAGCTCCTGATGAGAGCTTGCTAGTTGTAACCGTGTGGGATCGGCCTGACAACAACGGAGAGAGCGATCTCTACCTCAGCCGTCGACGATCCGATGGCTCGTGGACAGAACTGCGCAACCTCGGCGGGCCGATCAACACCTCGGGCAACGAGAACTGTGCCGCGATCTCTCCGGACGGCAGGTTCTTCTACTACGTCACTGTTGTCGACGAACAGCCTCCCAGCATTGCCACCTACTGGGTTGACGCCGGAGTTCTAGAGCTACAGGAAATGCTCGAGGATTAGTGGACCTTCGAGAGGGTTCCCGAACCCTCAGCGGGCCCCTCCGACAAAGGCGTAGGATAGAGGCAAGATACAGCAAGCGTGGTCTCCATGATCGACGAGACCAACGACGCATACCAAGAGAGACTCTCATGGAATTCGAGCTCGACAAGGCGATAAGAGTCCTCCAGGCCACCCCCTCAATCCTTCAAGCGTGGTTAGGCAACCTTCCGCCGGAATGGGTTCACGCTAGCGATGGAGAGGACACTTGGAGTCCCTTCGACATCGTGGGACATCTCATCCATGGCGAGAAGACTGACTGGATCCCTCGCGCGGAGATCATCCTCTCTGACCGGGAGACACGGCAGTTCGAGCCCTTCGATCGATTCGCGATGTTCGCCGACAGCGAGGGGAGAACCATGCAAGAGCTCCTCGACACCTTCGCCGATTGGCGGCAGCAATCCATCAATCGACTCCGTGGCCTGCAGCCCTCGGAAACCGATCTCACCAAGACAGGCGTCCACCCAGATCTCGGCATAGTGACCCTCAAACAGCTTCTCGCTACATGGGTCGCACATGACCTCAATCACTTGGGGCAGATCGCCAAAGTGATGGCTCGGCAGTACAAAGTCGAGGTCGGCCCTTGGAATGAGTTCCTGGGAATCCTCGGATAGATGCGAGCAGAATGTTCCAATCCGCCTAGCCACTCGCTGCGCAATCATTCAGTGCCTTGATCGCCACAACGTGTCTGAGCTTAGTGTTGTCGGAGCGATAAGCCTCACCTTTGCCGCCGCGGTACGCGAAGGGTTCAGACCCCGGGCCACGCGTTCTTGAGCGCTGCGAAGTAGACGTCCTCGAGATCAGGAGGCACGGGCTCGAAACCGTGCCCCGGCGCCTCCGAGCCGAGTACACGGACGACTTTCTGTCCTGCAACCTGGCGTGTGGAGAGGACAGTCATCGTGTTGGCGAGCTTCTCTGCCTCACCCTTGTCCATTGCCGAGCTCCAGATCTTGCCTTCGAGCTGTGAGATCAGGTCGCGGGGATCCCCGGTCAGGAGCACACGGCCGTGGTCGATGATGGCCACCCGGGTGCACAGCTCGCTGACGTCGTCGACGATGTGGGTCGAGAGGATCACCACCACGTTCTCGCCGATCTCGCTCAACAGGTTGAGGAAACGGCGGCGCTCCTCGGGGTCGAGGCCGGCAGTGGGCTCGTCAACGATGATCAGCTTCGGGTCGCCGAGCAGGGCCTGGGCAATACCGAAGCGCTGTCGCATACCGCCTGAGTACGTCCCCAGCTTCTGGGTGCGAACCTCCCAGAGGTTGGTCCTCCGGAGCAGACCTTCGACGGCCTGTTTCCGATGGGCGCTGTCCGTGATGCCTTTGAGGACGGCGAAATGGTCGAGTAGCGCTTCTGCGGAGATCCTGGGATAGAGCCCGAACTCCTGGGGCAGGTAGCCGAGGATCTTGCGCACCTCGTTTTTGTCGCGGCTCACATCGAGTTGTTCCTCGGTCAGATGGATCGAGCCGGTGTCACTCTCCTGAAGGGTCGCGAGCGTGCGCATCAGGGTCGATTTGCCGGCACCGTTGGGTCCGAGCAGGCCGAACATGCCTTTCGGGATCTCCAGGCTGACGTCCTGCAGCGC
>JBATEX010000043.1:0-1995 GCA_049664225.1 Thermoanaerobaculia bacterium
TGTGGATGCACTACAACGCCGTCTGCGTGACACCTGCGATGGCGCTCACCAAACCCGGAGCCGGATCGCAATATGCGATCGCGGGTCTGGACTCGAAACACCAGCCGCTCGACGGCGCCAAGACCTACAAACTGCATCTGCCGCCCAACGTTCCGGTCAAGGACAACTGGTCGGTGACGATCTACGACACCCAGACCCGCTCCATGCTGCAGACCGACGAGAAATTCGCAGGTGTCAACAGCCTGAGTGGAAAAGTAAAGCAGAACACCGACGGTTCCTACGACATCTGGTTCGCCCCCCAGGCGCCCAAGGGCAAGGAGAACAACTGGATCCAGACCATCCCCGGCAAGAGCTGGTTCATCCTCCTGCGGGCCTACGGACCGCTCGAGCCCTGGATCGACAAGAGCTGGCGACCGAGTGAGCTCGAACTGGTGGAATGATCATCGGGAAACACCATCCAAAGGGAGGGTGTGGCCCTCCCTTTCCATTTCCCTCGCAGGGGCTGGGCCCATCCTCGCCCCCTGCGACGAACAAAGGAGATACGACATGAAGTTCTCTAGATTTCATTCGATGGTGATAGCCGCCGCAGTGGTCGCGGCCAGTGCAGGAGTCTGTTCAGCCCAGCCGACCGAAACGGCGGCCCAGGCGGGCGAGAAGGTCGGCATCGAAGGCCTGTTCGTCCGCGTCGCCGAGAACTCGGAGGGGTTTGTCGTCCTCTCCTACAAGATAGCCAACGACTCGGTGAACAAGGAGTGGATGCTGCTCGACGTGGGTATAACGGTGCAGCAGGGAGCCCAGCCGCAGAAAATCACCCGCGACGACGTCAAGCTCGTGACACCCGACCACCAGGTCATCGACCTGCCCACGCAGGAGGAGTACAACAAGGTGCGTGGCTCCCTTGCTGCGTTGGAGGAGCGGGCAAACATGATGGGAGACTCCATCAACTACTTCCCGCCCGGCGCCAACAATCCTTGCCGGATCGGGTTCTTCGCCACCACCACCGGCCGCCAAACGGCATTGGCCTACGACGAGGTCGAACTCGACAGCACGCGGGCGTGTGTCGGCACGCTGTTCTTCCACGTCCCCGGCGGCATCCAGCTCGGCAACTACAACCTTGACGTCAAGTTCGCCGACAGCGTCGTCAAGGTACCGGTGCAGATTATGACCAAGCAGGAGGCCAAAGAATTCGAGAAGAAGTGGCAAGAGGCAGCCAAGGAGAAGAAATGAGAAGTCGTATGACTCTTGCCGCTCTGGTCCTCCTGCTCCTGGCTGCTTCCGGGCCTGCAGCTGCGGATGACCTCAGCGAAGCCACCGCACTGCTGTGCTCGTCATCATGGGCGATGGTGTGCACCAGCGTCGAAGACTGCGAGTCCGGCCCGCCGTGGGAATGGAACATCCCGCAGTTCGTAGAGGTGGACCTCGAGTCCAAGATGCTGAGCACCACCGAGGCCAGCGGCGAGGACCGGACCACTCCCGCCGAGGTGCTGCGGCGCGAGGACGGCTTGATCTTCATCCAAGGCATGGAATTCGGCCGGGCCTTCAGCATCGTCGTCGCGGAGGACATCGGCTCCATGTCGGCGGCGATCGCAGGGGAAGATTTTACAGTCTCGGTCTTCGGCGCCTGCACGCCGTTGCCGGCGGGGAGGTAAAAAATGAAATGCCGCAGAGTGATCTGGTGTTTTTTCGCCGCAACATTGGCTGGGCCGGTGATCCAGGCGCAGGACGCCGTGGCGCCGGCATCGGGGCAGAAGACCCTGGCGGCAACCATGAACGTCTATGTGTTCCCGCAAAAGGGTCAACCGCCCGAACAACAATCAACCGACGAGTCCGCTTGCTACGGCTGGGCGGTGCAGAACACCGGCACCGACCCGTTCCAACTGCAACAACAGGCTCAGACCCAGGAGCAGCAGGCCGAACAGGCGAAGGCCCAGGCCGCGACGGTCGGGACCGGAGCCGGTGCCGCGGGCGCTGTCCGCGGGGCCGCCGGCGGTGCGC
>JBATEX010000044.1:0-30375 GCA_049664225.1 Thermoanaerobaculia bacterium
GTCCAGGGGCGCGCGAGACCAGGATCCACTGCCATCAGGGTACTGAGACTCACCCAAACCCCGAGAGCGATGAGAAGCACCGTCTGCGATCTGAGGCTGAACCATCTTTCTCGGCCAGTAGCGAGCAGCAGCCCCACCAGCATGGTCAAGGCTACGAAAAGAGAGAGCTGAGGGACGTCTCCCCAGACCATGTGTTGAGGTCGAAAGTACGCCAACCACGAGTAAACGAGAAGACCGACAAAGGGCCGCAGCAGGATGATGGGTAGCGACCCGAACACGATGAGCAGAAGCAGAAGATCCCTCAAGCTAGGGCTCCCCTCGGCTTACACAGGCTGAAGCTCGGCCGATTCCGATTCTGAATAGGGGTAAGCAGCCGCAGCGCTCTGCACCAGTTCCTCGAGCTGCTGCTCGAGGGTATTCATATTGACGGCCCAGGAGTAGCTCGCCGCAAGTCTGGATCGAGCGCTCGAAGCGAGACTCGCCCGCATCTTCTCGTCCCTGAGGAGTCTCTCCAAGGCAATCACGGTCTGTTGCTCATCGACAGCTACCAGCACGTCCCGCCCATCGCGGAAACCTCCGTCGGCCAGGCCAGCCATGACTCGCTGACTCACCACTGCCGGGATACCCATCGCCATTGCCTCGAGAACCTTGTTCTGCACACCCTGCGCGATTCGCAGTGGTGCGATGAAGACCCAAGACTCGGTGAGGTACGGTCTGACATCGTCGACCTCACCGGTTACCCTCACACCCGGCAACCTCGACAGGCTGACGACTTCGCGTGTAGGCGAGCGGCCAACAATCAGAAACCTCAGGTCCGGGAAATTCGCCCTCAGTATTGGGAAAACTTTGGTGGCAAAGTGAACGACCCCGTCGACGTTGGCGAAGTAGTCCATTTGACCGGTGAAGACGAGCGTCGGCGCAGCAGCTTTCGGGAAACGAACCTCTCTTGCGATGTCGAGGTCAATGCCATTACGGACTACCGATGACTCTGCGCCGTGCGCGATCGAGCTGAATTTCTCGGCGTCATTGGAAGTTGTCAGCACGATCCTGTCGAAAGATTCCGCGAGCGAGGATTCATATCTGGAGAGTCGTCTCGCCTCGAGTCGCCAAATGAAGCTCTTGGGCCAGGACGCGTGTTGCGAGTACTGCTCCCATTTGACGGAATCCACATCAACCATATCCAGCAGTCGCGGTATACCGGCGGCCCTCTCCGCGTACTGGGCCATCGCGGACCCACAAGCCATCACGGTATCGAACTTCGCCGTTCCAGCCAGCTCCTCGACCCGGCGCGCGAGTGCTAAAGATCGGAAGTATGACAACGTGAGCGGCTTGGTGCCCAGCGCTCCAGCCAAGCAGCGCAGTTGAGCAGCTCGCCGATTCAACGGAAAAACCTCGACAGCCGCGCAGTACTCGCGGAGCCCCTCCTCTGTCGTCCCCGATTGATCGGGATCGGCGAAGGAGAGCAGGTGAATCTGATGTCGTTCCGCCAGATGTCGAATCTCGTGGAACGACCGGATCTTGTCGCCTTTGTTCGGAGGATACGGCAGACGATGACAGAGGACGAGAATCCTCATCGGCCGCCTTTTGCCAGCAGCACCGTCTTTGTGGTGCTCACCATGATCGACAGGTCCAGCAGCACCGAGAGATTCTTGATGTAGAAGAGATCGTATTGGAGCTTCTCCAGGGAAGCGTCGAATGAGGAGGCGTAGGAAGCGTTGATCTGTGCCCAGCCGGTAAGGCCGGGGCGCACCACGAGACGCTGCTCGTAGAGAGGGTTGAGCTTCACCAGTTCGGCTACGAACTGTGGGCGCTCCGGTCGCGGACCGACGATACTCATCTCACCGATGAGCACGTTCCACAGTTGCGGCAGCTCATCGATCCGCGTCTTGCGGATCAGGAGGCCCATTCGTGTCACTCGAGAATCGCGGTATTCAGCCCAAATTGCCTCACCGGCAGCTTCGGCGTTTTGGCACATGGACCGGAACTTCCTCAATCGGAACGGATTTCCGTTCTTGCCGACGCGCTCCTGGCTGAACAGCACGGAGCCAGGGGAATCCAGTCGGATCGCAATCGCGGTCAATAGCATGATCGGAGCGGCTATCAGCAACATCAAGCTGGCGGCTATCACATCGATCACTCGTTTCCAGAACAAGACAGCAGGCGAGACTACGAACCCTTTGGAAAACACCAGCCACGATGTTCGCAGTCCGTCCAGAGCGATCATTCCGGTCAGACGCTCGAAGAACGTTTCGCCCTTCTCGACCGGGATGCCGGCGGTCTTGCAGCTCAGCAGCGAGTCCATGTCCATCCAGCCCCGGAAGTCCCGACGTGCGACGACGACGCGCGTTGCCTGGGTCTCCAGCGCGATGCTCTTCGCTTGAGCGGTGGTGCCGAGCACGCGGGGATTCACGATGCTCACGCCCAGAAGTGCCGGATCGTCGTCGAGAAAGCCGACCACTTCGTACCCCTGGTGTCGGCGTGCGAGGATTTCTCGGGCCAGTGAACGAGCCTTTTCGTCTCCTCCCACTATGAGTACTCTCTCCTTAAAGAGCTCCTTCCTTTCGAGAAGTAGATAGAAGAAGAATCTCCAGCAAGCAACTGCGGAGAGGCCCGCGATCAGTGACAAAGCGAAAAGCCCGCGGCCCATGAAAAGGCTCGGCAGAAGGTAGTAGACGGCCCAGAGACTTACAGCCCCGACTACACTCGCTCGGCATAGACGAATGGTGTTTTGACGAAGACTGAGATGGGTCTTGAAATCGTAGACACCACCGAAATAGAAGGCCAGCTGGACGACCACCGCGAAGAGCCAACCCCTGAGTATCAACTGATAGGGCGTGAAACCTCCCAAGTCGGCTCCAAATCGAATGACGAACGCGAGCCAGACGCTCCCCATCAGCAAGACCGCCTCTACCAGGAGGGCGACTACCGCCGGAATTGCCCAGTAACGATTCAGAAACCTAATCATGGTTCAAGTTGGGGGCGTCCTTCTCAGGCTAGCCTTCTCCGAATCAGCCGATTTGTATACACAAGACCTCCCTACTGCTTTCCCGCAGGTGACAAGTAGCTCGCGTACCCGTATTTGCTATCAGGTGCTCCCTTCACGTCGTTAAGGATCATCCCAAGTGTCTTGTCTGGGCCGAGAATCCTCAGAGCGTCTTCAACAGATTTCTTTCTCGTTTGCCCTGCTCTTACCACTAGAAGGGATTTGTCTACCCATCCCGCCAGGCTGCGACCAGCTGCCAGCATTACTGGTGGAGTATCGACGACGATGATCTCGTATTTCCTCCTCAGCTCATCTCCCAGTCGCGCCAGGCTGTCTCCGGTCATGAGGTCGCTCGCATCACCCGACGAGCCGGCAAAGATGACATCCAGGCCGGCGCCCCAAATTGAGACGATTGCCTGGGAAACCGGAGTACCTCTTCCGAGAATGTCACCTAAGCCGTCGATGTTCTGTTGCACGTCGAGGTAGTCTCGCAGTGTGGGTTGCCATAGGTCCCCCTCTACAAGAATGACCCGACGTTCTCCTCTACGAGCCAAGAGCAGGGCCAGGTTGAGGGAGGTCAGGCTCTTTCCACATCTTCGATCAGAGCCCGTGATCGCGAGAATCTTGGTCTCGTGGCCCCGCGTCAGACTCTGTTCCACCTGAACAGCGATGCTGCGGTATTCCTCGGCCCAGGCTAATGGCTTCGACCCATGGTCCGCCAGTGCGAGGGGCTTCCCCGGCTTCAGCTTAGCCCAGTTCTGCAACGGTCTCTTTGCTCGGGACCCGCCACCCGACCCCGGTCCTTTCCCAGGAGTTGTCATGCAGTCTTATGCTCCTCCAGAGCCTCGATCGGACTCTGCTTTGGCAAATCGATTCTGTGAACGACGCCCAAAACTGCAACATTGGGAAAGGCCTTGTGGAGTTCAGCCTCCTCTCTGAAGCTCTGATCCATCTGCTCGCGCCACAGCGCAAGGAGAAAACCGATTGCCCCGCCCAGCCCAAGTCCCATCAAGAGAAGTAACCGACGGTCTGGCCAGAAAGCCTGGGTCGGTGGAATAGCCTTCTCGAGAATGGTGAATTGCTCACTTTGCCGACTCCGCTCGAGGTTCTCGGCCAGTCTTGCCTCCATCCTTTTTGCGAGAAGTGACTGATAAGAGGCCTGCAAGTTGTCGTAGTCCCGAGTCATTTGCAGTAGCTGTTGTTCAACTCTCGGGATCGACTCCAGGTTGGCCTGGTAACGCCTCAGATCTGAGACGACCCTCTCTTGATCAGCTCGCAAGCGGTCGAGCTCCAGATTGAGCGAATCCAGCTCAGCCTGGAGTGCCGAGAGCTTTCTGTTCTCGGCAGGTCTCCTGGACGATACAGGCTCCTTCTGGGCCGGCTCCTCCCGCTCGAGCCGCTCGATCTCACGACTCAACCGAATTACGTCCGGATGCCTTTCTGTATACTGCGATCTCAGCTTGAGCAGCTCTTCTCTAGCCTCCTGAAGCCGGTCGTTTTCAGCCTGCTCCTCGGCCGCTGGGTGGGTCTCACGCAGATCTTCGAGTTGATCCTCTAGGACCAATCGTCTCAACTCGGACCTGTCGATGGAGTCGAGAACGATCTCGAGCCGCGATTGGAGCTGATCGATGGCTTGGTGATTACTCTCTCGGTCGGAGGGTAGCCGACCAGCGTAGCTGAGCCTGAACTGTGAGACTACCTCTTCCTGCTCCTCCAATGTCTGTTTGACGCTTTCGAGCTCCTCCGACAGGAACGACGAGGTATTCCGCGCCTCGTCCGCTCGACGTTTCAAATTCTCTTGAATGAACAGCTCCGCGACTCGATTGGCGGTATCGGCTGCTTTCGCGGCACTCTCGGAGGTAAAAAAGATTCGAAAAACCGACGCTCCCGACACCGTCAGCTCCAGATCTTTTCTTGCCAGACGGAGGGTCTTCTCGCTGCCATACTCAGCGAGTTCCTCCTGATACAGACCCAACTCGTTTATGATCCGCTCGAGATTCGCCCGGTTTGTAATTTGCTGCTCAATGGTTCGAAGCCGCTCGCCAAGTGTCGTCGTGACCGTCGGCCTGACGTAGTCCGTTGGAATCTTCTGGGACTCCACCAGAATCATGGTACTCGCCCGGTACTTTGGTGGAATCAGACGAATCGCCAGCAGTGCCGACAATCCGCCCAGGATCAAGGGCAGGAGAATCCAGAATCTCCTCTTCCAAACGAGTCCTGCAATATCTTCAATGTTGCCAGGGAATTCCATCTTTGCCTCGATTGTCAAAAACGACTACTTCTCTAACTCCAGCTCCTCTGACTACAAGTAGAACTCCAGCAAGCCTTCTGGGTCAACCCTATTGCCAGATCTCGATAGCTCCAATCGGCCCCTCCACGTCATTTCGGAACCCTCCCTTCACTCCCGACGAACTCCAGGCAGAACCTCTTCCTGCCGCCTGACTTGGAACCCAAGAGAGCACACCCGGTGGGCATCTACGGGACGTAGATCGTGTCGCCGGGAAACAGAAGAATGTTGTCTTCCGGACTCCTACCTGTGGTTATGGCCTTGACGCTGAACTCGAATCGGAGATCACCCTGCGTGCCCTCTCTTATGACGACTACCTCGTCCTTCTTTGCAAAATCTGTAAAGCCGCCAGCCATCGCCAGAACCTGCAGGAGCTTGATCGGTCTGAGAATGTCAAAGACCCCCGGCTCCTTGACTTCGCCAAGTACATAGACCTTCCTGGAGTTGATCTCCGTTACGACAAGAGATACCGCCGGCGCAGTGACAAATTCTTCGTAGCCTTTTGTGAGGTCAGCTTGCACCTCCATCGGCGTTCGGCCTACGACCTCGATTTCTCCTAGCAGTGGAACCACTATCCGCCCGTCAGGCCGCACGGGAACAGTGACTTGCAACTGGTCTTCGCGCCATACCGAAAGTGTCAAGACATCGCTCACGCCGATCACATAGTTGGATGATTGGGATGTTGAAACCTCTGCGGTTCCTTGGGTCTCTTGTGCACCGAGTGAAACCGACGAAGTCAAAAGCAAGAAGATCGAGGCCAGAGAATTGCAGGACAAGCTGCCCCTCTTTATTCGTTTCATCATCATCACCTCACTCCGGGCAGCTGCAGGACAGCCGCCCGCCTACTTCGTGTCGACACCTTGGTCCTTGTCTCAGGCCCAAACGAGGTGCGGAACCCCGCTGCCCCTTTCTGTGATGGGCCTGTTCCTAGGAGAACAGGAACTAATAACTATAAATCAATCGGCACTATGAATACCAGTACATAGACAGTTGGCAATATTCAAACAGCCGTTCACCTACTTGACTTGGCACCGAACCCGGGCCAACATTGAGTCAATGCGCCTGAATCGGTCCCATCAGGGACGACCGCGGTTCCGCCAAGAGCCGGAACCCCAAGGTACTGAGCCGGCTCCACGACCCAGCCTGGTCGACGCAGCGGCGAAGATAGCCGACCCCATGCGCATTCGGCGAGTGGTACTGGGCCACGTTGTCGGCTCCCTGGCCAGTGCCACCAGCTTTGTATTTCTCCTCGGCCTCAGCAATACGCAGCCTACCCTTGCGGCGACCATCTCGTTCAATCCTTCCCTCGGGGTGTACCAATCGTACACCTCGAACGTTCTGTTTACATCCACAGACGAGATATCGGACACCTACACGACGGTCGCTCTCACTTTCCCCGTTATCCGAACAACCAAGAAAAGCGAGACAAGATTCATCTACAGTCCCGCTTATCAGTTCTACAACAGTGACGACCGGCTCGACAATTTGAGCCACAGGCTTGAGCTATCACTCGGGTCGGCACCTGGCCGGACGGCCACGGTTAACTTGAATTTGTTGTACTACTACGGCCAGGATCAGGGCGCAGCTGACAGCACCGATGGTTCGGATATCATCCTGCTTCCAAGGAATACTCGCGAGCAAGGCACCATCGGGCTGTCATTCGGCAACCGTATCTCCGGGCGTTGGGGGTGGGGCGCATCTGCTGAATACGAAACCCTGTCGTACTCTCAGATCGGAGAAGACCGAGGAGATCTCGGGCCAGTCCTTCCCCAAGACCGAACCTCAATTGGGGCCGCAGGGTCGATCACCTACGATCTGTCATCTCTTTCATCGGCCGGGTTCGAGGTGGAGGTGAGGCAGTTCGACATCGACATCACAGGTAAGGAAGACGTCGAGGGACTTTCCTTTGTCTACCAGAAGTCTGGCAGCCGAAACAGCACCTTCAACTTGAGCGTCGGAGGGTATCGAAGCACTCTGGATCCTGCCGTACCTCTGCCGTCCGAGACAAACCTCACCCAGACCGGGGCTCAAGGCAGATTCTCCTACGGTCGCGAGCTCCGGACCTTTGGATTCGGCATCCGTGGCTCCCACAGACCGACCTTCGGATACGGTCGTTTTGGGACTAGTACCGACACCTATCTGGGAGTAATTTTCAGCAAGGTCTTCTCCAGGACGCTCAAAGGTGGATTGGCGCTTAGCTGGGCCAGGTCTGAGCCGCGGATCGAGTTCGAGACGCTCGACTCAGTTGACAGCGCAGCCATCGGCGGTCATTTGAGTCTTCAGGCGCACCCAACTCTTCGTCTCCGACTTTCGGCGAATGTCGTTGACCAACTTAGTAGAGCCAATCAAGGCGGGGACCTCCCGACTGGAGACGTTGCTGTGCTCCAAGCTACCTTTTTGCTCGCCTGGAGCCCCTTGGCAGAGAAGCCGATAGCGCAGGGGCCCTCTACGTCAGGCGGTCGCTAGAGACAACGTTCGATGTTCCTCTCCTGAAGGCGAGACTTGGGAACTGCACAGACCTGGTGCCGCTGTTGGGGCGAACCCAATGCATGACTGACCTGCCTGTTTAGAATCTCAATGCCGTCGAGTATCGAAGTACTCCCGCAAGGAAGCGAACCTGATTGGGACGAGTTCGTTCTCAACCATAGAGACGCCACGTACTGCCATCTTGCTGCTTGGCGAACCGTAGTGGAGGAAGCCTACGGACTGCGATCCCATTTCCTCCTACTGAGGAATGATCTGGGACTGCGAGGGATCCTTCCACTCGTTCACGTAAGGGGCCCGATTGCACCCAACAGGATGGTATCCATGCCGTTTCTGGACCAAGGTGGCACCCTGTCAGAATCGAATGAGGCCTCCAGGCTGCTTATCGAAGCAGCTGCCCAGCAAGCCAAGAGGCTAGGGGCAAAAGGTCTCGATCTGCGAGCGCCCCTTTCAGGCACACCGGACTCTACCGAAATTCCTACCAGATTTCGCTTCCTCCTGTCACTCCCCGCCTCTGACGACGAGCTCTGGAAGAAGGTGGGGCCGAAGGTTCGGAACCAGATTCGGAAGTCCGAAAGGGGGGGGCTCACCTCCGATGGCGCAAACAACTCGAGTCTGCCTGAGTTCTATAAAGTCTTCTCTCGAAACATGCGGGATCTCGGTTCGCCAACCCACTCGCTGGGCTTTTTCGAGGCCATAGCACGGCAGCTTGGAGATCGATTTCGTTTGTATCTGACCTATGACGCCGACAAGCAACCCGTCGCGGGTGGAGTGGCTATCTACTTCAAAGACAGCGTGACAGTTCCCTGGGCCTCTTCACTCAGGTCAATACGCTCCGACTGTCCCAATCACTCGCTTTATTGGAGAATACTCTGCGACGCCCGACTGAATGGTGCAAGGACATTCGATTTCGGTCGGTCTTCGGTGGGGACTGGTACCTACCAGTTCAAGAAGCAGTGGGGAACGGAGGTCCACCCATTGATTTGGACTTTCCTCGATAACAATCGTAACCTAGAGGGGGACTACTACCTCAATTCGCAACGAAATTCGACCGTTGTGCGGATCTGGAAAAAGCTGCCCCTCGCTGCGACGGTCTGGCTGGGGCCCTGGATTCGCTACCAGCTTCCGAACTAGAGGATGACCTCATCCAGGAGTTGAGGTCGAGTCCTGAGTTTGCTGCAAGCACGTTCGGACTTCGAGCGGGGTTGGTCTTGGGTTTCGGTTCTTCGATCTCGCTCCTCACGCGCGAGGGCCATTCCCATTAGAGCAGACCTGATAGCGGGAGGGAAAGCTCACTGAGTCATGACCAGGCGCCGTACGATCCGACAGCTGTACCGCTTGGGCGGCCCCACTGGCCTTGCCCTCCACACGTTCGACTGGGCAATGAATCGATGGAGTTCCTGGTCGATCCACCGGTGCCTGAATCTCAACGAAGCTCGTGTTCAACTCCAGCCAAAGCTTCAGTTTCGGAAGCTGACAGCCGAGGAGGCTGGGGTTCTCCTGGCCCCGCTGAATGACGGGATCGACGCTGCCTTCGTTGAACATGCGAGTCGAAAACAGGACTCATGCTACGCGGTCTTCGACGGAGAGACCGTGGCTCACTTCACCTGGTTTTCGACCCAGTCCACGCTAGTAGATCTCGACTGGCGACTCGAGATTCCCGACGGCATCGTATACAAATACAATGCTTTCACGTTTCCCGAGTTCAGGGGCCGACGACTCGACAGCTTCGTCTCGACCCGCGCCCTGACAGATTTCCGGCGGCGAGGGTACCACTCTCTGATCTGCCTCGTCTCCCGTACGAACTTCCCAGCGCTGAGATCCAATACCCGTCTTGGAAGCCAGCCCCTTGGAACCATCGCTTCGTGGAAGAGGGGCCGTATGTCTTGCGCATATGTGACCCGATCGCTGCGCGACAACGGAATCCGGCTTTCGGCCGTAGTCGAACCTCCCCTTGGTCTCGATTGACGATTTACCTTGTGTTGTCTGCCATCTGGTCCTGGGGCTGTGAGCTGGCTGCCTCGTCGCCTGTGTGTTCTCCTTCAGCCCTCGCCGATTCTAGGTAAACTTGCTCGATGCGCTGGGGTAATCATCGGCAGAGACTCGGCCGTAACTGACAAAGGCAGGTGCGAGAAGGTAGCTAAATTGAACCTCGAATCCTGCAATACTCTGAATGCCAGTTCTCTGGCCTTTTCCGCGCCACCGGTTGTTTCCGTTTCGTGAGAGACTCCTGGGCTCTGAGGACTGAGGGATTAGGGGGCAAATCGAGGATGCACGAGAGACCCTATTTGAATGGTCAGTACTGGGAGGACAACCCAGATTTTTTCTGTGGTGACAGTGAATGGAAGGCGCAGTACCTGTTCGAGCTTGCGATGTCACTACCCAAAGAGAGCCTTCCAACTCAAACTGCAACTGTTTGCGAAGTAGGATGTGGTGCCGGTGGAGTACTGAACAGCTTCGTTTCCAGGTTGCAAGAGGAAGGCCTCAACTGCACCGGGGTCGGCTTCGACATCTCGCAAGAGGCTCTGAACAAGGCTAGGTCGCTGTTCCCCGATCTCGAGTTCGAAAGAGCCAGTGTTTTCGAAATTGAACGAACGTTCGACATCGTGCTCGTAGTAGACGTTCTCGAGCATTTGGAAAGTCCGGTCGCGTTCCTCCATCGCTGCTTGAGTCTGGCGAGAGTGATCGTCATTCATTTGCCACTGGATGAGAACCTCTGGGGGAAACTCCTGCACGGCAAGTCGTACTACGAGTATCTGAGAGGGGATCGGGGGCACGTCAAATTCTTCGACAAGACCCGAGGCTTCCGGCTAATTCGTGCTGCCGGCGGAGACCTCTTGGCTTGGAAGTATACGCCGTGGGGCCTCGAGCATGATTTCGACCATTCACGAACGGGGATGATGGTGAGAATCCTACGGAGGATCAGCTTTCACATCAGTATGGATCTCGGCGTGCGTGTCTTTGGCGGTGCTTCTCTGGCGGCAGTTTGTGCCCCCCCCCAGCGGTCGCCGCTGCGACACGTACTTCAGAAGCGGCGTGAGGAACAAGGAGTCCAGTCCTCACAAGTTGACCTGCTCCCATTGTGATCAGCTATCTGACTCCCGTGTAATCTGAAGCCAGCGATCACTCCGAGTTGCAGCCGAGGACGAGCAGTAATTTGACACCGACTAGCGCCTTCCCCCTCACCGTCTGCCATCTTGTCCTGGGGATGGGAGCTGGTGGCCTCGAGCGGGTCGTTGCTTCGATCGCTCGGCGGACCGACAAAGCTCTTTTTCGCCATTGGATCATTGTCCTGCATCTCTGCGACATGGAGTACATGCGCCGCTTGAAGGCGGACGGAGTCGAGGTGGTGTTCTTGCAGTCGAACTCAGTCTCTCGGGCATCGCGAGCAAGAAAACTCTGCCGCCTGGCCGCATACTTGAAACCGGATGTAGTCCACGGCCACAGCGGAGCCTTCATGGACGCCTACGTCATGGCGCTTCTCACTCGGAAGCGACCGCGCCTACTCCTAACCTCACATGGATACCCTGTCGATTCTGGAGTAAGGGAACTCATTCGAGTCGGCTTGCCGACACTCCCAGCCCAAGCTCACGTCTGCGTTTCTGAAGATCTAGCAGAGTTCTTCCGCAGACGCTACCGCTTCTTACCTTCGGCTCAAAGGGTGATTACCATATTGAACGGCGTCGACACCAAGATCTACCGTCCGCGCCCCAAGCCTCGAGTCTTGCCAAGTGTTTCCGCCCAAGCGCTAGAAGATCTACAGGAGTCCTTTGTCATTGGATCTGTGGGTCGACTGGAGCCAGTCAAGAATCATCAGTACCTTCTTCAAGCCTTTGCAGCACTTGTCGGCAAAACGGATAGGCCATGCCGGCTTGTTTTGGTCGGAACTGGGAGCTTGCGCGCCCGACTCGAAAAGATGATCCGCGAGATGGGGATAGACGAGCTTGTCCAGTTCTTGGGAGTCCGCGATGATATTCCTCAGATCCTGAACCTGTTCGATGCCTTCGCCCTCACCTCACTTTCTGAAGGATCGTCCATTTCGCTCCTCGAAGCGCAGGCCAGTGGAGTGCCAGCTTTCGTGACCGACGTCGGCGGCAACGATCGTATAGTGATAGACGGGAGTACCGGGTATCTGTGCCCACTCGACAACCCTTCAATCATGGCCGAGCGTCTCGCGATGATTGTCGAAAAACCGGAGCATCACCGCGTATTGTCAAAGAAGGCTCGCCAAATGGCT
Source organism: Thermoanaerobaculia bacterium (assembly GCA_049664225.1). GTDB lineage: Bacteria > Acidobacteriota > Thermoanaerobaculia > Multivoradales > JAHEKO01 > JAUVRX01. Next base: position 11,992 of record JBATEX010000044.1, read on the forward strand.
CTACAATCCTTCGACTTGGACACGATGGTCCGGCAATATGAATCGCTCTACCTGGGCAAGGCGGCAGCCTGAACGTCTCTTCCACTTCTGTCGAGCGAGAATCACCTACGCCTCATCAGCCTATATAGCGTTGATCCACGTATGTGGAAAACCAGGCGTCCGTACAAGCTATTTCGAAAGAGGATCAGAGTCTCCACGGGCTCGGCTTCATCGGTGAATCGCGCCTTGTACCCCTCTCCAGAACCGAGGATGAAGTACTCTGTCTGCGGGTCTCGGAACTTCTGCTCGATCACGTGAAGCAGCAGAAGCTTGCCGGGAGAGCAGGAGGCGAACTGCTCTACGAACGTTAACTCGACGCCTTCAAATCGTCCCGCCTTGTGGACACCAACAATCAAAGCCACATCCTCAGTGCCGATGCTCATCAACCACAGCTCTCCATCTCCAGAGACCCGGCCCGGAGACTCGATAAGGGCTTCGACCAGGCTCCTCTCTCGTATCCGGCAGAAGTGACTTCCACCCTGCTGGTATTGCCAGGTTCCCTCCGCGACCCGATGCACGGCAGCAAATTCCGATGGCGACAGGTCCCAGAGATCAAGTCGCCGGAAAGACACCTCTCCGATGGCATCGGCGCGTCGTCTGGCCACTCGACATGTCTTGCGGAAGGACCTTCTCCTACTCCCTAGATAATCCTCGAAACTGCCGCTGGTCTCGATGAAATGTACAGAGGAAGTCGAGGACTCCGTACTGAAGCCTGACTGGTTTTCGATGGCAGTGAACCCCCGCGTCGTAGCCTCGTTTCGGAGGTTGCTGAAGCGGGCTACATCCCAACCCATGTCTGGGAGGATCTCGCCTAACGCTGCCCGCGCCGCATCGACATATCCCGGATCGATGAGCAGATCTTCACAACCCAAACCTCGACCGAGAGTCTCCAGTAGGCGGACGGGGAATCCACCGAACTCCCCACGCCTGATCCAAAAGGGGATGATGCCCACGAGCGAACCGGATGCCGGTTGCCGTAGCAAGAAGATATGAACCCGATCACCTTTCGCATACGCCTGCCACCACGCTCTCGACCAGGCGTAGTCGCGGTAGAAATAGGTTGGGAAGCGACTCTCGACGAATTCGTTCCACTCGGCTTCGAGATGCTGCAGATCCCAGTCGTCGCCGACTGAGATGGGATCCACGACCAGGGGTCCTGCCTGAAGCTTGGAGTCCACCCTAGCCACCTCGCAGCAGTCCGGGAAATCCAGAGCACATCAAGTGAAAGAACCCGGCTTCGGAAGTGATGTCGTTGCCTGCAGGAAGACGACCGATCTCGAAAGCATGGTCGGCATCTAGCCGAACCAGCTGCGGCTCGGTGCTGAAAGCACAGAGGTATCCGGACTCCAGTAGATAGCTCTTGTGGACTTCCGAGTAGTCAATGCCGGGCCTCCCGTTCGGGTAGGCGAAGGCAACGACCTCTTTACCCAGAATCCGACTCAGCTGTTGCCTGGGCTCACGAATCTCCCGTTCCCAATCGGAGGGTCCGAGGCTACTCAAGATTCGGTGGTTCGCGGTGTGAACCCCGAAGTCCACGAGCCCCGAGCCCTGCAGGTCCTCGATTTCGGACCAGTCAAGCACTCCGAAGTCTTCACTGAAGTCCTCGAAGTCGAGCGTTGCGACCGTCGCCAGCAACGCCATCACTCTCCGGAGCTCTTCCTCTGAGACTCTCTTGAGATGCTCCACTGCCAGCCAGTAGATGCCCTCCGGGAGAAGCGCATCGAAGTGCCGGCCGACGCTCTCCTCGAATTGGGTCCTTACTCGGTCGCGAGCCGGATCTTCCACCATCATGAGATAGAGCTCGTCGAACCAATAGAAACGGTCGGTCCCGATGAAGTCCGTCGCCACGAAGATCGCTGCCGGCGCCTCGAACCGGGCCAGAATCGGAAACGCGACGGAGAAGTTATTCCGAAGGCCGTCATCGAATGTAATCAGAGCCGAACGCTCGGGAAGATCCCTACCTGCCTGCAGGCAGTCGACGACATCGGGCAGGTGCAAAAGGTTGTAGTTCTGGGTCAGAAACTCGACTTGCTCGACGAACACTCTCTCCGGTATCTGCGTCCAGGGCATCTGCTGTCGCTGATTGCGGGTCACGCCGTGGTACATGACCGTCAGTAACTTCTTCCGGTTAACATGGCGGAAGGCACGATCGACCCGGAGCCCACAGAGAGCCCACGCCGCCAGCTTCTTCACTCTGTTTCGGTTCCTCCCCATCACCAACTCCTGCCCATGTACCTCAAGTTCACTGGGATCCTACAGCAACGCCCCAAGGGAATCAGGTCCTTCGCGGCCGCCGTCGAGGCTCACGGGGGAAGCGTCGAATGAGCTCGTCGTAGATTCCCTCGAGCCGCTCCATGCGATGGCGAAACGATAATTCGCTTTCGACTCGGTCGCGCGCCTTTGCCACACGCCGCAACGTTGCTTTTCTATCCTCGATCGTCCGACGGACTGCTGAGGCCATCTGGTCGACATCCCCCTTCGACACCAGCAGTCCGTGTACCCCGTTCTCGATGATCTCGGCTGTCCCCCCAACGTCGGTAGCAACGACAGGCGTCTCCACTGCCATGGCCTCCAAGAGCGCATTGGGGACGCCCTCGGTATCCGAGGTCTGCAGATAGAGGTCGAACATCTGGTGGCAGTTCCGAGTATCGCTGCGATGACCAAGCATCTTGACACGGTCTCCGATGCCGAGTTCTGCAGCTCGCCTCTCGAGAGTGGCACGCTCGTCCCCTTCGCCCACCAGTACTGCATACAGCCCCAACCTAGCCGCCACCTCGAGGAGTAGCTCGAAGCGCTTCTCATCCGAGAGTCTTCCCACGGCTCCGATCACCTGCGCATCGGGCGGCAAGCCTTCGGCTTCACGTAGACGCCTACCTGCCTCTCGATCGAGCCTGAAGACCTCCGTATCCACCCCATTTCGAATTACCCGCACGCGATCGGGATCGGCACCTACTTCGACAAGCTGCGACTTGATCTTCGCAGATACCGCGATCACCAGGGGATAACGGCCGAGGACCCACTTGTCCCAGCGGTTGTAGAGTCGGTCCTTGCGTCCGAACTTCGCCCAACCGTGGGCTGTGGACATCGGAATCGCACCGGCGAGGCCGCATAGCGGCAGAGCGAAAGAGTCAGTCTTGTAGTCGTGCGCGTGCACGATGTCAATCTCTCGCTCCCGGATCAGTCGATAGAGCTGAGTCAGCGCTCGAGGATCGAAGGAATTACGCTCGGTTACGGGCACGAAGTCCACGCCGAGCTCCTCTGCCCGTTGGTCGAGATCGAACATCTTGTCGCGCAAGTCGCGAATGTAGGTCACGGTGACCGAGTACCGCGAAGGGTCGGCTTGCGCTGCTCCGAGCAGGATTGTCTTCTCGGGTCCACCGCCCGAACCGAGAGCGCTACGTAGTTCGAGAATTCGAGTAGTCATGTCTCTCGATTACGGTGGTGGTCGACGCGCCAGATCAGAGCCAGCGAACGAGCCAGTTCATAGATCGAAGCCACGACGAAGGCTTGGTGTGCCTGCCTCCAACCGATGAGCCGGCTCTGCCTCAAGATGCGCAAAGACCGCAGAGCCGACAAGGTACAGAACCCGCCGCACCCTAGGCCGAAGACGAGCCACCCCCCTATCGGAGCAGCTAGAGCACCGAGTACGGCTGCAGCGATGAAACCGAGGTTTGCAACAGGGAACAGGATGCCAGGCAGATCCTGCCAGCGAAGGGGGCCGCGGAGGCTCACCTTGAGGTTGTCTCGTCCGCGCCACAGCTCACCCATGAAGACCTGCTGGAGCGTCTCCGGGTCTCCCAGATGAACACTGTGGAGCCGGGAGTCGCTCAGAAGCTTCCAACCGGCCTTACGCAGGCGGTTACAGAGGTCGACATCCTCGCAGGTAGTCAAGGATTCGTCGAAGCCACCAACAGCGACGAACGCGCTCCGGCGCACGGCCATGTTTCCCGCCCCCAGCCATCGCGTCTCGCGAGTACCTGGACAGTGCTCTCTCAGCCCGTCGTAGGTACGCTGCACCCAGGTCGGAGGTTCTGGCGGATGGTAGGGAGCCCCTACAGCCGCCACCTGCGGATCCTCGAGGAGCTCCTGGGCTGTTGTCACCCATCCCGGGCCGATCATGTTGTCCGCGTCGCAGAAGGCGAGCACCTCACTCTCCGCCTCGGCGACTGCCCGATTTCTGAGGGCGGTGACGTTGAGGCCCGGAAGCTCGAGAACAAGTGCCCCCGCATTCCGGGCTACCGACCGTGAGTCATCGGTCGAGCCATTGTCCGCAACGACGATTTGAATCTTTCCGGAGGAGATCTCACTTTTGCGGATAGCTCTTAGGTTTTCGCGCAGGCGAGCTGACTCGTTCCGCACGGGAATGATAAAAGAAACCCTTAGGTGAGCTCGGTTCCCCATGAATGCTTTCAATCCCGCCCAAGAGCATCACTCCACCTTCGAAGACGCTCGAAGACCCATGTTTGTCGGGCAACGTTGAGCCAGCGCGAGGGCCGGGTCGCGTGCTGCAAACTCCCGAGCAGCTTCCAGGGTGAGACTGCGAGGCTGCGCAGATGTTCTCGCTGATCCACGAACTGGCTGATAGGGCCGAAACTGGTGTCGCCGTTGCTGCCACCAGCGGTTTCCACCTCATCCGAAGGTAGCTGATCAACCGCTAGGCAGGACTCCATTGATCCCTGCTGAAGAGCCAAAGCGAGAGGCCTAGTAAAATGTCTCGAATCGAAGGAAAGGAGGGTCTGCCAGCCTCGGGTGAGAATCTCCAAGCCTTTCATGCTGAAGCGATCTCTCTCAGTGCTCGAGGCGTATCTGGCCACCATCAAGAGCGTCGTGCCCTTGATCAGCTCAGCTGCAGCCCAGGTCTCGGTCGGATACTCTAGTTTCTCCGGTTCGTCGAGATAAAAACGTTCGTTGGCTGCCATCCACTGCCCGTACCGCAGGAGGGCCGCACGGGTATAGGCTCGTAGGTCGTCGAGTTCGGGGCAAGATTCGGTGAGTTCCAGAAATCGGAACAAGGCCTGCAAGTGCACGGTATACGACCACCGCAGCTCCGCGTTACGCAGATTCAGGCTCTCGACATCGTCGCACGGATGGATGGTGCGGCGGATCAACTTCTCGAGCTTGACGATGTAATGCTCGCTTCCCGTTACAAGCCAAGCATCGAGCAGGGCATTGATCGAGTTTCCCGCACCCCGACCAGGACCGTGGTAGTCACCTGTTCGGCTAGCATTGCCGGTCGGCGTGTCAGACAGAACACCGAAAACGTGCCTAGCTCCGTCGTCCATCGCGACCACCCAATCGGCTAGGCTGAGAACGGCCTCCTTAGCCTGAAGACAACCGGTGAGATAGTGATAGAGCAAGAGGCCCGAGGTGTAGTTGTGCTCACTACCCGGTCCACCTCCGGGTGCCGGCATCGGTTTTCTGAGCATCGCGGTGGACATCGTGCGATGAGTGGATCTGCCAGCATCGAGATAGTGCGCCGTATGCCAGAAGAGGCCACGATTGTAGGCGGGTTTGTCGCGGTCAGTGTGGTAGATATCAATGTCCATCACATGCCGAGCCAACGGACCCGCCAGCTGCCACCATCGTCGATCCCCGGTCGCGAGAAGCTGCACGAGTAGCCCATTGAGAAGGTCGTACTGGTTGTTGTAGTGGGAGATCACCGGGCTCAAATCCGGGGAGTAGGCGCCTTCGTGGTCGGCCCACATATCACCGAAGTGCCGCCAACCGAACTCATCGACGAGCTCCCTTTTGGTGAAGAGGCTCTTGTCGCCATTCAAGGCATCTTCCAATAACAAGTGCAGTTCGCTTCGGCGAACCGCCTCCGGCGTCGGGAAGAAGGCAAGCGCCCCGCTCGCAGCGGTCTCAGCCAATTCAGGGATGGCGACCGGAGGATCGTGAATCCAGGACAGTCGATGGCAGGCGGTTGCACCATCCCGGGAGCCAAGCTCGATCCAAAGGACACGGGTGTTGTGCTCCCCTGCCTGGAGTTCGTGCAGATCTCCGAACTGCCCGGGTAGCAGTCTCGCAGTCAATCGCTCGCCGCGAACTTCGACGGCGCTGGGGAACTGCTGCCAGAACTCCTCCAGAGCAAGCGAGACACACTGTCGATCCCAGCTCAGCGAAACGACCGGGCTGGCTCTCAAGCCATGACTCTCACGGTCTTGCGTCCTAACGCGGTACCCTTGGAACCTCATTGGGATTCGCCCGTCTCGGTTGATGTGATTGCGGCTCCGCCAATTCTCACCTCCACTGGAGTCCTGGTAGATCTCGAGAAGGTCGCCGGAGGTCGTCATCGATCGAGCGGCCACCTCCTCCAGCCAATCGATCCTCCGATCCGTATAGGCCACGGTCGCTAGCTCTACCGACAAATCCTGCAGCAAGATCGATCCGGGGTCTCCGAGGTCCCAGTAGCCACCGGGGTGTCGGGCTCGACGCGGGTTCTCTAGAGTGGTCCGAACCCGAATCAGGTTCGATCCGGCGTAGAAAGAGAGGTCGCCTGAGAACCTGAGCCCCGTGCGGCGGCCCAGCTTGCCCCCAATAGCCACCTGGACTCGAACAGGACCCGACTCTACGACCCGCAGAGAATCGATCCAAGCAGTTTCTTGCCGACCGCGAAAATCGGTAACCAAGAGTCGACATCCGAGAGGACCGAGCCACCTGGGATCTCGGTTTCCGCTCTCGCAGAAGAGTCGATCTTGACCCCGAACAATCCAAAGCTCTCCGTCTCCAGTCTGGATGGTGACTCCAGCGGCTTCGCTTCGCGCTCGGACGGCGCGAAGAGTTCGATCTTGCGGTTTACCATCTTCGGCAACCTCGACGGGGTGCAGCTCCAACCGAAGAGGCTCGCCCGTCGGCTGGGAGACTCTGAAAACCGCCAGCAGCCACTTGACGCTGCCGTCGGGCCAAGCTGCCAGAGGCTTGGCCTGCACAGGCCACATCTCTTGATCTCCACAAGAAACTACCCAGCGGGCCGCTGCCGTCACGAAACCCAACGGTAGAGGCACTCCAACGGAGATCGGTTGGTCGCCGTCCAAGCAGCGCCCGCCGAGAACACGCAGGCGCACCCGCTTCACTTCGCCTCCGTAAATCGAGGGAGATCCTGCTTCTGGTTGGCCGCCTGACTGACGCGTGTGAAGTGCATAGAAGACGAAATCTGGGATCGTGAAGTGCCTCCGAAGCCAACCAACTTGATGTCAGCCTAGTCCCGACACGCGGTCAGACTATTGCTGAATCAGCCTCTTTCTTACCCTCGCCCCGGTCTTTGAAAGAACGGTCGACCAGCCGAACTAGACATCGTCGCCGCAGCTGTCAAGGGTTTATCGATAGCAGGCCTGCCTCAGCTAGACGCCTCTCAGTCCCGGGATTCGCGCGATAGACTCCGAAGCGGAGGAGAGGGCTGTTTCCTTGTCGACGACCAGTCTGCTGAGCAGGCAGGCCAGAAGACGCCAGCTGACCAGGACCACCGCCGCTTTTTGTGCCAGGAGCTTCACTAGGCGGCCTCTGCTCCAGCCTCTGGTTCTGCGGTCGAGCCCATAGATCGCAGCGTCATCGTTCCTCTAGAATACCGTGGCCAGGAGCCAATCGCTATGCAGGCCATCGCAATGGTGGATCTCACTGGGGGCGTCTGCATGAACTGAATCTGCGACAGCAGCTACAAAATCCTGCTGAAAATGACAACTCCTATTCTCAGGCCCGATCCAGAAGACACTTGACGATTTCCTTGTACACCTGGATGTCGCGAGGCCAGTAGAAAGCTGACCGGAGGTACCAGCCGATGGCCTTCCAGCGGCGGGTCCGAGCTGCGTCCCAAGCCCCGACTTTCCAGACTCCTGCCATCGCTTGTTGTGACACTCTTCGTGCAACCTTCTGCCCACGGGGAGTCTGCAGAGCGCGCTGGACCACAGCCACTCGTTCGGCAGCCCTGAGATCCAACTCGCCACTCATCTGATGCTCGTGAATCCGATAGCGGGTCAAGGGCTCCCGGACGACTTTCACCTCATACCCCAGGGAAGCACAGCGAAGCCACAGGTCCCAATCCTGCACTCCTGGGTGTGACTCGGAGAATCCGCCGAGTTGCTCGAACGAGCCCTTTCGAATCATCACACTCGAGAGCGTGATGAAATTGCCGAGCAAGAGAGCTTCGAACACCTCACCTTCAAAGAGCACGCCGATTTCTGACTGCCTTTTCTTGACGCGGTGCGTATCACCAAAGTTGAAGCGGTCTGTGTAGACCAGCTGTGTCTCATCGTCCGCCACCGCTAGTTGCTTGGCCAGCTTGTCAGGGAGCCAGTCATCGTCCGCATCGAGGAACGCAAGCCATTGGCCTTGGGCAAGTCGGGAACCCAGGTTGCGCGCTTTGTAGGGTCCGCCCTTGGATTGTCGGAATCTGCGAATGGAGTCACCAAATCCCTCTAGGATCCTCCAAGTACCATCGGTCGACTCATCGTCGATGACAAGAACCTCCAGGGATACACCGCGAGATGACAGGGCTGAGGAGATTGCCTGGCTGATGTAGGGAGCGCAGTTGAAGCTGGGAATGATGACGCTGACAGTCGGTGAATCGAGAGAAGTAGTCATAGCGGCGTCTTAGCTTGACACGGGCAAGTGCCTACAGGCCCGACTCATCAGGCCTGCCCCTGATTTTCCTTAGTGAGTGACAGCCTTGGCAAGGGAAAACCGGTGGTCCTGGTGGGTGACCAGCTACCTAGCTAGACAATCAAACCAACGATGCGATCCCACTGCTCCTCGGTTAGCTGTCTGTATTCTGCAGCTTTGAGCTTAATCGCTTTTTTTTCTTGAGGACAATTTCTGGAGAGCGCAAGTAGCTTTTCCCATAGCCGATCAACATCGAATCTCTCCAGAACCTCATAGTAATCACTCTGCCCAAAGGCGCTCATCAAATCATGATTCTTGCGGTAATAGCCAATTCCAAGCACCGGTGTCTGGACAAGCAATGGCAATACGGCCCCATGGAAACGGGTAGCGACCACGATATCTGTATCTTGCAAGAGCTGTATGAGCTCCGACACCTCTTCACATCGGCGAACCAAAGGTGATTCGATCGCTCGATCTGCAATCTCGGGATTCATCTCCTGCAAGATGTCTACAATTACATAATCGTCAAACCACATGGTGCCAAAAAACAAAACAGGATAATCCGCCTCTATCAGGCGTTCAGCGAACCGCGCCACTTTGAATACATAGGCGTGATACTGATCGTCATCACTCACGCACCAATAGCGGTAGTCGTACACCGGCATCGGATTGATGCCAACTAGAGGCCTGAAGCGACTCTTCTTTGGGGAAATGCGCTGGTACTCCAGGCCAAACGCCAAGTCTGGATAAACCTCTCCAGAAAAGCCCGTATTTCCCGCCTCTATCAAGGACTTGGACGCCTCGTCGCGATAGGAGATGTAATCTGCTAAACGCAGGGCTCCTCGAATCATTCTCTTGCTTAGCGCATGTTCGAGGGGATTCGCTCCAACACTGACAAAGGCGATTCTCGTACCGGTTAGCTTTGCTAGCAAGGTCCACTTGAATAGAGTGTAGGGAAAATGCCACGGACCACCAAAATTATCCAAGAATTGATTGGATCCAGCTACCACCAATAGGTCGAACTTCTTCAGGTACGTATAAGACGTGGTCAAGTATCCAAGTTCATTTGCAGCATCCCTCACACGATGCACTGCAGCTATCAATACCTTGACGCCGCCTCCAATCAATGGGAGCCTCTTCACACGCTCCTTCAGCCCAGCAGCGCTGGGATCAAGAGAGTAGTTGTCAGGATCAAGGCCTTTCGCTAACTTCTCCTCATAGACATGCCAGGGCATCGAGTCGCTAGCCGCTGCCTGCTCCGGTGTGATTGGCCCGAACCCATCGGGCGCATAACCAATTCGGTATGACTCAACCCGATGTCGGCGGGCGCTATCATCCGGTCGTAGAGAAAAGCAGCAAATCTCAGCATTGGGTAGACGACGCCTGATTTGAGCAATAGCAGCTTCGATGATTGACTCATCGCCAAGATTCCGGTTGCCATAGTGCCCAAATACGCCTACTACAGGACGGCTTTTTTTCATTCTGAGCTGCTTTTCAGGCTACTTGGGTTTGGACCTAGCTGATAATAGGTTGAGGAAGTCTGTCGCAAGGATTCTTCGGTGCCAGTGTAGGCGTTTGGCAGAGAATGCTGACAACGCCAGCTTCTCTCGCAGCGGAAGTGGGGATGAGACAATTGCCTTCAAATCGGTCAATGCGGCCCGACAATGTGGTAGTGCTACGGCTGTGCCAGAAGCTCTCCAGAATTGCTGCTGATCCGTAGGAGTCGTCATAGCGCTGAAGGCCCCCTCATGCATTCGTCGAAAGAAGAGTTGCTCAGGGACTTCAACGAACTTCCCTCGAAGGATCATCGAGGCCATGAAGCTGATGTCGCTCGCCGGAAGCTGGCCGTCGCCCATTAGCTGAGTTTCTTTCATCGCGCTTGAACGCATCAGCCCATAGATTATGTTGGTCAGCCCCACTCGTCGATAAAACTCCGAGTACCTCCTGCAGGTATCGTTATCTTGAATATCCAAATTGTCGTCATAATTCTCCAGCATCTTCCCGTTTGCGTCGATCAGTTGGGTGCGGCCGTACGCGATAACAACGTCAGATCTCGATCGCAGAATCGGCAGAGTGCGCTCAATGAGCTGCGGTTTGACAAGGTCGTCGGCATTCGACCAACGAAAGTACTCGCCCTTGGACAGCTCGTGCAATCGGTTGTAGTTCTTGGCGGCCCCGATATTGCGTTCATGACGATGGTACGTCACGCGACTGTCAGCAGCAGCAAACGACCGTCCTATCTCCTCGGTCCGGTCTGTCGATGCATTGTCCGCGATGATTAGCTCCAAATTTGAATACGTCTGGTCGAGATTGGAACGAATCGCGGCTTCAAGGTATAGCTCGCCGTTGTAAACCGGCATGCCAATGCTCACCAGGTCTTTTCTCGTAGACATGACCCGCTTCCAGAGTTTGTTTCGCCCATTATGCTTACGAGTCGGCTCATATGACCTGACCCGTGGAACCTGAACCACGCAGAGACTCGGGGCTCCCGATGCCTGCTGGCGGTACTCCACAAAAGAGTCGACAGTTGGCTGAGGCTATGCAAAAGGCCTCCATGACGCATAGCACCTTAGCGTATAATGACTACTATTCTCGATGAATGAATGCATATCTGCTTGAGATTCTCTCCTACTCTCCGGACCGCTCCATCTCGACACGACTCTGAAGATGAAGGGTGTGACGATTCCTCGCGAAAGTCAAGAACGACAGAGAATCAGACCACAAACTGGTGAGGACAACCTGCTATGCGTGTGCTTGTGACTGGAGTTGATGGCTACATAGGCTCTCTTCTCGCTCCCTTGCTGCTTCAAAAAGGCTGGGATGTAGTGGGGCTCGACACTGGCTACTATCGAGAGGGTTGGTTGTACAACGACCCTGAAGGCGCACCGGTCTTCCCTAAGGTGCTCACCAAGGACTTGAGAATGGTCGACGTCCGGGATCTAGAGGGCTTCGACGCCGTTGTCCATCTTGCTGAGTTGTCAAACGACCCACTCGGCGCAAACAACCCGACTGTCACTAACTCGATCAATCATCTTGGATCTGTCAGGCTGGCCACGCTCGCCAAGAAAGCGGGCACGAAACGATTCGTCTATACCTCGTCATGTAGCGTCTACGGGCTCGGGACAGGACACTTCCTGTCCGAGGAAGACGAAGTCAACCCACAGACTACCTACGCGGAATGCAAAGTCCTGGTCGAGAGAGATGTCACCAAGCTCGCCGACAGCGAATTCTCTCCCACGTTTCTCAGGAACGCGACAGCCTATGGCGCCTCTCCTCGGATGCGATTCGACATCGTGCTGAATAATCTCTGCGGGCACGCATGGACAACCAGCAAGATTGCCATGACCAGCGATGGCACACCATGGCGCCCCCTGACTCACGTCCTGGATATCTGTGGCGCGATCCTCTGCACTTTGAAGGCACCAAGGGAGTCAGTTTCCGGCGAGATCTTCAATGTCGGGCACAACGCAGACAACCATCAGATCCGAGAGATCGCAGAGATTGTTGCTGAGGTTTTTCCCGACTGCCAATTGTCTGTAGGCCCAAGCGGAGGTGACGATAGGAGCTACAGGGTGTCCTTTGACAAGATTAGTCAACGACTGCCCGACTTTCGATGCCGATGGGCTGCGCGGCAGGGTGCCGAACAACTGCGGAATCTGTTCGAGAGAATCGACATGCCACAGGAGACTTTCGAGTTTCGCGCCTTCACTCGGCTGAAACAGCTCGAGTTCTTGATCCGAACCAAGCAGATCGATCAAGATTTCTTCTGGCGCGAGTGATGCAGGCTCCGGCGGATTTAGCGCCGCATCATCGATCGCAGGATTCGGTGGTAAATGGATCAGGCTGGAAGCTGTAACACTCATTGGATCTCGACTGGAGGAAAGTGTCCATGAAGGTCATACTCTTCTGTGGCGGTTACGGCACGCGGCTGAGAGAACACTCTGGAGTTACTCCAAAACCGCTTGTTGACATCGGCTACAGGCCCATCATCTGGCACCTCATGAAATATTATGCTCATTTCGGCCACAAGGACTTCATTCTCTGCCTGGGCTATGGTGGGGATTTGATCAAGGACTACTTCCTGAACTACAAGGAGTGGCTGTCGAACGACTTCACCCTGCGCGATGGAGGTCGAGATCTGCAGCTGCACAACACCGACATTTCCGACTGGAATATCACCTTCGTGGATACGGGTCTGAACTCAAACATCGGCCAAAGACTAAGAGCCGTCAGGAGCTATGTCGATTCGGATGACATGTTTCTGGCGAACTACAGTGATGGGCTCTCGAATCTGCCGCTGGATGATCAGGTCGCCCAATTTCGTGACAGCGAGGCGGTATTGAGCTTCATCGGAGTTCGACCATCTCAGACCCTGTCTGGCGTTGAGATCGGAGAAGACGGTATCGTGACGAATGTGGAGTACTTGCACAGCTCCGACATATGGATCAACGGTGGGTTCTTCGTTGTCCGCAATGAGGTTTTCGACTACATGGGAGACCAAGAAGAGTTGGTCGAAGAGCCGTTTCAGAAGATGATCCAGGATAGGAAGCTACTGGCCTACAAATACCCCGGTTTCTGGGCGGCGATGGACACTTTCAAAGACAAGAAGAAGTTCGACATGATGTACGCTTCCGGAGACACACGATGGATGATCTGGAAGTAATCGTGGCACAGCCTGAAAACTCAGATGCTGACGAGGGAGGTCTCAGGTGCTTGACCTGACCCTCTCCAACTCTGCTGAATCGTCAATCAGGGTTCTTTGTTTGGGAGCTCACTGTGATGACATCGAGATCGGCTGCGGCGGAACGATCCTGACGCTCCTCGAGCGATACGGCGAAGTGAGAGTCGACTGGGTTGTCTTCAGCTCTAGCGCGGGGAGAGCTATCGAGGCACGGGAGAGTGCCGACATATTTCTGGAGGCCTCATTTGAGAATAGAGTCGTCGTGAAGAGCTATCGTGATGGATTCTTCCCCTACGATGGTGCCCAGATCAAGGACGACTTCGAAGCGCTCAAGAACTCTCCGAGTCCGGACCTCATCCTCACCCACCACCGTGACGATCGACACCAGGACCACCGCGTAATCTCCGACCTGACTTGGAACACCTTCAGAAACCACCTGATTCTCGAGTATGAGATCCCGAAGTACGATGGTGACCTGGGTCATCCCAACTTCTTCGTCCCGCTCGAAGAACGAGTCTGTTCCAAGAAGATAGACACCATCCTGAAGTGCTTTCGCTCCCAGGGTCGAAAGCAGTGGTTTGATAAGCCGACATTCATGGCGGTCCTGAGGCTTCGCGGCGTTGAATCGAACTCACCGACCCACTACGCTGAGGCCTTCCATTGCCGGAAGGCCCTGTTGTCGTAAGGGAATCCTACCCGTCTCAGGAGGTATTGGCAGGATGGCGGATAACCCCGGGAGCCAACCCGCAGAGGTACTGTGTAGCTGTCCGAAATCTGGGGGCCACGTCTGCCCTAGGCGACATCTTTCATAAACTCCGCAATTAGGGGGGGATAGTCATGAATCATTCCGTAGTGTTCCTGCAAGCCAGCTTGCTTCCAACCCACTTCCTTGTATTTCCTGCTAATTGCGGTGTGTACTCGCCAGGGTAAGAATTGCTTGAGTTTGGTGGTTATCTTTCTTATCTCAGTGCTTCGGCTGGTATTGACCGGATAGTCCAGGACCCATGCTGCTGCAGCGCGACAGATCTCTCGAGCCAGGTCATTGGGCGGTACCCGATGCTTGATATCGACACGGAAGCCCAACTCAAACATCTCTAGGCTGTTAAAGGGGGTGAACATCGAGTTAAGAGTGTTACACCCTGTAGTCAATAGGGTACTCCAGCTGCCCATGAGATTTTCTATCTCCATCAAGGCCGGCAGGTAAGCATTGGTGCCTGTGGGAAAGTCCCTGTGCATCCATTCCGATAACACTTCAATTAACAGGTCATTCCCTTCAAAGCCGCCAAACCTTGCAAAGTGTTTACTTTCCAGCTTGCCCTCCTGGAAGAGTCGCTGGTACCCCAGGCCACCGACTGCCCGTCGAAAGCTCTCGCCGCCAATTCCCTGAAGTACGACAAACTCAGGCGGCAGTCTTCGAGTGGCAGAGTGAATACAGCTAAGTTCCATCCAGCACATGTAGGCAGAGTTCCTCTTGTGGAACTCTAGGACTTCAGGGTTATGCAGGTCCTGGTCATTGAGCTCAAGGATTCTCAAGACAGAATTTGAACGCTTGGCCAGTTCTTCCGGGATAGCAATGTCATGATGATCCATCATGGGAAAGCGGTAACTGAGAAAGTGGATATCGGGATTATCAAAATCACTACACGCGAAGAGCATCCGGCTGTCCCAGCCACCAGTCAAACAGAGATATACCGGGGACCGTTTGGCGATAGACCTAATCGTATTCTGTGTCAGCACGGCGATCTCTTTGGCCGCTTCCCGCAGTCCGAGGGAACCGAGGTCGCTCTTGGGCCAAAAACGCCCCGACTCTAGAGTGTTCAGATCCAGGTAGTGATTGGCAAGCAGTTTCTTGACGTTCTTGTAGGGGGTGACCGCGCCGGGCCACCAACCTATCCAAGCATAGTTATCATACTGACTGATCAATTCGGGATCTTTCTTGATACCGCAGTACTCCAGAAGAACACCTGGCTGTGTGCCCAGGAACATTTCGTCATCGTTCTCAACCGCAGCGGTGTAGTAGACGGTGTGTGTTGCCCCCGCGTCCGGGTAGATTCTCACCTGACCACCGATGGCGACAAAACAGGCCCATCTGCCGCTCAAGGACTTAGAATGAGTCTCGAAATCCTCAAAGCCGACGATGCGTTCAACTAGTCGTTGAGCAATATCCTGATTGCCGAACTCGATACTGTGGGGATCGAACACATCTCCCAGGATGACGATTTGTGCGTGCTTGCCAGAAGCAACCGCGATATTCAGTTCCGGATGGGCGTGGACAAGAATATTCCCGACAGGAATCATCTCCCATGACAAAGGCACACTTAGTTGCTTCTTCGAAGCTACAAACTGCCTGCGGAACAATAAGCTTTCTTCATTCAACATAACGCGTGCCAGGTTCTATTGTCGATTCATTTGTCAGTCAATCCATAGCAGAGACAACCGAAAGGTCAGTTGTGTTCCGGTTGCATAACCGTGGCGAATCGCGGTGGGTGTCTGAGAGGTATGCCATACACGCGACTGGCAAGAAATTCACTCGTCTAGGAAAGCAGCCTGCGGGATCGGTACAGCCAGTCTTCCTCCCCAACTCATCACATACTGCAACTGGGCTGCGATCTCATCGCGCAAGTTCCAAGGCAGAATGAGGACGACATCTGGTTGGGTATCGCCGATCCGATCCGGGTGATAGATCGGGATGTGGGAGCCCGGGAGGAACTTGCCCTGCTTGTGCGGGCTGCGGTCCACAGTGTAGTCGAGGAAATCTGTTCGAATGCCGCAATAGTTGAGCAAGGTGTTGCCCTTTCCGGGAGCCCCATACCCAACCACTGTCTTTCCCGCGCGCTTCGCTTCGATCAAGAACTCAAGCAAGCGGCGTTTCGTTTCTTCAACTTGTTTGGCGAAAGAGGAGTAATACTCGAGGCTCAGAATGCCGGCAGCCTTTTCTCGTTGCATCAGCTCCTGGCAGCGATCCGTCAACCTCTTGGATTGGTCCTCCGAATGACAGGCATAGACCCTGAGAGATCCTCCGTGGGTGGGCAACTCCTCGACGTCGAAGAGTTCGAGCCCGTGGGCCTCGAAAATTTCACGGGTGGTACAGAGCGAGAAATAGGAGAAGTGCTCGTGATAGATGGTGTCGAACTGATTCTCTTCCACTAAACGCATCAAGTGGGGAAACTCCAATGTTACGACCCCATTTGGCGCCAGAAGTGCCTTGAGTCCTCCCACAAAATCGTTCAAGTCATGCACCTGGGCCAGGACATTGTTGCCGATGAGAAGGTCGGCACGTTCACCACGTGAAGCCAACTCGGCGGCCAACTTCTGTCCAAAGAAACGGACCAGGGTAGGTACGCCCTTTTCTTCTGCCGCTCGAGCCACGTTGGCTGCTGGCTCTACTCCCAGGCATGGGATGTCGCGCGCTACGAAGTATTGGAGCAGATAGCCGTCGTTGCTGGCTACCTCTACGACACTGCTCTCAGTATCGAGCCGCCATCGGGAAATCATCTCGTCCGCATATCGATTTACATGGGCAAGCCAGCTGTCGGAGTAGGACGAGAAGTAGGCGTAGTCGCTGAAGATCTCCTCCCTACTCACGTACTCCTGGACCTGAACGAGGTAGCACCTGTCACAGACGTATGCGTGGAGTGGGTAAAACGGCTCCATCTGATTCAGTTGATTGAGAGAGACATAGCTCTCGCACAGCGGCGACATACCAAGATCTACAACAGTGTGCTGCAATGGAGTAGAACAGAATCTGCATACATTGGGTGAGGCAGCACCCTCCACTCGTAACTGAACCGATTCTCCATTCATAGTCCGAGTGTACTCCTCTCCGGGCGGCCTAGCCTGGCACAACACTGCGTTGGAGATGATGGGGCTTGACGCGCAGACGAGGCCTTGCCATTCCCACTCACGATGGCTTCTGTCCCATGACGATAATCGAGTAACCGAATCCCATCCGCTCCTTAAAGGCCTCCAGGCGCCGAGGCGTCAAGAAACAGGTCAGCAAGTTGTTGACTTTGTGCGAGTTAATAACACGCAAGACCCCGTGATTCCCCATTGGGATGATCGAGGTCGTGTGAAGGATCTTGAAATACGGCCGCAGCAACAGCTTCAAGTCCCTCATGCCAAGCCATTTCTTGATGTGCTCGTCGGGATCCTCTGGCCCCACTCCAACGATGCCATCCGAGAACCTCACGCGGTCCATGACAAACTTATTGGCGGCCGTTATCACGAGATACCCTCCAGGCTTCAGGACGTTGTCGATCCTTTCGATTAGGCCTGGCGGATCGCTCACATGTGCGATGACCTCCTGACAGACCACGACGTCGACAGGTTCGGCCGTCAGCGAGATCTCATACAGGTCGCCTGCGGTGAACTGAATCTCTGGGAACTGCGATCGCGCCATGGCGATTGCTGTGTCAGATAGATCTACTCCCTCCACAGTACCAATCTCAGCGAGACGCTTGGCCATCCAACCTGTGGCGCAACCCAGGTCGAGAATTCGCGGGCTGTCGAGTGAGAGCGGGCGCAGCAGGGCCAAAATGGTCTCGGCGCGCCGAGTCTGCCATGCATTCGGCGAGCGCTGACTGTTCCATCGATGATCCCAATAGCCCTTCTGTGCCTCTACTGAGGGGTCTTCGCCGGTTCTTCCGGTCTGATCCTTCACGTTTCTCCTCCCTTGGATCCAACTCTATAGGAGATCTGATCGACAGACGATTCAGGCAATGATGCTCCCCCCTCATAGCTCCGCTTCAAACCGTCGCCACAGGGCAACCGATGCGCTTTCATTTCCGACCTCTCTGCACTGCCTTCATGAGTGGGCGGAGAATCGGTGCCAGGTGTTCCTTTTCCGCCGGCGTCAGGACGAAACCCCAAGCTCCGAGTGCTGCTAAAGGAAGAACCATGGCGATCTGAGCGAAATACAAAACGAGATTGGTAGCTGGCCACCAACGCTCCAGAAGATGGCTCCCGATTGCGAATGGGATCATTGCCACTCCTGGCCGAACCCAGACCGCTGTCCAGAACCTCCGAATCGGGATACCCAGCACTCGGCGCGCATACCATGGGGCAAAAAA
>JBATEX010000045.1:0-3655 GCA_049664225.1 Thermoanaerobaculia bacterium
TCAGCCGACCAGACGAACCGATCGGCAAGCTCGCCGATGTGACTTTCGCTCCCCTCGACAGGGCACCGGTTCCGTTGAGTGGCCGTTCGGGTGAATCGCGTCCCTTTCGGCTTCTCGGCCAGTACAAGGGGACCCTCATTCTGCTCGAGGGGCCTGACGGCCTGTACCTCATTGATCAGCACGTGGCCCACGAGAGGGTCTTGTACGAGCGATTCCGGCGCCAGCTGACCGAGACCGTAGTCCGAAGTCAGCAACTCCTGGAGCCGATCCTCATGGAGCTGGCCCCGGCAGAAGCGATGAGGCTGGCCGAAATGGGCCCAGATCTGGAGCAGCTGGGCTTCTCACTCAGTGAGATGTCGGGCAATGTCATGGCCGTAACGGCCACACCTGCCGTCCTGACCCCTGGGCTGGCCGAGCAGATGTTGGCCAACCTGGCAAGTGAGTCCAGCGACGGAGAAGCGACGGCGGAAGACCTCAAGGAGCGCTTGCTGCAAGCCCTGGCTGCCAGCCAGTCCTGCCGTGCGGCGGTGAAGATGCATCATCAGCTGTCTGCCGAGGAGATGGAATCCTTGATGACCGAGCTCTTCGTGGCGGACCAGCCCTTCGCCTGTCCTCACGGCAGACCCATCGTCCTGAAGATGGCAGACATCGAGTTAGAGCGTCGGTTTGGCCGTCGGTGAGAAACAGACCCCCGCGAGTGTCGCAGCGGCGGTGGGGCAGTGCTAGCATGGCGCGCGATGTTGGAGAACCTCATATCCCTGACCGGGCTCGAGGAGCGGCTCCGCTACCGCTTCCGACAGCCGAGGCTTCTCGAAGCGGCGCTCACTCATACCTCCTGGGCCAACGAACAGGGGGTGGAAGACGACTACGAGAGGTTGGAGTTCCTCGGCGACGCCATTCTGGGGGCCGTGGCGGCCAGCTGGCTCTACGATCGTCGTCCGGATCTGGACGAAGGGGAGCTGTCGAAGCTCAAGAGCTATGTCGTGAGTGAGTCTGTCCTCGCAGAACATGCCGAGCATCTCGGTCTTGGGGAGTACCTGCGTCTGGGGGTTGGGGAGAGTCGGTCCGGGGGACGCGAGAAGCGATCGTTGCTGGCCGATGCCATGGAGGCCATTCTTGGAGCGGTGTACCAGGATGGCGGGCTCGAAGCGGCTCGGGGAGTCGCTCTGCAGCTCCTGGAATCGGCGCTGGGCGAGCGAGTCGAGATCTCCGAGCTGCGAGACCCCAAGACGGCCCTTCAGGAAGCAGCCCAGGCAAGAGGTGGAAGCCTGCCGGAGTATCGTCATGTGGCCGAAGAGGGACCGGACCACAAGAAACGATTTCATGTCGAGTGCTGGGTCGACGGCCTTTTTCGGGGTGAAGGCGACGGCAGCACCAAGAAGCAGGCGGAGCAACGGGCGGCCCGAGTGGCTCTCGCTGCGCTGGAAGATGATTCACAAGAGAGCGACAACGCTCTTCAATGAGAAACGACCACCAGGTGACTGGATAGCAATTGGACAGAGATATGCAGAGGATCAAGGAGCTCCCGAAGCGAATCGGCGAAGAAGTTGTCCTGCGGGGCTGGCTGATGAACTCCCGCTCGAGCGGCAAGATAGCGTTTCTGCAGGTCAGAGACGGTAGTGGAGTCGTACAGGCTGTCGCCAGTCGGGCAGAGCTTTCAGAGCGTGCTTGGGAGGACGTGCAGAAGATCACTCAAGAATCTGCTCTCCGGCTGACCGGCACCGTGAGTGAGGACCCTCGCTCCCCGAGCGGCGTCGAAATCCACTTGCTCGATCTCGCCGTCGAGCACTTGTCGGAAGAGTTCCCGATCACCAAGAAGGAGCATGGTACCGGCTTCCTGATGGACCACCGGCACCTCTGGCTTCGCTCCAGCCGACAGAGATCGGCGCTCAAGGTCAGAAGCGAGGTGTCGCAGGCGATCCGGGATTTTCACTACGAGCGGGACTTCGTTCTCATCGACTCACCCATCCTGACTCCGGCCGCTTGTGAAGGCACCTCCACCCTGTTCGAAACCGATTACTTCGGTGAGCAGGCCTACCTGAGTCAGTCGGGACAGCTCTACCTAGAGCCCGCTGCGGCTGTCTTCGGCAAGGTCTACTGCTTTGGTCCGACCTTCAGGGCAGAGAAGTCGAAGACCAGGCGCCATCTCATGGAGTTCTGGATGGTGGAGCCCGAGGTCGCGTTTCTGGAGTTCGAAGGCTTGTGTGATCTGGCCGAGGAGTTCATCAGTTATCTGGTGGCTCGGGTGCTCGATCGTTGCACCGAAGAGTTGAAGGTACTGGAGAGGGAGACTTCCAAGCTCGAAGCGGCAACCAGTCCCTTTCCCAGGATTACCTATACGGAAGCAATCGAGACGCTCCAGAAGGCGGGAGTATCGATCGAGTGGGGTGAGGACTTCGGCGGCGATGACGAGACGATTCTGGCCGAGCAGTTCGACCGTCCGGTGCTGGTGACCCATTATCCTGCCGCCCTCAAGGCCTTCTATATGGAGCCGGATCCGGACAATCCGGAGCTGGCGCTGGCTCTCGATGTGCTGGCTCCAGAGGGCTACGGCGAGATCATCGGTGGAAGCCAGAGGATCCACGATCATGACCTACTCAAGCGACGGCTCGAGGAGCACGAGTTGCCGCTCGAGGCCTTTCAGTGGTATCTGGATGTGCGGCGGTACGGGACGTTCCCTCACAGTGGCTTCGGCATGGGTATCGAGAGGTTCGTGGCATGGGTGTGCGGCCTGAAGCACCTGCGTGAGACGATTCCGTATCCACGCATGCTGAACAAGATCTACCCCTGACTTGTTCGAAACCTCTCGCTCCCTCACCTACGCCGCCTTGGCGGTGCTGATCCTGATCTGGGGTACCACGTGGGCGGTCATCCGAGTAGGCTTGCGGGGACTTCCGCCTTTCACCGGCGTGGCGCTGCGATTCGGCATCGCGGCAGTTGTACTGTTCGCCGCCGCCGGACTGTTCGGGCTGAGGCTCAGTCGAGGTCGTCGCGCTCTGGCCCTTGGGGGAGTCAACGCCGCGCTGGCCTTTTCCCTGTCGTACGGAGTGGTCTATTGGGCCGAGCAGTGGGTCCCATCGGGTCTCGCGTCCGTCCTGTTCTCCACTTTCCCCTTGATGGTCGCTGGATTGGCCCACTTCCTCCTTCCCGGTGAGCGCATTCAGGCGGCCTCGGCTGTGGGTATTCTCGTCGGGTTACTGGGTGTCCTGGTCATCTTCTCGGAAGATCTGGCAGCCCTGGGTGAACAGGAGACCGTTACGGCATCGATGGTTTTCCTGCTTTCTCCGTTGGCCGCCGCTGTGGCGAATGTAGTGGTCAAGCGTTGGGGAAAGGGAATTCATCCCCTGTCCCTGACAGCTCCGCCCATGGCCGCCACCGCCGTGGTCATGGGCACAATGGCCGCGCTCTTCGAGAGGGACCGGAAACTCACCTTCGATGCGAGCTCGGTAGGGGCGTTGCTCTATCTCGCGATCGCCGGCACCGCAGTGACCTTCTTTCTGTACTTCTGGCTGTTGGAGCGCCTTCCGGCGACCCGCTTGTCCCTCATCACCTACGGGATCCCAGTCGTGGCTGTGAGCGTCGGAACCCTGGTGCTCGGGGAGCCCTTTACGGGCCGAATGTTCATCGGCTCGGCGCTCGTATTGATCGGTGTCGC
>JBATEX010000046.1:0-4906 GCA_049664225.1 Thermoanaerobaculia bacterium
TGAAGAGAACCTACCAGCCGAACAATCGCCGTCGGAAACGCACCCACGGCTTTCGTCTTCGGATGCGGACCCGACAGGGTCGAGCCATCATCAATCGGCGGCGCAGAAAAGGGCGTAAGCGCCTCGCTGTCTGAGCCATGTCCTCTCAGCAGGCCTCTCCCGACAGAGGAGAGTCTCTGCGCCGCGAGGAGGGGCTCAGGAGACGGGCGGACTTCCTGCAATGCTACAGAACCGGACGCCGGCGTCACGGCTCGCTGGTGATTCTCTACTTTCGGCAGCGCACCCCAGAGCCTCCACACGCGAGGATCGGTATTACGGCGAGCCGCAAGGTGGGCGGCTCGGTGGTGCGCCATCGAGTCAAGCGCCGGATTCGGGAGATTTATCGACGCTGGGACGAGCGGCGACAGTTGCCACCGTACGACATCGTGGTTCATGTGCTTCCAGCAGCTCGACAGGCGGAGTTTCTGGACCTGAAACAGGACCTGCTGGATCTCCTGACGCCGCTGACGCAACCCCGGTAGGCACCCCGGTCACCCGACCGGTTGCCGCACTACTCGTCCACTACAAACGCTGGGTATCCCCACTGTTACCGCGGTCTTGTCGCTTTACGCCGACCTGTTCGGAGTACGCGAGGTTGGCGATTCTCGAGTACGGGCTGATACGAGGTGGCGCGCGAGCTCTGTGGAGGATCCTGCGCTGCAATCCATTTCACCCCGGGGGAGTGGATCTTCCCTGAGCGCGAGAGGATGACGGGAGAACAAGAGCATTGGACACCAAGAGACTTCTGATCGCAGCCGCCCTCTCGATGGCGGTGATGTTGGCGTGGAGCTACTTCTTCCCTCCGCCAGAGCCACCCCAGCGGCAGACACCAACCCAGGAGCCTGCCGCTCTGGAAGAGATCGCCACTCCCGTCCCTGAAGAACCACCGGAGGTGGTTGTCGAGGAAGTTGGTGAGCCCGCCTCAATCTCTACAGAAGAGCCGGTTGCGGAGTCGGTCTCGGCGGAGCGCGAACAGTTGGTGGTCGTGGAGACCGCGGAGTTTCGGGCCGAGATGACGAACCGAGGTGCGCAACTCGTCTCTTATCAACTGCTGAAGCACAAAAGCGCCGACGGCGGGCCCGTGGATCTGGTTCGCCGCCGGGCAGCAGCGCCCTATCCGTTCGGCCTTGCGACGCCCCAGGGGGCCCCCTCTCCACTGAACGAGGTGCTGTACCGGGTCGAACAGTCGAGCACGGCCGCTGGTGGAAAACAGATCTTCTACCGCTATCGAGGACCCGAGGGGAACGTAGAAAAGCGGTTCGTGTTTCGCGGCGACGGGATGATCGAAGTGGATTTGGCGCTGTCGAATCCCAATGCGTGGACCGTGGCTATCGGGCCGGGAGTTCGCAACCCTTCAGAAGAAGAGCAGGAGAATCGCTTCGCCCGGCGTTCGGCGGTCTTCAAGACGGCCGAGGATGTCGAACGAGAGGATCCCAATCGGACTTGGAGCCCGCTGCCAATCTCGCCCATCGGCTTGAGCTGGGCGGGTCTGGAAGACAGTTACTTTTTGACAGCGGTGGTGCCGCAGGAAGGCGTCGGCGGGGTGATTGTCCAACCGGTGCTGGTGGTTCCGGGAGTCGAGAGCGCCGATGTCCGGTTCAAGCCAATCCGCGGTAAAGAGGAGCTCAGCGACGCCGAGAAGGACCTTCCGCGTGAGTTGTTTCTGCTGGTTCAGCCCGCGGCCGAGGTTTCGAAGGTTCTGGCCTATTTTGGGCCGAAAGAGTACGACCGGCTCAAGAGCCTGCCCTATGGGCTCGAAGACACCGTCAATCTCGGGTTCTTCAAGCCGCTCTCCCTGCCCCTGATGTGGTGACTCGCCTGGATCTACGACAACGTGGTCTCGAACTATGGATGGGCCATCATCTTGATGACCATCCTGATTCGAATTCTGCTCTTCCCGTTGACCCACAAGAGCACGGTGTCGATGCAGAAGATGCAGAAGCTGAATCCGAAGATCCAGGCCATTCGGCAGAAGTACAAGGGCAAGTTGAAGGACAAGCAGGGGCGGCCGAACGCCGAGATGCAGCGCAAGATGAACGAAGAGACCATGGCGCTCTACAAGACCGAAGGGGTGAGCCCCGCCGGTGGTTGCCTGCCCATGTTCCTGCAGATTCCCGTCCTCTTCGCCTTCTATAGTCTGCTCACGGCCTCCATCGAATTGCGCGGCGCCCCGTGGATTCTGTGGATTCAGGATCTTTCTGCCAAAGACCCCCTTTACGTCCTACCGATCATTATGGGCGCCTCTCAGTTTCTTCAGCAGAAGATGACACCCGCCGCGGGCGATCCGATGCAGCGGCGAATGTTTGCCATGATGCCGATCTTCTTCACGGTGTTGTTTCTGGGATTCCCTAGTGGCCTGGTTCTCTACTGGTTGACCAACAATGTGCTGGGGATCGCGCAGTCGTACGCTTACAAGCGGCACCGGGAGAAGAAGGAGGCGGAATCCGGGGCGACTTCGAGTGGCAAGAGACTCAACAACGGCAAGAAGAAGGAGGCTGGTAAATGACCAATAGCGGAAGGCGCTTTTTCTCGGGCAACACTCTCGAGCAGGCCGTCATGCAGGCGGCGAGTCACTACCAGATCGATCCTGATGAAGTGGCCTACCGCAAGATCGAGAAACGACACGGCTTCCTGAAGACCCGCCGCGGGGTGGTGATCGACGTCGATCCAGACAACCCTCGCCGGGTCGTTGGGCTGGAGATTCTCGAAGCTGGTCCGGTGGAGACGGAGGCACCCGATTCTCCTGAGATGGCCGAGCCACGCGAAGACGAGACCATATTCGAAGCTGGAGACGCTGGGGATGAGCCGATAGAGCTCGCCGAACTCGGGACGCCGGCCGAGCCGGACCCGGAGCCAGAAGATGACGCAGTGGCCCCGCCCGAGCCACTTCCCGAAGCGACGGGCGAAATGGCGGAGGCGGCTCTCGAAGCCGTCGGGGCCGTTCTAGAGGTGGCAGGCCTGGACCTGAAGGCGGACATCTTTCAGGGGGATGGTCAATTGGAGATCGAGCTCAGCGGTCCGGGTCAGCAGGAGTTGGTTGCAGACCGCGGGAGTCTCCTGTTGGCGATTCAGCACCTGCTACCGCGAACGATTCGTGGCTTGACCGGCAGATCGGTACCTTGCCGCGTCGACTCCGGCAACTTTCACAAGATGCAGGAGGAGAGCCTCGAGAAGTTGGCTTACAAGGTGGCTGAGGAGGTCAAGCAGGAGGAAAAGCCCAAGTCGCTCGACCCGATGAACCCAGCCGAAAGGCGAATCATCCATCTCGCCCTGGCGGACGACGCCGAGGTCGTCACCGAAAGCCACGGGCGGGGTTTCTTCAAGCGGGTTTCGATCCGTCCAGCGAGGCGGCAGCCGCAGGGTTTCGACCGCTACAACCGGTAGCGATCCTTCATCTTTATGAAGCGCGAATAGGCCTTTTTGTCCAACTCCGGAGACAGATGTTCTTCGAGAATGGGCAAGAGGACTTCTCGTAGGTACGGCCCCCGGGCCATCCACTGGAAGTAGCTGCGGCCGCCATGATGGTAGGGGCCGTACAGTCGCCCTCCCGGGAACGTCTCCTGAATCCAGGCAAAGAGGGCTTCGTGGTCGGTGTGCATGCGGAGGGTGACGTGAGGTTGCCGCCCGTCGCCTCCGAAATGGCCCTCACCCACCAGGACACCCAGTAGATAGCCGACGTCGAAGTCGGTCCATTCAGGGCGTTGTTTCACCGTCATGTTTCCCGTGAAACACCCGGCGTTGTTTCACCGTCATGTTTCCCGTGAAACATTCTAGCGAAAACGAGGGCCCTCCACCCACCCCTTTTGGGGTTGAGGCGGCCGGGCGTTCCTTCGGCCGTTCTTTGAGGGCTTGGGGGTTGAAGCAGCCGGCGTACCTTCGGTTGATCCTTGAGGGCTTGGGGGTTGAAGTGGCCTCACCCGACCATACCGCCGTGACGAGCGAGAACCGTTGACCGGTCTGGGCACCGGCTGGAAGCATCAGGACTCCCGTAGGAGAGTCACCCCTAATCCCAGACGTCTCATTGCCTCACTGCCCAACGGGTGCCAGAGGTTCGTCCGGGTGGTTCGACAGGGGGTGCCGAGTCGAGCGCAGCGCAAGGACCTTCGAAGGGCACAAGAGACTTGGCGCGATGACGAGACAAGGTGGCGGCCCGCCCGTTGCAGTCTGAGTAGCCGACGCCGTCCCCCTCCGGACCACCCGGACGGACCTCTTTCACCGATGAGGGCAATAGGGGCGTAGGGGCTTAAGGGCGTAGGGGACGATTCCCTGACGGCAATCCAATTAGTGCTCCATGCTCACTACTTGTCCGATCCCTGTCTCGGGACTGGCGCCAGAGGTTTGGTGAGGGGACCAAATGGGGTTGGTGCAGCAAAAGGAAGGGAGCTCTCCGGGTACGTCCCAGAGGTCGGTCCGTGGGGCGGGATCCCAGGGGGTTCTTGCAGCGGAAGGGAGGAGAGCCCCCTGGGAGCCCGCTCCTCGGGCTGACCTCACAAGATCGTGGTCATCAGCTGAGGCTCCAGGTCCCAGGCCCCCATGCCCTCAAGGGTCGGCCGGAGCAAGCGGCGGATGGTTCAACCCTCAAGCCCTCAAAGGCCGGCCGAAGGTACGCCGGCCGCCTCGACCCCAGGACGGGTAGGAGGGCGGGGAAGAGCCTA
This sequence comes from Thermoanaerobaculia bacterium, assembly GCA_049664225.1. Taxonomy (GTDB): domain Bacteria; phylum Acidobacteriota; class Thermoanaerobaculia; order Multivoradales; family JAHEKO01; genus JAUVRX01. The sequence goes on from JBATEX010000046.1 coordinate 4,695, forward strand.
ATGCGTGGCCAAGTACGATCACTGGGTCGATTCGCATAGGCAGAGGGGGCTGTTCCTAGCGGCCCTGATCGCAGAGAATGTCCGTCATGGGAGCGAAGCTACCTCTTCTCGAGAAGCCCGAGTTCGAGTCACGGCTTCTTGGCTGCTCGCCCATCGAGTTGTCTGACGATGCCGTGCGGAAGCTCTGGTTGCACTATCAAGAACTGGTGCGG
>JBATEX010000047.1:0-2638 GCA_049664225.1 Thermoanaerobaculia bacterium
TCCAGTATCGACCTCCCGACACCGTGCTCCCGGCTCGATCGAGTCGAGCCGTGAAAACCGAATCTGGGAACAGATTCAGCACCAGTGTAGGAGCAGCAACGCCGGTTGCCGATTCGATCTGCCCGAGGTCGACCTCCACGAACCGCGTGCGGATGGCAAAGGCAGCATCTTCGCCGAAATCAGCCTGGCTCTCGAGCGTCGCTCCGGTGAACAGGCCCTGGCTCGCGTATCCGCTCCCGGCCACCAGTAGCGCCAGGACTAGGTGGATCAGCGGTATCGTGGACTTTCGCGTCATGGCTTTTCTCCGATCCGCGGAGTCTTTCCGCAAGGCCGCAAGAATGCCACGGGTGGAACAGGATCTCAAGGTAAACTGCCGCAGTCATGAAAATCGCACTGATTCAGCAGGAAGCCTCGCAGGACAAGCAGCACAACCTGACACGGGGCCTCGAGGCCGCCCGGCGTGCGGCGGGTGAGGGGGCCGAGGTCATAGGCTTCGCCGAGCTGGCTTTCGAGCCGTTCTACCCTCAGCGGCCGGCCAGTGGCGAGGTGAAGGAGCTGGCCGAGCCGATTCCGGGGCCGACGACAGAGGTCTTCCAGAGGCTCGCCGCCGAGCGCGAAGTCGTGGTCGTGCTGAACCTGTTCGAGCGCGATGGTGAAGAGACTTTTGACACCTCGCCGGTCATCGACGCCGACGGCACCTTGCTGGGCAGCACCCGCATGGTTCACATCACCGAGTACGACTGTTTCCACGAGCAGGGCTACTACACCGCAGGAGACAGGGGAGCACCGGTCTATTCGACTCGGGCCGGCAAGATCGGAGTTGCCATCTGCTACGACAGGCACTATCCGGAGTACATGCGAGCGCTGGCCCTGAATGGAGCAGAGGTTGTCATCGTGCCCCAGGCCGGGGCAGTGGGGGAGTGGCCAGAAGGCCTCTACGAGGCCGAGATGCGGGTGGCGGCCTTCCAGAACGGCTACTTTACGGCGCTCTGCAACCGCGTCGGCAAGGAAGAGTGCCTGACCTTCGCGGGAGAGTCGTTCCTCTGCGCGCCTTCTGGGTGCGTCATCGCCCGCGCCCCGGCCATGGAAGAGGCGATTCTCTGCGCTGATCTCGACCTCGAAGCAGTGGTGGAGTCCCACGCCCGCAAGCTCTTTCTGCGAGACCGCCGACCCGAGCTCTATGCCGATTGGCTGGCTCGCTAGGGGCGTGGCCGGGGACCATCTGGAGAAATCCCTCTGAGTAGTCGCATAGACTGGATCGGTGGACTCTTGCCGGGAGAGGCTCGGCATGGAGAGGAGGAGCTGCGATGCGGAAAACGAAGATTGCCCTTCCTGAAAGGCTGTCCGCAGAGGTGCGAGCTCGCGTCGCCGAGTGGCAGCTGACGGGGAAGGTAGGGCAACTCTGGGCCCGAGATGCCTCTCTATGGACCAACGGGAACGAGGCGAGCTGGCTCGGTTGGCTCGACATCGTCGGCCAGCAGGGGGCAGAGGTGGAGCCGCTACTCGAGTTTTCCCGAGAGATCCAGGACGATGAGCTCACCGATGTCGTGGTTCTGGGCATGGGAGGATCGAGTCTCTGCCCCGAGGTGTTGAGCCAGAGCTTCGGGCCCCAGGAGGGCCACCCTCGCCTGCAGATTCTCGACTCTACCGATCCTGGCCAGATCCTGACTCTTGTGGAGTCGCTGCACCTCGAGACGACCCTCTTCATCGTTTCTAGCAAGTCCGGCACCACCCTCGAGCCGAACGTCTTCTTGAGCTACTTTCTCGAAAAGACGCGCCAACAGCCAGGGGTGGACGACCCGGCCCAGCATTTCGTCGCGATTACCGATCCGGGCTCGGCCCTTCAGACCCTCGCCGAAACCGAGGGCTTTCGAAGTATCTTCTTCGGGGTGCCGGAGATTGGTGGCCGTTTCTCTGCCTTGTCGAACTTCGGCATGGTGCCTGCGGCGGTGATGGGCCTCGATCAGGGGCGCTTGCTCGCCCGCGCTGGAGCCATGACCCGGGCTTGCGCCGAAACGGGGGAGGGCAAAGAGAATCCCGGCCTGCTACTGGGCGCAGTCATCGGTGAGAGCCAACGTCTCGGACGCGACAAGCTGACGCTGGTCTGCTCGCCCGGAATTCGCGACCTGGGAGCCTGGCTGGAACAGCTGGTGGCCGAGTCCACCGGCAAGGACGGCAAGGCCGTTATCCCTGTGGACCGGGAAGAGCTCGGCCCGGCGGACAGCTATGGAGAGGATCGCCTGTTCGCTCACCTGCGGTTGGATGAGGCTTCCGACCTAGCCCAAGACGAAGCAGTCGAGAGACTGATCCAAGCCGGTCAGCCGGTCGTGCAGATCTCGCTGGCCGATCGCTACGACCTGGCGGGCGAGTTCTTTCGCTGGGAGTTCGCCACCGCAGTGGCAGGGTCGATCATGGGTGTCGATCCGTTCAATCAGCCCGATGTGGAAGCCAGCAAGCTCGCCAGCAAGCGGCTAACCGATGCTTACGAGCAGACCGGCTCCCTCCCGGTCGAAGAGCCCCTTCTCAGGGACGAGCGGAGCGACTTGATCCTCTACGCGGATGACCAAAACCGAGAAGCGCTGCGAGCTCAGGCGGGTGGAAATTCGCTAGTCGAGTGGCTTCGAGCTCACTTCGAGCG
>JBATEX010000048.1:0-39282 GCA_049664225.1 Thermoanaerobaculia bacterium
ACCACAGCGCAAGAACAGAGCGGCAGAGGAATGCCGAGGCAGGCGGCGCGAAAGGTGGCTCCGAAGCCTGGCTGCCCGAGCCATCTCGAGATCTTCTCCGATGGGATGAGGACCGTCATCAGGCCCGCGGCCCCCAGGCCCAATATCACGTAGGGGCTGGCAACCAGGAAGACCCCCCAGGTGGCTTTCAGGATCTCGATGAGAGTAGCCATAGCTTTTCGGCGTCGATCGTAGCTGTCGCTCGCCGGCCGAGGCAAATCGGGGCTCATGAATAGTCCGGGTTAGGACACAACGGTGGGGTCGAGCTCTGAGGTTTGCTAGACTCTGCGGCGCTCATGAGACCCAAGAAACCAGCCCAGCGGGTGGGCATGATCAGTTTGGGCTGCCCGAAGAACCGGGTCGACAGCGAGATCATGCTCGGTGAGCTGCGCAAACGTGGGCACAGAGTCGTCAACGAGATCGGTGATGCGGAAACCGTCATCGTGAATACCTGTGGCTTCGTCGAGGAGGCGAAACAGGAGTCGATCGATACGATTCTAGAGGTCGTCGCGGCCAAGCAGAGTGGTGTGAAACAGGTGCTCGTGGCTGGTTGTATGGCCAATCGAGACGCTCTGGAGCTGGCACGGGAGATTCCGGAGATTGACGGATTCATCGGCCTGGATGACTTGCGTGACGTCGATGAGCTCGTGCAGTTGGGTGGCGCAGGGCCGCAGCCGCCATCGCCCTCGCATGTCGTCTTCGACCATCTGGCTGAAAGGCTGCTGACGACTCACGGCTACGCCTACTTGAAGGTAGCTGAAGGGTGTGACAACCCCTGCACATTCTGTGCGATCCCGCTGTGGCGAGGACGATTCCGCAGCCGCACGATCGCCAGCCTGGTGGAAGAGGCCCAGAACCTGGAGCGCGATGGAGCTCGCGAGCTGTGCCTTATTGCCCAAGATACGACTCGCTATGGAGAGGACATCGACTTGGGCCGTCACGGCCTGTTGCGGTTGGTTGAGGAGCTCTTGAGCTCCACCAGCTACTCCTGGATTCGGTTTCTCTACGCCTACCCGACAACCCTGGATCTGCAGCTGCTGAGGCTCATGGGCAAGGAGGAGCGGTTCGTCTCGTATGTGGACATGCCCCTACAGCACAGCCATCGAGAGATTCTCCGAGCCATGCGGCGAGGGGGTACGGGCGAGGCCTATCTGGACCTGTTGGAAACGATTCGAGAGCTGGTGCCTGATGTCTTCTTGCGTTCCACCTTCATCGTAGGATTCCCTGGCGAAGAGGAGGCTCACTTCCGGCATCTCCTGGACTTCGTAGACCGGGCTCGGTTCGATCATCTGGGTGCTTTTGCCTACAGCCCGGAGGAAGAGACGCCGGCGGCAGAATTGAAGAACCGGGTAGCGAGGCCGCTGGCCAGAAGTCGGTATGACCAGCTTCTGGAGCGCCAACGCCCCATTTCCCTAGCCAGTCGGCAGAGGTTGATTGGCCGCCGCCTCCAGGTCCTGGTCGAAGGCCCATGCGAAGAATCCGAGGATCTCCTGGAGGGGCGCCACTACGGCATGGCCCCGGACATCGATGGCAGATTGCTGATCAATGACGGACTGGCGCCTGCCGGCGAGATGGTCGAGGTCGAGATCACCGAGGCCTTCCCTGATGATCTGGTCGGGCGCATCGTAGGTCCCCGCTCCATGCCCGGGATTCAGGTCGCTGCTGTATGACGGACGACGGTACTGCCATGGTGGTTATCGAAGATGCCTGGCGCTCGCCGGCGTCTCTCGGCCCCAGTGTCGTCACTATTGGCAACTTCGATGGGGTTCACACGGGGCAGCAGGCGATACTCCAACGGCTTGTGGACCGCGGGCAGGCTACTGGCGTCGACTCGATCATGGTGACTTTCGAGCCTCACCCGCAGTCGGTGCTGCAGCCGAAACAACCGCCGCCGCGCCTCACGACCCGCGACCAGAAGCGAGCCCTGGTCGAGCGAATGGGGGTCGGCACGATCGCCGAGGTCCTGTTCGACGAGTCGTTTGCCGAGACCACAGCGCAGCATTTTGTGGAGGCCTTCCTGCACGAGAAGCTCCAGGCGGCAGAGGTCTACGTGGGGTCCCGATTCGTCTTCGGACGGCGCAAGGAAGGCGACCTGCGGCTCCTCCGCGGGATCGGGCGAGCTCTTGGTTTCGAGGTATTTGGTGTCGAGGAAGTGGTATTCGGTGGGGCGCCGGTGTCGAGCACCCGTATTCGCCGGGCGATACAAGCGGGAGAGGTCGCAGATGCCGGAGCAATGCTGGGCCGCGCTTACTCCATCTGTGGGTCGGTGGTGCGAGGAGACGGACGGGGAAAGAAGCTGGGATGGCCGACAACCAACGTCGCCACGGCTCACGAGGTGCTGCCACAGGATGGTGTCTATGCCTCGAAGGTCTGGATTCCCGAGCTCGAAGGAGTCTTCGATGCCGTGACCAACGTCGGGTCTCGCCCGACCTTCCCCGACGGCGACCAGAAGGTGGTCGAAAGCCATCTCTTCGGCTTCGCTGGGGAGATCTACGGCAAACGAGTAGAATTGTGCTTCCTCGAAAGGCTGCGCGGGGAACAGGCTTTTCCATCGGCCGAAGCCCTCATCAGCCAGATCGAGAAGGATGCTGGGAGGGCGCGAGAATATTTGCAGCAAGAGAACTGTTTAGAGTTCGTGCCGACTATCCGCAACTGATGCCCACGGCATGAAGTCCAGGGTATGAACACCCTCGGTGTAGCTTCTTCAACGAGAAAAAGGAAGGAATCCATGGCAGACAACGTTACGACAGTCAGCTCCGAGAGCTGGGAAGACGATGTGCTGAAGTCCGATCTCCCCGTCCTGGTAGATTTCTGGGCCGCCTGGTGCGGGCCCTGCAAGATGGTGGCCCCTGTTCTCGATGAGCTGGCCGTCGAGATGGGTGAGAAAGTGCGTGTGGCCAAGCTCAATGTCGACGAAAACCAGGCAATCGCCGCCCAGTACCAGGTCAGGGGCATTCCGACTTTCATTCTGTTCAAGGACGGTCAGGTGGCGGACCGCATGACCGGTGCGATGCCCAAGAGCGCCTTCGAACAGCTGATCGAGCGCCACACCTGAGCACGGTCTGTGTGGGTGTCCCCTGCGAGGTCGAGTCGATCTCTGACCAGGGCCCGCCTCCAGATCTCATGCTGCCACAATTCTGCGAGTGATGAAGCACTACGAGAAACTCGGGCTGTTCTACCTCGGCCGGTCCAAAGCCACGGATGCCGGCGACGGCGAGCAGCCTTTGCTGCTGTACGAGTCCAAGGACCTACTGACTCATGCTGTGTGCGTCGGCATGACCGGGAGCGGCAAGACCGGACTCTGTATCGGACTGATCGAAGAGGCTGCGATCGATGGGATCCCAGCCATCATTGTCGATCCAAAAGGTGACCTGGGCAACCTGCTGCTGACATTCCCCGAGCTGCGACCCAGCGACTTCCAGCCCTGGGTCAACCGGGAAGAGGCGAGCCAGCAGGGCCTCAGCGTCGAGGAGTTTGCCGAAAAGCAGGCCGGGTTGTGGACCCAGGGCCTGGCAGAGTGGGGACAGACTGGCGAGAGGATCGGCCGGCTGCGGGATGCGGCCGATTTCGCGATCTTCACTCCGGGCAGCGAAGCCGGGCTGCCGATTTCGGTCTTGGATTCCTTCAAGGCACCATCGAGCCTCGAGTGGGAAGACGCCGACCTGATTCGCGATCGAATCGAGTCCACCGTTACCGGCCTCCTGAGCCTTCTGGGCGTCGAGGCTGACCCGATCCAGAGCCCCGAGCACATCCTGCTGTCGAATCTGCTGTCGCATTTCTGGCGGGCTGGCACGGACGTGGGTTTGGCCGAGCTCATCCAGGGCATCCAGGAACCCCCCTTCGATCGCGTCGGGGCCTTCGACCTGGAGACGTTCTTCTCGACCGCCAAACGCACCCGTCTGGCCATCAAGCTGAACAACCTGCTGGCTGCGCCCAGCTTTCAAAGCTGGCTCGAAGGCGCACCCCTGGATCTGGAAGAGCTGCTCTACACAGAGACCGGCCGCCCTCGGGTCGCCATCTTCTCGATCGCTCACCTCTCCGACCAGCAGCGGATGTTCTTCGTGACCCTGCTGCTCAATGAAACGCTCAGCTGGATTCGGCGACGACCCGGTACCAACAGCTTGCGGGCTCTCCTGTACATGGACGAGATCTTCGGCTATCTGCCGCCGGTCGCGGAGCCGCCATCGAAGAAGCCGCTGCTGACACTGCTCAAGCAGGCGAGGGCCTACGGCCTGGGAGTCGTGCTGGCGACGCAGAATCCAGGTGACCTGGACTACAAGGGGCTGGCGAACATCGGCACTTGGTTCCTGGGTCGGCTGCAGGCAGAGCGAGACAAGGAGAAGGTGTTGGAGGGGCTCAAAGGAGTGACGGTTGATGGTGGTCTCAGCCGCCAGGAATTGGATCGACTGCTCTCTGGCTTGAAGAAGCGGACCTTTCTCCTCCACAACGTGAACGAGGAGCGGCCGGAAGTCTTCCAGACGAGATGGGTCATGTCGTACCTGAGGGGACCCTTGACCCGAGACCAGATTCGCACCCTGATGGCTGAACGGAAAGCCGCATGGATGTCGCCAGAGGTTCCTGAAGGAGACGATCCAGAGGCGCAAGAGATAGCTGCCATGGCTCCTGGCGAGGTGTCGAAGGGCGAGCCTGATGATGCTTCGTCGACTGCGGTCGACAAGCTCCCTGGGCTCGAGGAAGGTCTTTCACAGTTCTTCTACAGCCGGTCCGCTGCTGGCAAGGATCAGCCACACTACGAGCCCTACCTGTTGGGACTCGGCAAGGTCGAATTTGTCGACCGGAAGACCAGAGAGGTTCTGGCTACCGACGAAGCGAAGTTGATCCTTCCTCTCAGGCCCGGGCAGAGTGCGATCGACTGGACCGCGGCCGAGGTGCTCGATGTGGGTGAGGATGAACTGGCCCGAGAACCTGACCCTGAGGCCACTTGGGCTCCGCTGCCCGAGGCAGCCGAGCGTCCCACGAGCTACACGCGCTGGAGGAAGGAGTTGGAGGATTTCCTCTATCGGCAGCGGCGGCTCGAGATGTTCCAGAGCACTGCCCTCGAGGCGATCTCGCTGCCGAGAGAGTCGGAGCGTGATTTCCGAATCCGTCTCGCCGATCTGGCCCGGGCGGAGCGCGACCGCAGACTCGAGGCGCTGAGGAGCTCTTTTGACACGCGACGCCGTAAGCTCGAAGATCGCATCGACAAGGCTGAGCGCCAGCTGTCGAAGGAGAAGGATCAGGCGAGTCGGGCCAAGCTCGAAACTGCGGTCTCGATAGGTACGACCCTCTTGTCGGTGCTCACCGGTCGCCGGAGACTGAGCCAAACCACCATCAACCGTGCCGGATCATCGGTACGCGATGCAAGAGAATCATCACGTCAGGCCGAAGACGTCGAGGAGGCACGCACTTCGCTCGAGGATCTCAACGACCAGCTGGAGAAGCTGGAAGCAGCACTGGAGGAGCGGCTACAGGAGCTGAGCCGTGATCTGGATCCGCTGAGCGCGAAGCTCGACCCAGTGACCATCCAACCGCGTCGGACCGATGTGGACGTCCAGTCGGTCAGCCTGCTCTGGGTCAGGGGCTAGGCGCCAGGTTCGCAAAACGGCAGTCGGCCACTCGGTGGCTCTGCTGCGGGCGGGTCAGCGCTGCCGCTCGACCCAGTAGTTGGGAGCTTCCTTGGTAATCAGTACGTCGTGAGCGTGGCTCTCCTTGAGTCCTGCCGACGTGACCCTGACGAACCGCGCATCGACCCTGAGTTGCTCGATGTCGCCACACCCGGCCAGACCCATCCCCGATCGCAGACCGCCAGTGAGCTGCGGCAGCATTTGATGCACGCTGCCTTTGTAGGGGACCATGCCCTCGATACCCTCCGGCACCATCTTGCCGAGCTCCCCGTTGGCCTCTTGAAAGTAGCGATCGGCGCTGCCCTTGGCCATCGCCGAAAGCGAACCCATTCCACGATAGGCCTTGTAGGTTCGTCCCTGATAGAGGATGGTCTCACCGGGGCTCTCCTCGGTTCCGGCGAACAGTGAGCCGATCATTACCGAGTGGGCGCCGGCGGCGATCGCTTTGCTGATATCCCCCGAGAACTTGATGCCGCCATCGGCAATTACGGGAATATCTCGCTCCGCCGCCGCCTCGCAAACCTGCTGGATGGCGGTGATCTGCGGCATTCCGGCGCCAGTGACGACTCGCGTCGTGCAGATGGATCCGGGGCCGATGCCGACTTTGACGGCGTCCACATCCCGGTCGATCAGGGCCTGAGCTCCTGCTCGGGTCGCGACGTTACCGGCGATCAGCTTGATGTCCGGGTACCTCTCCCTGAGAGTAGCGACGGCTGACAAGACCCCAGCGCTATGAGCGTGTGACGAGTCCAAAAGAAGGAAGTCCGCACCGGCGTCGATGAGAGCCGCGGCTCTTTGCAGGCTGTCGACTGAGGCGCCAATCGCCGCACCCACACGCAGGCGACCCAGCTCATCCTTGCAGGCCTTGGGAAACTCGATGGCCTTTTGAATGTCCTTGACTGTGATCAGACCCTTCAAGCTACCCGCGGCGTCCACCACCAGGAGTTTCTCGATTTTGTGGAGATGCAGCAGGGCCTTGGCCTCTTCCAGTGTCGTACCCTCGGCAACCGTGACCAGGTTCTCCTTGGTCATCAGGTCATCGATTCGCTTCTCCAGGTCCCTTTCGAATCTGAGGTCGCGGTTGGTGAGAATACCCACCAGTCGCCCCCCGTCCGAGGTCACCGGTACACCTGAGATCTTGTAGCGCGCCATGACCTCCAGAGCCTCGCCGATCCGCTGTTCGGGCCGCATCGTGACGGGATCGACGATCATCCCGGCCTCACTCCGTTTGACTTTGTCGACCTCTTCGGCCTGGGCCTGGCTGGGCAGGTTCTTGTGGATGACGCCGACGCCGCCGGCCTGGGCGACGGCGATCGCCAGTCGCGATTCCGTGACCGTGTCCATGGCAGCCGTGGTCACCGGTATGTTCATCTCGATGCCGCGACACAGACGAGTCTTCAAATCCACGTCGTTGGGATGAACCTCCGAGTGGCCCGGAACGATCAGGACATCGTCGAAAGTTAGGGCTTCTTCCGGCAGCTTGTTTTGCTGGCTCATGATGGACTCAAACGGTTGTAGTGAAGAGAAGGCCCCCGCAGGGGCCGGCCGTGGCTAGCGTATCAGAAGCTCTGAGACAGTGGGGCAGTGAGGCAATGAGGTATGGATGCGGCCGGATCGGTGTGTAGAACCTGTGCCGGCTGTTGCTGCGGTTCTCCAGTGCCGGTCGAACATCCCTTCGCCATCTGGGCGAGGATGCAGGGACTCAGCCGGCTACACGAGCGGCACTGCCGCAACACTTCTTGTACTTCTTGCCCGATCCACAGGGACAGGGGTCATTGCGACCCACCTTCTCTCCCTTGCGGACCATGGTCTGCGGCTTTTGTCTCTGGGCAGACTTGAATGGGGCGGAGAACCGCATGTCGGCCGGTGCCGCCTGGCGTTGCCGGTGCCTCTCGGCCAGCTGTTGGGCCGAGACCGGCTCGAACAGAAAGAGCTTCTTGACCACTGAGTCTTCGATGTGCTCTTTCATCTGTTGGAAGATCTCGTAGCTCTCCTTCTTGTATTCCTGCTTTGGGTCTCGTTGGCCGTAGCCTCGGAGACCGATCCCCTCCTTCAGGTGGTCGAGAGCCAGAAGGTGGTCTTTCCAGGCCTGATCCACCTCGCGTAGCAGGATGTACCGCTCGAAGGTGTGCATGACCTCCTCGCCGTGGCGTTCCTCTCTGTCGGCGTACTTGGCTTTGACGGCTTCGACCAGGACCTCCTCGATCTCCTCGACTCCCATCGCCTCGAGATCCAGGTTCGACTCATTCAAGTCGATGCCGAAGTAGGCCAGCGTGTCGGTGCGGATCCCCGACAGATTCCAGTCCCGCGGATCGGCCTTTTCCGGGCAGTGGGTGTGGACGTAGTAGCCGATGATGTCCTCGGCCGTGCGCAGCACGTATTCCTTGCCCTCTCGACCGCTCAGAATGCCCTTCCGCAGCTCGTAGATGGCCTCGCGCTGCTTGTTCATCACGTCGTCATACTCCAGCAGATGCTTGCGGACCTCGAAGTTGCGCCCTTCGACCTGCTTCTGAGCCCTCTCGATGGCCTTGGTCACCATCCCGTGCTCGATGGGCTCGCCCTCGACCATGCCTCGGCCGATGAAGCCCTTCATGCGTTCCGAGCCGAAAACCCGCATCAGATCGTCTTCGAGCGACAGATAGAACCGTGAAGAGCCCGGATCACCCTGCCTTCCCGAACGACCCCTGAGTTGATTGTCGATGCGACGGGACTCGTGTCGCTCTGTGCCCAGGATGTGAAGACCGCCGGCCGCCAACACCTCATCGCGCTCCGCTGCGCAGGGCTCCTTGTAGCGTTCGAGAGCTGCCTCGTAGGCCTCCGGGTCTTCAGCCGGGTCGACCTCGCTTCGGGCCAGGGCGACCGGGTTGCCCCCGAGAACGATGTCGGTGCCGCGTCCGGCCATGTTCGTGGCCAAGGTCACGGTTCCCTTGCGCCCGGCCTGGGCCACGATTGCGGCTTCTCTCTCGTGGAACTTGGCGTTGAGCACGACGTGGGGAATCCCCTTGCGCTTGAGCAAACGAGAAAGCAACTCGCTGGTCTCGATGGAAATCGTGCCAACAAGGGTGGGCTGGCCGCGATGGTGACAATCGGCAAGCTCCTCGGCCACCGCGGTCCACTTTTCCTTCGCCGAGCGGTAGACGAAATCGGGCCGGTCATCGCGGATCATGTCCTGGTTCGTGGGGATCACCACCACGTCGAGATCGTAGATTTCTCCGAATTCGGTAGCCTCGGTTTCCGCGGTACCCGTCATGCCACTGAGCTTGTCGTACATTCGAAAGTAGTTCTGGAACGTAATCGTTGCAAGCGTCTGGTTCTCGCGCTCGATGCGCACGCCTTCCTTGGCCTCCACGGCCTGGTGGAGGCCATCCGACCACCGCCGGCCCGGCATCATGCGCCCCGTGAACTCGTCCACGATGACAACCTGATTGTCTTTGACCAGATAGTCGACGTCTCGCTTGAACAGGTTGTGAGCTCGCAGGCCCTGATTGATGCCGTGCAAGAGATCCATGTTCTCGATGTCGTACAGGTTCCCGATACCGAGTAGCTTCTCGGCACGGCTGCTGCCTTCCTCGGTCAAGGTGACGGTGTGGGCCTTTTCATCCACCAGGAAGTCACCTGTCGTGTACTTCCTGCCGTCGGGCTCCTCGATTTCCTCACCGCGCTTCAGCCTGGGGATGATGCGGTCGACCTGGGAGTATTTCTCGACCGAGTCCTCGGATGGGCCCGAGATGATCAAGGGGGTTCTGGCTTCGTCGACGAGAATGGAGTCGACCTCATCGACGATGGCGAAGTGATGTCCTCGTTGCACCATCGATTCGAGATCGAACTTCATGTTGTCGCGCAGGTAGTCGAAGCCGAACTCGTTGTTGGTACCGTAGGTGACGTCAGCGGCGTAGGCGGCGTGGCGATCCGCGTCGGGCATGTCGTGCTGGATGATTCCCACGGTCAGACCCAGGAAGCGGTAGATCTCACCCATCCACTCGGCGTCTCGCCGAGCGAGGTAGTCGTTGACCGTTACCACATGGACCCCTTGGCTTGCCAGGGCATTGAGGTAGACCGGCATCGTGGCGACGAGTGTCTTGCCTTCACCGGTCTTCATCTCGGCGATCATTCCCTGGTGCAAGACGATGCCGCCCACGAGTTGGACGTCGAAGGGCCGCATCCCCACCGACCTGATGGCGGCTTCACGTGCCACGGCGAATGCCGGCACAAGGAGATCGTCGACTGCAGTGCCCTGTTGAATCTGCTGGCGGAACTCAGAAGTCTTGGCCCGCAGGGCCTCATCGGAAAGCGCTTGGAACTCGGGTTCGAGAGCGTTGATCGCTTCCACGAGCGGCTTCATCCGCTTGATGTCGCGCTCGTGCTTGCTGCCGAAGACTTTGGTCAGGGCTCGATTGAGCATTTCGTAACTCTCACTTGGGCTGGGGTAGGGGCGGAGGCGCCCCGACAGGCGTTAACAAAGTCAGTGTAGCAAAGATTCCCTCTGGGCTCCTGGCCGTGCACCAGGGCCCTGCGGTCCGGCTTTGAAGGATCCCGTCTCGGTCAGGAGCTGCTCGGCCGTTTGTCCAGGATGTAGGTGAGCGGGTTTCTTGGCTGCCCATCGAGCCGAACCTCGTAGTGCAGATGGAACCCCGTCGTGCGCCCCGTGTTGCCTACGAAGCCGATCACGTCACCTCTGCGGACTCGCTGTCCAGGCTCGACGTTGTAGCTCGCCAGGTGCCCGTAGCGTGTCATCACCCCATAGCCGTGCGAGAGATCGACGGAGTTGCCGAGGCGGCCATTGCGCCTAGCCCTCAACACGATACCGTCGGCTGTTGCCTTGACTGGCTGACCTGGGGAGGTGGAAATGTCGATCGCTCGATGCAGGGCCCGCTGTCCGGTGACCGGATCGCTGCGATAGCCGTAGCCGCTGGTCAGCAGGCCGCGAACAGGAGAGATCGAAGGAGTGGCGGCGGCCTGTTGCAGCTGCTCGGCCAGCTCGGCTCCAACACTTTCGAGCCCCCGGTCCAGGAAGTCGGCCCGTTCGCGCAATTGACTGAGCGCAGCCGGGTCGGAAAGGAGTAGATCTTCGCCTCCGATACCGGGATCCTGCTCGAGTCCCAGACCATCGACCCCGGCGACGATCGCCAGCTGGCGCGTACGATCCTCGAAATCGACCAGCTGTCGGTTGAGCTCGCGGACGCTGGTCTCGAAGTCCTGGTTGACCTCTCGCAGGCGGAGGTTCTCCGCTTCGAGCTGAGCGAGTTGGGCCTTGTCGATCGTGGTGAAAAAGAAGGACCAGGTCGATGCCACAGCCAAGAGCAGCAGCAGGAGCGCCGCCAAGCCAGCGGCTACCAGCTGACGAGTGCTGACGGTCCACTTGCGGAACTTGGCGCGCGAATGCGGCACCAAGATGATGGTGTGGTGCTTCAGTCCCATGACAATCCGACAAGAGTCAAGGCCACCAGGTTCTTCCCCCCAGAAGAGATTGGCCCGATCGAGGCCTATTCTACTTTGGCCGTGAAAGCTGTCAAGGTGTGACGGTGGAGTCGACGGATGCCGCTCTGGCGACCTGTCGACTCCACCGTTCAAGTCCTGATCCTGCCGTTCGCTTTGCTCCACCCTCAGCGGTGTCGGGCATAGCTCGGGCCGGAATCGCTCGTCGTCAGCCCCGTCCCTCGATCAGGCTCTCGACCACGGACGGATCGGCCAGGGTCGAGGTGTCACCCAGGTTACCGGTGTCCCTCTCGGCGACCTTGCGGAGAATCCGCCGCATGATCTTGCCTGATCTCGTCTTGGGTAGAGCCGGTGCGAACTGGATGGCTTCCGGTGTGGCGATCGGCCCGATCTCGGAGCGAACATGCTTCACCAGCTCCATTCGCAGCTCCTCGTTGGGCTCGACTCCCTCGACCGGGGTGACGAAGGCGTAGAGGCCCTGCCCCTTGATGTCGTGGGGGACCGGCGTGACTGCCGCTTCGGCGACCGACGGATGACTCACCAGGGCACTCTCGATTTCGGCGGTTCCCAGCCGATGGCCCGAGACGTTGACGACGTCGTCGATCCGTCCCATGAGCCAGAAGTCGCCATCCTCATCCACCCGACAGCCGTCGGCAGTGAAGTACTGGTCAGAGTACATCGTGAAGTAGGTGTCGATGAATCGGTCATGGTCGCCCCACATGGTCCGCATCATGCCTGGCCAGGGCCGGCGCACGCATAGCTTGCCACCCTCGTTGGCTTCGCACTCGGTTCCGTCGTCTCGCAGAACGACCGCGTCGACGCCGAAGAAGGGACGGGATGCGCTGCCGGGCTTCAGGGTATGGGCACCAGGGAAGGGCGTGATCATGAAGCCTCCGGTCTCGGTCTGCCACCAGGTATCGACGATTGGACAGCGACCGTGACCGATCTTGTCGAAGTACCACATCCAGGCCTCGGGGTTGATTGGCTCACCCACTGTGCCGAGCACGCGAAGTGTGTCCAGCTTGTACTTGGCGGGCCACTCATCGCCCAGCCGCATCAGAGCCCGCAGAGCGGTCGGTGCCGTATAGAAGACAGTAACGCCGAACTTGTCGCAGACCTGCCAGAAGCGGCCAGCGTCTGGGTAGGTAGGGACGCCTTCGAACATGAGGGAAGTAGCGCCATTGGCCAGCGGCCCGTAGACGATGTAGCTGTGGCCCGTCACCCAGCCGATGTCGGCGGTGCACCAGTAGATGTCGTCGTCATGAATGTCGAAGATGAGCTTGTGCGAAAGGCTGGTATGCAGAAGATAGCCACCGGTCGTGTGAACGACGCCCTTCGGCTTGCCCGTGGAACCAGAGGTGTAGAGGATGAAGAGCTTGTCCTCCGCATTCATGGGCTCCGCTTCGCACTCAGAGTCGACCTTGGCCATCTCCTCGCCATACCAGATATCCCTGCCCTCCTGCATCTTGCAGGGCTCGTCGTTGACCTTGACGACGATCACCGTGTCGACCGAGGGCGTGTCGGTGACCGCTTCGTCGACAATGTCCTTGAGGTGAATCTGTTTGCCGGATCGGCGAAGGATGTTGGCTGTGATGATCATCTTGCAGTCGGAGTCATTGACCCGGCCGCGGATGGCCTCGGCGCTGAAGCCACCGAAGATCACTGAGTGGATGGCACCGATGCGAGTGCAGGCCAGCATGGCGACCGCCAGCTCGGGAACCATGCCCAGATAGATGGCGACACGATCACCCTTCTGGATACCGTTGGCCTTGAGAACGTTGGCGAATCGGCGAACCTCATCGTAGAGCTCGCGATAGGTGATGTGCTTGACCGCATCTTCCTCTTCTCCCTGCCAGAGGATCGCGGTCTTGTTCTCGGTGGGAGTCCCCATATGCCGATCGAGGCAGTTGTACGACACGTTGAGGGCCCCATCGGCAAACCAGGTGTGGTCGATGCGCCGGTTCGCGGTGTCCCAGACGTATTCGAGCGTCTTGGTGGGCTCCGTGAACCAGGTGAGGCTCTTTGCCTGCTCGAGCCAGAACTCGTCGGGCTGATCGATCGACATGCGCCACATCGTCTCGAACTCTTCCGGGCTCGAGATGTGCGCCCTGGTGCGGACCTCCTCCGACGGAGGGAAGGTCCGTTTCTCGGTCATCAGAGATTCGATGGATTTGTCTTTGGTTTCCATGATTGTGCTGATCTCCCTAGGCTGTCCATGAGTGGATCCGAAACCTCATCGTGATTTTGGATATTTCGAAGCGAGTCTGCGAGTTGCAGGAGTCGACCACTTTACCGGAATTCGCTCCCATTTGGATCGACTGGCTGCGAGTACTGCGGCTCCAGGATTCCGGAGTATCACGCTCTCCCCAAAGAGGAGCCGTGAACCTCATCTTAGTGTTGCAGCGAGTCGCCTTCGGAGGAACACCCTCCGGGGTAGGACGCCGCCCACCCCTTGAGGGCGTTGAATTCGCAGCGAACAATGCTACTTTCTACCGAGCGCTCGGGGCTGCCCAAACCGGGGTAGCCGGCCGACCCTTCTAATTTCGAAGTATCCTCTTCGTTTCACCCATACATAAGAGCTCGGAGGGACAGTATGAGCAGCGAATCTGCCGGCAATCGCTGGACCGTAATCCTCGGGGGTCTGATCGTTCAGATCATCCTCGGCACCGTGTACGCCTTCAGTGTCTTCGTCGGTCCACTGGAGGCACAGATGGGCTGGGACCGGGCTACTACCCAGTGGGCCTTCTCGGTCACGCTGGCGACGTTCGCGATCGTGATGATCCCGGCGGGCCGCCTTCAGGACCGAATCGGACCCCGCAAGGTCGCCTCGATCGGCGGCATCTTGCTCGGGATCTCATTCCTGGCTGGAGCCCTACTCGTGGCTCCCGACCGCCCCTGGGCCCTATACCTCACCTATGGTGTGATCGGCGGCGCCGGTATCGGATTCGCCTATGTCTGTCCAATTGCTGCGGCGATCAAGTGGTTCCCCGATAAGAAGGGCCTGATCACCGGACTGGCGGTGGCCGGTTTCGGGGCGGGAGCACTCTTCTTCGCCGGCCCCGCTTCGGTCCTTCTGCAGGCCCCTGGAGGCGGAGAAGAAGGGCTGAGCTTGCTCCAGATCCTCATGATCGGTCTCGGTTTTTCCGCCGGGCCCGGTTTCGGGATCGGCTGGCGAGCCTTTTTCGTGTTGCATGGCCTGGTGGCGGGTGTCGGAGTACTGCTCGGTGCTTCTCTGCTGAGGAATCCACCCGAGGGCTGGACGCCGCCTGGCTGGACTCCAGATCCGGCGGTGGTCAAGGTTCAAAGGGAGGTGGACTGGCGGGACATGCTCAATCGACCTCTGGCCTGCATGCTTTGGATCACCTTCATCTTCGGAGCCACCTCTGGACTTCTGGCGATCGGGCAGTGGAAGCCGATGATGGGTACGATCCTGGCCGGACGCACTTTCGCTCCCGAGTGGATGGGCAGCTTTGGCCGTTTCGTGGAGCCGGTGGGTATCCTGGCCATCTTCAACGCGATCGGGCGCATCTTCTGGGGCAAGATCAGTGACATCATCGATCGCCCGCGAGCCATGATGATCATGTTTCTGGGGCAAGGGCTCGCCTTCATGATGCTGGCGGGAATCGATTCCGTGTTGGCGGTCTTCCTGGCTTCGGCCTGGGTCGGCCTCAACTTCGGTGGGAATTTTGCCCTCTTCCCGTCGGCTACGGCGGACTACTTCGGCACAAAGAACCTCGGCATGAACTACGGATGGATCTTTACGGCGTATGGCGTGGCCGGAATACTCGGTCCCGTAGTCGGAGGGGTGCTCTTCGACGCGACCGAGGAATACGTCCTGGCGTTCCTATTCGCCGGCATGCTTTGCTTCCTCGCAGCAGCATCTTCGGTCGTGGTTTGGGCCCTCGCGAGGCGGCCGGTCGACGGAGCTGAAACAAGCAATGCTTGAGCAGTTGTTGCAGCCTGGGTCGGTGGCCGTTCTCGGTGCTTCCAGAAGTTCTGGGAAGGTTGGCCACGAGGTGTTGGCCAATCTTGTCCAGGGTGGGTTCGAAGGCGCGATCTATCCGGTCAACCCGGGGGCCGAGGAGATTCTCGGCCTGCAGTGCTACCCCGATGTCGCTTCCATCGGCGAGCCAGTGGACCTCTGTCTTGTCGCTCTGCCCGTAAGCAAGGTCGAGGAGGCGGTCAAAGAGGCGCTGGCGGCCAACGTCGGGGCCATGGT
Source organism: Thermoanaerobaculia bacterium (assembly GCA_049664225.1). Classification (GTDB taxonomy): domain Bacteria; phylum Acidobacteriota; class Thermoanaerobaculia; order Multivoradales; family JAHEKO01; genus JAUVRX01. Next base: position 15,319 of record JBATEX010000048.1, read on the forward strand.
GATCCTGACCGCGGGGTTCAAGGAGGTTGGGGGGGAGGGCGCCGATCTGGAGGCGAGAGTCGCGGCCCTTTGTCAGCAGCACCGCGTCAGACTCATGGGTCCGAATTCTGTCGGCCTGATCAATGCCCACCACAAGTTGAACGCGACCTTTGCACCGGTGATGCCGCCGCCAGGCGGCATCTCGGTGATCTCCCAGTCCGGCGCCCTGTGTGTCGCCATTCTGGATTGGGCGGCGAGTCAGGGTATCGGCTTGGGCACCACCGTCAGCTTCGGTAACAAAGCCGACCTCAACGAGGTGGATTTCTTGGAGGCCTTGGCCGAGGATGAAGAAACCCGCGTCATCACCGGCTATCTGGAGAGCATCGACGATGGCGAGAGGTTTCTGACAGCGGCGCAGGAGGCAGCCGACATCAAGCCGGTCGTCATCCTCAAGGTCGGTGTGACGGCTGCGGGTGCCAAGGCGGCTTCGTCGCACACCGGATCTCTGGCGGGGGCCGATATCGCTTATTGGGCGGCCTTCAAGCGAGCTGGGGTGATTCGAGCCGAGACCTTCGAGTCGCTCTTCGACTACGCACAGGCTTTCGCCATGCAGCCGCTACCCGAAGGCAGGCGGTTGGCGGTGATCACCAACGCCGGAGGTCCAGGCATCATGGCGGCCGACGCAGCAGAGGGTTCGGGCCTCGAGCTGGTGAGCCCGGATGCCGCTACCCAAGATGCATTGCGGGCGGTGCTGCCGCCCGAGGCGGCTGTGGGAAATCCAGTCGATGTCATCGGAGATGCGGATCCCGATCGATACATGGTCGCCTTCGAGACGATCCAGGCGGCAGATTTCAACGACGCGACTCTGCTGATCGCCACACCGCAGAACATGACCCGCCCGGCGGAGCTGGCCCATCGGCTGGCTCAGGCTCACGACGGTAAGAAGCCTCTGGTGGCGGCGTTCCTGGGTGGCGATGAAGTCGAGGAGGCGCGACGCATCCTGACTTCCTTGAACATCCCTTGCTACTCCTCGCCGGAGAGGGCGGTACGGGCTCTCAGGGGGATGGCGGACTACGCTGCCTGGCGCAACAGGCCCCCCAGGGTGGTCACGCGGTTCCCGGTGAATCGCCGACGGGTCGACAGGGTCATCCGCTGGCACCGGAGGATGAAGCTCAGTCAGATCGGCGAGGTGGAAGGCAAGGAAATCCTGCGGGCCTATGACTTCACGATACCGCGAGGCAGGCTTGTAGAGAGCTCCTCCCAGGCCGTGGAGGCAGCCAATCAGATCGGCTATCCGGTGGTGATGAAGATCGTCTCGCCGGACATCATTCACAAGTCGGATGTGGGTGGTGTGCGGCTCAATCTGGCGACGTCCGATCAGGTCAGAGACGCCTTCGATCTCCTGATGCTCCGGTCGACCCGCAGCCTACCCGATGCTCGCGTCCGAGGTGTCTACGTCGAGGCGATGGGCAGGAGGGGCCGAGAGGTGATTCTGGGCATGACCCGGGATCCCCAGTTCGGACCGATGCTGATGTTCGGCCTCGGTGGGATCTTCGTCGAAGTCATGAAGGATGTGACCTTTCATTTGGCGCCCATCACGGCCGACGAAGCCATGCAGATGCTCAAAGCAACACGCTCCTATGCTCTTCTGACCGGAGTCCGCGGCGAGTCTGCAGTGGATCTGGAGGCGATCGCTGGCGGTCTGCAACGCATCAGTCAACTGTCCACGGACTACCCTGAGATCGCCGAGCTGGATCTGAATCCGTTCATCGTCGGGCAGGTGGGCGGTCAGTCCTATGTTGCCGATGCCCGCATGGCCTTGAGGCCCCAGGAGGTGGCGAAATGAGCCGCTTCGATCCTGCGTGGCAGCAGAAGTACGCCGACATGATCGGCACTGCCGACGAAGCCGTTGCCAGTCTTCGGCCCGGACAGCGGGTCTTCATCGGTACAGGTTGTGCGGAGCCCCTGGAGTTGGTGCGAGCGCTCACGAAGCGCTCTCAGGAGCTGCCGGATACCGAGATCGTGCATCTGTTGACTTTCGGTGAAGCACCCTACGCTTACCGGGAGATGACTCGCTACTTTCGCATCAACAGCTTCTTTATCGCCGACAACGTTCGGGAGATCATTCAGGAGGGTCTGGGGGACTACACCCCCGTTTTCCTGTCGGACATTCCACGCCTGTTCAGTAGTGGTCAGCTGCCTCTGGATGCCGCGCTCATTCAGGTGACTCCACCCGACGAGAGTGGCATGTGCAGCCTCGGGGTCTCGGTGGACATCGTCAGGAGCGCGGCGGAGAATGCCTCCCTGGTGATTGCCCAGGTCAATCCCAACATGCCTTGGACTCATGGTACTTCCCGGGTGCACGTCTTCGACCTGGATGTGCTTGTTCCCAGCAATGAGCCGATCCTGGAGACCACTTACGCGGAAGCCACCGAAGACACCCGTCAGATCGCCGAATACGTCGCGGCCCTGGTCGAGGATGGCTCGACGATCGAAGTTGGCATCGGACGCATTCCTCATGCACTGCTGTCGTTTCTAGAAGGCAAGAAGGACCTCGGCATCCACACCGAGATGATTACCGACGGTATCGTCGACCTGATCGAGGCGGGGGTCATCACGGGCACCCGGAAGACTCTGGACCGGGGCAAGATCGTTGCCAGCTTCTGTCTTGGAACCCGCAAGCTCTACGACTACATCGACGACAATCCCCTGTTCAGCTTCCAGCCCACGGAATACGTGAATGACCCTTTTGTCATCAGTCAGCATCACAAGATGGTGGCCATCAACGTCGCGTTGGAGGTGGATCTGACAGGGCAGGTCTGCGCCGATTCCATTGGCACCAAGTTCTTCTCCGGTGTCGGAGGGCAGGTGGACTTCAATCGAGGTGCGGCCCGATCCCAGAGGGGAAAGGCGATCATCGCCCTACCCTCCACTGCCAAAGGGGGCAGCCTGTCGCGCATCGTGACCTATCTGAGCCCGGGGGCTGGGGTCGTCACGACGAGGGCGGACGTCCACTATGTGGTGACCGAGTATGGTGCTGCCTACCTCCACGGCAAGAGCGTGCAGGAGAGGGCTTTGGCCCTGATCTCGGTGGCACATCCGGACTTCCGAGCCGAGCTGCTCCGCGATGCCATCGAGGCACGCTACCTGTCGGCCGATTTCGCCGATGTCGAAGGCAAGATCGTCATCGGACCGAAAGAGCTGTCCACGACCATGCTGCTCACCGATGGGACCCAGATCGGATTCCGTCCCATTCATCCCACCGATGAGCATCGGATGAGAAACCTGTTCTACGAGCTCTCCCAGCAGACCATCTACTACCGTTTCATGAGTGATCTGAAGCGCTTGCCCAGAAAGCAGATTCAGGATTTCGTCTACATCGACCATCGCAATGACATCGCGGTTGTCGGTACCGTGCCTGAAGCCGATGGAGAACGGATCGTCTCTATCGGTAGATATTTCCTGGATCCGACGACGAATCTGGCGGAGGTCGCCTTCGTAGTGCTGGACGACTGGCAGGGCAAAGGAATCGGAAAGTTCCTCTTCAATCACCTCATGAAGATCGCCAGACGCAACGGCATCCGTGGCTTCACGGCCGAGGTTCTGGCCCAGAACCGGGCCATGCAGGCGGTCTTCGATCACAGCAACTGCAAGACCCGCAGCAAGCTCTCCGAAGGGGTCTACAGCTACGAGATGATCTTCAATTGAGTTTCGGCCGAAAGGGTGCGATAGGGTTGCCTCGCCCTGTCATGCGCGGACGAGTCTCAGGCCCTTTGGCACTCTTCCTGGTGCTGGTTGCTAGTACCGGATGCCGGAATTCGTCCGAACCTCACAGCGTCTTGCTGACACAGGATGTGGTGACTCTCAAGAAGGGTCGAGCGGAGCTCACCATGATCGGTCGAGCGGTTGTCGGCGACTGGGAATCGGATTCGCTGGAGCTACGGGGCGACTACTTTTTGGAGTTCCTGCCCATCGTCACCGGCAAGAACGGCCCTGCGAACTTCTCGATACTCGTCCGATCAGCCGGGCACGTTCAAGAGATCGCAGTCGTCGAAGGCGTGCCGGAGGGAGAGATCGGCCGGTATCTCGTTGACTCCTTGCGACCGGTGAGTATCGACCTGTCAGCCTTCAGGGGGCAGAGCGTACAGGTGGTCGTTCGCCTGGCTGATTCCACCGGGGATAGGCGGGGAATCATCGGTCTTCCCCGCCTGCGTCCAGTCTCACACAGCGCCGACCGTCCCCCAGACATCCTGATGATCTGCTCCGACACATTGCGATGGGACACATCGGTCGGCCCCGATGGCTCGCGGCTCATGCCGGCTCTCGGCCGGCTGCAAGGCGATGTGGTTTCGTATCGAGGCGCCTTCAGTACCTCGAGTTGGACAATGCCTTCGATCACAACGGTCTTGACCGGTCTGTATCCTCGTTTTCATGGGACTGGAGAGCGTTCTGCTGCCGTTGCCAGTGGTCCTCCTCCTGGCCATTTCAGCTTCGAGTCGACGGAGGGAACGGAGTTCTTGAGAACCTATCCGCGAGATCTCGAAAGCCTGCCGGAGAGACTTCTGGCGGCCGGCTACTCGACCAAGATGGTGGCGGGCAATCCGCTCTATTTCCTGTCAGGACTGGCGCGAGATGGTTTCGAAATGGCGGTGAGAGCCGGGATTTCTCCAGGCCCCAGAATCACCCAACTGGCCAAACGACTGCTCCTGTCATCGGACCCTGATGTACCGCTCTTCTTGCTGGTGCACTACATGGATCCGCACGAATGGGAAGACCGCTACGTCGACCTATTCGGCTCGGAAGCCGACCCGAGCAACGATCCTGAAGGAGTGCGCGAGGCCTACACAAAGGCGGTGGCGAAGGGTGACGGAGCCATCGGCGCGCTGCTCAGAGCCTGGGCTCGAAGCCGCGGCGATGAGACCCTGATCGTATTCTGGTCCGATCATGGTGAGCATCTGCTGGAGAACGATCTCCTCGGGCACGGCAACAGCATGAGCGATCTACTCTTGAAAGTGCCTCTGGTCGTGAGATATCCGCCCGGGGTTGGGCCGAACGCGGCGGCAGCGAACAGGTCGGTATCCCTCGCGGACCTGACTCCCACCATCCTCGACGTCGCTGGCGTGTCCTACGACGACGCCACCTTTTCCGGCGAGTCTCTCCTGCAGTCCCCGGCCTCCACCGAGAGGTTCCATTTCGCCGACTATCAACTCTACGGCCCGGAACTCGCGAGCATCCGTCAGGGAGACTACAAGCTGGTGATCGACCTCGAATCAGGGGACTCGGAGCTGTGGCAGTCTCGGGGCGCCGAGGAGCATCAAGAAGTCGAGAATGCCCGCCTCACGGAAGATCTGATGAAGGCCTATCAGGCCTACCTGTCAGCGGCGCGAACGGCCAGGCAAGATCTCGAGCTGCCAGATGCCGTGGACGACGACGAAGCTCTCGAGGCCCTCAAAGAGCTGGGGTATGTCCAGTGAGCAAAGGAAAGGCCGCCGACTCTGCGGAGTCGGCGGCCTTGATTGACTTCGCTGGCTAGCCTAGCCGACCGGTACGGTCTCCGGTTCTTCCAGCTCTGCCATTGGTGGCAGTTCCAGGTCGCCGGCCTCCTGGGCGTCGACGACCGCGATGGCGGCCATGTTCACTACGTCTTTGGCTTCGCAGCCGTACTGCACCAGGTGAACCGGCAGGTTCATACCGGTGAGGATCGGGCCGATCGCTTCGGCCCCACCCAGTCGCTGGACCAACTTGAAGGCGACATTCGCCGACTGAATTTCTGGGAAGACGAGTACGTTGGCCCGGCGCTTCAGATTGCTGAAGGAGTAGAACTCCTCGATCAGCGCCGGTTCGACCGCGGTATCGGCCTGCATCTCACCGTCCACCATGAGGTCGGGCCGGCGCAGGCGGATCAGCTCGGTGGCCTTCTGGACCTTCGTGACCTCTGGATGAGAGACGCTGCCGAAGTTGGAGAACGAGAGCATTGCGACGCGGGGTTCGACATGGAAGTGCTCGGCGACCTCGGCGCTGGCCAGGGCGATGTCGGCCAACTGCTCGGCGGTAGGATTGATGTTCACAGTCGGATCCGCGAAGAAATAGACCCTGTCCTTGACGATCATCATGAAGACGCTGGCAACGATCGACAGATCAGGCCGTGGCCCGATGACCTTGAGGAAAGTCCGCAGCGTCTCTGGGTAGTGACGACTGATGCCCCCCACCAGAGCATCGGCTTCGCCCAATCTCAGCATCATGGCTCCCCAGGCCATGGGATCGCGAAGTGCCTTGCGAGCGTCCGCTTTGGTGATGCCCTTGCGGTGGCGTAGGTCGAAGAGAGCCTCCGTATAGCGCTTCCAACGCTCGTTGTCGGCCGTCGGTTCTTCGATGACGACGTTGTCGAGGTGGAGCTCCAGCTCCTCGATCCGCCTGCGGATGCGTTCCTCGTTGCCGAGCAGGATGGGCTCCGCGAAACCCTCGTCGACGATGACCTGCGCCGCCCGGAGGATCTTTCGGTCGGCCCCTTCGGGAAGGACCAGCCGCTTGGGTGCGATCTTGGCGCGGTTGATGATGATGCGCATCACGTGCTGGGCTTTGCCGAGACGCTTTTCTAGCTCCTCCTTGTACTCCTCGATGTCCACAGGATGCTGCGCCACGCCACTGTCCATAGCGGCCTGCGCCACGGCTGCGGCCTCCCAGATCAGAACGCGATGATCGAAGGGCTTCGGGATCAGGTACTCCCGTCCGAAATGGAGAGTATCCACTCCATAGGCGTTCATTACCGAGTCGGGAACATCCTGCTTGGCGAGATCGGCCAGCGCCTTCGTTGCCGCCAGCTTCATCTCTTCGTTGATGGTCGTGGCGCGCACATCCAGGGCACCTCTGAAGATAAAGGGGAAGCCCAGGACGTTGTTGACCTGATTGGGGTAGTCGGACCGACCGGTGGCCATGATCACATCCGAGCGTGCCGCTTTGGCGTCTTCGTAGGTGATCTCCGGATCGGGATTGGCCATGGCGAAGATGATCGGATTCTCCGCCATGCTGCGCACCATGTCCTGGCTGACCTGATCCGCCTTGGAGAGACCAACGAAGACGTCCGCGCCAGCGATGGCGTCGGCCAGAGACCTGGCGTCGGTGTCGTTCGCGAGCTTCTCCTTGTAAGGGTTCATACCTTCTTTCCGGCCCTTGTAGACCACCCCCTTGCTGTCGCAAAGGACGAGGTTTTTTGGGTTGACTCCGAGACTGACGTAGAAATTGGCGCAGGCGATGCCGCTGGCCCCGGCGCCGTTGAACACGACGCGCGCCTTGCCGATGTCCTTGCCGACCAATTCCAGAGCATTCAGCAGCGCGGCGCCAGAGATGATCGCAGTGCCGTGCTGGTCGTCGTGGAAGACTGGAATCGAGAGTTTCGCCTTGAGAGCCTCCTCGATGGCGAAGCACTCGGGCGCCTTGATGTCTTCTAGATTGATGCCGCCGAAGGTGGGCTCCAGCAGCTCGCAGGCCTTGATGATCTCATCCGGATCGTGGCTGTCGATCTCGATGTCGAAGACATCCACGTCGGCGAACCTCTTGAACAATACGCCTTTGCCCTCCATGACCGGCTTGCCGGCGAGCGCGCCGATGTCGCCCAGCCCCAGAACCGCCGTACCGTTGGAGATCACCGCCACGAGATTTCCCCTGCCGGTGTAGAGATACGCGTCTTCCGGCGTTTCGTGAATCTGGCGACAGGGCACAGCTACCCCTGGCGTATAGGCGAGGGACAGATCCCGTTGGGTGATACAGGGTTTGCTCGAGATGACCTCCAGCTTTCCGGGTCGCCCCTTCGAGTGGTAGTCGAGCGCTTCTTGATCACGGATCTTCATGACAATCGTCCTCCTAGGGTCTCTCCCTCAGTGGAGATCCCAGCCGTGACTGTGACACCTGAAGCCTGGCGCCGCAACGCCCCGATAAGGGAGTTAGGACCTACTCGATAGGGTAGGCATCGACTGACACTTTAGGCTGCCTCCGGATGAGGCTTGATGACGAGTGTCGAGGGCACGATGGTGAATCGCCTCGGTTCGGGTCTGGCTGGGTAGCAGCGGAGCCAGTCTTCGCGCCATCATGGCCTTGCCGGAGCCCGGAGGTCCGATGAGCAGCGAGATCGGCCCACCAGAGGTTGCGGCCATTCTGGGAGTCAAGTGGTCGCTCAGTTGGCTTGTTCTATCTGCTCCCAGCTTCTTGCCATCAGCACTCTCTGCGACACGATCCTGTTTTCGGATAGGACGAGCTACCTACTGCTCATTGCAATCCTCTTCATAGGGGACAGGATCGCTCGGCAGTTAACCCGGACACAATCGCTAGGCTAATACAAGAGGTCGAACTGCCTTCGCGCCCTCGGAAAGACAGTGTTACGGTAACTACCTATGACTTCCTCTGAGTCGAAGCGAGTTGTGCAGCGCAGCGGAGGGCTGCACTTAGCGCTGATCAGCATTCACGGCCTCATTCGAGGGCATGAACTCGAGCTCGGGCGAGATACCGACACGGGCGGTCAAACGCTGTACGTGGTGGAGTTGGCCCGAGCGCTTGCCGAGCGGTCCGACATAGCTCAGGTCGACCTGCTCACCCGGCGAGTCGTGGACTCGAGCGTCGGTGACGACTACGCTCAGCCGATCGAAGACCTTGCCGGGAAGGCCCGTATCGTGCGTATCGATTGCGGCCCTGAAGAGTACCTTCGCAAGGAAGAGCTGTGGGATCACCTGGACACGTTTGTCGACAACGCGATGGCGTTCTACGCGGGCGAGGAGCGCACTCCGGATGTCGTGCACAGCCACTATGCGGACGCGGGCTACGCGGGCGTCAGGCTTTCGAGCCTGCTCGGCTTGCCTCTGATTCACACCGGCCACTCTTTGGGCCGCGTGAAGCGCCGGCGGCTCCTGGCGTCGGGTCTGATCGCCGAGTCGATCGAGCAGCGATACAACATGACGCGCCGCATCGACGCCGAAGAGGAGACTTTGGCTGCCGCGGAGCTGGTGATCGTTTCGACCGCCAACGAGATCGAGGAGCAGTACGAGCTCTACGATCACTACCAGCCGGAGCAGATGCGGGTCGTGCCTCCAGGTACAGACCTCGGGCGCTTCAGGGCTCCGGATGGGAGTGAGCGCGAGCACCCGATCTATAAGGTGCTCTGCCGGTTTCTGAGGGATCCGGAGAAGCCGATGGTGCTAGCCCTGGCTCGGCCAGATGAGAGGAAGAACCTGATTGGTCTGGTCGAGGCGTACGGAGAATCGGAGCGGCTTCAGCAGGAGGCCAACCTGGTGATCGTCGCCGGTACTCGCGAAGACCTGCGGGAGATGGAGGATGCGGCAGCGCAGGTGCAGCTCGATATTCTCCTCGGCATCGACTCGAACGATCTCTATGGCAAGGTTGCGTTTCCGAAGCGGCTCACTCCGGACGATGTCGCTCATCTCTATCGTCTGGCTGCGTTGAGCGGTGGGCTGTTCATCAACCCGGCTTTGACCGAGCCGTTTGGCCTCACTTTGATTGAAGCGGCGGCAAGTGGATTGCCGATCGTCGCTACCGAGGACGGCGGACCGAGCGACATCATCGCCAACTGCTCGAACGGTCTACTTGTCGATCCCCTGGACTCTGATGCGATGACTTCGGCCATGCTCGAGGTGCTTACAGGCGGCGAGCGCTGGAGACAACTGTCGGAGAACGGACTCGAGGGCGCGCGAGAGCACTATTCGTGGCCTGCGCACGCCGACCGGTATCTCTCCGAGCTGCGACCGATCCTGGCGAGGGCCGAGCCGAGACCGGAGCCAAAGCTCCAGCGCCGGCCGATGATCCACCACGATTTGGCACTGTTTACGGATCTGGATCAGAACCTTCTCGGGGATCGGGCGTCCTTGGCGGAGCTCGTCTCCCTATTGAGAGAAAACCGCAAGAGCGCCACCTTCGGCATCGCCACCGGACGCCGGCTCGATTCGGCGCTCAAGGTAATGCGGAGATACGGAATCCCGCAGCCGGATGTGCTCATCACGTCGGTCGGTACCGAGATTCACTACGCGCCACGGATGACGCTCGATACGGCATGGTCCGAGCACATCGATCACCTGTGGACGCCGAGAACCCTGCGCCGGATTCTGACCGAGCTCCCCGGCCTCGAGCTGCAGCCCAGGAGAGAACGCAGCCGCTTCAAGTTGAGCTACTACTACGATGCGAAGAAGGCGCCGCCGTACGAAGAGATCCTGAGTATCTTGCGGCAGAGGGATCAGACGGTGAACGCATTCTTGTCGTTCGGTCAGTATCTGGATCTCACGCCGATTCGCGCCTCGAAGGGGTTTGCAGTGCGATGGTTTGCCGAACATTGGGACATTCCGGTCGAGAGGATCCTGGCTGCCGGAGGCTCAGGAACGGACGAGGACATGATGCGCGGCAACACGCTTGCTGTCGTTGTCGCCAACCGGCACGAAGAGGAGCTGTCGCAGCTCGCCGACGTCGATCGCATCTTCTTTGCCACGAAACCCTACGCCGCAGGCATCGTCGAGGCCATCGAGCACTACGATTTTTTCGGAGATTGCCGGGCACCGGGTGAGGCGTGAGCCGGCGAATCCTCATCTGTACCGACCTCGACGGCACATTGATCCCTGATGGTCGCGCGCCCGAATCGCCCTCAGCCAGAGAACGCTTCGCGCGGGTCGTCGCCCGATCCGAGGTGACGCTTGCCTACGTAACGGGTCGCCATCAGGCGCTCGTCGAGGAAGCGATCGTCGGTTTCTCCCTGCCGGTCCCGCAGATCGTGATCGCTGATGTCGGAGCGACGATCTACGACATAGATCAGGGAAGCTGGCGGTCATGGAAGTCGTGGGAGAGCAAGCTGGCGGAACAGTGGGACACCGGTACGGCGAAGGGGCTCATGCTTCTGCCTGAGGAGTTCGCCGGTCTCCGGGCACAGGAGGCAAGCAAGCAGGCCGAGTTCAAGGTCAGCTTCTACCTCGAGAGCGGCACTGACTCCCGGGAGATCCTGGCCAACGTCAGGGATCGGCTCGCGCAGCTCGAAACGCCCGCGCGGTTGATCTTCAGCCGGGACAGCTTCGGGATAGGCTTGCTCGATCTGCTGCCGCCGGCGGCTGGTAAGCTTGCGGCCATCGAGTTTCTTATGGAACAACGGGGCTTTCGACCTGAGGGTACCGTTTTCTCCGGCGACAGCGGCAACGACCTAGAAGTCCTGGCGAGCCGTCTTCCTTCCGTCCTGGTGGCCAATGCGGGCGCGGAGGTCCAACAGCAGGCGCGGGAGACGGCCGCCGCGAAAGGCCACTCGGAGGCTCTGTACATCGCATGCGGCGGCCTCCTCGGCATGAACGCAAACTACGCGGCGGGCATTTTGGAGGGGCTCGTGCACTTTCTACCGGAGACGTCCGATTGGCTGCGCTGACCGATTCCGAGACCGTCGAGCGGGTCGTGGTCTTCGGCGAAGTGCTCTTTGACCGTTTTCCGGATGGTTGTGAGGTCCTGGGCGGGGCTCCGTTCAACGTGGCGTGGAATCTCCAGGCTTTTGACGCGCGACCAATCCTGGTCAGTCGAGTTGGCAATGACCGGCTCGGGAGGCGAATCCTGGCCGCGATGAAGGAGTGGGGGATGGATCTTGCCGGAATGCAGGTCGACGAGCACCTGGCGACCGGAACGGTCGAAGTGGCCCTGGTCGGCGGCGAACCGAGATTCGACATCGTTGCTGATCGCGCCTACGACGCCATTGACGAGGAGTTGATTGCCGAGCTCCCCGCAGGCTTCGTTCTCTATCACGGGAGCCTCGCGTGTCGCTCGCGACAATCCCGCGCCGCTCTCGAAAGCCTCATCCGGCGTGGTCCGGGATCCGTCTTCTTCGACGTCAATCTTCGCTCTCCCTGGTGGGACGAAGGGCGCGTTCATGGACTGATCTCCACCGCGAACGAAGTCAAGATGAACGAAAACGAGCTCGAGCGGTTGTCGCCTGGAGCGCGAGGACGTGAGAGTCGAGCGTCCGACTTGCTCTCTCGCCATGGCGGCGATCGACTGCATCTCACCCGGGGCGCGCACGGTGCGATAACCTTTGCCCTTCGAGGTGGGCCTTACGAGGTGAGGCCGGCGAGCGAGACGGAGATCGTCGACACGGTAGGAGCGGGGGACGCGTTCTCCTCCGTGCTCATTCTCGGCCGATTGCGGGATTGGCCCCTCGAAACGACGCTTGAAAGGGCTCAGGAGTTTGCGGCGGCGGTGGTCGGACTGCGTGGCGCAACGACGACCGAGCGCATCTTCTACGAGCGGTTCACGAAGGCCTGGAATTCTTGATGAACTCGAACAACCAACTCGCGAACGACCTCAGACGCTACCTTCACGAGGAACCGGCGTCGGCTCGAGACTTCTTCCATCAGCTAAGGGCTGAAGAACGGCCGTTTCTCCTGCGCAGTGACGTGCAGGACATTCTGGCCGGGTTCTGCGCCAGCGATGGGGCCCCGGCGGCCGAAGAGAGCCCCTTGGTACAGGCACTCGACATCGCTCAGGAGGTGACGATCGAGCCGAACTGGATCTACCTCGCTCTGCGCCGCAGGCCGGCGAGTTGGGCGTATCTGCGCATACACCTGGAGACGCTTGCCGTTGAGGCGGTCGATGTGGCCGGCTACCTTGCCTGCAAGGAGCGGCTTGTCGATGGTGCGGGAGTCGACGAAGACCGGACTCTCGAGATCGATCTCGAGCCCTTTCTGCGCCACCTCGCGAAGCTCAAGGAGGCCAGATCGATCGGACGAGGTGTGGAATTTCTCAATCGTCGTCTTTCGAGTCGTTTGTTCGAGGGAAGAGGAAAGGGAGAAGAGCTTCTTCTCGATTTTCTCCGCGTGCATGCGTATCGCGACAAACAGCTCTTGCTCAACGGTTCAATCCAGGACGTGGCCGATTTGCGCCGAGCCCTGCGTGAAGCGATCGACCGGCTCTCTCGCCCGGGCGCGGCAGCGACCTGGCACGAGCACCAAGCAACGCTGCGAGCACTTGGCTTCGAGCCTGGTTGGGGGCGTACGGGCGCCCAGGTCATTGAGACCATGGGTTTACTGCTCGACATTCTGGAGGCCCCATCACCGGACGCGCTCGAGACGTTCCTGGGTCGGCTGCCGATGATCTTTTCGATCGCGATCATCTCGCCGCACGGTTGGTTTGGTCAGGCAAATGTCCTGGGCCGACCCGACACTGGAGGCCAGGTCGTCTACATCTTGGATCAGGTACGAGCACTCGAACACGAGATGCGACGCGGTCTCTTCAACCAAGGACTCAACATCGCTCCGCAGATCGTCGTAGTGACGCGAATGATTCCTGAAGCTGAAGGGACCACCTGCGATCAACGCGTTGAGGAGATCGCGGCGACAAGGAATGCGCGAATCCTGCGCGTACCGTTCCGTGAGCCCGCCGGCGACATCGTGCCACACTGGATCTCCCGGTTCGAGATCTGGCCCTATCTGGAGCGCTTCGCGCGTGATGTCGAGCGTGAGCTGCCGACCGAGCTCGGCGGGCGACCTGATCTGGTCATCGGCAACTACTCGGACGGCAACCTGGTGGCGTCGCTGCTGGCGCCACGGCTCGGTGTGACCCAGTGCAACATCGCGCACGCGCTGGAGAAGACCAAGTACCTGTTCTCAGATCTCTACTGGCGCGAGAACGACGACAAATACCACTTCTCGTGTCAGTTCACGGCCGACCTGATCTCGATGAATGCCGCCGACTTCATCATCACGAGCACCTATCAGGAGATCGCGGGGACCGAGGACAGCATCGGCCAGTACGAAGCCCACAGCGCTTTCACGATGCCGGGTCTCTACCGGGTGGTGCAGGGGATCGACGTGCTCGATCCCAAGTTCAACATCGTCTCCCCGGGCGCCGCCTCCGACATCTTCTTTCCGGGCAGTGACGAGGATCGACGGTTGACGCACCTGCTGCCCGAGCACCAGGAGCTGGTCTGCGGGGATCGTGAGGACGGCTCGGCGTGGGGAGTGCTCGCGAAGCCCGAAAAACCGCTTCTTTTCAGCATGGCGCGGCTCGACCGAATCAAGAACATCACCGGAGTGGTGGACTGGTTCGGCAAGAGCGAGCGTCTTCGCGAACAGGCGAATCTACTCATTGTTGCCGGCTTCGTCGATCCCCACCGCTCTCAGGATGCCGACGAGCTCGAGCAGATCGAGCTCATGCACGAGCTCCTCGAGACCCATGACCTTCGGGGCAATGTGCGCTGGCTCGAGGCGGAGGTAAACAGGGAAAGCAATGGCGAGCTCTATCGCTTTGTCGCGGACCAGAAGGGGGCCTTCGTCCAGCCGGCTCTGTTCGAAGCGTTCGGTCTCACCGTCATCGAGGCCATGAGCACGGGGCTTCCGACGTTTGCGACCTGCTTTGGAGGACCGCTCGAGATCATCGAGGACGGCGTATCGGGATTCCACATAAATCCGAACCACGGCGAGAAAGCAGCCGAAAAGATGGCTGCGTTCTTCGAGAAGTGTTCGCAGGATCCCGGATACTGGGATCGGATTTCCCAAGGAGCGCTGGCGAGGGTCGACAGTCGCTATACGTGGACGCGGTATGCAGAGCGACTCCTGACGCTCTCTCGCGTTTACGGCTTCTGGAGGTACGTAACGCATCTCGAACGTGACGAGACGCAGCGATACCTCGAGATGCTGTATGCGCTGCAGTACCGGCCTCTGGCCGAACGCATGAGCTGAAGGCGTGGCCGGCCCCGAATTCAGCTTCTCTCCTCTCGATCTCGCAATCATCGGGCTCTACGCCGCGGTGATCCTGGGCAAGGGCATCTGGCTGGCGCGTGCGAGGGCCGACACCGCGGAGGACTACTTCCTCGCCGGCCGCAACGTTGTCTGGCCGCTCGTAGGGATCAGTCTGTTCGCGTCCAACATCTCGTCCACGACCCTGGTCGGTCTGGCCGGTGACGCCTACGCCACCGGCATCTCGGTCTTCAACTACGAGTGGATGGCGGCTCTGGTGCTCGCCTTCTACGCGATCTTTCTGGCGCCGGCAGTGCTGCGGAGTCGGGTCTTCACGATGCCCGAGTTCCTCGAGCGACGCTACGACGGGCGCGTGCGCACTGGCTTCTCGCTCCTTACGCTGTTTCTCAACATCGTTGTGGATACTGCGGGCAGTCTCTATGCGGGCGCCGTGATCTTCAGACTCGTGCTACCCGAGGTCCCGATCTGGCAGTCCGTGGCAGCGCTGGCGATCCTGGCGGGCTTCTACACCATTCTGGGTGGGCTGAAAGCGGTCATCTACACCGACGCAATGCAGGGCGTCCTACTGGTCGTGGGCTCCATCGTGATTACGCTTACTGCCTGGAGCCGAATCGGTGGTTGGCGAGAAGTCGTTGCCGGGGTGCCTGCCGAAAAGTTGAGCCTGATTCGCCCGGTGGGAGACCCAGGGGTGCCGTGGCCGGGTCTTTTGTTGGGGGTCTCGCTCCTGGGCTTCTATTTCTGGTGTACCAACCAGTTCATGGCTCAGCGTCTCCTCGCTGCTCGGAATCTGGACCACGCTCGATGGGGAAGTCTCTTTGCAGGCTTCCTGAAGCTCCCGGTGCTCTTCATCATGGTCCTACCGGGCACGTTCGCGCTCTTGTTGTACCCGGAGCTGAGCGCCACGCCTGATCTCGTCTATCCGACGCTACTGTTCGACCTCCTGCCCGCGGGCCTTCTGGGACTGGTTTTCGCCGGATTTGTCGCCGCCTTGATGTCGCAGATCGATTCGACGCTCAACTCGGCCTCGACGCTGGTGACGATGGACTTCATCTCGCGCCGCTATCCGCAGCTCAGTCCGAGTCGGCTGAAGCGGATCGGACAGGGTGTGACGTTTGTTTTCATGCTGCTGGCGGTGGTGTGGGCACCTCAGATCGAGCGCTTTCCGTCACTCTTCAAGTACTTGCAGGCGACGCTCTCGTTCACCGTTCCTCCGGTCGTCGCCTTGTTTCTGGTCGGCCTCTTCTGGGGCCGGGCAAACGCGGCCGGAGCTTTCACCGCGTTTGTTGCCGGTCTGGCGAGCGGTGGAGTTCTTTTCTGGTTGGTCGTGGTCGAACAGGCCTTTGATCTGCACTTCCTCTATGCTGCCCCGATGCTCTTTGCCGTGTCGGTGTCGGTACTTGTCGTGGTCAGCTTGGCGACCCCTGCCGAACCTAGGGAGGATGTCGAAGAGCTGCTTTGGACGCCCAGAAGTTTCTCGAATGAATCGGCTCAGCTTCGCGGGCAACCGTACTGGAAGAACTATCGGCTCTTGGGGATGGCCCTCTTGGTCGTGACTGCGCTGCTGGTCGCGACGTTCTGGTGATCGGATCAGACGAAAACCAAAACGACCTTTCCATTCTTGCGCCGAGACATTGTCGAGCCACTCCCGGTTGGTGAAATCAACCGGCTTCGACGACAGACTGCGCCGAATTGCGCCCTTGCCGTCGGACGCTCACTGTAAGATCAGATCTTCACCGAGAACTCTGAGGAGATTAGAAATGGGAGATAGACGTTTTCTGATTACCGGCGGCAGCCAGGGAATTGGTGCTGCGATCACCGAGGCGGCAAGAACGGCGGGCAATGAGGTCGTGTTTACCGGCCGCAACTTGGATCTGATCGCGAGGGTGGCCTCGGAGACCGGCGCTCACGGCATCAAGGCCGATGTCTCGGTGGGCGAAGACAATGCCCGTACCGTTGAGGTCTGCCAGGAGCAAATGGGTGGCATCGATGTCCTGGTGAACAACGCCGGTTATGGCTACATGGCTCCCATTGGCGAGGTCGACATGGACTCCATGAAGACGATGTTCGATACCAATGTTTTTGGCCTGGTGGACCTGACCAACCGCGTCGTACCGCTGATGAAAGAGCAAGGCCAGGGCGACATCGTCAACATCGCCTCTACCTCGGGCATCAGGGGCCACGCCAACGGTACTGCCTACTCCGCCAGCAAATGGGCCGTCCGCGGCATCAGCCAGTGCTGGCAAGCGGAGCTTCGCCCCCACGACATCCGCGTCATCTCGGTCTGTCCCTCCGAGGTCCAAACCGCCTGGGGCGGCAAGACCGGCCGCAACAACCCCAAGAAGCTCTACGCTTCCGACATCGCCGACGCAATCCTGTCGACGCTCTCCGCCAATCGTCGTGCCCTCTGGCCCGAGTTCTCGGTGTTTGCGACGAACCCTTGGGGGGAGGGGTAAGGGCGGCGCTATAGTTCCACGATCTGAATACCACTTCAGGCTTGATATCGACGGTCGAGGGCACGGTATTAGATCGCTTCCGCCAGATGTGGCGGCTCGACCGAAGGGCTGCCAGCGAGGTCGGCGATGGTACGGGCTACTCTGAGGAGTCGATGCACGGAGCGCGCGGAGACGCCGAGTTTCTCGAAGGCCGTCTCGAGGAGGGACCTGCCTGAGGGAGTCAGCTTGCAGGCCTCCTGAAATGCCTCAACTGTGCCTATCGTAAGCTCATCCGCTCAACGAATTCCTGTCTTTTCTGAACTTTCTGGCAGCATTCCTCCGTCCCAGTGCCTTGTCCCCGTAGGGTGCGATCAATGGACCGACGTCGTTGTTTCTGTCAGGATTGAAGCAGGGGGGCGATCGCCGATCGCTGTGTTCTTGGTCAGATAGGGTCCAGAAGAAGCAGAACGCTGTCGCGTAGGCCATCTGCAGGTAGGACAAAGCCAGGTTCGGCCGAGTTTTTGGATAGGACGGGTAAACCCGCGACCGAGCCCACTGTGACCAGGTTCGCAGCTGAACGACGATCTCGGTGCAATAATGTAAATGTCAGTCGAGTAAGACACAGACAGGAGCCTACCGATGAGAGCCATGCTTCCCAGGTTGTTGATCCCGAGCCTCTTGCTGACCCTTCTGGTGGTGGCTGGCGCCCCAGTAGTGGCATTGCAATCCCCCTCGAAGACGGAACCCGAGCAGAGTGTCGCCGATCGAGAGATCGAGCTCGCCAAGATTCAGGCGGTTGTGTCGCAGCCCGAGGTCGCGCAGATTTTGACCCATCATGGCTTGAGCACCGCGGAGGCTCACCAACGTCTGGCACAGCTCTCACCCGAAGAGATTCATACTCTGATGACGCAGGTCGATCAGATCCAGGCCGCCGGCGCCGCAGTACCCAAATACATCTGGATCCTGCTCGCAGCTCTGTTGGGTGTCTTGATTCTGACCGCGCTCTTTTGATCCCGCTGCCGCTAGCGCGAATCGCACTGACCTGCTCAGCTCTTTTGACGCTGAGCGGGTGCATCACATTCAAACCGGATGCACGCCGGCCTGGTGCCAAGGCGCAGCACCTCGAGGGGATCCCCACGAGCGAGTCGGGTGTCGTGCAATGTGCTGCTGCCAGTCTCTCCGGTGTGATGACCTTCTGGGGGCATCCGATCTCGACCCACGATCTCCACCAGGAGCTGCCCAAGGCGGAAAACGGCGGCGTCCTGTCCATCGATGTCTTGCTCGCCGCCCGTCAACGGGGATTCGATTCCGAGCTCGTTGCTGGGGACCGCACAATGATTCGCGAGAGTGTCGAGATCGGGCAGCCCCTGATCCTCATGCTGCAGATCTTCGATGCACCCGGAAAGAGCAGAGATCTCTTTCACTATGTGATCGTGGACGGCTTCGATCCGGAACACGATTTGGTGCGGATCCACTTCGGCGATGGAGAGACTCGATGGGTGCCGTTGCAAAGGATCTCGAGTGCCTGGTCGGATACCGGCTTTGCAACCATCCGAGTCTCACCCGGTCAGGGACCTAGCCAGGATACCGATGCCATTCGATACGCCGTCGCCCTCGAAGAGGCCGGACACCTCGACGAAGCCGAAGGCATCTACCTGCACTTGCTCGACACCGGCCGAGAGTCGGGCCTTGTTTGGCTGAATCTCGGCAACGTTCGGCTGGAGCAGGGTCTCACAAACGAAGCCCAGGCCGCTTACCGCAGGGCTCTCGACCTTGAGCCCAATCAGCCCGACGCACTCAACAATCTCGCCTGGCTGTTGCTGGAATCGAAAGCCGACCTGAGTCAAGCTCGAGAGCTGGCTCTGCGGGCCGTATCGCTTGGTGGTCCAGATTCCTATCTCACGCTGGAAACCCTGGGACGTATCCATCGCGCGATGGGCGCCTGCGAGGAAGCCATCAAGACATTTGAAACGGCGCTGGTGACTGCTCCTTCTGGATCGACAGCTCGGGGTTGGGTGATCTACGGGCTGGCTCTGGCCCAACAAGACTGCGGCCGAATCGAGGCCGCTAGGGCAAATTTGAAACAGGCTCGTCTCGAGAGTCCCGATCGAGCTCTGCATAAGAAGATCGACTCCTGTCCCTGGTCGAAACCTCGTCCGCCTTGAGGTTCATTGGTTTATTGGCCGGTATCCCAGTCGTGGAGGATGCTTCTTCGCCTGGAAAAAGCCTCCAATTCCCAGCCGGATGAGCTGGCGGTAGGGACCGGGTTGATTGACTGGAGTGGCCAAATGGCGCTATCATAAGTGCCGTATGGCGAAACCTGCGGCACAGATCTCGACCAAGACTCCCGATATCGTGCAGATCCTGGGTGGCCAGGCTGTTCTCGAGAAGAGGCCGCGTTCCAGCGTGGAACTGCGCGCGCGCATTCTCGAGGGCCTACCCTACGCTGCTCTCGAGTCGGTCATGGTGATGTTTCACTTGGATCGGAGCGAGGTCTGTGAGGCGCTGAATCTGTCACCTCGGACGTTCAGTCGGCGTAAGATCGAGCAACAGCTCCAGCCGGACGAGTCGGATCGCCTCTATCGAATGGCCCGGATCGCGGCCCGGGCCACCGAAGTGTTTGGGGAGATCGAGAAGGCTGCGCGCTGGCTCCATCGCCCGAACCGAGCGCTTGGGGGCTACCCGCCGGTGCGTTTGGTCCGCACCGACCTGGGCTCGCGCCAGGTCGAGCAGGTTCTGGGCCGGATCGAGCACGGTGTCATCAGCTGATGGCGGTTGCGGCGGCGACCCGCCCGTCCCCTTCCCAGCTCCCCCTTATCGTCTGGCGGATCTCCAAGGCGGACCACGAGTCGTTCGATGGCGAGGGGGCGCGACTGTATGGGGGCCGCTGGAATCACCCCGGGGTCCGTGTGACGTACACTTCAAAGAGTCTGTCGCTCGCTGCTCTCGAGTACTTCGTCAATCTCGATACAGATCTTGTTCCAGACGGCCTCGTGTCGGTCCGAGCCGAAATCCCAACAGGGCTTGAGCATAAGACCATCGAGGTTGGCGACCTGCCGGGGAACTGGCGAACGTACCCGGCCCCGGAGGCGCTTCAAGACCTCGGAACGGAGTGGATTCGGCGCTGCCAGACTGTGGTCCTTTCCGTGCCTTCGGCAGTTGTTCCGGATGAGAGAAACTACCTTCTCAATCCGGCACACGAGCAGTTCTCGAGCATCCGTGTCTGCAGCCCTCGCCCGTTTCACTTCGATCCACGCATGTGGAAGTAGGCGGCCCGATGAAGCGCTCCTTGAAGGCATGGGCCCGCGGGTCAGACCTGATACCGACGGTCGAGGGCACGGTATTGAATCGCTTCCGCCAGATGTGGCGGTTGCACCGCCGAGCTACCCTCGAGATCGGCGATGGTACGGGCTACTCTGAGGAGTCGATGCACGGAGCGCGCCGAGAGACCGAGCTTCTCGAAGGCCGACTCGAGGAGGGACCTGCCTGATGGAGTCAGCTCGCAGGCTTCCTGAAGTGCATGACCACTCAGGGCGGAGTTGTACGGGGTGGGGAAGCCTTCCTCGAACCGAGTGCCCTGCAGAGTGCGGGCCGCCGCGATGCGGGAAGCCACCGGAGCTGTGGATTCTCCGGAGTTGCCGTCGAGCTCCTCGAGCGAGATCGAAGGCACTTCGATATGTAGATCGATGCGGTCCAGAAGGGGGCCCGAGATCTTCGACCGGTACCGCTCGACTTGTGCGGGCGGGCAGACGCACTCGTGCCGCGAGTCGCCGAGGTGTCCACAGGGGCAGGGATTCATCGCCGCCAGAAGGATGAAGCGGGCCGGAAACCGAAGCCGGGCACGGGCCCGCACTACGGTGAGCTCGCCTTCCTCCATCGGTTGGCGCAAGGCCTCCAGAGTGTCGCGACGAAACTCCGGCAGCTCGTCCAGGAACAGGACTCCGTGGTGAGCGAAGGTCGCTTCACCGGGACGCGGAAAGCTGCCGCCGCCCACCATCCCGGCTGTGCTGATGCTGGGGTGGGGGCTGCGGAACGGTCTTGCGGTCAAGAGACCCTTGGGCGGATCCGCGGCCATCAGCGAGTAGATCTTGGTGACTTCAATCGACTCGGTTCGCGTCAGGCAAGGCAGAAGCGGAGCCAGTCTACGCGCCAGCATGGTCTTGCCGGCACCCGGAGGCCCGATCAGCAGCATGTTGTGCGCTCCTGCTGCTGCGACTTCGAGGGCTCTCTTGGCGGCTTCCTGGCCCCGTACCTCGGCGATATCGGGTCCAAGGGCACGGGCCTCGTGTAGGTGGCTGCGATTCCGAGTGGGCTGAATAGGCGCATTACCGACGAGATGCTCGACTGTTTCAGCCAGGTTGCGCACCCCGATGATCGGAACGGCGCCGAGAGCCGCTGCCTCGGGACAGTTCGGGGCTGGCAGCAGCACCTCTTCAGCTCCTTGAGTGCCACCGAGCTCTGCGATGGCTAGGGCTCCGCGAATGGGCCGAATGCCACCGTCCAGCCCCAGCTCGCCACAGAACAGCCGCCAGTCGAGGCACTCGGGTGGGATCTGCTCATAGGCCGACAGCAAGGCCAGGGCAATCGCCAGATCCAGGTGATTGCCCTCCTTGCGGACGTCGGCCGGCGCCAGATTGATGACCACCGAGCGGGGAGCTAGCTCGAAGCCGCAGTTACGGATAGCGGAGCGCACACGCTCGCGGCTCTCCCGCACGGCCGTGTCCGGCAGCCCGACGATCTGCATCTGCGGCAGGCCGTTGTGCAGATCCACCTCGATTTGAATCGGAATGGCCTCGACCCCCCAGGGCGAAGCCGAAGTGGCACGAGCCAGCATCGTCTTGTTTGACGTATTTGAGGTGAGGAATCTCGCCAGAAGAGGTCAGCCGCGATCGCAGCTGGCGATTTCAGAGGTATCACCCAAGCGCGCGGGTCTCGGCAAGCTCAGCTTGGAATCCTGGTGTCGCGAGGGCTTTGTGGACGGTGCCTACACGAGGTTGGGCACTGGTGATGCGTAGTGCTTCAACCAGATGTCGTCTGAGCTCAGGTCGTCGTTGTCCAGCAGGATTACGTGAACCTGGGTCGGTGTGCCATTGGTGGTCATCTTCCAATAGCAGATGCCTTCGACCTCCTGGTCGTCTTCTTCGACTTGAATGGAAGCGCTGCCCAGATAGGCGCCGGTAAGGCTCGAGAACCCCCGGATGTCGTGGCTCGTGTCCGAGGCCAGGTAGAGTTTGCCCTCCGGCGAGAAACAGCCGCCTTGTACCCGGTGAGTCCTGAAGGGAAGCTTGAGCGTGGCCACGTGCTTGTAGTCCGTCCCCGGCTCGTAGGCGAAAACGCGGTTCACATTGTCGAAGTCCGAGCTGTAGAGCAAGCCATTCAAGGGATTGACCGCGCACCACGAGAAATGGGTCTGAGGTGGTGCGCCGCCGTTGGTGCCCAGGAGACGGTGCTTCGAGGTCGACGCGAAATCATCCGAAAGGGCGATGAGCCCCATCGGATTCTCGACTGGAATGTAGATGATGCTCTGATACCAGTCGATGTCGCCGACGTGAACGCCTTCGCAGACCACGTTGCCGAAGTTGGCGTCGAGGAACGGGCCCAACCTGTGATGCGCCATCAAGTTCATGCTGGCGTCGAACTTGTAGATCGCCCGGCGCTCGGGCTCGAGGCCCCAGCCGCACTTGTTGCTGCACAGGTACCAGTGGGTACCGTCGGAAGTCACACCCTGGCACTCCTCGGTCCAGTCTTCATTGGCGAATTCCCACTCGTTGGGCTTTGTCCAGGCGGCTACCTGTGGATGTCTCAGCAGCCGGATGACCTCGGACATACGAGGCGGTGACCAGTGGAAATCGCCGGGCCAGCGCGGGTAGAGGCCGTCGGCGCCCGGCTCGCCGATTCCGTTGAGGGCCCCGCGAAAGCTCTTGCCCATGATCAGCGGGGGCCCTCGGCCATCGGAATCAGGCCGGCGCAATGTGTGAAGGGTCCGCAAGTGCCGGCCGCGCGGACGGTCGATTGGCAGTTGCCGACCTCGGGCTTCCCTGGGGCGTGTGGCGATGCGATGCGCGTCGAGTTACTCCCACTGTACAGCCAGCTGTCATTCGCCATTGAGCCTCCTCCGATGTCAGGGCCGCTATCTCGCAGGCTGTGCCATGTCGGCTGAGTTAGCCGGGCACCAGTATGAGACAGCGCCCCTGCCGTCGATTTTCGTGTCTCGGGCGCATTCTTGCACCACGGGGCCCAGAAGTTGAGCGGTGTGACAAAGATCCACCGGCTTCCTTCAATATCTGGCCGCCGTGCCGAGAGTTTACCCATAACCACCCTTCTGGTAACCTGAATCCAACTTCAGGATCCTAGGCAGGAAACTGCGTTGAGACGAGTAGAGCCAGCCAAAAGGCTGAGCAGATAACTCGATGGGTGCTGGCTGAACCCAACAGAATCGCCGCGCTACTCGCGGCTCGAGAGGAGAAATCAGGATGTCAGAACAGATTCAAGGCAAGCTGGAGATGCTCAACAACGCGTCCGAAGTCACCATCACGGTGCGAGGTGGGAATGGTGTCGTCACGGTTGGGGACTCCGGGAAGAGGGGAATCATCGACATCAACGACGGCAGTGGCACCCGTGTTTTCCGACTCAACGGTAATGACGCAAATCTGCGCGCTGGCGGTCTGTCCAATGCTGGGGTCGTCGAGATTTGCGACGCTGGGGACAAGAGCCGAGTAGTCATCGACGGGGGCGTCGGCGATATTCGAGTCAAGGATGCGGCGGGCAACACCCTGTTCCACTTCGACAGCACCTACGCGGCGCTGTACCTGGGTGGTCAGGGCAACGAGGGAGACCTG
>JBATEX010000049.1:0-2394 GCA_049664225.1 Thermoanaerobaculia bacterium
ATCGACTGCAACGATCTCGACTGCGACGGCATCGATCCGGCCTGCACTATCTGCGAGCCAAAGAACGCTTCTTGCAGCCTCGACGACGATTGCTGCTCGGGCATATGCAAGAGCAACGGCCGGTGCAGGTAGTCTGACGGCCAGATCTCCACTGGCATTCTCGAGCCGGGGCCCTTCAGGCCCCGGCTCTTTCTTTTCTGTGCAGAGTCCGACGGCACGCTTCGGAGCGGTTCGCATCGGCAGCTCGTGATCTCGAGGGACTCCGTTTCCTGAGTCCCTGATTAGCGCCATCGAGCCAGGACCCAATGTTGGCAAGGGGAAGACAGACTCGCCCCTCGGCCGACAGAATGGGAGATCCTATAGAGAGATTGCAATAAGTTTGAATCTGCTACTCCGCAAGGTATACTGTCGCCCATCGAAGTGGTAACAGAAAGGACGGTACTGGTAGCGAGGAGTGGGTCGGCGTTCGCGGATTCTTGAAGTTGCGAACAGCTGGTTCTTCCCCCAATTCCCGTATGGACGTCCGAACTACTCACCTATCTCGAGGAATTGGAGGAAGCATGAAGACGCGAACGACTCTCGTACTCGTAGGTCTCTGTATGCTCGCGCTGGCCCTGTCGCCGGCCTGGGCTCAGGGTCCGGCGGTGGCCACGGGCCAGGCGATCCGCCACGACACTTCGCCACCGCTGCGCGACATGGCGATCCCGGCGGCGCCGTTTACCGGCCTCAGCAAGGAAGTCCCGCTCATGGAGAAGCCGGACTTCGGCAAGGATCCTTCCCTGGCCGAGCCGGATGGCGGATTGCAGTCTGCCTTTGCGCCATCCTTCGCTCCCACTCCTTCGCCCAGTCTGAGCGTTCCAGGGCTGTCGGAGCAGGACAACCGGGACACCGTCGGCTTTTCCGTCGTGCCGCCGGACACCAACGGCGACATCGGCCTGGACGAAAACAGCAACCGGATCTACATTCAGTACATCAACTCGGTTTGGGGCGTCTTCGACGTCACTGGCTCCCTGACCGCCGGTCCGTTTACTGGCAACAGCTTCTGGGTGGGCTTCGGCGGCTTCTGCGAGGCCAACAACGACGGCGACCCGGTGGTGCTCTACGACGACACAGCCGGCCGCTGGTTCTTCAGTCAGTTTTCGGTCAACCAGGGAATCCAGTGCGTGGCGGTCTCGACGACTAGCGACCCCCTGGGCCCCTATCATCGCTACGAATTCGTGGTGACGCCGGGCGGCGCCAACGACTACCCGAAGCTGGGTGTGTGGGATGACGGCACGACCGGTAGCAGCGGTCAGAGCGCCTACACCTTCACGACCCGCGATTTCGGCGGCGCCGGCGGATCCTTCTCGGTCGGCGCCGGGGTCATGGAGCGTGACGCCATGCTGGTGGGCGCTCCGGCTTCATTCATCAAATTCATCAACCCCTGCTCCGCGGCCGACTGTGTCGAAGGCCAGCTGCCACCGCACCTGGCGGGACCGACGCCGCCGGCCGGCACCTGTCCCACCTATTGGACGGCAGTCGACGCGGCCTTTGACGACTCGCCCTACGCCAATGACGGCTACCGCAACCATACCCTCTGCGTGGACTGGGCGAACCTGCCCAGCTCCACCTACACCGAGGGTCCCTTCGTGGTGGCGGGCTCGAACTTCGACCGCTTCATAAACACCATCAGCCCGGTCAACGGTGGCGAGGCCCTCGACAGCCTGGCTTTCTTCACCATGTACCGAGCGCAGTACCGCTGGTTCGGCGACAACGCCCGGGTGGTGCTCAACACGACCGTGGACGCAGGCGGCGAACGAGCCGGCATACGCTGGGCCGAGACCCGCAGCACCGACGGTGACAGCGGCTGGTTCCTGCAGCAGGATGGCACCTTTGCTCCGGATGACGGCATCGAGCGCTGGATGGGCTCGATCGCCCAGGATCAGGACGGCAATATCGCTCTCGGCTACAGCGCCACCAGCGGCAGCTTGTTCCCCTCGGTACGCTACACCTCGCGGATGGCGGGAGATGCGGCTGGGACGATGCCCGGAGGTGAGGTCTCCTGTCACGAAGGAACGGGAGCTCAGGTCGGATCGAGCGGGCGCTGGGGCGACTACTCGTCGATGAGCGTCGACCCGACGGACGACTGTACCTTCTGGTACACCCAGGAGTACTACCAGACCACTGGCAGCTTCGACTTCAACACCCGCATCTGCCGCTTCGGGTTTGCGGAGTGTGGTGGGGGATGCGACATCACCGAAGACCCGGAGGCGACCTGCGACGATGGTCTGGACAACGACTGCGACGGCGATTTCGACTGCTTCGACGCTGATTGCGACACGAATCCGGCGTGCGAGTGCCAGCCGGTAGATGAGATCTGCGATAACGGTACCGATGATGATTGCGACGGCCTCG
>JBATEX010000050.1:0-3319 GCA_049664225.1 Thermoanaerobaculia bacterium
TGAAGCCCGGCGACACGATCAGGTTCGATGCATCGACGACCTCCTTGCCGTCCAGCTTGTCCTTTGTGATCGTGGCGATCTGCCCACCGTTGATCCCGACATTGTAGATGCCGTCGAGATAGGTTTCCGGGTCGATAACCCGGCCGTTGGCCAAGACGACATCGTAGTTTTCGTTTCGAGGCGCCATTCTCATTCTCCTTTGGTTTCTGTTCCGTCCTTCTTGCTGAGGCCGGCTGGAATTCTGTTCTTTGCGTCAGCTCGCGCCGTCAGCTTCGACTCGTCCCCCTCATGTTCCACCGTCAGGATCGACAGGTGATACCCGTGAAGGGTATTCAGGACCCCACTGAGCTCGGACTGATCCCGCAGCCGCCCCTCCAGGGTCGTCACCGGCGCTTCCGCCTCGTCGCTCGTCGACACAATCCGCATGTCGCCGAGGCGCGAGTCGTCGCGCAGACATCCCTGAACGACGATGCGATAGACCGCCGGCCCACCGAATTCCACAGATTCTTCTTTGTTGGACATCCCGAGTGGTACTCCGTCGTAGCCTCAGACTACGAGCCCTGGAAGGCCGATCTAACCCCCAAAAAAGGGGGGAAATGGGGGGGTCTCCAGGTTGCGGATGGGGCCTACGGGGGGTCGATGAGGTAGAGCTCGCGCGCCCTGACGACCGCCTGGCGGCGACCGTGGACGCCGAGCTTCTGATAGAGGTTCTTCAGGTGATACTTGACGGTCTCCGGCGAGATAACCAGCTCTTTGGCGATCTCCTTGTCGCGCAGACGCTGGGCCACCAGGCTCAGGATCTCCTCCTCGCGCACCGTCAGGCGCTCGATCAGACCCCGGTGAGCCGGTGCCCGTGTCGGCCCACTGGTGGCGAAGGCGGCCAGGGCCTGTTGAATGAAAGCGCTTTCCGGCTCCTGTTTCAGCAGCCGTCGCAATAGATCGGCCATCGGAGGTCCCAAATCCGGGAAGTTGCGGACGAATCCACTCGGCACCGCCAGGGCCAGCGATTCGCTAAGCTTCTCAAAG
Organism: Thermoanaerobaculia bacterium; assembly: GCA_049664225.1. Taxonomy (GTDB): domain Bacteria; phylum Acidobacteriota; class Thermoanaerobaculia; order Multivoradales; family JAHEKO01; genus JAUVRX01. Next base: position 1,027 of record JBATEX010000050.1, read on the forward strand.
GCAGCCCGCTCCTTGCCTTGAGCATCAAGGACCAGTGCCTGCAGGGCCAGTAGATCAATCCGGATGGTCTTGCGGTTCACTTTCCGAAGGAATCCATCTAGCTGATCCAGCTGACCAAGTGCCTTCTCCAGACTCTTGGGCGTCCCCTTGGCTAACAGCAGCTTGGCCGGCGTCAGTTGGGGCACGTAGAGAAGCCAAACGGGGGGCAATGCATCAAAGGTCGCACCCTCACTCAGGCGCTCGGCTTCGAGGGCTTTCCCCTGCCTGAGAGTCAGGTCCACCTGGAAGGCGCGAGCTACTGCGAAGGCAGACGTGTCATGGCTCTCCATGAGCTGCGACATCGCGAGCTCGACAACCTTGGAAGCGTCCTCATCGCGGCCCTGCGCGGTATGGATGAGTGCCAGTGCAAAGGAGCTTTGAGCGAAATACTGTGACCTAGCTGCAAGAGGATCGTCAACGACTGCTACCAGATAACGTGTTGCTTCGGCCAACTCGTTGCGCACATAGTGGAAGACTCCGAGAAAGTATCGCCCAAAACTGAGCGATTCCGGAAGCGCGTGCTGCTCACCAAGTTTCATGCACCTTGATGCCGGTAGTTTCAACTCATTCAGGTCGCCTTCCATCCAATACGCCAGACATAACCAGAGCATCATCCTGGCTTCAGTCAGGCGAGGGAGCAAAGCATTCTCGGTCAGTGATCCATTGACGATCTCGCGCCCGCGACCCATGTCGCCACTCATCTGACAGGCCAGGACCTTTGCGCCTACTGCGTACGATCGGATATGGAGCGCCGCTGGAGGAAGCAATTCCAGGGCCTGTTCTGCAATTTGATAGGACCGATCCGCTTCTCCTGAAACTACCTGCTGCTCACTATGTAAAACCAAGATCTCTCCCAGGACTGCTTTACCTTCAGGCGAATCGGGAGGAAGAGTAGACAGGAGCGTCTCAGCCTGATCCCGGTACCCGAATGCTTCAATGAGTTGACCACGGCGCTCATACAGGTAGGCTTGCGTACTGAGCAGTATCGGATTCGTCTTCAAAGCTTCAGGGGGCAACATGATCAGCAAGTGCTTCAGGCGGAGCCACTGCTCGGTGTTCATCAGGTCGTAGCGATGTTGCTCCACCAGCCGCACTGCCAACTGGACTTCGCTGCTGTCCTGCGCGTGCCGGAGAGCTTCTTCGATCAGGCCTTGGCTCTCGAACCACTCGCTGGCCCGGCGGTGAAGCGCGGCGACCTCGTCAGGACTCATGCGTTCTTCCAGCTGTTCGAGGAGCAGCTCTTGAAACAGATGGTGGTACCGGAACCATTTGCCCTGAGGATCCAGCGCGATGGCGAAAAGACCGCCCCGCTGTAGCTTCTCCAAGAACTGCCCTCCGTCGAAATCTGATGGCTCAGTGTCCTCGGTCGCGCATACCGCCTGACACAGTCCCGAGCAGAACCGGTCGAGAATCGAGGCCTTCAGCAACCAGTCCTGCATCCGAGGTAATCGTGGGGCGAGGACCTCCTGCACCAGGTATTCGCTTATGTGCTGCATACCGCCGGTCAACTCGCTCAGGAAGCCTTCCGGGTCCTTCGATTCGTGCAGTTGCAGCAACACCAACCGCAGACCCACAACCCAACCCTCGGTCACGTGCCCCAGATTGACCAGGGCGTCCTCGCTCACCCTCACCGCGGATACCTTCTCGAGAAGCTCCGAGACCTCCTCGGCAGTGAATCGCAGGTCCTGAAGACCTATCTCCGCGATCCAGCCCCTGGCTCGCAGCGTGGCCAGTGGCAGTGGTGGGTCGCGCCGGGTGACGAGCACCAGGCGCAGGGACGAGAGCGGTTGCTCCAGCACGAAGCTGAGAAGATCGTGGACCGCCGATAACGCGAGGATCCGGTGGAAGTCGTCCAAGACGAGGATGAAGGGCGTCTCGATGGCTTCCAAGTCATGGACCAGGCGCTGGACCAGTTCCTTCATCGGCGGCAGGCTGGGGGCATTCAGCAGCGCCTCGGTCTCCGGGCACGCCTCGGGCTCCACGGTGCGGACGGCCGCGACCAGATACATCAGAAACTCGGCGATCTCACCGTCCGCCTCGTCCAACGACAGCCAGGCGCAGGGCCGCCCTGTGGTCTCCGCCCAGGCGCTGACCAGTATGCTCTTGCCGTAGCCTGCAGGGGCCGAGACCAGGGTCAGCGGGAGCTCGACACCCTGATCCAATTGCTCGTGTAGCCGCTGCCGGCGCACGAAATCCGCCGAAACCGGTGGCCGGTACAGCTTGGTGCGAAGAACGGAGGCCCAGGGCATGGCGC
>JBATEX010000051.1:0-39105 GCA_049664225.1 Thermoanaerobaculia bacterium
CCGCTGCAAGAACCCCCTGTCGTCCTCTCCCTCGGATCGACCTCTCAGATGCTCCTCGGTCCTTGCCCTGCGCTCGACGAGGCGACCCGAACCACCCGAGCGAATATCTGGCACCGGTGAATGCAATAGGGGCACAGGGGCGTAGGGGCTCAGGGACGCTTTCGAACGGAGCCACGAAATCGTGGCTCCCGTGCTATTTGGTGGAATGACACAGGAGATTGCCGAATGCGAAGAGCGACATTGATTACCTTCACCCTTGCCTTGCTCCTGGGACTGGCGGCTCTTTCGGTAGCCGCCGGGGAGGAGGGGGGGCAGGCGGCCCGGGTCGAGGTCGGGGAGCAGGCGCCGACCTTCAGCTTGTCCACGACAGACGGTGCGACGCTGAGCCTCGCAAGCTTGCAAGGCGACAAACTCTTGGTCTTGACGTTCTTTCGGGGAACGTGGTGACCGTACTGCCGCCAGCAGCTCGGCGAGCTGCAAGCAGGTGTAGATGAAATCCGGCAGCGTGGAGCCGAGCTCTGGGCCCTGAGCCCTGACGAGGCCAAGAAGCTCCGCAAGTTCCAGCAAAAGGAAGGGCTGGACTTCCCCGTTCTGCTCGATACCGACAACCAGGTCAGCGCCAGCTACGGTCTGATCAACGAATCGAATCCCGTCGTGCCCCACCCGACCACCGTGATCATCGACAGGCAGGGCGTGATTCGCTATCTGCGCGTGGACATCGACTACAAGGTGCGTCCCTCCGTGGCGGAGCTACTAGAAGCCTTGGATCAATTGGGGCAGTAAGGGCATAGGGGCATAGGGGCTTGAGGGCCCACGGTCCGCAGCTCTGTTCGAGGTCTTTCCAGTCGTTGAGGGTTCGGCGTGGGGCCCGCCAGGGGGTTGGTTGCTGTGGAAGGGAGGACAGCCTCCTGGGGGCCTCAGGGTCGGACCCTCATTGGCAACAGATGGCAGAGACGCCGGCTGCTTCAACGCTCGACATCCCCCTGCGAACCACCCGGACGGACCCTCTACCACAAGATGGTCATCTGTTCAGGACCCAGGACCCAGTACCCCAAGACCCCAGGACCCCTAGGCCCTCCCTGCCTTGCCGCGCAAGGCAGTGCCCGGTATCCTGGTTCGGCTCGAATGACACAACCTGTGACCCTCCCTCTGTGGCTGGTGATCTTCCTGGTCGCATTCGCGACGCTGGCGACGCTGGACTATCTGATTCGGCCCAGCCTGCGCTGGGTGTTGCGGCGGCGTGTGCAGCGGGTGCTCGAGGATCTCGAGAGTCGGTTCCAGATCCGCGGGCGACCCTTCAAGCTCACCAAGAGGCAGGTCCTCATCGACAGGCTGCTCTACGACCGCGAGGTGATGGCCGCCGCCGAGCAGCACGCCAAGGAGCAGCAGATGCGCTCCGAGGAGGTGCTGGATCGGGTCCGGCGATACGCTTCCGAGATCGTGCCGGCTTTCAACGCCTACTTCTACTTCAGGCTCGGATACGGCATCGCGCGGTGGATTGCTCGTTCTCTCTACCGGGTGCGCCTCGGGCTCTCCGACGAGGGCGAGCTGGCAACCATCGACCAGGATTCGACGGTGGTTTTCGTCATCAATCACCGCAGCAACATGGACTATGTTCTCGTTTCTTATCTGGTAGCTGAGAAGGCGGTTCTGAGCTACGCCGTCGGAGAGTGGGCTCGGATCTTTCCACTCGAATCCCTGATCCGATCCATGGGTGCCTACTTCGTGCGGCGTCGGTCGCGTAACGATCTCTATCGCAAGGTGTTACAGCGATACGTGCAGATGGCCACGGAAGAGGGCGTCACCCAGGCAGTCTTTCCGGAGGGCGGCCTGAGTCGTGACGGGAGCCTCCGAGAGCCCAAGCTGGGATTATTGGACTACATGCTGCGGGACTTCGACCCCGATGGCGAGCGTGACCTGGCCTTCGTGCCGGTGGCCCTCAACTACGACCGGGTTCTGGAGGATCGGACCCTCTTGCTGGACCTCGATCCCGGGGGCGATCGGAAGAAGGGTCTAGCGGCGGCCCACACGACGGGACGTTTCGTTACTCGACAGCTGCAGTTGATGATGCTGGCAAAATGGCATCGCTTCGGATACGCCTGTGTGAACTTCGGCAGCCCCGTCTTCGCCAAGGCCTACCTGGCTGAGCGCGGCCTGGATCTGCGATCCATGGAAAAGCAAGAGCGTTTCGCTCGCGTGGGAGAGCTGGCGAATCACCTGATGGGCGAGATCGGTCGGATCGTACCCGTGACTCCCGTGGCGCTGGTAGCCACCGTTCTGCTGCGCGAGCCGGACCGGAGCATCAGCGACCTGGAGCTCAAGGCCGAGGTGCAAGAGCTTATCGAGCGATTGGCGGCTGGCGGTAACCATGTCTATGTTCCACGCCACGATCGGGAGTACGCTATAGATGTGGGTCTGCGCATGCTCGTGTTGCGCAGAGTGGTGGAACGGGACGAAGAAGGACTCCTGGCGGTGGTGCCTCGTGAGCTGCCGCTGCTGCGCTACTACGCGAATTCGATCGCCCACCTGCAAAGCGGGTGAGCTTGTAAGGGGATTGCCCACCCTTTTGGGTGTTGCGTCGCCGGTCTGCAGCCGGTAAGTAAACAGGGTGTACCGAATCACCGGGTGAGAGGCTCTAGGGGGGTCTCGTCGCCGCCTAGTCTTGGGGGAACCACAATGGACTATCCGTCTCTGTACCAGATGTTCCAAGAAGTCAGCACCATCAACGGTTCCAAGCTCGCCTTCAGGCACAAGCGGGATGGCAACTGGTTCGATGTCACCTGGACCGAGGCCAGGGAGACGGTACAGAGGGTCTCCAAGAGCCTGATCGCGCTGAAGATCGAGAAGGGGGCCAGGGCGAGCATCCTGTCCCAGACTCGGCTGGAGTGGGTCCTGTGTGACTTCGGCATTGTCAGCTGTGGAGGCGTGACGGTCGGGATCTACCCCTCGAACCTGCCCGACGGCTGTGCCTACATCCTCGACCACAGCGACGCGGAGATCGTCTTCGTCGAGGACGCCGAGCAGCTTGCCAAGGTCTTCGAGGTTCGGGGACAGTTACCCAAACTGCGGCACATCGTCATCTTCGATGGCCCCTCCGACACGGAACGGGAGGTGATGAGCTGGGAGGACTTCCTGGACAAGGGAGCCGACGTGTCCGAGGAACTGCTCGCTCAGAGGGGCGAAGAGCTCGGCCAGGATGATCTGGCCTCCATCGTCTATACCTCCGGCACCACCGGCGAGCCGAAAGGGGCCATGATCAGCCATGGCAATCTGGTCTTTATCAGCTGGACTACTGGCGAGTCCCTGTACATCGAGCCGTTCTTCACTACGCTCTTGTTCCTGCCTCTGGCCCACGTCTTCGCACGGCTCATCGTCTACGTCTGTCTGCGAAAGGCCGTGCCGGTGGCTTTCGCCGAGAGCTTCAACACTGTGGTGCAGAATCTGCAGGAGATTCGCCCCCACTTCATTGCCAGCGTGCCTCGGGTCTACGAGAAGGCATACGACAAGATCCTGGCCAACGCCACGGAAGCGGGAGGAATCAAGCTGAAGCTCTTCATGTGGGCTTTGAAAGTCGGAACCGAGGTCAGCGACCTGAAGCAGAAGAAGCAGCCCGTCCCGGCCGGGCTCGCTATCAAGCACCGCATCGCTTACAAGCTCGTGCTGCACAAGATCGTCGAGATCTTCGGGGGGCGCCTCGAATGGTCGGTGTCAGGAGCCGCGCCACTCAACAAAACCATCGCCGAGTTCTTCCACTCCGCCGGTGTTCTCATCCTCGAGGGCATCGGGATGACCGAGAACACCTCTTTCAGCCATGTGAACCGCTTCGACAACTACAAATTCGGTTCGGTTGGTCTGCCCGGCCCCGAGGTCGAGCATCAGATCGCCCCAGATGGCGAGCTGCTCACGCGGGGCGCCAACACCATGCTGGGCTATTTCAAGAATCCCGAGGCGACGGCGGAAGCCCTCGATGAAGAGGGCTGGCTCCACACCGGCGACATCGGCGAGATCGACGACGAGGGTTTCCTGCGGATCACCGATCGCAAGAAGGATCTCATCATCACGGCCGGTGGCAAGAACGTGGCGCCACAGCACATCGAGCAGATACTGCGTACCTCCCACTACATCGGGCAGGTAGTGGCAATCGGTGACCGCAGGAAATATCTGTCGGCCATCATCACCCTCGATCCCGAGACCGTGCCGGAGTGGGCGGCGCAGAACGAACTCGGCGACTTGAGCCTGGAAGAGTTGGCCGTGCACCCCAAAGTGCGGGAGCTCATCGAGATGGAGGTCGAGCAGCGGAACAAGAGTCTGGCTTCCTACGAATCGATAAAGCGGTTCGAGATCCTGCCGCGAGACTTTTCGATCGAAGGCGGCGAGCTGACCCCGACGCTCAAGATCAAGCGCAAGGCGGTGGTGGAGAAGTACAAGGCAGAGATCGAGTCGCTGTACGAGGCTTGAAGACGGTGAGGCCCCGGAATCGGCGGCTCAGCCTTCCTCTTGTGGCGTGTCTGAGGAGTCTGCGGATTCTTTTGGTGGAGGAACGCAATTCCCGTCTCTGAGGGTGGTACGGGCCGCTTCGAGATATTCGCCCAGCCCCTTTTCCGCCAGGTCCTTGAGCAGGAGTAGTGGCGTGCCGTATTCCTCCTGAAGGGCAGCCAACTCCTCCTTGAGCCTTTTGCAGATCGCCGAATCGTCACCCTCTTCTCGACAGATGTCGACGATCTCCTTCAGACCGGGGCCCTCGAATCCGTGCAGCGGTGGCTCTGCCGGGCTGGTTTGAAATGGCTGGAGTCGTCCGGTCTCCCGTTCCTCGGTTTCGAGGTGACGCAGGAAGATGAGGTCGGACTTCGAGCGCAGGAGGGCGTCTCCGTCGCTGTCTCGGACTACCACGACCTGGTTCGGCCGATCAGCCAGCCGAACCTCCAGAATCTCCATGTCGTCGGTCGGCCGATAGAGAACCAGGTTGCCGTCATGCTCGAAGAAGCACTCATCATCGGCGACGGCGAGCGTGGAGGCGAAGAGGCCCGCAACAGCCAAGATCAAGACTAGGACGATGAAAGGCGATTCGGTCATCGGATTCTAAGGTCGTGAGCCAAGATTCTACCTGGGTCATGAGGAGGGCGCAGGGACTCGAGGTCCTGGGTCCTGGGCATGGGACCGATGTCTCATAGAGGTCCGTCCGGGTGGGTCGCAGGTGCTGGGTGAAACCAAACTTGACCGCTGTTGCTGAGGGTCCGACGTGGGGCCCCCAGGGGGCTATCCTCCCTTCCACAATAACCAACCCCCTGGTGGAGGTCCCCACGCCGAACCCTCATTGACTGGATAAGCCTCGCACGGTCGTCCTTTCACGCCTAAGCCCTTACGCCCCTAGGCCCCTACCTCCCATTCCCCTAGGCCCTTACGCCCCTAAGCCCCTACTGCCCTCATCGGCGCAAGAAGTTGTATGTTCTGGATCTAGGTCCCGAGTCCCAGGACCAACGAAAACCGGGCCCGCCCCGATTGGGCGAGCCCGGCTGAGTACCGGTTTGGTGGTCGAGACTATTTGCGGTGGGCTTCGAGGAGGATCTCGATGGCGACGTCGCCACCGACGATCATCGTTGCGGCCCAGTTGCCGACGCCGACACCGTAGTCGTTGCGGTCGACGGAGGTCGAGGCCTTGAAGCTCGCAACCTCCTTGGTGCCGCCCATCATCTGCTGCATCTGCTCGGGCAGCTCCTGCTTGCCCAGGAGCGTTATCGGCAAGTCGACCTCACGGGACTCGCCCTTGATGGTCAGCTGTCCGCGAGCCACCAGTTGGTCGTCGCCGTTGGCCTTGACCGAGGTGCTCTTGAACGTGATGTAGGGGTACTTGTCGGCTTCGAAGAAGTCTTGCGACACCAGATGACCGTCGCGCTTTTCGTTGCCTGTGTTGATGCTCGAGACCGGAATCTTGACATCGACGGTGCTGGAGGTAGGGTTGTCCGCATTGTAATCGAGCTTGATCTCGAACTCGTCGAAGCTACCCGTGACAGGGGTGAAGAAGTGCTTCACCGAGAAGTTGACCTCGGTGTGGGCCTGGTCGACGCCCCAGGTCGCAGCTCCTGAGGGTGCTCCAGCCGCCAGGCTGATTGCGGCCGCCAGGGCCAGAGCCAATAAGAACAGATTCCATTTTGGACTTCGCATAGTCATCTCCTTTGAGTCGTTTTATCGCGCTGGGTAGTCTTTGTCATTTCCTTCAACTGAAACCATGAGTGAGTCCACTCCCGGATTCCTTACACTCGTCCCGAGCTGCGGTGGGTTCGGATGTCACTGGAGGATTCGGGAAGCCAAGTCCTTCAGCTCGTTTTCTTCTTGTGCGGTGAGATTTGCCAGTGTGTCCCGGTCCCCCTGCACGATCGGCTCATCGAGCTCGGCGAGCAGATCGAGCGCCGCTTGGGTGCGGGTGCAGAGCTGCTGCCGCCGGTCTTCGTGGCAGCGCTGGCGGCTTACCAGTCCTTTCTCTTCGAGCCGGTCCAACAGACGCGTCGCGCCGGGTGTCTTCTCGATCATGCGCTCGCCAACTTCGAGCGTCGGAAGTCCTTGCGGGCCAGCACCTCTCAGGATCCGCAGGACGTTGAACTGCTGGAGGGTCAGGCCGAAAGGTTTGAGAATCTCGGTGAAGTGGCGTCGGATCCGGTCGGCGGCCTTGAGAACGCTCAGAATCGTCTCTTTGCTGGGCTGCTCAACCGGTTTATTAAGTGCCATGTCAATAGTCTATATATCATTAGTTGATCTGTCAAGGAAATAGACAGGCCTTCCCGTTGCAGTGGTGCCATTGGCTCGGTCTCGAGACCATGCATTTCGTGTAGAGTCCGGGCGAAACACCCGATCGAGCTCCGAGACGCAGTGGGACCAGTTCAGAGGAGGTTCAGCCTGATCACTGAGAAATGGCGCACCCTGGCTTTGCTTTCGATGGCTACCCTGTTGGCCCTGTCATTGTGGTTCGCGGCCTCCGCGGTGTTGCCGCAACTCATCGAGGAGTGGCACCTGGATGGTGCCGCCCAGTCGTGGATGACCATGAGCGTTCAGGTGGGCTTCGTCCTCGGGGCCCTTCTGAGCGCCCTGCTGAATCTGGCCGATCGCATTCCTCCTCGTAAGCTCTTTGCGGTGAGTGCGGCTCTGGCTGCCGCGGCCAATGCCGCGATTCCGCTGCTGGCTGACGGCCCCGGCTTCGCTCTGGTCTGTCGATTCCTTACCGGCGCCTTCCTGGCCGGGGTGTATCCGGTGGGAATGAAGATGGTCGCCACCTGGTGCAAGCGTGACCTCGGGCTTTGGATCGGTATCTTGGTGGGAGCGCTCACCGTGGGCTCCGGCCTGCCACACCTGCTCAACGGAATAGAGATCTTCGGCGAGGGAGGGATGCCTCCATGGAGAAGCGTTTTGCTCTCGACCTCCGGTCAGGCCGTTTTGGCGGCGCTGATTGCATGGCTGTTCGTGCGGTCCGGTCCCTATCTGTCCCGTTCGGCTCCCTTCGAGTGGCGGGCTATGGGACGGAGTCTCTCGGATCGACCGACACGGCTGGCGAACTTCGGCTACCTGGGGCACATGTGGGAGCTCTACGCGATGTGGGCGTGGGTGCCGGCCCTCTTGATGACGAGCTATGGAGTGGCGGGTTGGGACCTGGCTAGTGCGCGTATCGCCGCGTTTGCCGTAATCTCGATAGGCGCTGTGGGCTGCATACTGGCGGGCAGGGCTGCGGATGGCTTCGGCAGGACGCTGGTGACGAGCTGGAGCATGCTTCTCTCGGGTAGCTGCGCTGTTTCGGTAGGGTTCTTCTTCGAGCGCCCCGGCATCCTGACGGCCCTCTGCCTGGTCTGGGGATTCACCGTCATCGCCGACAGTGCCCAATTCAGCGCCGCGGTCAGCGAGCTGTCCGACAGTCAGTACGTCGGCACGGCACTGACCCTCCAGACCAGTATGGGTTTTCTCTTGACGCTGGTGACGATCCGCCTGGTCCCGCCTATGATCGAGCTCGTTGGATGGCGCTACGCCTTCAGTTTTCTCGCGCTTGGCCCAGCCTTCGGAGTGTGGAGCATGATGCGCCTTCGTGGCCTGCCCGAGGCGGAGAAGATGGCGTCGGGCAACCGCTGAGTCGCCTGAAAGCCGGTGCCTCCAGAAGAAGGCTCGAAAGGCGGGGCCCATCAAGAAAGGCAGCCCCGCTGTCGCGGGGCTGGGAGGTGAGATTAGGTGGGATCAACTGCGGTCATTGGGTAGGTGTCGCGAGATGCCGGTTCATTACAGATTTCGATCGCCATCAGCCCGTAGAAGACAGCTGGAAGCCTGGCAGCCAAGAGAAGGTTGGTGAGAGATTCGGGGTCAGATCTTGATGAAGATCTTGCGGCGATAGAGCAAGGCCATCAGGACCCACCAAAAGAGTACGTAGGTCAGAGCGAAGGCGAGCGAGGCGTTCATGGGTGAGGCCCAAGAAGCGAAAAGGGTCTCGAACAGCCACTGCTTCAATGTGATCGGGTCGGGGTCTCCGGCGACGTGGATTCGGATCAGCAGCCGAGTGACGAGCCCCGAAAGCACGAAGACCGCGATCGCGTTGACGCCGAACATCACGGCCGGCTGCGCCCACTTCCGGTAGTCCCGAACCTCGATCAGCCAGTAAAGAAGGGACAGGCACTCTATTGCGGCTCCGGAGCTGAACAGCACGTACGAGCTGGTCCAGAGGTTCTTGTTGATGGGGAACCAGTGGCTCCAAATGAGTCCAGCAATCATGGCCAGCCCGCCAGCCACAGCCATACCTCGGGTGATCTGGAGACGAGCACGCCCCGAGCGGAGCCAGTAGCCTGTGAAAACCCCGCTGAGCGCTGTGGCGACGGCCGGTAGAGTGCTCAGGAGGCCCTCGGGGTCCCAGGTTCCCTGGTACAGACGCCCAGGCAGTAGAAGGCTGTCAATCCAACCCGCCAGGTTGCCCTCAGGGGTCAGAACACCAGCCCCATATTCAGGGACAGGCACCCATTTCATCACCCCCCAATAGCCCACGAGCAGACCAGCGAACACCCAGATCTGGGCGCGTCTCGACAGGTTCAGGACGATCAGCGAGGTCACCAGGTAGACCGCTGCGATGCGCTGCAGCACCCCGACATAGCGCAGGTTCCCGAGGTCGAAGTCGGGAAAGGCGCTGAGCAGCAGGCCGAGGCCGTAGATGATGGCGGAACGCCTGAAGATCTGGCGATACAGATGTGACCGATCCCCTTCCTCCAGTCGTTTGGCGAAGGAGAAAGTCATCGAGACCCCGACGATGAAGAGAAAGAACGGGAAGATCAGGTCGGTCGAGGTCCAGCCATGCCAGTCGGCGTGAGCGAGGGGAGCGTAGATGTTGCCCCAGCTTCCCGGGTTGTTGACCAGGATCATCGCGGCGATCGTCAGACCCCGAAATGCATCCAGGGAGACCAAGCGCTGGGACAGCGGTGAATCTGGCACGTTGGCGTCCAGGACTCAGTCTCCGGTCTGCGTGAAGTCCTGGATCAGCTCGACAGCGTTGCTTGCAGCCTTGGCGAGATTCGAATCGGGGTCGGTGATGGCAATCAGCTGTAGAAAATCCACATCCTCTCCGCGATGAAGCTGCCCGAGCTTGCCGATGGCATCGCCTCGCACGGTGAGACTCGGATCGTACGCCATCTCTCGCAGGCGCTGAGCGAGAGCCGGGTCCTCGGGTGCCACACGGATCCAACCTTCCGAAGCTGCGAGGCGTGCTTGGATCGAATATCGAGAGTCGGTGAAGGATCGGAACACGGGGACGAGGGATGGGTCCTCGAGCTCCACGAGCCCGAGCAGCGCTCCAATTGAGATGACGTCGCCCCAACTCGACTCTCTGGTCAGCTGCTCCTGCAGGAAATCGGCCGCCCCTGGAGCTCGCATCCGCCCGAGAGCGAGAGCCGCAACGCCGACCACCTCCTCGAATTCGTCCTCCAATATCGCTCGTTGCAGAGCCTCCGCGGCCACAGGTTCCCCCGCTGCTCCAAGGGCGATCGCCGCCGCTCTCCGTACTCGCCGATCCTGGCTGGCCATGGCAGAGACCAGAGCCTGTGTGGCTTTGGAGCCGCCCATGGTTCCGAGATCCAGAGCCACCTCCTGGCGGAGTCCCCAGTGAGCGTTCTCCTCGGCCAGAGCAGCAACCAGGGCCTCGACCGCTGTCTGCTGTCGTGGAAAGTCGACTGCGATCTGGCGCGCGGCTTGGAGCCTGGCGGCGAGGTCGCCGTGCTCCAGTTGGAAGACCAGCTCGTCGAGAGAGCGGGCCACCTCGATCTCTGCGACGAGCCAGTTGCCGCTGTCGAAGATCACGGCTTGTGGACGGCTGTTCGCGGGAAGTGCGACCCGGGTCGTCCATGCATCGAGCTGGAGGGTGTGGGTCTCGGAACCCTCGGCGGTGAGGACCTCCACATCCACGGGGAGGTGGAACAGATCTTCGAAGGGGAGATCGGCCTGGACTTGCTCGACTGTGAGGTCGATCTCCTGTCGCTCCGGTACCCAGAGATACGAGACTTGCAGGGACGGATGACCGCCACCACCGACGATCCAGTCTTCGAAGAACCAGGAGAGGTTGTGTCCCGTCTCCTTTTCTAGGGTCCTCTGGAAATCGCCGGAGTCGACCTCCGAGAAGGCATGCGCAGCGAGATAGCCTTCGAGCGCTTGGAAGAACACTTCGTCTCCGGCGACATGGCGAAGCATGTGTAGGACAAGTGAGCCTTTGATGTAGGTCGTCTCCTCCTGGTACATGTCGCCAGAGGCGTCGTACCGAAAGAACTCGAGTGGGCGGACCTCACCCGTTGATCGAACGTACTCCAGGTAGGCGTTGCGGTACCTCCAGCGCTGGTACGTGAGGTCGTCCTCTCCACGGGCTTCCGCAGTCCACAGGGTGTGTGCGAAGGAGGCGAACGACTCGTTCAGCCAGATCGAAGCCAAGGATCGACAGGTCACCAGGTTGCCGAACCAGTGGTGTGCCAGCTCGTGGGCGATGGTGTCTTCGTAGTGCCAGATGGCACTCGCCCGGTCGAAGGTCAGAGATAGGCTGTCCGAGGGATCGTCGGGAAGCCTCGCTTCGCTCTCTCCAAAACCGACCATCGTCGCTGTCTCCATGGCCCAGTCGAACTCGCGTAGCAGGACCTGGTCGTACTTGGGCCAGGAGTAGGGATAGCCGAACCGTTGGGCAAAGAACTCGACCATCTTCGGTGTGTTCCGGAAGGCGAAGCGAGCCGCGTCCTCGCGGCCGGGTTCCGTCCAGACACTTAAGGGTACGCTGTGCGATTCCAGGCGGGCATCGTCGAGCTGAACTTCCACAAAGTGGCCTACATTCAGAGCCAGCAGATAGTTGGGAATCTCCTCGGCCTGGACCCAGTGATACGTCCGAGTGCCGTTCGCATGTTCCACGACTTCTTTGAGCACCCCGTTAGAGAGGGCCACGAAAGGCTCCGCGACGGTGATGCGGAAGTCCACGGCGAAGCGGTCGTTCGTGCCGTTGTACAAGGGAAGCCAACTGTAGTGGATCCCACCCTCGCCGTAGTTCCAGGCCTGCGCAAAGCCTTTCTCGGAGTCCGAAAAGAAATAGAGGCCCGAGTTGGGCTTGCACGAGTACGCAATGCGGAGGGTCAAGATCTCGCCTGGCTGAGCAGCCTGCGGCAGATTTATCCGCAGTTGCCGGCCCTCGATCGAGGAACCCAGAATCGTCGGCTCATCTGGGGAGGGTTGCAGCCCCAGGACCTCGACGGCCTCGATCTCCAGGGCAGCGGCATCGAGCAAGACCGTCTGCAGGTTGGGTCTCAGCGGGGTCAGATCGATCGCTACCTGGCCCGAGATCTTCTGCTCCTGCATGTTGATGTCGAAGGCGCCGGAGAGTCGCCGGATATCCACGCTTCTCTCTCGAACTGTCTGTTGTGCACCCTCTGGCAAGTGATGGCCCGGGGTGATGGCTGCTAGTGGGACAGAGCAGGCAAGAATCGCTGCCACGAACGGAAGGCTTCTGCGAATCATCGGATCCTCCTTGACCGGAACTGAGTGGAACGACTCCAGGGTATGAGAACGAATGCAAGAGGGCAACTCCTGCTACACTCGGCCGCCACAACCTCGACTTGTTCATCGTTTCAGGAGGGTTCTCATGCGCCGTAGTGTCTGTGCGTCCAGCTTGCTGCTCACCTTGTTTCTTCTTGCGAACGCCGTCTTGGCGGAGCCGATTGCTTTGCGGGCAGACCGCATGCTGGATGTCGATAGCGGCCGGATTCTGTCGAACTCAACGGTCGTCGTCGACGGTGGCCGGATCACCGCGGTCAATCCTGCCGTGGTGCCATCCGGGGCCGAGGTTGTCGAGCTGGGCGACACGACCCTCATGCCGGGCCTCATTGACACACACGTTCATCTGACCGGCTCCGATCCGTACTTTCGGAATCTGGTCTTCAGCGAGAACAGCGCTGCAGGTGCGTTGCGCGGTGCGGCCAATGCCAGGACGACGCTGATGGCCGGCTTCACGACGGTAAGGGACCTGGCGCAGTTGCATCCGACGCTGGACCTGATCACCGTTGCGCTGGCCGAGGCCAGCGAGGCTGGGACCATCGCGGCACCCCACATCATCGCCTGCGGTCACGCCCTCAGCATCACCGGCGGCCACATCGACCCGGCCATGTTCGTCGGCAGCGCCGAAGGTGTGCTGGAGCTGGGACCCGAGTTTGGAATCGCCGACGGTGTCGACGAAGTCGTCAAGGCGACCCGCTACCAGATCAAACACGGTGCAAAGGTCATCAAGATCTCCGCCACCGCCGGAGTCATGTCGCTTGAAGGCAGCGTCGGTGCCCAGCAATATTCAGAGGCCGAGATGCTGGCCGTCGTCGAGGAGGCTGCCCGGCACGGCATCAAGGTGGCGGCCCATGCTCACGGCACCGAAGGCATCAACGCGGCGATTCGAGCCGGCGTCGCCTCGATCGAGCACGGCTCGTTGATGGACGAGGAGAGCATCCAGATGATGAAGGAGCGGGGTACGTATCTGGTACCGACCGCGGCGCTCGCCGACATCATGCAGCTCGACGGCCTTCCGACACCGGTTCGCGAAAAGGCCGAGTACGTTATGCCGCTCGCCCGGGAGAATCAGCGGGCGGCGATTGCGGCAGGCGTGAAGATCGCCATGGGCTCCGACGCGCCGCTGGTGCCTCATGGCGAGAACGGCCGGGAGATCATCACCATGGTTGATCTGGGGATGACACCGGCGGAGGCGCTTCGGGCAGCCACGGTGAACGCGGCAGATCTGCTCGACACGCCCGACCGCGGTCGGATCGAGGCAGGAATGCTGGCCGACCTTATCGCCGTGAGCGGCGATCCCCTGCAGGACATCGAGCGGGTTCTCGATGTCCAGTTCGTGATGAAGGCGGGCGAAATCCATCTCCAACCCTGACGCTCGCCACGCCCTGAGCCCGATTGTGAAACGAGGCGCCGGACTCAGTTACCGGTGGGATCCTTGATCGAGCTCAGGGCCTGGCGCACGAAGCGGGACTTGACCTGCTCGGTGGCCAGGAGCTTCTGGCTCACAGGCAGCCGATTGAGTGTTTGCAACACCTGATTCAGGAACTGACTGCCCCTACCGCCGCCCTCATCGAACAGCAGGTGGGGCAGCTTGCCCCTCTCGATGGCCATGCGCAACGCCCGCTCGAGGCTGTTGGCGGGAATGTGGCGGAGCTGGTTCGATCGCTCCATTTCCAGGGCGTCGACCTTGCAGGAATGGGAGCAGACTCCGCAGCCGATGCAGCGTTCCTCGTCGATCTCCGGCAGCATTGCACTCTTGCGTTGAGCGCTGACGCGCTCGGGGACCATGGTGATCGCTCCGACTGGACACTCCCTGGCGCAGCGCGAGCACCCCTTGCAGAGCTCCTCGTCCAGCGCGGGCGCGAAGCCGCTAGGCACGACCGCGGGCAGGTCGAATTCGTTGATGGCACTCAGCTGACCGCAACAGCAGCTGCAGCAGTTGCAGATGTAGGTCGGCCGATTGCGGACATTGTCGGCGATCTGGACGAGCCCTTCGTCGCGGGACTCGGCGAGGATCTCTCTCGCTTCCTGTTTCTCGATCTTGCGGCCGAATCCCCGTCGCACCACGAAAGTGGCACCACCGTTGAGGGACAGGCAGACCTCTTTAGGTGCGTCGCAGTCGGTGCCCAGATGCTCGGCCTTGTGGCGGCAGTAGCAGTAGGAGACAGCGATCTCCTTGGCGTCGTCGATGACAGCCGTGGCGCGCTCCCAGTCGAGGACCTCCGGAAGCGGGTCGCCGGCCAGCTGGTCTTCGTTGACCATGGCGCGGCCCATCACGGTCTCGCCCGAGAAGACCTCGCGGGCGAAGGTGTCGTCGCCGTGCATGTAGGCCTCCATCGCCTGCGCCAGCTCGTCTCGCGGGAAATCCTCATGCGCCCGCATGAAGCTGAACTCGAAGAAGCCGATCACCGGGGGCGCCAGCAGATAGCGGGTATCGCCGGTCTTGGGGTTCACGAGGTCCATCACGAGGCCCTTGTCGCAGAGCGGCCCGAGCTTTGGCTCGAGCTCTTCGGGGCTGATGCCGACCCTCTTGGCGATGCCCTCGAGCTTGGCAGGGCGCACCGGCATCTGAGCCGCCAGCGCCGCCTCTTCGGGGGTGAACAGGATCTCCAGAATCCTCTGCCAGCCGTCTCGGGCTTTCTCGTCCGCGGGCTCGGGCATGCCCACGACACCGGCATCGAGGCGGTGGAGAAGGGATTGGTACTCCGTCTTCAAGTGGCCGAGGTGACCCATGATGACCTCCCGGGGGCTCAGACCGCGCTTCAGCGCAGTGTGAACCTATTCGTTCCCCCGATTCCTAGCACCACCTGGGTGGGCAGGGAATACCCGAATGGGTAGGACGCCTACCGCCCAGTTGCCAGCAGGTGCTCGAGCTCGCCGAACCAGTTGAAGGCGAATTTGACGGTGTTGGGACCCCCAGCTCCGCTGGCCCCACCCTGTTGGATGACGAGAAATCGCGTGCCTTCGGCGTTGATGTCCCAGTCACCCAGATACTCGGGTGGCAGGTCCAGGACCTTGACCGGCCTGCCGGCCTGGAACGACTCGCCGGTGCCGTCCACGTCTACGCTCCAGATCCCGCCATCACGATTGCGATAGAAGATCTTGCTACCGTCAGCCGACCAGCGAGCGAACTCACCGCCCTCCGCCGAGATCTGCCACTTGCCACCGGGGCCCGGGAAAGGTCGGACGTAGACTTCCCAGTCACCCGAATCGTCGGCATCGTAGGAGATCCAGCGGCCATCGGGCGAGAACACCGGATCTCCCTCGAGGCTGGAGCTCTTGAAGAAGGGTTCTGGCTCGCTGGATCCGTCCAGGGGAAGCAGCCAGAGATCACCCTCTGCAGCTTGATCGTGATAGGCGATGTAGCGGCCGTCAGGAGAGATCGAGTAGGGATTCATCATCACGCTGTCTACCGCCGCGAGGACCAACTCCTCGGTGCCGGAGCCGTCGGTTCGCTTGCGGTAGATCCCAACCTCGCTCGAAGTGGAGCCGTAGTAGATCCACTGGCCGTCCGGGGACCACACCGGAAAGAACTCCTGGCCGTCGGCGAAGGTCAGGCGGGTCTGGGTGTTGCGCTCCAGGTCGTAGACCCAGATATCCCGGTTGCCTTCCGACACCAGCTCCACAGCCAGTTGCCGACCCTCCGGTGACAGCCGCCCATTGACGTATTCACGAGGCACCTCGGTGACGGCGGCCGACTGGCCCTCGATATTGAACCACTTGAGAAGGTGATGAGCGCCGGCCACCCTGCCGGTGAGATAGACGAGAGTGCCGTCTCCGGCGACGTCGTACATGGCGCCACCCTCGGTGTTGACCGCGATCTCCGGCAGCACGGGTGCCGGCAATCTGGAGAGCTCGAGACCCTTGGGATCCATTGGAGCTGCGAAAAGCGTGCCGTTGTTGGCGAACAGCAGGTGACCCGATGCCACATATCGAGGGTAGGTGCCCCCTTCGTGGACCAGTGTCCGCTTGCCGTTCTCGACATCGACGGCCTCGATCCGCCCAGCGTTGCGGTCGGTCGAGATGTACGAAGTGAAGAGGACGTGCCTACCCCCGGGGAGGAAGTGGGGCCATCGGTGGCTGACCTCACCCTCGGCCAGCTCTGTGAGTGGCTCCGGCGTGCCGCCGGCCGCTGGAACCCACGACAGGGCCGAGGCAGGTGATGAAGCGAAGACAATCATTCCGTTCTCGCCCCATGTCGCACCACGACTCAAGGAGATCTGGCAAAGAGTCAGAGGTGTCCCACCGGCGACAGCCACCTTCTTCAACTCCGTTGGTGTCGCGAAGCCGACCCACTGGCCGTCGGGCGAGAAGAAGGGGTTGTAAGCCGCACCCGTGCCAGCGATCTCCGTGCTCTCGAGCCGGTCGAGAGGGCGCAGATTGAGGTGGAACGTCGAGGTGTCACTGGCCAGTCCGGTGGTGAAGGCAAGAAGATCCCCGCCAGGCGCCAGGACGACCCCGCTGCCTTGCTCGTAGAACAGCGGCAGGGAGCCTGCCACTGCGACTTCCAGTTGGCGATGCGCAGGCTCGGGGGGTGCGGGTCTCAGGAACCATGCTCCGAGAGCACCTAGCAAGAGTGCCGCTACCGCGGCACCGGCTGTGACCAGCCTGTTTCCGCGCTTTGGGGCCGCCGCCGCTACCAACTCGGTCTCTTCGAATCGACCCGAGCGCAGATCGTCGATGGCGATGCGGGCATCGCCGATGTCGCGCATCCTCTGGCGAGGGTCCTTCTCCAGGCATCGCTCCAGTAGTCGCCGCAGCGCTGGCGGGGTATCGCCTGGCAGAGTGGACCACTCGGGGTCGGTCTTGAGCACCGAAGCCAGGGTTTCGGAGACGACCTCACCCTCGAAAGCCTTGCGTCCGGTCAGCATCTCGTAGAGCACGGCGCCGAAGGCCCAGACGTCGGCCTTGCGATCCACCGCCTTGCCCCTGGCCTGCTCCGGGCTCATATAGGCGGCGGTGCCCAGGATCATGCCGGCGATCGTGCCGGCCGAGGTCAGGGTGGGGGAGAGCGAGGAATCGGGGCTGCCGAGAACGGAGTCGTCGCTGAACGCTTTGGCCAATCCGAAGTCGACAACCTTTACGGCTTCGTCCTCGTTGAGCAGGATGTTGGCTGGTTTGAGATCGCGGTGAATGACACCGTTCTCATGGGCGGCTTCGAGAGCCTGGGCAATTTGCTGTGCCAGTCTCAGGGCTTCTGGAGTTTCGAGAGGGCCTCGAGTAAGGCGTTGCTGCAGGTCCTCTCCCTGTATCAACTCCATGGCCAGAAAGCGCACCCCGTCCGTTTCGTGCAGACCGTGGATCACTGCGATATTGGGGTGATTTAGCGTCGCCAACAGGCGAGCCTCGCGCTCGAATCGCGCGAGTCTGTCCGCATCGCCTGCCAGGCTGTCCGGCAGGATCTTGATGGCGACTTCGCGCCCCAGGTCGGTGTCGACCGCCTTCCACACGACGCCCATGCCACCCTCGCCAATCTTGTCGACGAGCTGATAGTGCAACAACGTTCTGCCTGATTCGATTGCCAAGAAACGATTCCCCCTACTTGGCTACATCCGTTGACTCTGGGAGTTAGCTGCCCGTGCAGCAGCGTCTTCAGCCTGCCCTCCCGCCATGATCTCTGGAAAGCCACCGCATTATACGAAACAGCCCCCGAACCCTTGATCTAGAATCGCCAAGAGAACTTCATACCGCGACCACCGTCTTCGAGCTGCACCAGCTGGGGCGGCAGATGATCGGCCAGGGCAAGCCCGAAAGGGCCATTGACAAGGCCTCGGATGACCTGAACAGGAACAACCTCCAGAACCTCCTCGAGCAGCTCGAGGAGGGCAAAGACATCAACTGAGCCGGTTGTTTGGCGGGCAGTGATTACTTGGCAGGCAGCGATCCTGCGTAGCGCACGCCTCGGTCCACCCAGGCCTGAAGGTCACCTGACGACTCGAAACCGCGCCGGTCCACCATCACCATGCCTTTGAGAGGCCGGCCGGTGAAATCACACTCGCGGGCGTGGGGGACCCGGAGGGCCTCCTCGTAGTGGTCGGCACCGACGCGGACGACGAGAATGTCGTCGCTGACTCCGCAGGCCATGTGGCCGTTGACCATGAAGGTCAATCCACCAAACATCTTCTTCTCCTCGACCACGACTCGATCTTCGAGAAGGGTTCGAATGCGGGTGACCAGGTCTTTGTCGTAGGGCATGTTTCAGGCGTCCCGCGCTGACTCCAATCTCAATGGGCGCTCTCGAACCAGACGAGAGCGATCCAACTTCGCCAATTCGCTGTCTTCCGATTGGTGCCCTCCGATTCTACTGCATGGTAGCCAGGTCCCCGCGTGATCGAAGTTAGCCGGCTCTTCGCGTGCCATAGGATTGGTTGAGGATTCTGCAGGGAGGTCAACGACGCCAGATGTCGCCGTCGCAGTCACCAGCCTTCACAACAAGACTCACGGGGACATTCACGGCCGGGTCCGTGCGGCGATCCATGAGCTCTACGTCGACGGCCTGGGATCAGTGCCGAAGCCCCCGATCGTCCTGTCCCACAATGGTTATTGGACAGACAACGACCTCACGAAACCAGTGGCGGGCCTCGTCTTCAGTTTTCTCAGAGCTCTCACAGATCGGCCACGATGTCAATCTGGGCCTGGTCACCCACCTTTTCGGGTGGTCCATCCCCGCCTTCGCACGACTAGACTCGGGGTCGCGGAGTGCTAGAGTACTCGTATCCGTCAGTCACAACTCAAGGAGGCCCAAGTCATGGCAGATCGATCGACACGTTGGTACCTCGTCGCTTTCGCTCTCGCTCTGGTTCTCGTCGTATTCGGCGGACCTGTGTTCGCTCAGGAGACGACGGAGGATGTGGAGGAAGCCGCCGAAGAAGGCGACACGCTGGCAGCTGAGGAGGCCGCCATTTTGGACGAGATCGTCGTTACGGCGCAGAAGCGCGAGCAGAACATTCAAGAGGTGCCGATCTCCATCACGAGCATGAACAGGGAAGAGATCGACCTTCTCACGGTCAGCGCTCTCGATGTCCGGTTTCTCTCGGGTCGCGTCCCCAGTCTGCTGATCGAGTCCTCCTTCGGCCGCGCCTTCCCGCGCTTCTACATCCGCGGTCTGGGCAATACCGACTTCGACCTCAACGCCTCGCAGCCGGTCTCCATGGTCTATGACGAGGTCGTCCTCGAGAACCCGGTCGTCAAGGGCATGCCGGTCTGGGACGTAGAGCGGATCGAGGTCCTGCGCGGACCCCAGGGAACCCTCTTCGGGCGCAACACCCCCGCCGGAATCGTCAAATTCGACTCGGTCAAACCCTCTCAGGATTTCGAGTCCTTCGTGCGGGCCTCCTACGGCACCTTCGACAGCATCGATGTGAAGGGTGCGGTGGGTGGCCGGTTGTCCGATACCTTTTCGGCTCGCTTCTCGGGGCTCTATCAGGGGCGCAGCGACTGGGTGGACAATGACTTCACTGGTGAGAAGAACGCTCTTGGTAGCAACGAGACCGTCGCCTATCGGCTGCAGTTTCTTTGGGAGCCCAACGACCGGTTCGACGGCCTCATCAATCTTCACGGCTGGTCAGTGGACGGCACAGCGCGGCTGTTCCGGGCCAACATTTTCAACAAGGGTTCCAACAGCGTCGTGGACAGCTTCAGTCGTGACAAGGTCGCCTACGACGGCCTGAACGACCAGCAGATCGACTCTTTCGGCGGCATGATGAAGCTGAGCTACGAGTTCGACTTCGCTACTCTGACCTCGGTCACCGGCTACGAATCGCTGGACATGTACAGCCGAGGTGACATCGATGGCGGATTTGGCGCGGTCTTCGCGCCGCCGTCTGGGCCTGGTTTCATCCCGTTCCCATCGGAGAGCGCCGACGGCCTGCCGTACCTGGATCAGTTCACCCAGGAATTCCGACTCGCCAGCAACTCCGACCAGCGGCTGAGCTGGCTCGGTGGGCTCTACTTCTTCAACGAAGACCTGCAGGCAGATACCTTCAGCTACAACACTCTCGGCGGTAACGAGCAGGACGGATACTCGTTCCAGAAGCAGACCTCCGACTCTTGGGCCGCCTTCGGTTCTCTGGACTACATGGCGACCGACCGGTTGAGCCTCCAAGGAGGGCTGCGCTATAGCAAGGACAAGAAGGACTTCTCTGCCGAGCGCCCGGACCCGACCTTCCAGACTCCAACCGTCGCTCCCATCACGGAGAAGACCGATTCCGATTTCACCAGCTGGGACCTGACGGCCAATTACATGGTAGGCCCCACGGTGAACGTCTACGGGCGGCTTGCCACCAGCTACCGCGCCCCCAGCATCCAGGGTCGCATCCTGTTCTGCGCCGACTTCGAGGGCGGTCTGAATCCCGACACCAACTGTGTGGACGTCGCCGATCAGGAGGAGATCTTCTCGGGTGAAGTGGGCGTCAAGACCGAGTTGCTCGATCGCACGCTGCGCTTGAACCTGGCGGCCTACACCTTCCAGCTCGACGGGCAGCAGATCGTGGCGGTCGGTGGTGTCACCAATACCGCTACGCTGCTCAATGCTGACAAGACCGATGGCTACGGATTCGAGGCTGACATCGATTGGGCCCCGAACCAATCGTGGCTGGCGACCTTCGGCCTGAGCTACAACAGCACCGAGCTCAAAGACGACAATCTCACCGTGGCTGCCTGTGGTGGCGGTTGCACCATCACAGACCCGATCGATGCCGACGGATCGGTGATCGTCAACGGCAACAGCCTGCCGCACGCGCCCGAGTGGATCTTCAACGGCATCATCGACTACCGGAAGCCGCTCGGCAACAACCTGTTCCTGGCCGCCTTGGATTGGGCCTACAACAGCGAGAAGCGCTTCTTCCTCTACGAGTCGGAGGAGTTCAAGTCCGATTTCTTCGAGCTGGGTGTGCGGGTCGGTTACACGTTCAGCCAGGCCAAGTACGAGGTCGCGTTGTTTGGCCGCAACATCTTGGACGAGGTCATCGTCAACAATGGCATCGACTTCAACAACCTGACGGGCATGGTCAACGAGCCCCGCATCTGGGGTCTCGAGTTCGTCGCCCGGTTCTAGCTCGATTTCTGTGATCTGACGACAGCTACGAATCCATCATGGCTGTGACAAGAGATCTGGCGCGCGGTTGCGCCAGATCTCTTGTTCTTTCTGCCCTCTTCAGCCTGGTACTCGCTTGCCAGGCGCCTGAAGCTGAAGCTCCGCCGGAGTCCGCTGCCGCAGAATCAGCCCAACTGGTGGTGATGGGCGGCACGATCGTCACCTTCGATCCCGACGGCAGGGTGATCGAGGATGGAGCAGTCGCAATCGAGGACGGTCGAATTGCGGCTGTCGGTTCAGCGGCAGAGATCGAAGCCGCCTTCCCAGGAGCTCGGCGCATCGACGCCGCTGGCGGTCTCGTCCTGCCCGGCCTGATCAACGCTCACACCCACGCCCCAATGGTATTTTTCCGCGGGCTGGCGGACGACTTGGAGCTCATGCAGTGGCTCGAAGAGGTCGTCTTCCCAGCCGAAGGCGAGCACGTCGATAAGGAGCTCGTGCGGTGGGGTACCCGACTGGCCTGCCTGGAGATGTTGCGGGGTGGCATCACAACGTTCGTCGACATGTACTACTTCGACGACACGATCGCCGAAGAGGTCGAGCGCTGCGGCATACGCGCCGTCGTCGGTGAGACTCTCATCGACTTCCCGGCGCCGGACAACAAGAGTTGGGAGGAGGCGATGGACTACACGCGGTCGTTCGTCGAACGCTGGCGCGGTCACCCGAGGATCACTCCGGCGGTGGCACCACATTCCCTCTACACAGTTTCGACGGAGCATTGGATCGAGGCGCACGAGCTGGCCGAGGAGCTGGACGTTCCGCTGCTGACCCATCTTGCCGAGGGCCAGGCGGAGATCGACCGGGTGCTCGAGGCCACCGGAATGACCTCGATCGAGTACCTGGAGCATTCGGGTCTGCTGGACGATCGACTACTGGCGGCCCACGTGATCTTGCCGACACCCAACGAGATCGACCTGCTCGCGAAGCGGGGCGTCGGTGTCGCCCACTGTCCGCAGTCGAACATGAAGATCGCGGCTGGCGTGGCTCCGGTGCCGGCGATGATCGAGGCCGGGGTGGCCGTGGGGATCGGTACCGACGGGGCCGGCTCCAACAACGATCTCAACCTCTGGGAAGAGATCGACACGGCGGCGAAGCTGCACAAGCTCGAAAGCCGAGACCCGACGGTCCTACCTGCCCGGCAGGCCTTGGCCATGGCGACGCTCGAGGGCGCGCGCGCGCTGAAAATGGAAGACGAGATCGGCTCGTTGGAAGTGGGGAAGCGGGCCGATCTGATCGTCGTGGCGACCGACGGCCTGCACCAGCAACCGCAGGACCCCGCCGCCAACCCCTACTCCTTCCTCGTCTACTCGACCAAGGCCTCGGACGTCCGAACCGTCATCGTCGAAGGCCAAGTGGTCGTCGACAACGGCCAGGTCCTGACCCTGGACGCAGCAGAAGTGCTGGAAAGGGCCGCGTACTATCGAGCAGTTCTCACTGGGCACTGAGGCAAAAGGGTTGAGGCGCTCGGCGAAATCGTCGAGCGGTCTTCGAGGGCCTAGGGGTGAAAGGGCTCAAGGGCGTAGGGTCCTGGGATCTCAGCAGACGACCCCGATCTCGCAAGGTCAGTCCGGGGGGCAGAGTCCCAGGGGGTTCTTGCAGCGGAAGGGAGGACAGCCTCCTGGGACTCTGCCCCCCGGACTGACCTCTTGGACCTACCCGGAGAGCTCCCTCCGTCTAGCTGCAACAACCCCCAGCTGGTTTCCTCGCCGAACTCTGAATGCTTATCCCGAGATAGGGATCGGATCCGCCGTGAGCATTCTGCATCAGCCGGATTCCCGTCAGGGAGTCGCCCTCCTACGCCCCTGCTGCCTTCATGGGTGCCCGGGTGAACCTCCACTCCGCGGATGCGCGGACCCTTGATTGCACTGATCGACAGGAGTAGCGTCGCGTCGAGCTTTCAGGCCCCGGTAGGGGCTCGACCCGTGAGGACAATTGACGATGATGACGCCAGATTCCGGTTTGTGGGCCCTTGTCGGGATTCCCCTCATGATCTTCTTCGCGCGGATCATGGATGTCTCCCTGGGAACGATGCGGATCATTCTCGTATCCAAGGGGCAGCGGCGCATCGCGCCGTTCGTAGGTTTCTTCGAGATCCTGGTTTGGCTGGTGGCGATCGGACAGGTCGTCCAGAACCTGGACCGACCGCTCAATTACCTCGCCTACGCCGGTGGGTATGCAGCCGGTACCTGGCTGGGCTTGGCCTTGGACGAGAAGCTGGCTCTGGGACTGCTCGCTGTGCGGATCATCACGCGGCAGGACGCGCAGGACCTCATCGAGAAGCTCAAAGAGGGCCAGTTCGGTGTCACGAGTGTTGCGGCGCGAGGGTTGAGCGGGCGGGTGCGGCTGATCTTCAGCGTCGTGCGGAGGCGTGAGCTGAAACGAGTCATGGAGGTCATCCGAGCTCACAACCCACAGGCTTTTGTCTCGGTCTCCGATGTGCGCGTGGCGAGTGAGGGGTATTTCTCACCAACCGACTCCACCTACCCGCGTCTGCTGGAGTCACTGCGCAAGAAGTAGTGCCTCCTGTCGAACAAACAGTGCGGTCTTCGCCCGCGCTCAGACCAGCTTGCCGGCGAACTCCCCCGCGTTACGAACGAAGACGGTTGTGTTCAGGCCGTCTGTCAGACTCTCCATTCGCTCCGCGTAGGCGGCCTCTGCGCCGACAACAGGATCTTGAAGGCCGAGGAAGACCAGGTCCGCCTTGGCACTGCTGCGACGGATGATGTCGGCAATCGATTCGTTCTGCGGTTTTGTGATGATCTCCGTGTCCGCCTGAATTCGAACCTCCTGAAGCAGGGACTGTAAACCCTCTTTCTGGAGCTTCATCTCGTCTTCGCTTCTCGAGATCGAGCGGATCACGATCCTCGCGTCGCTCCATTCAGGATTCAAGCTGAGGAGGTATGCCAGCATCAACATCATGTCCCCGTTGTTCTCCAGTCCGCCCCACCACAGATCGATGCGCTTTTCCTGCCCCGGCTCATGGGCCCAGTTGAGTCGCGCTATCAGGGTGCTCTTGCCGACTTTCGACAGGCCCCGCGTGATGCGCAGCCAGGCCTCTAGCCGGCCGGGCTTCTGCGGCCAGCCCACCAGGACGGTGTTCGATTGCAGTCCGGCAATGCCGTTGGCCTGCACCGAATCGATGACACCGTGCTCGAAGTCCTGGACGACATTCACCTCGCTGAATGCAACAAGTCCGTTGCTTTCGAGCGCTCGGTCCATTTCTTCGTGCCACTGCTCGACGTTGAAGTCCTCGTTAGTCAGGTCACCGACCACCAGCTGACTCGCGGTCACGATGCCACGCCCCTGATTGAACCAGTTCGCCAGGCGCACGAGTCCGATTCTCTTGTCGGGATCGCCGACAAGCACGAGGATGTGGGGGCGCCAGTTGCGAGGATCTCGCCCATGCGAGCGCAACTTCAGCAATGCAACTCGGGCGATCGACATCCATACACCAGCCCTCGCGTCGCCCCAGCGTCGCTGCAACGAACGCCGCCGCAAGTACAGATACAACGCCGATTCGAGGAAGATCGCAATTACGCAGGCGAGAGGACTGATCAGGAACATCACGACAATCGCGCCTGCCGATCCGAGTAGAGAGGCGGCCCACGGAACCGTGATGGTAGGACGGAAGGACGGGTCGCCGGAGATCTTCTCTGCGGCGGCGCTCAAGTTGATGGTCACATAGAGTGTGAGAAAGAGGATAGTGACGAACTGCGCGACGGCGTTCAGTCCCCCGAGAGCGACCGCAATGAGCGCGATGGCGCCACTGATCCAAGTAGCAATGGTCGGCTGACCGCTTCTCGACAGGCGTGCCAGGAATCGCGGCGCCAGACCGTCCTTGGCCAGCGCCTGCAACACCCGCGGCCCTCCCAGGGCACTGCCGAAAGCCGAAGAGAGGATGGCTCCCAACATTCCTGGAAAAACGAGCCAGACACCGAGAACGGCCACCGCAGTCCAGGCGCCGACTCCCGGATCCGCCAACTGCTCCGGACTCAGAACGACTGTGACCGCCAGCAGTATCGGGACCAGCAGGTAAACGAGTGTGCCGGTCAGCACCGCCAGCAGCGTGCCTCTGGGGATCGAGCGTTGCGGGTTCTCCAGGTCACCGCTCAATCCGATACCGGCAGTGAAACCCGTGACGGCCGGGAAGAAGACGGCGAAAACGTACCAGAAACCGCCGCCAGCGCTGAGATACGAGGGAATCAGCGCGGGAGCCTGAAGACCCTGGGTCAGAACTCCTGCAGTCAGGGCGACAAGAGAGGCGCCGACGGCAATCATGATCGGAATCTGTAGCCGCAGTGCCAGCCCCGCACTCTTCCCGGCCACGGCGGTGATGACGACCACCGTGATGGCCGCGATGAGCTGGACCAGCCTCGGGGACCCCGCTTCCATCTGCGCCGGTAGCAGGGCGACAATGGCCTCGGCCAAGCCGAAGGAGTAGAAAGTGATACTCAAGGTGCGGCAAAGGTAAAGAGGAATGCCGATAGCGCCACCCAGCTCCAGACCGAGACTGTGGGCCACCATGTAGTACTCGCCGCCGACTCCAACCCTCATGTTGGTGGCCAGGGCGGAGGCGCTCAGGGCCGTGATGAACGTGACCGAGCTGGCGAGGAGCACGATCAGCACGGTCAGGGGCAGGCCGACGTTGCCCACGACCCAGCCGAATCGCAGGTACATGATGAGGCCGAGAATCGTCAGGACACTCGGAGTGAAAACACCCAGAAAGGTGCCGAACTTCTCAGCAGGTTGATGCTCTGCTGCCGGGCCGCTGGATAGGTGGTCGATATCCATGAGAGGTCCTTACTCTACCTTGCGCTGATGAGGATTAGCGGACAGCTGGTGGCCTTGACCAGTTTCCGTGTCATCGGTCCGAACACTCTGCGGCGCGATCTCTGGCGCTGGATCCCCAAGACCAATAGATCACAGTTCGAAGACTGTTCCGAGAGCACGCCCACCGCATCATCGCTTTCGAGCACCCGGACCTCGGCTCCGCGCGAGACCTCGTCACTTGCCAACGCACCCGCCTCCCGTCGAGCCCTCTGCTTTGCAGTCTCGGATGCTCCCGCAGGCAGGACCCGGAGGTATACGATCTCGCGATCTCTGTCGCGACACAGGCTCCCCAGTAGACGTGCCCGGAGCCTGCTTTGGTCGCGATGCCCACCGACCGGGACCAGGACCCTTCGAGTTTCAGACAGCTTCCAACCCTCCGGCGAGCGGAGAATCACGACGTCCGAATCCACGTTGCTAATGAGGTCTTCCAGATGAGATTCGACGCTGTCGGCCGTGAGGTCTCCCAGCCCGAGAAGAAGGCTCTCGCAACGGTGAAGCCGTGCCACTCGACGGATCTCCGACCAGGGATCCGAGGCGACGGTGGTCAGCCACTCGGGATTGGTCCCGGCCGACAGGGACAGCGACAAAGACTGATTCAGAATCGCTTCGACATCGAGCAACTGTTGCGCCAGATCACCTCGGTGCCAGGTTCCGGGCGGCTGGACGACCGAAAGAAGCAGAACGCGACCTGACATCGGAGGTGCCAGGGCGTTGGCGACTTCGACCAGGCCGGCGGCGCTGCCGGGCTTGGCGATGGGCACGAGGACCAGAGGTGAGCGGCCGCGAAGTCGGACGAGGTCCGGCTTCAATCCCTCTTGTGATGCATCCACTACGCGGGCTCGTCTGGCGAAGAGAAAGAAATAGAGAGCGAAGCCCAGACCCAGCCAGACTATGACGACCCAGCCTGCTTCGGGCACTGCCAATCCCTGAAACGCTGCGAGGGCCAGGCACGCGCTGCCTCCCAGGACCGGCACGAGGGGAAACCAGGGAACCCGGAATGACGTTGTGGAGACTCCGCCTCGGGTCTGGGCCAGGATGTTGGTGCCATGAGCGATGGCAAATGACAAGAGAAAGACCAGGCTGGCTGCGGCTCCCGCGGTGGCCACGTCCGGAACGAGGAGCAGGATTGCGAGGACCACCCCGATCGTTGCCACGATAGCCGTCATGGGTGTGCCACGAGTCGAGTGCACGGAGCCGATGCTCTCGGGCAGGCTCCGATCTCGAGCCATGGTCAAGGCCACCCGTGAGGCGGCCAGGAGGTTGGCGTGCAGGGCGGACAGCATGGAGAGTACCGCGGCGACGATGACCAGCCAGAAACCGAAGGGCCCGAGGAAATTGCGCGCCGCCTGCGCCACGACCGTGGCGGGACTCTTTCGGCTCATGTCCACGATCGAGCCGCCTTCGTCCACTCCGACAGTCGCGATGACGAACAGCAGGGGAAGGTAGATGGCCAGGGCCATCGCGAGAGACAGCATCATCGCCTTCGGGATTGTCGTGCGGGCGTCTCGAACCTCGCCGCCGACTGCAGCGATGAGATCGAAGCCTTGCAGAGCGATGAAGGTGAATCCCATGGCCTGAAACAGCCCCAGCGAGCCCCCGGGGAAGAACGGCCGCAGGTTCGCAGTCACCATGACGGGAGATCGCTGAGTCAGCGCCCAGAGACCTGCTGCGATCAAGACGACAAACACCAAGACCTTGCCCACCGTGGCCCACTGTCGCCCGCCCGAACTACTCCTTGCCAATCCGACGCCGTAGAAGAGGATCGCTCCGGTCGCCAGGGCGACCAGGACCGCTCGGTGCCCGACCCATTCGAGGCTTCCGCCGAGGCTGGTCTGCAAGACAGCGTCGATGGCAGTGACGACGTAGGCGGCGAAACCCAACGCATAGAGGACTGCAGCGACGATCGACGCCATCCAGACCACCCAGCCCACGAGAAAGGCCGCTTCGCCCTTGAGCACCTTCTTGGCGAACGAATAGGTGCCTCCCGATTCGGGAAAGGCCGACGACATCTCGGCAAAGCTCAGCGCCGTGAGGAATGCAATCAGCCCGTTCAGGGCAAAGGCCAGGAGAGCGCTGGGGCCTGTAGCCGAAAAGGCCACACCCGCCAGGGCCAGGATTCCTCCCCCGACGATGGCACCCACACCGATGCCGGTGGCTCCCCAGAAGCCGATGGATCTTTGGTCGTCCGACACAGAGGCACCTTTCGAACGGAGACAGGACGGGATCTCGGCAGCCTCCAGTCCGCCCGCTTCTTCTAGATCAGATTCCGCATTCGTCTCGAGAGCAAGGATGGCACAGTCAGCACGGGACAGGATGCAGTTTGAATGACCCTCTTCGCGACGCTGCCCAGAAACTCCTGGCCAGCAGCGAAGGAGCCGCGTCCACCCATCGCGATGACATCCGCTTCTTCCTGGTTCGCTACGCGCGCGATCTCTGTGGCCGGAATTCCCTCCCGCAGCAACACCCGAGCCGAGGCATCTTCCAGCCCGAACGTACTCGAAAGCACAGCGAGCCTCTCCTGCAGCAGGGCTCGGCATTCACTTACGTATTCCCTCCACAGCCGGCTCACTTCAAGATCCCTCGCCATGCCTGTCGGTGTGTGAAGAACCGCAAGCAGGAGGATGGACACCTTGCGTTCCTGAGCGCGGAAAATCTCCTGAGCCGATATAGCTGCGGCGTCGGCCTCGATAGAGAAATCGGTTGCGATGAGGATGCGGCTGGGCAGAGCGGACCCCGGCTTCGATCCTGGGGCCACACTGAGAACGGGGCAACTCGCTCCTGCGGCTACGCGCTCGGTGGTGCTACCCATCATCAAGCGATCGACTCCTCCCTCGCCTCGGGTGCCTATCACGATCAGACCGGCCCGCTCCCAGTCCGCCACCTTCAGGATCGAGACCGAGGGTCGGTTGTGAAGGAGATGGTGGTGCACCGGCTGATCCGGGCTGCGAATGCTGTCTGCCAGCTCTGCTAGGCGAGAATCCGCTTCTCCGATCGAGGCCTCGGCGAGCGGAGACAAGACTTCGTGTCGGCTGAGAAGGGGTAGCGTCCGGGACACAGCGTGGACGAGGTGGAGTTGCGCCTTGTGTGTGCGTGCGATCGTCATGGCCCACGAGAGGGCTACGTCCGAGGGAGCCGAGAAATCGATGGCGGAGACGACCGATCGCAGACGGGAGTCGGCCGCGGGCCTTTCACTTACGGGGTCCATACGGTTCCTCTGCAACCCAGCGTCTCTGCTTCAGACTTTCTGTTCGTAGATCTCGGCAAGGCTCAACTCCTTGAGATGCTCTACCAGGGATACTAGATGACGAATCTGTATCTCCCAGATCGCCTTGCCCTTTTCGACGCTCGCTCGGGTCGGATCACCGAACACGCCTGACTTCGAGATGTGCTCCGTCCTGCCGTACCAGCCAACGCTGTACTTGGAAGTGAAGTCCAGATATTTGGTCGAGAATCTCGGCACGAGGGGCTTCGCCTTCTTCATGTCGACCAGCTCGGGCCGGACGGCGAGTGAAGTGCTGGTTTCGATCTCGCCGGCGTGAACGTCGTTCTTGGTCTCGGTGATCGCGTAGATGTCCGCATCGCTGGTCTCGCCGCTATCGACGCAGGTGAAGATCCGGGTGTCGCGGTTGATCATCTGGGCCGCGTGGTGCAGGGTCGGCGAGTTGCCGCCGTGGCCGTTGATGATGATCAGCTTGGCGATGCCGTTCCGCGCCGCACTGACCCCGACATCGTAGACGAATCTTGCTAGAGATTCGTTCGAGACGCTCAGCGTGCCCGGAAAGTCGTCGTGATGATACGAGACGCCATACGGGATCAAGGGAAGAACCAGCGGCCGAGGAGGTCGACAGGCCTTGGCCACCTCGTGGGCGAGATAGTCGGCGTCGAACGCATCGGTGTCCACCGGTAGGTGCGGACCGTGCTGCTCGATTGCCCCGACCGGAAGCAGCGCGATGTCCACACCTCTCAGGGCCTTCTTCGCTTCCGGCCACGAGAGCTTGGCCCATTCGTGACGTCCGTCGGCAGGCTTCGCCCCCTTTGCATCTCTTCCCGAGGCGGAGCCTGCAACCGGCTTGTCGAGCGGATTCGTGGCATTCAACGCCGGATCGCTCAGCAGATCGAGGGCTACCCACTCCTTGCCATGGCGCCGAAGAGAACCTTTGGAGTGCGATAGCAGAATCTGGTAGAGGCGCCTTCGGATGGGCAAGGGCACCTCATCAATCGGCGAGCGCTCAGGGTGAAAGCGCAGCATCACCGGCTCGCGACGGCGAGCGGCGCGGACCTTGCCGATTCGGGGCTCCGAGATCCGCTGCTTCTCATAGAGCAAAGCCCCCATGTGCTGCGCGGCAGTGCGCTCTTGATGTACTCCCTTGTCGACCAGGCTCTTCAGGATTCCCTCCACCTGGTCGGCGCGGTAGCCCACCAGCGCCGGGTCCAGGTCGTTGGCCAGCAGCATCCCCGCAATCCGACGGCACTTTTCGCACTTGCCGCAGGGGCGCATCATGCCGTCCACTTCATGGGCGGCATGGCAGGAGACCTGCAGTGCGACCAGTGATGGGTAGCGCTCGGCCAGGGTCTTCTGAATCAGGAACTCCGACATGGGCCGCAGCGCGGACAGCTGCCGCACTCCCCATTTCTTCCTGGCGTAGTAACGACTCAGGGCATGATCGAAGTAGCGGCTCTGGTCATAGAGACCATCGAAATGTGGAATTCCCTGATGCGAGGCCTTGATCGTGGTGTCGTACTCGTCGCCGATCAGCAGGTGGCCGATTCCCCGCTTGCGGAGCAGCGGCAGTGCTCCGAAAAGGAAGACAGCGACGGTCCAGAGACGAATCGGGTACTCGTCCGACCGCAGGCTTTGAAAGTCGGGACGCACGAGGGACAGGTGCCGCAGCATAAAATTGAAGATTCGATCGGAGTTGGTCCAGACCCGGGCGGTGTTCGGCACCGTCCGCCGAAATTCACGGAAGGCGTTGACTGCGGTGAACCAGTGACGGCCCGACTCGTTGATGTAGATCGGGTGTACCTCGCACTCCAGTTCGCGAAGCAGCCCATACGTCAAGAGACTGTCCTTGCCGCCGCTGGAGAGAATCGAGTAGCGGTCCGGATTTCCCCGCCAGCCTTCGAAGCTTTCCGAGTCCGGCGACTCGAACAGGACCCGAGCGTTGACGTAGCTCTCACGGCGCTCGACAGGCAGGCCAACATAGTCGGGAGTCAAGAACTCGTTGGGCTGAAGGATCTTCTTGACGTAGATCTCGCGTGCGGTATTGGCGAGCATCTCCTGGACGAATCGTCGATCTGTTGCATCGAAGTGGCCGCGAAACACAATCTCCTTGCAGAACAGACCGTAGTTCAGAGCCACCTGAACCGCGATCATGCCCGCCAGGTTCAGGCTGGCGGGATCCTCGGGGTCGAAGACGTCCTCTTCGTAGCGGTAGGAGAGCTCCTTTTCGTGCGTGCTCCCGTTGTTGGTTACCGCATACGGTGCGATCAGCTGATTCGTCTTCGTGATGACCGGTCCAACGGTCAGCTTGTCGATGACCTGGAGAACCGAAAGGGAATCTTCTTCCCCAATCGCTCGGTTCTGCTGGCGGCGGACTTCTGCGGCGGACATGAACCTCTCTCCTTGGAGTTCAAGAAGGGCCGAAGCGCATCAATGACGGCTCCACACCCTTCGCGTAAGGGATAGCAGGCAGGTAGTCCTGTTCTCTGTTGGATACTCTTCTTTGCAGACGATGCTGCGTGAGCCGCGAGATGCTCATCGTTCAGCGTGATAGCAACCACCGGTTTGCCAGAGATCAGTTCGATGGCCTCGATCTGGGTTTCCAGCGGGTGAATCGTATAGCCCGGAAAGCCGTCGTACTCGGCTCGGGCCGGAGCATGCTGCAACACAACGACGTCTGGTCGCCCTGCTGCCAGAAGCTCGAAGCCTCCAGGATAGGCGGGGTTCATCAAGCTGCCCTGTCCTTCCAACAAGATCACTTCAGGGTGCTCTTCGTTCCATGCCGACCATACGGCATGCTCGATTTCGCCAGTTACGAAGTCGTTGACCAGGGAGTCCAGGATGACTCCGAAGCGAGCACCCTGCATCCAGGCGGTCTGTCCGGTACCTACAAGCTCTGTAGAGCGGCCTCGGATCTCCAAGCCGTCTCGCATCATCCAGGCTGTTGTACGTTTTCCGACCGCCGAGTCCGTTCCCAGCACAGCGACTTTCAGGCACGCGACTTCCTCGATCTTGCCGCTGAAGAAGTGCATATTCTTGATTGGAGGGGGCTTTCGCACATCACGAATCGTCACACCACGCTCAGCTGCGGCAGCCGAGATCTCGGGATCTTCGCTCAAGAACTCGTGCAAACCCGAGTCGATATTCAAACCTGCATGGATGGCATCAAGCACACTCCGTCGTCCAGATAATGGCAAACGCCCCCCGTCTGGTGCCAGCCCGATGATGAAGTGAGTGGCAGGAGCGCCCTGCAGCCGAGCCTTCAAGAGCGCTTCGGAAAGATCCTCGGTAATTCGGATTCCGTTCCGGTTGTGGTCGAGACACTCTCCCGCGTCGCGACCGGCCAGGCCAGAATCAACTACGGCCAGAATTCGATATCGCGCTGAACGGCGAACCAGCCCGTGAGCCGTCTTTCCGTAGGTGGTGCCAAATGCACCTTCGCAATACACGATTGCATTGCCTTCTGGATGTTTCATTTCTTCCTCCCTGTCAGGATCGCTACGTATCGGTCACCCGGAAGTGCTTCCTCTGTGTGTTCTTCCATGAGCGATATCAAGCCAGCCGTCGCTGCCGGCAGCACATTGAGGCTCTCCTGCTCCGCCAGCTTGCGAGTCGTCTGGAGCATCGCCTTGTCACTGACATAGGAGGCCCAGCCGCCGCTCGATCGGATCGCGTCGAGGGCGAGATCTCCGTCCAGAGAGTTCCAATTGATCAGAGGCTCGTTGACCGCGGTCTCGCGGATCTTCTCGGGGCTCAGGGGCTCGCAGTGAAGCAGGTTTTTTCGGTAGGAGCGAACGATGGGATTCTTGCCGTACGTCGAGCCCGCCACCATGCGAGGAATGCGCGAGGTCTTGCCCCTCCTATGGAGGCTGACGAATCCCTTGTGGATTCCCGCCAAGGTCGTGCCGTTCGAGACCGGAACCGCCACTACGGCGGGTGCGTCCCTCAGTTCGTCGTAGATCTCATAGGCGATCTGACCGTAGGCGCTGAGCTGGATCGCAGTGTTGGCGCCCCCTGGATTGGCATCGTAGAACTCGCTCTGGTCGGCCAGCTCCTTGGAAGCTTCGACCGCGCGCTCGTAGTCACCCGCAACTCTCCGAATCTCGGCGCCTTCGTCTTCGATCTCGTGGATGCGGCCGGTGTGATACCCGGCCGGGATCAGCACCACCGCCCTGACACCAGCCAGCCGGGCCGCTTCCGCGACGGCCACCCCATAGTTGCCGCAGGTCGCCACGGTCACGGTGTCGAATCCCCGGCGCAGCGCATCCATCACCTGAGCGAAAGCTATTCGGTCCTTCTGAGTGCCGCTCGGATTCGCGCCCTCGAACTTCAGGAACAGCTGGCGCAGGCCAGTCTCCCGCTCGAGGTGCCTACCGCGAGTCAGAGCGGTGTCACCGACTTCTGATTCGAAGATGTCCTCGTAAGCCTCGAGCCGCTCCTCGATCGGAGCCTCCGGATTGGCGGCTCGCGCCATGGCCTCACGAATGTGCGGCCCCTGCAGGGGTTGGCCCACCGCACCGTCCAGCAGGTTGAGAGTCTGCTCGGTCATTGACTTGCTCGAAAGGCTCGACGCCTAGCGCTTGGGGCCGCCCCGTGGGCGATGGATCCTTCGATCGACGGTTGCCGCCGGTAGGTCGAACTCGAGATCGTCGTTGACGTAGAGATCGTCGTCGAGCTCTACTATGTCCAGGTCATCGTTGCCGTAGGTCACCATTGTCACGAGGCTGTCTTGAGCGGGTCGATCCTGTCTCAGGCTCGACCTGAGCTCTTTGAAGGACTCGCCGAGCTGATTCCAGGAGTCGTTGATGCTCTCGATGACATCGTCTCGAGAGGCCTGCCCTTTGGCCAGGCACTCCCTGATCTCCGTGCGCAGAATCAGAGCTTCGCGATACATCTCTTCGGCTTCCAGGGCGAGATTTGGGGCCTCGCCCGCATCGTCGTAAGCGGAACGGACCTCGAGCCCCGCCACGCGTGCCAAGAAGCGTTGCAGCTCCCGGTCGAGATCCTTGAGGTATCTTCTCCCGGACTTCGGGTGGATCTTGTCGGAGCGGTTTGCGCTGACAATCCATTGATCCTGGTCTCGATTCTGGTGCTGCCTGGTCGGTGTCTTCTTGCTCATGCTCTTCCTCCAGTGTTTCTTGCCGAGATCGCCATCGCTGGAATCGGACAAGGGACCGTAAGGCAAACCGGATGCCAAGTCGGCGCTAGCCATCCCAGACCTAGAGAAGAGTAAGCGCTCACCAAGGAACTGTGGAAACAGGGACCTCCGAGTCGAGGGATCGTCGAGGGTGCGTTCGGAACTGAAATACCGAAATAAAAGGAATTGTGTTACCGATCAGAAATGGATTACAGTTCTGGATGATGGGAGGGGCCCATGCTGATTCGAATGCTGCTTCTGGTTGAGACAAGCGGCCTGCGCAACCGCCTCTGCAGCTCCTTGGCCGAGCTTGGAGTACTGGTGTTCGACGAGTCCGAGGCCAACAAGCTGTGGAGCCGCCTCGGGGAAGATTCCTTTGATCTGGTGGTGGCCACCCGGTCGATGCTGCCGACCGATGTCGAACGCGGGATCGAAGAGATTCGGTCACTGCCTTACCGGCCGGAGGTCATCGTCCTGGCGGACCTCGCCGAGGCTGAGGAGCGCGCCGCATTGCAGAAAGGCGGCGCCTTCGCCGTCATCGACAAGACGATGCCGCTGGAGCCCCTCATCCAGGCACTGCGCACGGTTCTCCTGCGATTTCAGGAGCTTGGTGTCAGTCGGCTGAGAGAGTCGCGTCAGCAACGCTCCAAGCTCGACGACTTCTCCTCAGAGAGTCCCGTCATGCGACGACTTCTGGAGCTCGCGCGGCGAGTTTCCAATACCGACACGTCGTTGTTGATACTCGGCGAGACCGGTGTCGGCAAAGAGTGGTTGGCGCGAGCGGTCCACTCCGAAGGTACCCGCAGTGCCTTGCCGTTCATCGCGGTCAACTGCGCGGCGGTGCCGGAAACGCTATTGGAGAGCGAGCTTTTCGGCCACGAAAGGGGGGCTTTCACCGGTGCAGTCCGGGCGCGTCGAGGTTGCTTCGAGCTCGCCCATCGCGGCACGCTGTTCCTGGACGAGGTCGGCGACATCCCTGTCCATCTCCAGGCCAAGCTGTTGCGGGCTCTTCAGGAGCGGGAGATCCATCGTCTCGGTGCTGAAAGCCCGATACGGGTCGACGCTCGGGTCATGGCGGCCACGAACCGGAATCTGGAAGTGGCGATCGAGGCTGGGCAATTCCGGCCGGACCTCTTCTACCGTCTGAGCGTCGTAACGCTGACCATCCCACCGCTTCGCGAGCGGCGGGAGGACATCGTGCCGCTGGTCGAGAACTACCTGGAGGATTTCCGCCAACAGATGGGCCGTCTCCGCGTCCAGGGCATAGAGGAGTCGGCGCTCGAGGCGATGTGCTCCTACGAGTGGCCGGGCAACGTCCGCGAGCTGATCAACGTCGTGGAGCGGGCAATGCTGCTGTGCGATGGAGAAGTGATCACGCACGAGCACCTCCCCGATGCCATCGCCGTCGGATTCCCCCAACATCTTCAAATGGAGGCCCTCGACGAGCCCTTCAGCTCTTTCGAGTCGCTGCTGAACGGGACACTGGCGGAAGGGAGAAGCCGCCTGGTGGAATCGTTCGAGTGTGAGTACCTGTCGCGGCTATTGCAGCGGACATCCGGCAACATCGCAGAGACGGCAGTCACCGCGGGCATCGATCCGCGCACCCTCTATAACAAGATGAAGGCCTTCGGACTGCGCAAGGAGGACTTCCGCCAGTCGACCCGTGAGCCCTTGCGCCCCTAGGCCCTTACCTCCCTTTTGCCTTCAACGGTGCTAGCGGTTTGTTCGGGTGGTTCGACAGGGGGTGCCGAGTCGAGCGCATGGCAAGGGCCTTGGAAGTTCACGGGAGATCCGGCGCGATGACGTGACGGCTCACCCGAGCGGGCGTCTACGCGATAGGCACTTGAATACAGTGGGTGGTAGGAGTAGCGTGGAGGGGAAGCAACGACTGTCAGATCCGAGAGGAGGATCGGGTGCAGAGGGTCCGCTCAGTGAACCCCCCACTTCTGGTCCTGGTGTCGGCCCTTGTGTTGTCGTCTTGTGCCACCACTGACCCCTATCCTGAAGAGTGGCCGCCGATCATCGAGGCCGAAAAAGGCGACTGTTCCGCATTCATCGGCACCTTCGACAATGGCTATTCGGCGTCGAGCCATGATGCGATTCCGATGAAAGGTGGCCTGATCGCACTGTTGATCGGGACGGCGAAGCCAGCCGCGACCTCAGGTGCCAAAACGGTCACGCGCGTGTCCATTGAGCAGCCCTCTCCCAACCGGCTGGTGATCACGGGCTTGAACTTCAGCGAGTTCGTTCGGCAAGGGGACAGGAGCCTCTCTGGCGGCTCATGCTCCAAGAAGGGCCTGCCCGTCTCGGGCAAATTCGGCGGAGTCAACGTCGAGAATATGGTCGGCTTCGTCTCTGCCAAGGGCTACTTGACCCGGGCGGAGAGCGGTGATCTGGTAGCGCGGATCCGCTCGACCTTCACCGGGATCGCACTTGTGGTTCCCATGACCTCTTCGGCTACGAGCTGGTATCGATTCAAGCGGATCGAAGAGAATCCGGCTACCGCCGATCCAGTACAGTAAAATCACCCAACTCATCGCACCGAGAGTACGGAGCTTCTCGACAACGGTAGTGAATCGGGAGACCGACATGGATATCGTTCTCTACGATCTCCAGGGGCAAGAGCTCTCCACTCTGATTCAAAGTCCGTACTACGAGGGAGAAGGACACTTTTCACCGGAAGGTCGCTGGTTGGCCTATTCCTCGGGCGAATCTGGACAGTTCCAGGTGTACATCGTGCCGCTGTCCGGCGAGGGTGGCAAGTTCCAGATCTCTACGGACGGAGGCCTGCACCCGAAGTGGCATCCAAGCGGTGAAAGGCTCTTCTACATCAGTCCCCGAATCGAGCTGATGGCGGTGAATGTGAACCTCGAGGGCGATATCGAGATCGGTGTGCCGGAACGACTGTTCAACATCCGGTACCCGCTCAATAACGACTATCCGTATCAAGTGATGCCGGACGGCGAGAGCTTCCTGGTCCCCAGAGGGCTATCCTCCCTTGCGCTGCCAGAACCCTCTGGGATCCCCTCGGCCGAGCCCTGGCGCTTTCCTGCAGAACCCAAGAGATAACAACTCCCTCTCGAGACTAGGGTCCGTACAGGAGGCGTTTGTAGGGTAAGGTGTTTTCGTACTGACAGACTGCCTTGAGGATTCCATGATGAAGATCAGAACCTTGCTCTTTTTCGCCTGCCTGGTACTACCTCCAGTCGGGGCCAGC
The DNA here is from genome assembly GCA_049664225.1 of Thermoanaerobaculia bacterium. Classification (GTDB taxonomy): domain Bacteria; phylum Acidobacteriota; class Thermoanaerobaculia; order Multivoradales; family JAHEKO01; genus JAUVRX01. The sequence continues at coordinate 37,529 of JBATEX010000051.1, forward strand.
GCCGAGGAGGCGCCCACCTCATCTCCTACTATGCCGGAGGTTCTGGCCAACTCGAGTCCTTCCGACTGGCGAGTCCTCGATCCCGCCGAGACCCTGGTTCTCGATCTGCCGAGTGGTCGCGTGATCATGGCGCTGGCGCCCGAGTTCGCGCCCGAGCATGTCGCCAACATCAAGGCCCTGGTGGCGGAGAGGTTCTACGACGATCTCGTGATAGTGCGCTCGCAGGACAACTACGTCGTGCAGTGGGGTGACCCGGCCGAGGATCCGGCAAAGCGCAAGCCGGTCAAGAAGGCCCGCACATCGCTTGCGCCCGAGTTCGATCGGGCCCTGAACGATGACTTGCCCGCAACGCTTCTGCCGGATGGCGATGCCTATGCGCCGCAGGTGGGATTCGCCGACGGATTCCCCGTGGCCGTCGATCCAGCGGCCGGTCGCATGTGGCTCACCCATTGCTACGGCATGGTCGGCGTAGGCCGCGACGTCGCGCTGGACTCGGGCAACGGCGGCGAGATGTATGTCGTCATCGGCCACGCCCCGCGTCATCTGGATCTCAACGTCACCCTGGTCGGTAGGGTCGTGCAGGGAATCGAGGTTCTCTCGACCCTGCCTCGAGGTACGGGACCGTTGGGCTTTTACGAGGATCCCGAGCAGTTTGTCGAGATCGGCTCTGTTCGCCTCGGTAGCGAAATCCCGAAGGCAGAGTGGCAGGACCTGGAGGTCCTCCGCACCGACACGGCCACATTCAAGGCTCTGATCGAGTCGCGGCGGAACCGCCACGAGTCGTGGTTCGCCTCGCCGACCGGCCACATCGGGCTCTGCAATGTACCCCTGCCCGTGCGGCCAGTCGCTGAGGACTGAGTCTCCCTTCTCGAATCAGCCTTCGTGGTGCAGCCGCATCTCCTCGGCCATCTCCTGGATGTCGGCCAGGTCGCGGACCATCTCACTCCAGCCGTACCACAGCGCGTAGTCGGGGTTGGCGTGGAAGGCTCCCTGAAACGCCCGCATCCGATGCTTGAGATGCATCTCGAACAGGGTCTGCTCGATCGGGGTCGGGGCATCGTGGAAAGTCAGAAGGTCTGGAAAGGCGTAGGCATACCCTTCGGGCTTCTCGAGAATACCGTCGGCGTAGAGGCCGGTAATGACGCGGATCGCCTCGGCCAGCAGATGGTCCACTTCACGAATGAGGTCATCACCCTTGGCCATCTCGGCCTTGGCGAAGTTCTCCGAGTGGCAGTCACTGCAGGCGGCCAGGATCTTGGCGCGCTCGGCGTCGAACTCCTCCTGGGTCAGGCGCGCGACCTGAGCGGCCTTGACGACCTCGAGGCGAGCTGTCGGGTTGCCCTCCGGATCGAGCACGCCGAGTGCCTGGAGGATCGTGATCTGGTCGGCTTTCCACTGTTCGTCCTCGGGTAACGGCAGTCGCACCGCGAGGAAGCCCCAAGGTGTGCGTACTTCGTGGTCACCATTGCGCATGTGGCAGGTTTGGCAGGTTGGCGCCGCGGCGGTCTCGGGCAGGATCCCGTTCTGCTTCAGCAGGTATCGGACTCCGTGCTTCGAGGCCGAGTACATCTCCCACT
>JBATEX010000052.1:0-2238 GCA_049664225.1 Thermoanaerobaculia bacterium
AGTGAAGTTGCTGTTCCGACTCACTCTTTCGAGAAACTCACGCCCGAACTCTGTCCCGGAGCGCCCCGGGTAGTTGTACAGCATCACCGGCAGGCCGCAGGCTTTGTCGACTGCCAAAGCAAGCTGCGCCAACTCCTTGTCGTTCGGTATCGAGTAGGGCGGCACGGCCAGCAGGATTGCGGAAGCCCCGGCCTGCCGTGCTGCCACCGCGTAGGCACTCACATCCTCGGTCCGGATGTCGTTCACGCCTGCAATCCACGGCACCCGCCCGGCAACCACCTCGTTGCCATACTGGAACTGGCGCACACGTTCCGCGGTCGTCAGGGCGTAGTTCTCGCCCGTAGTCCCACCAAAGACCAACCCGTGTATGCCCTGGCCTACCAGGTGCTCGATCACGTCCACCCACCCCTTCTCATCGATCTCCCGGTCGGGTCCCATCGGGGTGATCACCGGCGTGTAGATGCCTTCGAATCTCATACTCATTGATCGATTGCTCCTGTTGTCCCCTACTGCTGTCCACCCCAGAGATCGCCAACAGTAAACCCATTCGGAAAGGGATCCTCGGGGTCGACCACATACTGGGCGAAGCCGGTGATCCACGCGGTACCCGCGATCGTCGGCACCACGGCGGCCGTATCCCCCACCTTGGCCTCCCTTACAAGCCTGCCAGTGAAGGTCGTGCCCAGAATTCCCTCGTGCACGAAGTCCTGATTCAACGGCAACTCGCCCTTGGCCCAGAGACAGGCCATCTTGGCGGACGTTCCCGTTCCACAGGGAGACCTGTCGAGCACACCTGTCCAGGTGCTGGGCCGATCCCAGTCCAGCTGCCCGGAAGAGACGATCACCGAATTCTTGCGGTCGGCGTTCGGGTTGGAGGGCGGAGCTGACAGTTGGCTAATGGTTACCCCCTGGATGCCGGGGTTTTCGGGATGAATCGGCGTCTCGAGTTGCTCGATGGTGGCTGCCTTGATCATCTCGCCGATTCGGGTGATTTCCTTCCCTTCGTCTGGAACCAGAGTCAGTCCTACCTGGTCGGCGTCCGCGATGACATAGAACATCCCCCCGTAGGCCACATCGACCTTCACCTTGCCGATTTGCGGCACATCCACCACCGCATCCAGGTGGGCAGCAAAGCATGGGACATTCTCGAAAGTCACGCGCTTGGCCTTGCCCCCTTCTACGTCTGCCCGCACCGCGATGAGGCCCGCGGGAGACTCGAGCAGCAACTCGGTCACCGGCTCTGTCGAGGGCACCATACCTGTCTCTATGAGTACGGTCGCAACAGCGATCGTATTCGTGCCCGACATTCCCGGATACTCGACCTGTTCCATGATCACGTAGCCGGCGTGAGCATCTGGATGGGTCGGCGGCAGGACGAGGTTGCAGCAGGTCGCTGGATAGCCTCTCGGCTCCCGCAGCATTCTCAAGCGCAGGTCGTCGGCTTCGGTCTCGAGAAACCGCATCTTCTCGAACATGGTCGATCCGGGGACGTCTAGCACCCCACCGACGATGACCCTCCCAGGCTCCCCGCACACATGGGTGTCAACCGCTTGGATCATCTTGGACAATCGCATCGTCTCCCCTTCTCCACCGACAATACAGTCTTCCTATCATCTCCAATACTGGCAGAGTATCCCGCAAGTGCTCCATCGTTCGGAAGTCGAATCCTTCTGCCTTCTCCGCGTTGTGACGAACACTGCTTCAAGGCTACCCCAAGCCAGTGATCCAGATGGCCGGGGCATCTTCAGCAGCTTCGGTGTGCAGTGAGGGCACCTCTTCACGTCGCTCCGATACCTTTGGTATCCTCTGCCCCAACTACAAGACTTGAAGATCCGTGCATCGGGCTCCGCTCGATGCCGTCCGACAGGGTCTCTTCTCGCGATCCACCGACAAGGGAACTCGAGTGAACATCTCTACGACACGCTTCAGCGCCGATGAATGGGCTCTGATCCTGGGCGGTTCCAGCGGTTTTGGGCTGGCCACCGCTCACAAGCTAGCCGAACACGGATTGAACCTCTGCGTCGTGCACCGTGATCGCCGGGGAGCGATGCGCAAGATCGAACCGGAATTCGAGCGCATCCGAGAGCGCGGGGTCTCCCTGGTGACCTTCAACCGCGACGCCCTCGATACAGCGATCCGGAGCGAGATCCTGGATGCCCTGGCCGAGGTCCTCGGAAGCCAAGCCAAGGTTCGGGTTCTCCTTCACTCCATCGCCTTCGGAAACCTGAAACTCGTCGG
>JBATEX010000053.1:0-2030 GCA_049664225.1 Thermoanaerobaculia bacterium
ATCGGCACGAGCCATGAGTGGATCGAGGAGCGGGTAGGAATAGACACCCGTCGTACCGTTATGCCTCTCGACTACATCCGGGACACTCGAAACTCGGATCCGTCCATGGCTCTCGAAGCGGCTCTCTACTCGCACGCCGACACGGGCAAGAAGGCGGCCGAGATGGCCCTCCAACGGGCGGGCGTCGACAAGGATCAAATCGGCCTGGTCATCGCCGGTTCCAGCCGCCCTGAGATGTCGTCCCCGGCCGACGCCTGCGCCATCGCCGACGCGCTCGACCTCGAGGTCCCAGCGTTCGATGTCAACTCTGCCTGCACGAGCATGTGGGCAGCCCTGTACATGCTCTCCATGATGCGTCCCGAGGCCCTTCCGGAGCTCATCTTGCTGGTGACGCCCGAGAGTCTCACGACGACTGTCGACTACTCCGACCGATCGGCGTCGGTGCTGTGGGGAGATGGCACTACCGCAGCTGTTCTCTCGACTCGCGTACCCGGGCGCGCCCAGATTCTTGGAAATACCATGGCTTCGAGCCCTGCCGGCAAGGATAAGGTCATCGCGCCGCTCTTCGGCCACTTCGACCAGGAGGGCCGAACAGTCCAGATGTTCGCGATCAAGAAAACCATACGGTGCTACCGCGACCTGAAAAAGGCGTTCCCGGACGTGGCCGATGACCTCCACTTCATCGGCCATCAGGCCAATCTGCGGATGCTCGAGACCGTCTGCCAACGATGTGGAATCGATGACGACCACCATCACTCCAACGTTGTCGAGTTTGGGAATACCGGGGCGGCTGCCGCACCATCGGTGGTCTCCATGAATTGGGACCGTTGGCAGGATGGAGACAACATCGCCGTCATAGGTGTGGGTTCGGGCCTCACCTGGTCGAGCTACATCCTTCGCTTCGGAGGTCAGGCTTGAAGTACGAAGAATTCCTCATCCAGTCCAGCTTCTCCCACGAGGAAGTGTTGGCTCTCGCACACGGTTCTCTCTTCGATGACGGCCCGCCGGGGCTCAAGACAGGCTTGCCACTGCCGCCGATGCTCATGGTTGATCGCATCGTCGAGGTCTCCTCCAAACGGGCTCGCGGACGAATCGTCGCGGAGCGCGACGTTCGGTTCGACGATTGGTTCTTTCAGTGCCACTTCCTAGGCGACCCGGTGCAGCCCGGATGCCTCGGCGTCGACGGCGTCTGGCAGCTTCTGGGCTTCTACTGCGCCTGGCGGGGAGCCCTCGGCTCGGGCAGAGCGCTCGGTTGCGGCGAAGTCGAATTCGCCGGGCAGATCCGGCCTTTCAACAGCGTCGTTCGGTACGAGGTCGACATCGTCCGCTACCAGACACTCGCGACCTCTGGCTCAGCCGTGGTCCTCGGTGACGCGACTGTTTACGTCGACGACGACCCGATCTATGAGATCAAGCGGGCCAAAGTGGGAATGTTCCGCGACATCGATTATCCGGACTATCCTCGGCGCTCTCGGAACTCGAGGGGCGGAAGGATGAGCGAATGAAGGGCTCTGCAGAAGTCCCCGGCCCACTGTCTCCGGATCAGATTCTGGAGATGCTCCCCCAGCAGGAGCCGTTCCGCTTCGTGGACCGCATTCTGGAAATCGACGAAGAGCACATCGTCGCAACCTATCGATTTCGACCCGAGGCCGACTTCTACCGCGGACACTTCCCAGGCGATCCCGTCACACCCGGTGTCATCCTTTTGGAAGCTCTGGGTCAAGCGGGCGTGGTGGCTCTGGGCATCTATCTGTTCGCCCTCGATCACACCTTGGAGGAAGCCGAGCAGACGGTTTCCCTCTTCGCCGACGCCGAGGTCGAGTTCTTCGCCATGGTGCCACCAGACACGGAAGTGACCATCTCGGCCACAAAGGTGTTCTGGCGCCGCAGCAAGATTCGCTCGAAAGCCAGCATGACCCTCGCAGACGGCACCCTGGTATGCGCGGGCACGATTTCGGGAATGGGGGTGAAGCGGTGAGTGAGAGCGGCCGTGTCGTCGTCACCGGCTTAGGGATCGTGGCACCCAACGC
>JBATEX010000054.1:0-4693 GCA_049664225.1 Thermoanaerobaculia bacterium
AGCCCGCACTAATCATGGGCCCCACGGCATCTAGTGGAGATTGCCCGCCATCTCAGGGAAGTCCTCGCTCGTCGCTCCTCAACAACCTGCAAGGTTGCCTCCGGTGCTCCTCCCTGCGGGTGACCAGATCTGACAGACGCTTTCCACAATCTACTCGCGGCGTCATGAATAATGCGGGCTAGGATCGTCGTGCTGTGCGAGTCGAGGTGGTTGTGAGGCGGACCGGCATTCCCTTTCAGGGCCGCTGTGAATTGGGCCATCGCAAAAAGACCGAGATTCTGGCATCCTTCACCACGAAGAGGCATCCGCTGGCTTCGGGCCCGACTGAGTCAGGCCCGCCGCCGGCTGGTGCTGCGAGGACTCGATCGAGAGGCCTGGAACAATGAGTGTCATCGGTGATCTCAGCGACTTCGATCCAGGGGATCTCATCACGGTCCTCGGCCTCCTCGGCAAGAGCGGGAAGCTGCGGCTGAACAGTGGAGAATCCGAAGGCATGGTGGTCTTTCGCGGCGGCAAGATCATCTACGCCGCCTCGTCGTCCTTCCGCGAGAACCTCGGCAGCATGCTCCTGAGCAGAAGCTTGATCGACGAAGCCCAACTGGTCGCTGCACTCGAGCAGCAGCACAAGTCCGCCGATGAAAAGCGTCTGGGAAACATCCTGATCGAAACAGGAGCGCTTTCGGCAGAGGCTCTCGAGAGTGTCATTCGCGATCAGGTGTCGCGAGTACTCAGTGAGTTCATTCCATGGAGTGCGGGTGAATTCAAATTCGACAGCATGGAGATTGCCGATCACGGTGAGGTCGAGCTCCCGGCTGGTGATCTCCTGGCACCCTTCGGGCTGTCGACAGACCATGTTCTTCTCGAGGCGGCGCAGCGACTCGACGAAGGGGCTCCGATGGAAGAGATGGCTCCTCCTGTCGAGGAGGGCAGCCCCGAGTCCATGGACGAAGAGGTGGCAGAAGTTGCTACACCGGAGCCGACGGTAGACTCCGTGTCTCTAGGATCGATAGTTACCGAGATTCACTCCCCGGAGTTCAAGGGGGAATCCCTCCAGGAGCTGATGAAGCTCTCGGCGAATAGCTTTGGTCGCTGCGTTCTGTTCTCCGCTAGGAAGGCGGGCTTTCGGCCCATTGCTCACTTTGGTGTCGACTCCGAATCGGAGCTGGCGGAGAACTCGATCCTCGACTTCGTCGTCCCTCGGAATCTGCCGGGAATCCTCAGCCAGTCGGCGGAGAAGCGGCGGACGATCATGGCTACCCTACCGATGGGTCAGGGAGACGAGGAGCTTCTGAAGGCCCTTGGTGGTACAACGGAGACGAAGTCGATAGCCGAGCCTCTGATCGTGCACGACGATGTCGTGCTCGTACTCTATGGCGATCGAATCCGCGATGGCCTCCAGACGGGCTGGATCGAGGTCATCGAGGGACATCTTGGCAAGTTGGCGCAAGCGATTCAGGCGGACATTGAGCGGGAGCTCGCGGACCTCGCCACGGCCCCCGGGGCATCCTGATCTCACCGACAACGACCCCGGGATCGGATTGCAGGGCGGCGGGTCCCCGACCGTCGCCGTCAGGTCTCTTCCGTACTGGTCGATAAGGTGATGCAGATCTCGAAGGCATATCGATCTGTCGAAGAAGTTGACTTGCGGTCCTTGGTTGCGGCCTTGGAGCCGGCCCGTCTCAATGGTCTGCCAGTTGCGGCTACCAATGGGGCGATGATCGAGTTCCTTGTCAGCCCCTAACCCCGAGGGCTGGAAATAACAGAGGAACCTGACGGGCTTCGAGGGCACCCTGCGCCCAGGGGATGAAAGAGCGGCACGGAGATCCATGAACGGGACGACATCTGAGCGCAAGCTGGGGACCTTCCTCGGAGTCTACACTCCGTCGATCCTGACCATTCTCGGCGTCGTTCTCTTCCTGCGGACCGGTTGGGTTGTCGGTCAGGTGGGACTGGGTGCTGCGTTGGCGATCGTGGTGGTGGCGCACGTCATCACCGTGGCCACGGCGCTGTCGATCTCCGCGATCGCCACGAACATGCAAGTAGGTGCGGGTGGCGCCTACTTCATGATCTCGCGCTCGCTGGGTCTGGAGATCGGCGGTGCCATCGGCATCCCCCTCTTTCTCGCGCAGACTTTCTCCGTCACGCTCTACGCCTTCGGATTCGCCGAGGGTGTCCGTCTGTTCTGGCCTGATGCGCCCCTTCGGTTGATTGCCGCCGCGGTGATCGTGGTGGTCTCTCTTGCCGCGGCCCGGGGTGCCGAGTCTGCTCTCAAGCTGCAACTGCCCATCATGGTTGCGATCGGGCTGGCCCTGGCCTCGCTTTTGGTTGGCAGCGTGCTGAAGAGCGGGGGAGGAGTGCCCCTGGCGGAGGGCGTCAGTGGAGGGGAAGGCTTCTGGTTGGTGTTCGCCGTTTTCTTTCCGGCCGTGACCGGCTTGATGGCCGGCGTCAGCCTGTCGGGAGATCTGAAAGACCCGAAGCGGAGCATTCCACGTGGAACGCTGGCTGCGGTTCTCACAGGATTCGTCGTCTATCTGACGGTTCCGGTCGCTCTTGCTGCTGCGGCTGACACCGCGGCCCTGTCCAGTAACACGCTTATCTGGTTCGATATCGCCATCGTGCCGGCCCTGGTGATTCCCGGCCTGCTCGGTGCCATTCTCTCGTCCGCCGTGGGCAGCATTCTGGGTGCACCCAGAACCCTCGAGGCCCTGGTGGACGACGGAGTGCTCTCGAAGGCCGCGCAACGGACATCCAGGTGGTCGGGGCGTCACCATCTTCTAAGTGCGTTGTCGACGGTCGTTGCGCTGGCCGCAGTTGCTCTTGGTGATTTGAATGCAGTGGCGCCAGTGCTGACGATGTTCTTCCTCACCACCTACGGTGTGATCAACCTCGTTGCTGGCCTGGAGCTGCTGAGCGGGTCACCGTTCTATCGGCCATCCATCAAGGTGCCCTGGTTCGTCTCTCTGGTCGGCGCTCTGGGCTGCTTATGGGTCATGTTCCTGATCAATGAGCTGGCAGCTCTGGTTGCCGTGTCGGTCGAGATATTGATCTATCTGGGTTTGCGCCGCAAGTCGATCAGGGCCTCCTGGGGCGATCTGAGGTACGGCGCCCTGATGTCGCTCGCCCGAGCGGTGCTGCTTCGGCTGCGTCATTTGCCTGTCGCACCACAGAACTGGCGGCCAAACATTCTGGTATTCGCGGGAGACATCGATCGACGTGTCGATCTGGTTCGCCTTGCCGCGTGGCTCAACCAGGACCGAGGCCTGTTGACGGTCAGCAAGGTGATCGTCGGAACCAGGGCTGAGTTCGCCGACCAGATAGAGGTCGAACGCAGAAAGATGGACGAACGGCTCTCAGAGGAGGGTATCGTCGCCTTCTCCGAGGTGGAGATTGTCTCGGCCGTCGAGGAAGGGGTCATTGCCATCGCTCAAGCGAACGGCATAGCAGGGATCAGCTCGAACACGATCATGTTCGGCTGGAGCGACAAGGAGGATCGACTGGCAACTCAGCTGCGCATCATGCGCGAGGTGAGCCTGATCGGAAAGTCCACCATCATCTGTCGTGTTCTGCCCGACAGCTGGAGAGCACAACCGCGCCGTATCGATGTCTGGTGGGGGGGGCTGCAAAACAACGGTGACATGATGCTGCTACTCGCCTACCTGGTTTCCCTGAATGCGGAGTGGCGCGGGGCGGAGATCTGCATTCGCAGTATCGCAACCAGCGAGATGATGCAAGATCACACCGAGAGAGGCCTCAGGGGCATGTTGGAGGAGAACCGGATCAGGGCGCGAATCGAGATTACGCCTTGGGATCCCGATGCCAACGTCCAGGCCCTGATCCAGGAGCAGTCCAAGGATGCCGACCTGGTGTTTCTCGGTCTCCGTGAACCCGAGGAGGGCGAAGAAACTGCTTATGCGCAGCGCCTGGAGCAGCTCATCGGGGATCTGCCCACAGTCGTGTTTGTCAGGAACGCGGGCCCATTCGCCGGCCAATTGCTGGAGAACGGCGAAGACTCGAGCGCCCTGCCTGAGTGAGCGGCACACCTTGGGAGCAAGCCGGGCAGCGAGCGGGAGTACCCAATGTTGCGGTGATAACCTCGCCAGCGCCCAACGCCAAATCGACAAGAACTCTCGGATCATGTGTCCGCGCCTTCTCTCGAGCAAACTCACACCGGCCCAACGACGCTTGTACAGCAGCGTGTTGGTGTTCTTCGTCCTGATCTTTCTGGCGATGATCTGGCCGGTGGTCACCCTGTTCAGCCACGCCCGGCCTCTGGTTCTCGGAATGCCCTTCTTTCTCTTCTATCTCGCTGTGCTTCTAGTGGGAAGCTTCCTGGTGTTGCTGAGCCTCTACTTATGGGAGAACCGCACCGGCTCGTCTTCGGATCCCGGGGAGGACTCCTTCTGAGCTCCAACTGGATCGTAGTACTGGCGGTTACCCTGGGTTACCTTGGCATCTCTCTTGGTGTCGGGCTGTGGTCGGGTAGAAAAGCCTCCAAGGGTCCGGAAGGCTACGTGGCCGGCGACAGGGCCCTCGGCTTCCTGGTGCTGTATTTCATCCTCGGGGCTTCGATTTTCAGTGCCTTCGCCTTTCTCGGTGGCCCAGGCTGGGCCTATTCCAGAGGTGCGGCGGCCTTCTACATCCTTTCGTACGGCACGATAGGCCTGGTGCCCTGGTACTTCTTCGGCCCGCGTGT
>JBATEX010000055.1:0-7875 GCA_049664225.1 Thermoanaerobaculia bacterium
ACTCAGTCCTGCTCCAATGTTCGCGGCTCCCCGCCGCGTCCATCAGCTCTCGCGTTTCCCTACCGTAACGCCATCTCCGTAGATACAAGCCCCGAGCCGAAGCCACCACCACCCTGCCGGGATATGGGAGACGGTGATAAATGGGGGTGAAATCAACCATCTTTGGCGACTTTCTGGAACACCTGCTCCCACCGGGGTATCACGATCGACCAGTCATGACCCTCTGCTTTCCGACGTCCGTTTCTGGACAAGCTCTCGGCCAGCTTTGGTTCACCGAGAACGCGCATCACCGCGTTGGCCATCGCCTCCTCGTCGTCAGGAGGAACTAGCAAGCCGTTCTCACCGCCATCCAGAAGATAGGGAACTCCTCCCACGTCCGTGCTGACGACGCATAGGCCACACGCCATGGCCTCGATCACGCTTCGCGGTGCATTGTCGACTTTCGAACTGTTCAAAATGACATCACCCTCTTGGAGACTCGAGGCAACTTCCTCGGCGGGAATCGCTCCACCCAGAGACACCTTTTCCTCGAGACCCAATCGACGGATTGCAGCTTCGGTCTTCTCCTTGCTGCCATCGGCCTTGTCCGGACCGTACATGGTCAGCCGAGCCCCGGGGTAGGCAGCCGCGAGTTGTCCCAGGACCTCGACCGCCAGCCACGGTCGATACACCTCGTGAAAGGCTCGCAGCCAGACCAGCTTGGGCCGCGGATCGTCCCGCGGGTGAAACTCGAACCGTGTGAGATCCAGAGGATTCGGTAGGACCTCAATATCACTCCGAAACTCCCTCATCTGCCCTGCTAGGTAGGCGGAAGGCGAGGTGACCACGGCCGCCGATCGCAAGAGTCGACGGACTCGAACAGGATGGCGCGCAGCGAACTCGGGCAGTTGGCCGCCGTGCAAAGTCAACACAAACGGCTTCCGAGCTGCCCGCACGACCAACGCAACGATCTCTGCCCAAACAAACGCAGAGCCACTGAAGAGGTCGATCTGAACGAGATCGAAATCGGCTCTGCGCCTGAATGCAGTCACCACCATCTCCGCCAGCCGAGCCACCTTGCCGGGCTTCGAGGAAGTCCGTAACACAGACCAGCCTTCTATCTCGAATCGGTCCGCCAGTTCCTCGCACAACTGCGGCACCTGCCCTTGCCGGGAGAGAAAGTTGCCCACCAGAAGCAAGCGGGGTCTAGATTCGATCTGCTGGGAAGACTTCGGCATCGAGACGACGTCTCCTCAGGCTCGGGGCGACCTGCCCGGCGCCATCCTGAACATCGGACCTGGGCCACTTCGAGTCGAAGCCATCAAGATCACGGCCAGGCCGATGCCGAATGCAGGCAGCGCGAGTCGGAAAGCGTTGACTGCCATGTACAGAATTACCCAGACCGCGATTCCTGCGGCCGCCGGTCCGAGATAGAAGCGGCCCGATCTCAACACCAGCTGCGCCAGGATCGATACCAGAGCGACGAGACTGACCAATCCGAACACCCCGTGCTCTGCCAGCATGCGGGTGAACTCCGTGTGGCCAGCCACTCGCTGCCCCATGAGCGAGGTACGCATCCGAGTTGCGACCCCTGGCCCCACACCGAGCACGGGATTCTCCTGCCAAATCTGCAGATCCGTCTTGGCGATAGTCTCACGCCCCGTCAAACTCGGGTTGGTGTACCTCTGCGAGAAGCTGCCGTGGGTGACTCTCTCGAGGCCCGGCACGAGAACGAGGGCGAATAGGCAGGCCATCACCGTGCCGGAGGTCAAGACCGCTAACCGTTGACGCCGCCGCCGAAAGGCGAGAGCAAGGGTCACGGCAAAAGCACCGACTGTCATTGCCAGACCCGAGCGTGAAAACGTGAGGGCCGTTTGAAACGCAAGGAAGATCGCCAGACCTGAGAGCACCCAGCGTCTGGGTCCCCGCCACTTCACCATGAATCGCTGGAGGAGGACGAACAGAAGACCGAGCGAAAGCACGGACGCGACCTGATTAGGACCAAAACCACCACTCGCAACAAAGTTCGACGCGTCCGTAAACTCAACGGCTTCAGCCGATACTAGCGATTGCAGGGCTAGCGTCGCTACTCCGAAGGCAGGGCCGAGAAAGGTCAAAAGCGCCATCTGTGGGTCCACCCGATGCTGACTCATCGTGGTGGCGAACCAGAAGGCCATGAACAACGCGACAGGGCCCGCCAGATTGAAGGCCATCGCCTGGCGCGCCTGCTCCAGATTCGAGATCGCGTCGAACGTCAACGGCACAGACACCAGCAATGGCAGCAGGTACAGGAGGCCGATAAGCGGCGGGCGACGCCGCCACCGAAGCAGACCGAGACCCAGGAGGAGAATCAGGGCGTACTCGCCGAGCAGCCACGGCGTGCCTGCGCCGGCCATGCGCCACAGGATCTCGGTGCCGGCAATATAGGCCGCCAGGGTCAGCACCGAAGATCGAGTTCCGCTGATACCGACAACAAGAGCTCCCATCACGACGAGGCCAGCATGCAGTGTCGCAGCCGTCGGTCGCCACTGCATCAGGAAAGCCAAGCCCGCATTCATCCCGAGCCAAATCACGAATCCGGGCGCGGTTCCGAGATTGGCCATCAGCCGGCGATACGGCCCCCCAAAACCGCGCACCGGTGAGCGCGCATACTGTCGAGACTCTGCAGGAATATGGCGAGTCATGAAGCTCCTGAGGTGCGAGAACAGTCCCGGCCGAGTGTGATGCCGAACTTCGTCTTGAACAGCTCGACCACATCCTCGAGGTACGCATCGTAGGTGAGACGACGAGCGACAGCCAGTCCCTTTTCCACAGCCTCACTCCATGCATCTTCATGACTCACGAAGTGGAGGACCGCGTCGGCGAACCCCTGCTCGTCCTGTGGATCGATGGCGATGCCTGCGCCCGTCTCCTCGACGAGCTGCGGAATCGCCGACACGGCACCCGCGATCGGCACGGCACCGTAAGCCATTCCCTCCCCCAGAACCTTGGGAAATCCCTCGCCACGACTCGGATGAAGCACGAAGTGAGCGCGAGTCAGGACCTCGGGCACAGTGTTGCGGGGCATGGCTCCGCGAAAACGAACGATATCTTGCAGACCACGTTCCTTCGTCAGATCCTCGAGAGCCGATCTGAAGGGTCCGTCGCCAACGATTTCCAAGAGAAACTTCGAAGACCCCTGGGACAGGCGCTGGGCCACTCTGATGGCGGTATCGGCGCCTTTGCCTCGGGTCAGGTTGCCCACGAAGACTAAGTGAAACGGTGGCTCGAGCCTCTTGCTCCCAGCGGATCTTCGCCCCTCATCGAGCTCCTGTCGTGTCAGACAAGGATTGTGGAAGGCCATTACATGGTCTGGCAGCGATGGCCATCGACCGTTGACCGTAACAACTGCACCGTGGCCTGATTGCCGCAGCAGCCAACGCTGGAGCCGATACGAGTACGGATCGCAGGCCGTCGGCCGCCAATTGCCCGCGTACTTCACCCACCTGGGTCGGGGATGCCGCGAGAAGATCAGCATCAGCAGCGCGACAAGGCTGATGTTCGCCGGGCAACGAACATGGACCGCGTCGGTCTCCCGCAGCTCTCTACGGATCGCAGCAGCCCAGGCCGGTACCTGAAGCAAGACTCCGGCTTTGCTCAAGATGGAAGTGCCGCCGGCCGGGGTGACAGGGCACACCCGCACATTGGGTGCCTGGTACGGCAGCGAGCTCCCGGGTGGGGACCCGGTGTGTACGGGCGCTAGATGCACGATTTCGTCGAAGAGGGTCGCCAGATGGTCGATCTCGCGCACGGTCGCTCCCCAACCTACGAAGGACCGACCCTGGCGGAAGTGCGGAGTGTGAGAGACGATCAGGAGTCTCACGACAGGACCTCCGAATCCAACCGCAGATCCGCCGCCGCCGGCGAGCCTCTCGTCAGATCCCGCAGCAGCCGGTCGTAGTCCACCGCCCGCGCTCTCCAAGTCTGTTCAGCCAGGGCCCGTTCCTGCGCTGCCTGCCCGAGCCGAGCTCGCAGAGACTCGTTCTCCAGAAGAGCGACCAGTGCTTCTGCGGTTGCCGGCGCATCGGACTGCGGCACCACGAGGGCCGTCTCGCCCGCCACTACGGCTTCTTCCAGTCCCGAACCCTCGCTGACGACTGCCGGCTTGGCGCAGAGGGCGGCTTCGACCACGGCAATACCGTAGCCCTCGAAGTCTCCGACCGAGGTGTGCTGACTGGTCATCGCGAACACGTCGCAGCAGTTGTATGCGGCCACCAGTTCCTCGTGTTTCAAGTAGCCAAGAAACCGGACGGCATGAGAGACACCGAGGCTCTCTGACAGAGCCCGCAAGTGCGACTCTTCGGTCGGTAGGCCGACCATCAGGTACCGCGCCTCGGGCACCTTGCGAAGCACCTCGGGAAGAGCCGAGATGACCACCTCCTGGCCCTTGCGCTCGGTGAGATTACCGACTGTCAGGATCGTCCGCGCGCCGACCAGATCGAGACGCTGCCTGAGCTCTTCGATCGCTGTCGCCTCGAGGCGCTGGAATCGGCCTGGATCCGCACCGTTGCCAATGACAAAAGCCGGCACCTCCGCAACGCCGAGTCGTCGCAGGTATCCGCCCGTATGTCGGCTGACCGCAACAATGGCCTGAGCTCGCTTCAGAGCCCAGCGAGTGAGCCCACGAACCCACGCCTTGCGAGCGTCCAACTCCGTAGCATGGACGATTGCGACCCAGGGGACATGCTGCGCGGGGCCTGCCAACGCAACCACCCATAACGCGCGTTGTCCACTGGCCATGACAATGTCGGGCCGCCACTCCCGGATCGCCCGTCGAACCTCCCTGAATCGCCGTCCACCTTCGCGCAGTGCCGGACGGACTGATGGTACCTGCACGACCTCGTACGGTTGCCTAGCGTTGAAGGCCTGCACCTCTGCCCGATCCGAGTAACTTTGAACTGTAACGACACGCACCTGCCAATCCAGGCGGATGAGCTCTGTGGCGAGGCTGTGAGCCTGAGCACCGATACCTCCAGGCCCTGGAGGGTACTCAGTCGAATGGATCAGGAGCTTCACTGCGTCGCGCCTCCGGCAGCTCGGTCCTGAAGGTCGGGAATCTGTGGGTAGCCGTCCAGGACCCTGGTTGCCGCCCGATAGCGCCAGTGGATAACCAGCAACGTATGAGGCAACAACATCGCACCGAGGCAGAACTTGGCGAGTTTCTTCCACCAGCCGCCGCGGACCGACAGGGTCCCGAGGACCCGTAGCAAGAGTGACTCCCGGACCTGGCGATACGAGAAGTAACGCCGCGCAAGGTAGATCTCCGTAACCGCCGGCAGGTGTCGCTGCAACAATCGGCTGCGGCTACTCGCATAGGTCACGGCACGAGCCCGATGAGACCGCAACCCGCCGACCGGTGCATGATGATGGAGCACCCGAATCTCTGGATTCAGCACCATCAGAGCACCGCTCAAATAGACCCGCATCCCCAGATCCCCATCGGCACGCGCCCCGTGCTCGTAGGCCAGGTCGAAAAGGCCCGAACGGTCGAGAGCCGATCTCCGCACCAGTGTGTTGTTGGTCGGAAAGACATCGCTGACCCGCAGCACCTCGAACTCCGAAGGCAGTGGACCCGCACCTACCTCCTCCGCCACTCCTGACGAGACATCGGCACCGAAGGCCGCCAGCGTCATCAGATGGCTCTCGATGAGATCCTCCGAGATCTCGACGTCATCATCGAGAAAGAGGATGTAGTCCCCCGTCGCGGCCTGTAGACCAGCGTTGCGAGACGAGCATTGGCCTGGCTCCTCTCGGAACATCACCTCGAGAGGGAGGTCCAGGTGCTCAATCCTGGGATCCGAGCGCCTCCTTTCTGGTGCCGTCTGGTCCACCACGATCACCTGACTCGGCTGGACCGTCTGCTTCGCGATTTGACCAAGCAGGGTCTCGAGGTACTCGTAGCGGTTCAGGGTCGGGATCAGTACCGAAACGGACCCCGACTCTCCATCGCCCGAACTGGGGGTTCTCGTCAGGTGTCTGCGTTGCTGTCCCCTCGACTTGCTGAGGTTGGTGAGAGACAACAGCCTCAAGAAGGCCCCCGGAGTAATGTGCCTGTCGACAAGGGCCCCAGTCAGAGCCCATCGCGACCAGAACTTGCCGACGCGACGAGCCAGGAATCGGACCTCGTCCTCGATCGGCAGCGCCTGCGGATCGATCCTCTGTCTGTCTTCGAGCAACCAGGGCAAATGGCGCGGCAAGGCACCCCACCGTGCGTAGCGGGCCCCTAGTTCAAGGGAACTCCCAGCAATCGAATCGAAGTCGCCCTCCGGACCACCCAACTGCCGCACAACCTCCGACCGAATCATGCAGGCGCGTAGAGAAACCCGCCAGGATGTAGCCTCGCGCTCGATCGATGGATCTGCGGAGAGCATCCAAGTGGGGCTCACATAGTCGAGCAAACCAGGCAGACCACCCATCCCCAAAGCGAGTCCCGCATGCCAGAGATCACCAGGGCGCTCGACAGCCCTCGAGATCTTTTCGGGATCTGGAGACTCCAGCTCGGAGTCCCACATCAGAATCGCCTCCGATCGCCCCTTCTCCACCAGGCCGTCTACGGCAGCAGCTACCGCACTCGGTTCCGCCCGGCAGGATTCGACGGCACCGAGACCCCACTCAGGGCACTCCGTCGATCCCAACCAGAGCAAGTCGATACGGGGTGTCGTCACCGTTCCCGTTCCTTGCACAGATCCGTATAGAGGTCCACAAAGGCATCGATGTGCCGGTCGAAAGAGAAGTGCTCCTCGGCTCTGCGCCGGGCGTTTAGGCTCATGGAAAATCTCAGATCCGCGTCTCCGGCGAGAAGAGCCAGCTTCTCCGCCATCCTCCGAGCGTCTCGCCGCGGCACAACGCAGCCGGTCTCCCCGTCAGCAACGTTTTCCGGCAGGCCACCCGCATCGGTGACCACCGTCGGCAGCCCCATGGCCTGCGCCTCCACGACCACGTTGCAGAACCCTTCCGACACCGCTGCGTGAAGCAGGACATCAGCCTCCTTCATCTCCTCTCGTACCTTTTCTGGTGGCACAGAACCCTCGAACTGCACGACCTCCTCGAGACCCAGTTGATGCCGAGCGAAGGCGAGCGACTCGAATGCACTACCATCGCCGAGAATCTCATAGCGACAAACCACTCCATCGTCGACGAGGTGGCGAATCGCCTGCAGCGCATGCTCGTATCCCTTCTTCCACTCCAACCTTCCAACGCTGAGGATGCGGAGAGGGTGCTCAGTCGTGCCAAGCACCTCCCTCGGCTGGTCGCGATCCGTTGCCCAGAATTGGAGATCGACCGCGGGTGAGATCAGCCGGTGCTCCTTTTCTGCGGGGCAACCACGCGCCATGGCCCGATTCCAGAGGTCCCGACCCAGAAGATGGAGCGCATCCGCATGCTCCCAGACTTCATCGTAATACCCATCGACATCCAGGCCGCTGAAATTCAGGTCGTAGCCACGGAAGCTGACGATTACTCTGCTGCCGAGAAGCTCGCGGAGATGCATCCTGCCCACGGCAAGGGCACCGAACTCGAAATGAACGATGTCCGGATCCAGTCGGATCAAAGGTGCGTCGAGGAGCAGACGCTTGCCAGAAGATGCGCCGTACCGCCACACGGAGCCCGGGTTTGCTGCCAGCGCTCGAGCTACCTCCATGGGACCTCGGAGAAGTGGCTCCCACCGGGGTCGAGCCGGCACCACTCGATGCACGCGGCGCCTCACTCCAGAGACCTTCTCGAGCTCTGGAAACTGCTGCCATACCGCTCGGTCGCTGCGGCTGCAAACGACATGCACATCGACCCCACGTTCGAGAAGCCCCAAGAACTTGCGGACAATGAACGTCTCCGAGAGCTTTGGAAACGTGGGTACAACCG
>JBATEX010000056.1:0-5000 GCA_049664225.1 Thermoanaerobaculia bacterium
AGGACGGCCTCGCCATGGCCGGCCCCGACGACATCCATGGCGATCACGTAGCCACCCGTGGGTTCGCCCGCGGTGTCCAGCCGCTCGGCGAGGAGCAGCTTGCGGCCGTTGACGATCGGGTGATGGATCGTCGAGACGACGCTGCCAGCGATTCGGCCGAGTATCACGGGAACCCCGGTTCGTTATCTGGAGGGTCGTTCTTGACTTCGTCGACCAGACCGACAATAGCGTGGTCCACCGGCACGAACCACGGATCGAGTGTAAGGGCGGCCTCCCGGCTCTCCACCCAATAGACGGTCTCGCCGGGACCGGCCATACGGGTACCGTCGGCGCAGACGATCGGCCTACCCTCGGGCTCGCACTGGCGATCGAGGGGCTGAACCCAGAGCATCGGGGTACCGTCGAGGCCCTCCACCACGACAGCCGGAACGACCGTGCCGATCACTCGTCCCAGGAGCATGCGACTTCCTCGAGATGCTCGGCCCCTGCGGGCTCGTGCGGTGTGCAGTTTCCGAAACGCGTTCCCTGCTCGAGCAGTTGACGCAGATCGGTGTCCAGGCGCGGCAGCAACGAGCTGCCGATGATACGGCTCCCGGCCCGCTCGACACAGATCTCGAGTGCCGTGGTGGCGTCGGCGACGTCTCCGCTGAGCAGCGCTATGGCATGGCCTCCCAAGTCATCGGCGAGGCGCACTTCCCCGATCTCGACCGGCGTGCTCTTGACCGCGGCGTCGACAGCCCGCAGGAGGGCTGGTGAGGTAGACATCTCGACCACCGCTAAAGCCTCAGAGTTCAGCTCCTGCCGAGATCCCAGAACAGCGTCATGAAGGCTCGGATGGATGTCACTCAGCAGAACGGTGTCTAGCAGCGTACCGTCGGCCTCGCCGCGTTCAACTCCGGCATCGTAGGCCTCCTCGGTGCTGGCCACACTGCCGCCGGCAAGCACTAGGAATCTCCCTGGATGGATGGTGCCGCAGCGCAGCAGAGCGATTGGCGCCCGCTTGACCATCAGGTCGCTCGCCAGGACGCCACTGGCAATGCTGTCGAACTCCAGCAGAGCCAGGGCAGGATGTCGTTTCTCTCGCGGCATGATGTCGAACCTGCGGTCAGACGATGCGGAAGTGGTCCACCAGCACGCAGCGCCGCAGTCGGCTGAAGCTGATCGGCCCGGTGAGCCCCTCACCCGTCGGGCTGGCGATAGTGAAGCTGGTGTGGCCCTCGCCTCCTTCACCGAGGCCGGCAAAGAAGGGACCGTTCTTCGTGAAGATGCTGGTATTGATCACCCGAGCCATGCGGCTCAGCGCCGCGATGTCCCGTGAGTACATGCCGGCCGAATGCCCGTAACCGTGCTCTGCCTCCAGGGCCAGATCGATGGCCTGCTCGACGTCCGGGACGCTGGTAACCGGCATCACCGGCATCATCTGTTCGGTCCAGACGAGCGGATGGTCGTTAGCGACTCGAGCCACCGCCAAACGTGGGTCGCCACGCACTTCTATACCCGCCGCAGCCAGAATCACCGCCGCGCTCTTGCCGAGCACCTCTTTGTTGACGATCGCAGATCGTCCCGGACCGCGCTGCTCGGTGAAGATCACCTTCTCGAGGCGTCGCAGCTCGGCGGCATCGAGCAGGTAGGCACCGTTGCTTTCCATCTGGCGCAGCAGATCGTCGACGATGCCGTCGACGGCGATGACCTCTTTCTCGTCTGTGCAGACGATGTTGTTGTCGAAGGAACCACCGGCGACGATCTGACGGCCGGCGAGCTCGAGATCGGCAGTCGAGTCGACGACGACCGGGGGATTCCCGGGACCGGCACAGATCGCCCGCTTGCCGCTCGTCATCGCTTCGCGCACCACACCCGCACCCCCGGTCACGGCCAGCAGTCGGACGCCTCGATGCCGCATCAACTCCTGGGCTGACTCGATGGTCGGATTGGCGATTGCGCAAACCAGATTGGCGGGACCACCAGCCCTCTCGATGGCGCGATTGAGTAAACGAATATTTGCCATCGAGCATTCGCGGGCATTCGGATGGACGTTGAAGACGATGCTGTTGCCGGCCGAGACCATGGCGATCGTGTTGCAGATGATCGTGGCATTCGGGTTGGTCGTCGGAGTGATGGCACCGATGACGCCATAGGGCGCGTACTCGGTCAAAGTCAGGCCGTTGTCCCCTGTAACTGCCTGTGGGGCAAGCACTTCGGGCCCCGAAGTCTTGCGTGCCACGAGCCGGTTCTTGACCAGCTTGTCCTCAGCTCTGCCGAGACCCGTCTCCCGATGAGCGTGTCGAGCCAGCTCCTCGGCGCTCTCGAGCATCGACTCACGAATCGAAGCGACGATCGCGCCCCGCTTCTCCAGGGTCGAGCCTTCGAGGTTTCGAAACGCCTTTGTGGCCGCCTCTACTGCCTCGTCGACCGTGGCGAAAACTCCCTCGCCCAGCATTGCCGAAGGCGAATCCTCGGCCGTCACAGCCGAATGAGCCCGAGGCGCCGCACCGAGTCGCTCGGCCAGCCTGGCGGCGATCAGATCGACCTCTCGGTCGCTCAAACGGGATTCAGCTTGGGGCTGTTCAGCGCTCATCATCGCCCTTGCGGTACTTCTCGTCGCCCTCGATCTCCCAGCTGTCGACGATGGCCATGACCACGGCATCCACCGGCTTGTTGTCGGTGGCCACGGTCTGGCGGGCAGAGGAGCCGCTGGCGTAGAGGACCATCTCCCCGATTCCGGCTCCGACTCCGTCGACCGCGACGACCGACCCTCCTTCTGGGGCGTTGTCGGGTCCGTAGTTCCCCAGCACGAGATAGCGCAGGCCCTCGAGCTTGGGGTCCTTCTGGGTGGCGACAAGGGTGCCGATTACCTTCGCGAGCTTCATGGCTTTGTCTCGAGGCCAGGCAGCTACTTCTTCGCCGGCTCCGTCTCGCGACCCAGCGGTATCACGAGATCGACGTTGGTGTGCGGGCGCGCGATGATATGCACCGCCACCACCTCTCCGACCCTCGCCGCCGCCACCTGACCGGCATCGCAAGCCGCCTTGATGGCGGCGACATCACCACGAATCACCGCGGTGGTGTAGCCGCCACCCGTCTTTTCGTAGCTCACGAGCTCGACGCGGGCCGCCTTGACCATCGCGTCGGCCGCCTCCACCATGGCCGGGAAACTCCGGCACTCGATCATTCCCAATGCTTCTGCCATGACTTCCTCCTGACGAATCGGGCTCAGAGGCCCTGGTTTCGACTCATTCCGACTTCGAAGGTTCGACTCACTTCTTCACGACTCTTCCGCTCAAGCCCGCAATCGCCTTCACTGCGGCGTCGTGCGCCACCACGACATCCCGCTCTTCACCACCGATGTAGACGCGGCCGAAGTTCCCGATCGCCCGCACCTCGAGAATGTTGATCTCTGCCGCCTTTTCGGCTTCATTGGCAGCCAACGCGGCATAGGCTGCCGGCTCGCACTCCAGAATGAAGAGCGTTTCGCCTGACAGGATCATGTTGCCGTGCCGCATGCGATTGATCAGCATCGTCTGTGTATCGGCGAGATGGCGGACCACCTGGTCCGAGAGCACTCTCGGCTTGTGTCTGTCCTCTTCTTTCAAGCCGAGAGCGTCGAGAATGGCCGCTCCCGCCTGACGCACGTCAGCCTGGCTGTCCGAGTGGACCTCGAGCATGCCGAAGTGGCGCTCGACGATCTGCTCACCCGGAGTCACATCGGTCGCCTTCAGAGCGACGTCGGTAATACGGTTGATCTCCATTCCGGGAGCGATCTCGACGAACAGACTGGCCTGACCGACTCGCGGCAGGTACCCCCTCGACACCGTGGCCAGAAAAGAGGCGTATTGAGGCTGCAGGGAGTCGAGGAAGACGAAGGCTCTCAAGTCGACCATGATCGGTGCTCCTCAGGCGCTGACCGTTCCAGCCACCGCCTCCTGGACGATCGCCATGCTGGCGCTCGCCCCGAGACGTGTGGCTCCCGCAGCAATCAGGGCCTTGGCATCGGTGTAGGACTTGATACCACCGGACGCCTTGACCTCCATCCCGGCAGGTCGTACCACCTCGGCCATCAGTGCCACGTCTTCGACCGTGGCACCACCGGTCGAGAAACCAGTCGAGGTCTTGACGAAATTGGCCCGGGCCTTGCGCGCCAGCTCACAGGCTCGTCGCTTCTCATCGTCGGTCAGCAGGGCAGTCTCGAGAATCACCTTGCACACTGCGCTGCCGTCACGGCACGCTTCGACAACCGCCCGGATATCCCGCAGCACGAGCGCGTCATCGCCACTCTTGAGAGCACCGACATTGAGCACCATGTCGATCTCACGGGCACCACAACGAATAGCGCGTCGAGCTTCGAAAGCCTTGGTCTCGGGCTCGTTCGCTCCCAGGGGAAAGCCGACAACCGTGCAAGTGAGCACTTCGCTCCCTCGCAACAGCCGGCTGCACAACGACACCCACGTCGGATTCACGCAGACAGAGCGAAAGTTGTACTCCAGCGCTTCGGCGCACAAACTGCGGACCTGCTCTTCCGTGGCGTCGGGCTTGAGTAGGGTGTGATCGATATAGCGCGCCAGGTCTTCCGGAATTCGACCCGGTGGCTCGGCCTCGGCGACGCTCGTCAGTCCAGTGGCGCCGAGTCGGATGATATGGCGGGCAGTGTCGGGGCAACTGCCGATACAAGGTCCCTGTGGAGCTCCGTTACCGAAGGTCTCGATCGACCCGGTCATCTGGAGGAGCCGCTCGACCACTCGCTGTACATCGGTCTCGGACAGGAATACCGCACCCGTCGCCGGATCGCGATGCTCGAGGGGTACTCCCGCTTCAGACGATCCAGCTTGCCAGGGCCCAGCAGCGTCGGCGAACATCGCTACCCGCTTCTGATGGCGGGCCTCGGTGCATTCAGTTGCCAACCATAAGTCGACGATCTGACGAGCCAGGCTCGCACCAATAAGGCCGGCTCCGAGGGTCAAGACGTTCGCATCGTTGTGCTCTCGGCTATTTCGCGCACTCGACAG
>JBATEX010000056.1:12500-46913 GCA_049664225.1 Thermoanaerobaculia bacterium
GCCAGGCTTCCATCTTTCAGCACCCGGGGCAGATTGTCTGTCAGGCCACCACCAGTGATGTGGGCCATGGCGTGAAGCCCTGAATGGTCGAGGAGCGGCCGTAGCGAAGAAAGATAGGAGCGATGCGGCATCAGCAGCTCTTCGGCGGCTGTTCTGCCGGCGGCGGGAGCCGGCAGGGGATCTTCGACCTCCAGTCCTAGCTTGTCGAACACGACACGTCTCGCCAGCGAGTAGCCATTGGTGTGCAGCCCCGTCGACGGCAGGCCAACCAGCAGATCGCCGGCCTCGACCCGCGATCCATCGATGAGCCTGCCGCGATCGGCAAGACCGACCACGAAGCCCACCAGTTCGTAGTCACCCTCTTCGTAGAAACCAGGCATTTCAGCGGTTTCGCCACCCAGGAGGGCACAGCCATTCTCCCGGCAGGCCGCCGCCAACCCCTCGACCAGCTGCACCACGGCCCTGGGCTCCAGAACTCCAGCGCCGACGTAGTCCATGAAGAACAACGGCACGGCGCCCTGCACGAGGATGTCGTTGACGCAATGATTGACCAGATCGCGACCGACACTCGAGAAATCACCAGCCATCCGAGCCACCATCAGCTTGGTTCCGACGCCGTCGGCTGAGGCCACCAGGACCGGTTCCGCGATGTCGCTCAAGTCGGGCTTGAACAGGCCTCCGAAACTCCCCAACTCGGACAGCACGCCAGCCGTTCTCGTGGAACGCACCAGTCGCTTTACCTGGTCGAGGGCCTCGTCCTGGGCGTCGATGTCGACGCCGGCCTCCTTGTAGGCTGACTTCTTCTCGGACTCCATCGCAGGAAGTCTATCGAAATGAGGGCTTAAGGGGCTTAGGGGCTCAGGGGCTTAGGGGCGGGCTGGAGGATACGGAGGGGACCCGAGCAACGTCGATCGTGGGGGCTAGTCGTGTTCTTCGGCTCGAATCGGGAAGAGCTCCTGCTGCATCCGGTCTTCAGCCGAGATGTCCACCCGATACTCGCCAGTCCAGCAGGCGGTACAGTAGCTCTCCTTCGGACCCGACAGACAGCTCAGCATCCCCTCCAGCGACAGATAGGCGAGGCTGTCAGCGATGATGAAGTCACAGATCTCCTCCACGGTGTGGCTGGATGCGATGAGCTCCTCACGAGTCGGCATATCGATTCCATAGTGGCAAGGCCACTGCGTGGGGGGACACGAAATTCGAACATGGATCTCTGCGGCTCCCGCGTCCCGAATCATCTTGACGATCTTGGGGGAGGTCGTCCCTCGGACTACGGAGTCGTCGACGAGAACCACCCTCTTGCCCTCGATCAGCTCGCGGACAGGGTTGAGCTTCACCTTCACCCCGAAGTGGCGGATCGACTGCTGAGGCTCGATGAACGTGCGACCCACATAGTGATTCCGAATCAAGCCGAACTCCAAGGGCAGACCCGACTCGCGGGCGTAGCCCAGCGCCGCGAAGAGCCCGCTGTCGGGCACGGGCACCACGATATCGGCCGGCGCCGGCGCCTCCCTGGCCAGGCGCTTTCCCATCGCCAACCGGGCGGCCGACACGGGGTCGCCGAACACCTGGCTGTCGGGCCGAGCGAAGTAGACCTGCTCGAACACACATCGCGAAGGCGCCTGAGCATGGGGGACCCGGTAGCTCTCCACTCGCCCACCCCTGGCCACCACCACTTCACCCATCTCCAACTCCCTCACGACCTTCGCCTCGAGAAGGTCGAACGCGCAGCTCTCCGAGGCGAAGCAGTAGGAACCGCTCATTTCCCCGAGCACCAGCGGCCGGAAACCGTTGGGGTCGCGGGCGGCGATCACGCAGTTGTCGGTCATCAGCAGCAGCGAGTAGGCACCCCGCACCTCTTCGAGTGCGATCAACAACGACTCGACGATATCTTCCCTGGGATTTCGGGCCATGAGGTGGAGGATGACCTCGGTGTCGCTGGTCGTCTGGAAGATGGACCCTTCGCGCTCCAGCCGGTGGCGAATCTCGACAGCGTTGACGAGATTTCCGTTGTGAACGATGGCCAACGGGCCCATGGAGGTCTTCACCACGATCGGCTGAGCATTGGCGAGAACGCTCGTGCCCGCCGTCGAGTAACGGCAGTGCCCCAGGGCCCTCGCTCCAGGCAGCCGCCGCAGGACCTTGGCAGGAAAGATGTCGGCCACCTGTCCCATTCCCCGGTATACAGCGAGACGCTCTCCATCCCACGAGACGATTCCAGCGCTTTCCTGCCCTCGATGCTGCTGGGCATAGAGCCCCAGGTAGGCGTAGTGGGCCGCGTCCTCGTGCCCTTCAATTCCGAAGATTCCACACATCGCTCGCGGGTCTCACAAACCTTGGATGGGGTCGCCGCCGGTTCTGTCGAGCTCGGCAGGCAACGGCGTATCGGGCGCAGTCAAGGCCTCCAGATCCAGCCAGGGGGTGGGCCGCCCCTGGTCCGAGACGCAAATCTGCGCTGCCGCTCCACAGCGGTTCACGGCCTCTCCCACCGCTTCGAGAGCCAGAGCCGGGAGGTTGTTGGTGCGCGACAGGTGGTAGAGCACGACCCACTTCAGTCGATCGCCGAGCAGGTCGGGTAGACCTCGCGCCGCCTCGGCATTCGACAAGTGTCCGTGGCGACCCGCTACCCGCTGCTTGAGCGGCCACGGATAGGGACCGCTACGCAGCATCTCCAGGTCATGGTTGGTCTCCAGGACGAGCGCATCGAGGTCCACCAGCCTGCCCCAAACGAGCTGGCTCCATGATCCCAGGTCGGCTGCCAGACCGAGTCGGTGTCCGGCGCCGTCTTCCACTACGAAACCGACCGGTTCCCGAGCATCATGGGGAATATCGAAAGGCTCCACAATGAACTGACCGACTTCCAAGGCTTGTCCCGATCGAATCACGCAAGTCGAGACCCCCTTGGCCTCGAGCTCCAGCTCCGACAGAGTCCCAGCCGTCGCATAGACGGCCAGATCATGACGTTTTGCGAACCGGGCTGCTCCACGCGTGTGATCCCCGTGCTCGTGCGTGAGGACCAGCCCATCGAAGCTCTCGCAGTCGACCTGGCACTGCCGCAGGCGCGACTCGATCTCACGGCAGGAGAAACCGGCGTCGATGATCAATCGGCGTGATCCACTCTCCACCACCAGGGCGTTACCGCCGCTACCGGAGCCGAGAACGACGATCCTTGCGGCTGGCGCCGCCAGACCCAGATCGAGCTGCACGGGGTGAAGCTATCACAGCACAAAAGCATGGGGTCTTGGGGTCCTGGGGTCCTACTTCGCTCACAGCTTTACTTCAGAACACTCCTGAGCCGAGGCGCGAAGTCAACCACCAGATTGGAGTTCAATCCCACAAGCTCTCAACACCTCAAGACTCCAACACCTCAAGACTCCAAGACCTCAAGACTCCAAGACCTCAAGACTCCAAGACCTCAAGACCTCAAGACCTCTAAAGCTCGTAAGTCTTGCCCTGCTCGAGGTAGTGCAGATTCGGGTCCTTCAGTCGCGCGATCTCAGTTCGAATCTCACCCAGGCAGGGCGGCTTGAGATGGTGTAGGAGGATGGGAAATGGTCGTTCCAGCTTGGTCAGCTCCCGACGCAGGGTCATCGGCGTGAGATGGAACGACCGATCGGCAATCTCCTGCATCGAATTGTTGAAGCTGGTCTCGACGCAGATCGCGTTGACCTTGACGGTTTGATTTGCCAGCTCCCACAATCGATGCGTCGGGCCCGTGTCGCTCGACCACAGAATCGCCGAGCTGCCCTGCTCGATGAGGAATCCAAAGGTCGGTACCGCATGATCCACCGAGAAAGGCGTGAACTTCACGCCATCGATCACCACGGGGACCTCGTTCAGCAACTCATGGAACCGGATCGCGGGCAGCAGATTGTTCGGCATCCTGGTGAAATCGGGCCAGGATGCGTTGTTGAACATGTGTTTGCGGATCGAGTAGGTCGTCTCCGCGGAGGCGTAGATATCGATCGCCTCGCCCACGACGCCGTAGACGTTTTCGACGAAGAACGGCAGGGCGTTCGTGTGGTCCATGTGAGAATGTGTCAGTACGATCGAATGCACCCTTGCCTGGCGTTCGATACTCAGCCCTTGCGCCAGGGAGCCCGCGTCCAAGGCAATCGTGTCGTTGATGAGCAGGCATGTCATCCGACACTCGAGGCTCTCGCCTCCGTAGCTGCCGATCACTTCGATCTTCATGCATCCGGAGCCTGCATCGCCCGCTCCGATGTGTCAAGGGGAAACGAACATCGACAGGCTACCCGAGCCGTGGGCTCGGTGGATCGGACATGTCCCGCATAACTGTCGGGCCTAGAATCTACGGCCGATCCAGAATGACGTTTCCCAACCGGTGAGCGTTTCCGAGAAATCCCACTGGCGGACGAAATCCCAGTTCATCGCGAGACCGAACAGGTTCAGCGAGAAGCCCCAGCCGTAGGAAGAAACGCCATCTGCGAGCTTGTTCTCCTCACCGTCCCAGAACTGGAAGCTCTCGACGTCGCTATACCAGGCTCCACCGACATCCAGGAAGAGCACTCCTCGAATCTGTTGGAAGGCGAAGCCCGGGATGGCGAGGTAGTCGATCAACGGGAAGCGCCATTCCAGATTGCTGAAGAAGGCCCGGTCCCCCACCAGCGTCCTGAATTCGTAACCTCGAATCGTGTCCAGGCCACCGATATACAGCGGTGTGGGAGCGGCCCCGTTGCTGGATGCGCCCCAGACTCGCCAAGCGAAGTTCGTCCGCCGGGTCGTCGCCAGGTACTGGCGAAAGTCCACACCATAGGTAGAGGTCAGGGTCGAGTCGACATCCTTGTCGTCGCCGGTCAGATTGGGCGCATAGCTGCCGAAGAGCCGCCAGCGCCGGCCGGCAATCGGGCCGTATCGGGCGAAGACCGTCGTGTCGCCAACCAACGCTGCTTCCAGCTGCGGGTAGTTGTCGGTGCGCGGTGTGACTATGGGGATCGGGAATCCGGTCTCCGGGTCGATAATGGGGTTGCCGTCGGGGTCACGGAGAAACTGCTGATAGCCGATGTCCCGATAGACGTATCCGAGACCGGCGGAGATCCGGTGATTGACTCCGAATGGGTAGGCCACGGTGGCGGCAATTCCGGTCAGTTGGAGGGCTGACTGAATGCGCTCTACCTGACCGGTCACAGTGTTGAAGGCGGCGAAGAAATCATTATTGTCGTAAATGCGCAGGGACTTCGTCAGCCGCCTCGAGCTGTCGACGTAGTAGACATCGAAATTCTGGAAGCTGGAGATGGACTCGAAGAGCGCGAAGATCCGGCGATCGCCGAGGTAGTCAACGAACTCGAACCCGATCTGGGCGATGAAGGTCTGATCATCGGAGACACCGATCGTGCCACCGAAAATGTTCTCCAGGCGAAATTTGAAGCCCTTGTAGCGGTCTCTGTTGGCATTGTCGAGAGAGACTTCGATGCTGGGCTCGAACCGCGGCAACTGGTCCGCCCGAAGAGACTGCAACTTGGTAAGGGCATCTTCCGAAACCGTCGTTGCCTCGGTGATGGGATCTTCCACATCCTGCATGTAGAGATCGAAACGGCCCTTCCAGTAGGCGGTAAACACCAGCCGATCCTTGCCGTTGGGAGCTGCGAGAACCGTCGGCATGAAGCAGCCCGTCACCGAATTGGTGTGCTGCAGGATGTTGCCGGTATCGAAGTCGAAGCTGAAGATGTTGTTGGCACCCGAGGCATCGGAGGTGAAGTAGAGGCGGTTGCCGTTTGGCGAGAACACCGCATCGGTCTCATTGGTATTGGTGCGGATACCCTCGCGAATGGGAACCCGCTCCTGAGGGTTGTTCAGATAGATCCGGAACAGCTTCTCGTAGCCGCCGACTACCGAGGTGAGGACGATGGACTCGCCGTCCGGTGCGTAGGTCGGCGAACCGTCGTAGATATCGTCGTCGGTAAGGTTGGTGATCTCGCCCGTCCCGGTATCGATCTCGAAAATATCGAAGCGACCATTCAGCCAACCTGAGAATGCGATCTTGCTGCCATCCGGGCTCCAAGCCGGGGAGAGCTGCTGGCCGACCTCCATTTCGACGGAGTGGCGAATCTTCTTCTTCAGCACATCCAAGATCACCAGCTCCCGCCCTTGGTTCTTGCGGGCGAAGAAAGCTACGGAGTTGCCGTCGGGCGAAAAGGCGAGGTCGCGGCCCATATCGCGGCCCATGGTCAACTCCTGCGCCACCAAATACTGATAGTTGCTCGAATAGCCCTTGGTCAGGTTCTTGAAGAACGTGCGCTCTTTGGTCTCATAGAGCACCACATCGACATCGCCTCGGTTGTTGGTGAAGGCGGCGACGAAGTCTCCTGACGGCGAGGCCACCGGAGAGGTGTTCTGGCTCTGGATACCACGATGGGCGCGAAAGGGGCGTCCGAAATCGCCCGGTTCACCGGTCTCCAGGAGCTCCGCCAGGTAGCGTTTGCGCAACCAGCGCCGAAAATCGGCGTCGAACTCCTCGGGTGAGATGCCGAAGGCCCGCTCCACAGCTCGGCCCACGCGACCGCCAACGGTGTTACGCAGCTCGACGATGAAATCCCGCATGCCTTCAGGACCCCATCGGAACTCGATGTACTCGAAGACCGAGTACCCGAACCGGTACGCGAAGAACCCGCCGACGCCACTTTGGGTAATCAGTGGCACTTGATCGTTGACGACGGCGTCCCGCACGAACATCTTGTCGCGGGCCGACTCTTCACCCTCCATGTAGCTAGCCATGCCCTCCATGAACCAGTCGGGTGGGCGACCGGCGATGCCCTTTCCAAGGTTGCCTCCAAACAGCATGTGGTACTGGAAAATATGGGTCAGCTCGTGGAGGATGAGCTCGTAGAGGTCCGGATCCGGCATATCGACCGGCAGGAACATCCGAAAGCGCACCGGTGTCGCGAAAGCCCCGATCCCTTCAGGGATGAAGTTGCTGATCTCGTTGTTCTGCTCGAAGTGAGCATGGGTCTCGTAGAAGATCAAAGAAGTCGGCTTTTTGATCTTGAAGTCGAACTCCTGCGATAGCTGATCGTAGGCGCTCTCGGCAAACGAGACGACCTTTTGTAGCAGCTCCGGATCCTGGGTGTAGAAATAGATATCGAAGTGAGGTGAGTGGTAGATCTCCCACTTGAAGGTCTCGAACTGAACCTTGTTCTTACCGAAATAGTAGTCGCCGTAGGCGCTCGGCACGCTGATCGTGCTCTGACTCCAGGCGACACCCGGTGCCGACAACGCCAGTGCTAACAGAATCAGGGATACGAACAGGCATTTGGCAGTTGATTGACGCAACTGGAACTCCTTCCCCTCACGGGGTGATCAGAACCCGCGTGGCTGCAACCTGTTTCTGGGCGAAGATATTGGCGATCCGATCTTCCAGAGCGTAGAGATTCTCGAACATGCCCTGCAGCGGATCTGCTCTTTCCCCTTCGAACTGCTTGAAGTCCTTGAAGTTGTCCGAGTAAAGCTGCTCACCGGTGGCGCCATCGAAGACCTGCATGACGATGTCGTACTCGAAACCCGTCTGCTCTACCAATACCTGGCGATAGTAGGTGCGGCCATCATAGGGTGAGACATACTCCTCGGTCCGATAGCCGCTTCGATCCTGGATGTCGAAATCCAGGCTCCCCGAGACGATCAGGTCCGCTTGGGTTCTTTCGCCCAGATAGCGCCAGAAGTCAGTGTCGGCCGACAGCGCGCGAAGATCATAGGAAGGATAGTCCACCGGTCCCGACTCGATCAGCTTCAACTTCGTTTCCCGACGGATCAGACGTGACATGTAGCGTTCGAACTCTTCCTCGACATCGACACCGCGCCGGGCGGCCGTCTCTTCGCCTTCATCGCTGACCACCAGGAAGGGGGCTACCGTAACCGTGCTGCGGTCGGTCAGATCGATGCGAGCCCGCACCGGCAGGAGCAGAGTGACTTGGACATTGCCACCCCGTGCCGGAAACGCCGTCACCAGAAGCAGCAGAACGAAACTCAGGAGGGTCGAGCGACTC
Organism: Thermoanaerobaculia bacterium; assembly: GCA_049664225.1. Classification (GTDB taxonomy): domain Bacteria; phylum Acidobacteriota; class Thermoanaerobaculia; order Multivoradales; family JAHEKO01; genus JAUVRX01. Next base: position 20,501 of record JBATEX010000056.1, read on the forward strand.
GGGCGTGTCCCGAGGTCTTCGGCCTCGAATCCGGGATTGGCAGGTGAGCTCATTTCGCCCCCTCTGAAGCTGAGTCCGGATCGACCGCCTCGCCGTCCTCGGTCTGGTTTGCATCCGCTTCGGCATCCGGCCTGTAGCTCTGGTAGAAGGCGATGAAGGCCGAGTAGTTGCGCTTCAAATCACTATTCGTCGGGCCAGCCTGCAACGCCCTCTTGTAGGTATCCAGGGCTTCTTCGAACTTGCCTACCGCTTCGTAGGCAACGGCCATGTTGTTCAGGATCTCCGGGTCGTTCGGCCTGTCCATGTCTGCCTGCTGAAAGCGGAACAGGGCCTCGGCCCACAGCCCGCGCTTCGCCATGGACACACCGAAATCGACCTCCGAGTTCAGGCTCGGTCCGCCGGTGGTGACACCTTTGGAGCCGTTGCTGCTACATGCCACCAAGACTGTCAGGAGGGCGAATGCGGCTGCAAGGCGCCAGGAGACTCTTGGGCGCATCAGAATGGGGCTCCTCTCAAGAATCGTGAGCTCTGCTTCACGCGTTGAACTCGAGTTCGCCATTGGGCCATCAGTACTTCCCTCGCAGTATATACGAGACAAATAACGATCAGATCGGTGTCTGCTCGGGAAATTAGAGAGATTCCGCACTCCGATTTCGTCTACTTACCTCGAGCCCATCGCGAGGAGACTTGCATTCCGGTGTCGGACAAAAAACGTATCCTCCTGATCGCACTCAACGCCACCCTCGAGCTCGAACGCGAGGTTATCTGTCATCTGGCGCTGAACCTCGACCTTTGGTGGCACCGCAACTCTTCTCGCTTCCTTCCTCGAGACGGTCAAGACCTCCGCCTCAGCAAGAAAGTCCTGGCGAAAGCTAGGCGAATTGTCTGCAATCCCGATGCCGTCACGGCCCGTGAGCTCCACCGGGCAGAGAAGCTCGGAGCCACCGTCGTGACCTTGGTCGATTCTGCCTACCCCGAACAGCTGCGCGATCTCGCCCTTCCACCACCGGTTCTCTATTGCCGCGGAACGGTCACGACCGCCCCAGGCATTGCAATCGTGGGATCCCGACAGGCCAGTCGCCTGGGCCGCGAGATCGCCGAGCTGGCGGGTAGGGAGTTGGCGCTCACGGGCCTGAACGTGATCTCGGGGTTTGCCCGTGGAGTGGATGCCGCAGCGCACCGAGGAGCTCTAAGCGCAACCGGAGGTAGGACAGTGGCTGTCCTCGGGTGTGGACTGGACTTCGACTACCCACGAGGACATCGCGCCCTCGGAGACCAGATCGCGGCTCAGGGAGCGGTGATCACCGAGTTCCCATTCGGCACCCGTCCGGCGCCCCGCAACTTCCCGGTCCGCAACCGCATCATCGCCGCACTGGCCAAAGGTACGCTCGTCATCGAGGCCACCCCGCGTTCGGGATCACTCATCACGGCTCGTCTGGCTTTGGAGTTGGGGCGCGACGTCTACGCTGTTCCAGGACCCCTCTTCAATGATCGATCGGTGGGGCCCAACACCTTGATCCGCGACGGCGCCTTACTTGTACAACACCCAAGAGACATCATCGAGAGCCTCTCTTGGGAGATCCAGCGACAACTCGTACCCGAAAAGGAGCAGCCGGTCCAGGCCCCCTTGAGTGGACCGAAGGGCAGCCTCTTGGAGATCATGAAACCGGGCCACGTCTACCTTCCCGAGGCTCTCTCCTCGAGCACCTCGTGGCCAATCGAGCGGGTATTGGCACTGCTCCTTGAATTGGAACTCGCCGGTTGGGTCCGCCGTCATCCGGGCCCGACCTTTGGGCGAAGCAGGTAGACTCGTGTCACCTTGCGGCGAAATCTGCACGAGTGGTAAGGTCCCGCACCTGCCGAGGCGGCAGGCTGTCGGATCCCCATCGATCCGAGTTCTGGCTGGTGAAGCACCCGAGTTCGTTCACAGAGGAACAATATGTCTTCCTTAGTAGTTGTCGAATCCCCGGCCAAGGCCAAGACCCTGGCCCGCATTCTCGGAGGCGGCTATAGCGTCGAGGCCAGCTATGGCCACGTTCGCGACCTACCGGCCAGCGCAGACGCCATTCCCAACAAGTTCAAAGGAGAGCCCTGGGCGCGGCTTGGCGTCAACGTCCAGCAGGAGTTCGAGCCTCTCTATGTCATTCCGAACGACAAAAAGAAGTACATCAAACGCCTGAAAGATGCCCTCGCCGACGCCGACGAGCTACTACTGGCGACGGACGAAGACAGGGAGGGCGAGAGCATCAGTTGGCACGTCGTCGAGGTGCTCAAACCCAAGGTGCCGGTGCGCCGGATCGCCTTTCACGAGATCACCAAAGAGGCCATCCTCGCCGCCCTGGAGAATCCGCGCGACATCGATTCCAACCTGGTGCGAGCCCAGGAGAGTCGTCGAATCCTGGACAGGCTTTTCGGCTATGAGCTCTCACCGGTGCTGTGGAAAAAGGTGCAGCGTGGCCTGTCCGCCGGTCGCGTTCAGAGTGTGGCCGTACGCCTGTGCGTTGAACGCGAGCGGGAACGCCGACGATTCAAATCCGGCTGCTACTGGGACGTCGAGGCACAGTTCGTCAAGCAACAGCAGGCCTTCACAGCCAGGCTGGTGAGGGTCGGTGATGGCCGATTGGCGACGGGGAAGGACTTCGACCCCGAGACCGGAGAGCTCAAGAAGCGTTCCCAAGCGCGTTGGTTGCGCGACGGGCAGGAGATCGAGGACCTGATGGCCGCCTGGCAGAGTCCCTGGTCGGTAACCAGCGTCGAAGACAAGCCTCAGGTCCGTCGTCCGGCGCCGCCCTTCACCACCTCCTCGCTTCAGCAGGAGGCGAACCGCAAGCTCCGTTTCTCGGCTCGTCACACCATGCGTATCGCCCAGAAGCTGTATGAGGGCATGGACTACAACGGCGATCGGATCGGCCTGATTACGTACATGCGAACCGACTCGGTCACCCTGGCAGGACGGGCCCTTCAGGAAGCGCAGGAGGTCATAAGAGACAAGTATGGCGAGGCCTATGCCAAGGGCCCGCGTCGCTATGCCACCAAGACCAAGGGCGCCCAGGAAGCCCATGAGGCCATCCGACCCACCAAGCTCTCCCGCACTCCCGATCGGCTCAAGAGCTATCTCTCACACGATGAGCTACGCCTCTACGACTTGATCTGGAAACGCACCGTGGCCAGCCAGATGGCTGAGGCCCGCCTTCGCCGCACAGCCGTCGAGATCACTGCTCCCGCCGAGGACCCGGCCTCGCAAGGAATCTTCTCGGCGACAGGCACGACCATCGAATTCCCTGGATTTCTTCGGGCCTACGTCGAAGGCTCGGACGACCCGTCGGCGGATCTGGCCGACAAGGAAGTCATCCTGCCGAACCTGGAGACCGGAGAAGAGTGCGCCCCCGAACAGTTGGAGCCCAAGCGTCGGGAAACCATGCCCCCCGCCCGGTATTCCGAGGCCAGCCTCGTCAAGAAGCTCGAGGCCGAAGGGATCGGTCGACCCTCCACCTACGCCAGCATCCTCGACACCATCCAGCAGCGGGGCTACGTCCTCAAGCAGAACAACGCCCTGGTACCGACGTTCACGGCATTCGCCGTCACCGAGCTCCTCGAGAAGCACTTCGCCGACCTCGTGGACACCAGCTTCACGGCCCGAATGGAGCAGCAGCTGGACGACATCGCGGCCGGCACGCTCGATTGGAAGGATCACCTGAACAGCTTCTACTACGGTGAAGGTGACGGCGGGGCTGGTCTGGAGGAGCAGATCAAGGAGGAGGAGCCCAAGATCGACTTCCCCGCCATCGAGATCGGCAAGCATCCCGAGTCCGGCGAAGCGATCGTCATACGGGTAGGACGATACGGGCCCTATCTCCAGGTCGAGGATTCGGAGGGTGAAAAGATACACGCTTCGGTTCCCGACGATGTGGCACCCGCCGACCTGACTGTCGACGAGGCGGTCAGAATGCTGGAGAAAGCGAAGCAGGGGGCACAGCTCCTCGGACACGATCCCGAAAGCCACGAGAACGTCTATCTGGCCCACGGACGCTACGGCGCCTACGTGCAGCTTGGAGAGACGCCCAAGAGGGGCTCGAAGGAGCCGAAGCCCAAGAGAGCCTCCCTACCGAAGAGTGTCGCCGAGGAGGAAGTGACGCTGGAGAAGGCCCTGCTCTGGCTCTCTCTTCCGAGAGTCCTGGGTGTGGACCCTGAGAACGACGAGGAAGTCATTGCAGCCAGTGGTCGGTTCGGGCCCTTTGTCAAACGCGGCAAGGACACCCGGTCCCTGGCCGCCGAGGACGATGTCTACACGGTCGAGATGCCTCGTGCCCTGGAGCTCCTGGCGCAGCCCAAGGGCCGCCGCGGCCGGCGGCCGGCCCAGCGCACGGTGTTGAAGGACTTTGGCGCCTTCGATGGTGGTGGCAACGTCCAGCTCGTGGATGGCCACTACGGTCCCTACCTCACCAACGGTGATCTCAACGCATCGCTGCCCAAGGGTACCGATGCTTCGGCCCTGACGGCAGAGGCCGCCTCCACTCTGCTCCGCGAGCGTGGCAAGCCGCCCAAGCGGCGGCAGAAGCGTTCTTCGAAGTAGACACTCTCGAGGTGGTCTTCAGCCAGGGACCCGCGGCACCGCAATTGGAGCGAGGCCCATCGAGCCGGACTTATAATCCCCGACAGTGATAGGTCCAGTGACCATCGTCGGTGGCGGACTGGCCGGCAGCGAGTGCGCCTTTCAGTTGGCCAATCGAGGCGTACCTGTCGAGCTGACCGAGATGCGTCCGGTGCGGTCCACTCCGGCGCATCAAACGGATCGCTTGGCCGAGCTGGTCTGCAGCAACTCTCTGCGGAGCAACGATCCGTTCCACGCGGCCGGTCTTCTGAAACGGGAGATGGCGCGCTTCGGATCCCTGATCATCTCGGCTGCAAGAGAAGCGGCGGTACCTGCAGGGGGCGCCCTCGCCGTCGATCGAGAGCGCTTCGCAGACCGGGTCACCGAGGCCGTCACTACCCACCCTTTGATCCAGCTTTACCGCCAGGAAGAGCTGCAGATCCCGGAAGGCGAGGTGGTGCTGGCCACCGGCCCACTGACCTCCGATGCCCTGGCTGGGCAGCTGGTGAAGCTCCTCGACGAGGATTCACTCTACTTCTATGATTCCATCGCTCCCATCGTGGACATCGAGAGTCTAGACATGCAGCGGCTCTTCTGGGCTTCGCGCTATGACAAGGGGAGCGGCGACGACTATCTGAACGCGCCGCTGACCAGGGAGGAGTATCTGACCTTCCACCAGGCAATCCTGGAGGCCGAGCTCGCCCCACTGCACGACTTCGAGAAGGACCTTTTCTTCGAGGGCTGCCTGCCTATCGAGGAGCTCGCAAAACGAGGCGTGGACACGCTTCGATTCGGTCCCATGAAGCCGGTCGGCCTGCGGCTCGCAGACGGCAGTAGACCCTACGCGGTAGTGCAGCTGAGGAGGGAAAGCCTGACCCGGGAGCACTTCAACCTGGTGGGCTTCCAAACTCGGATGAAGTGGCCGGAGCAGAAACGGGTTCTGGCCCTGATCCCTGGCTTCCAGAGCGCCCAGTTCGTCCGGTTGGGCCAGGTACACCGCAATACCTTCGTCAACGCCCCCCGACATCTCGACGCCTTCTACCGCGTTCGTCGGTCACCCAGAGTGCGCCTCGCCGGACAGATCACTGGCGTGGAGGGCTACCTGGAATCGGCCGCCAGCGGGTTGGCTATTGCCGTATACCTGGGCCAGCAAGTGCGCGACGCCGAGCCCGAGCCCTTTCCATCGACTACGGCGCTGGGGGCGCTGGCACGACACCTGACGGAGTCCGACCCGAAAACCTTCAAGCCCGCCAATATCAACTACGGCCTCTTTCCAGAGCTCGCTCAACGCGTACCCAGGAAGCAACGACGGCAGGCGTTCGCCGATCGTGCCCGAAAGGACCTCGGTCTTTGGGCGGTACGACACGGAATCGAGCTGATCGAGCCCCCAGAAGCAGCCGTCTCGGGAGATGGGCCCTGAAGAACCTGATTGGGCGCTTCGTCGAGCATCTGGAAGAGGAGCGGGGCTTCTCGGCCCATACCGTGCGGGCCTACAAGAGAGACCTGGAGCGCTTTCTGCGGTTCCTCTCTGTCGATTTCCTGAATGAGGAGCTTTCGGCAGTTCGGCCGCAAGCAGTCGACGCGCTAGCCGTCAGGTCCTTTCTCGCTTCTCAGGCCAGAGCCGGCCTGGGTCCCCAGTCCCAGGCCAGAAGCCTGTCTGCCCTGCGCAGCCTCTTTCGTTTCGCCTGTCGCGAAGGAACCTTGGTTCGCAACCCGGCGGAGGGAGTCCGCAGTCCCAAACAGGCGAGGTCGCTGCCCCGACACCTACGTCCCGGTGAGGTGGAGAACCTGTTGGAGGCGGCCGAAGGCGATGAGCCTCTAGCGCGACGTGACTCGGCCATCCTGGAGTTGCTGTATGCCTCGGGCCTACGTGTCAGCGAGCTCTCCGGCCTCGATTGGCCGGATCTGAACCTGGAGGCTCGAACGCTTCGGGTGATGGGCAAGGGCGGCAAAGAACGCATGGTGCCCTTCGGCAAACCGGCCGCCGAGGCCCTCGCACGATGGCTCCAGGTCTGGGAAGAAGTAAGAGACCCTTCGCGGGGACCCTCGGAGCCGGTCTTCCTGAACTATCGCGGCACCCGGCTCAGTGCCCGCTCCGTGCGGCGCATCATCGACCGCTATGTCGAGAAGGCGGCCTTGGCTGCCGGCGTACATCCGCATACCCTGCGGCACACATTCGCCACTCACTTGCTGGAGGGCGGCGCAGATCTGCGAACGATCCAGGAGCTCCTCGGACACAGCTCCCTGTCCACGACCCAGCGGTACACGCATCTGGAGCTCGAGCGGCTGTTGCAGGTCTACCGTGAATCTCATCCCCGAGCCAAGGGGGAACAATGACCGCGCCAGCTGCCAGCGATGGCGACACACTCCAGGAAAGTCGCTTTTCCTGCACACCCTCCGGAGTCATCGCCTCCAGTCGAAGGCGGTTCTCCACCTTCATCCTGGTGCTCGCTCTGGTCATGGCGGTGGCGACCCTGGCCATGGCTCTCGCCAGTCGACTCGTACCCGCTCTGCTGGCGGCAGGAGTCGGCCTCGTCGTCGGCATGGCCTGGAGAATGAGCCGCGAGCTGAGCCTGCAATGGCTCGAGATCTCGAAGGGCCAGCTGACGGTACAGACCTCCAGCGTCCGATTCGAGGTGCCCCTCGAGGGAGCAGCCCTGAGAGCTCTCGGCACCGAGGAGATTGCCCATATTCGCCGACTGGCATCGACGGCCGGCCTGGTAGCCGGTGTCGGTGGATTCGACTCCCACCTGCTCGGCGAGTTCGATCTCTACGCTACCGACCTCGGCCACGCTGTGCTGGTCGACTGCGGAGAGGAGCGGTTCGTGGTCACGCCCGACAACCCAGCGGAGTTCCTGGCCGCGGCCAGGACTGGTGCCAAGAGTCCAAACCCCCTGCTACAATCCACACCCCATGAATAGCTTCTCTGCCACCACCATCCTGATGGTCCGCCGCAACGGCAAGACGTGCATGGCGAGCGACGGCCAGGTGACCTTCAACAACACCGTCATCAAGGCCAGTGCCAGCAAGGTGAAGCGAGCCGGCAAGGGCCAGGTTCTGGTCGGATTCGCCGGCGGCGCGGCTGACGGTCTGGCACTCTACAGCCGATTCGAGGCCAAACTCGATGAGTTCCAGGGCAATCTGGAGCGAGCAGTCGTCGAGCTTGCCAAGGACTGGCGCACCGATCGTGTCCTGCGCCAGCTCCAGGCCCAGATGATCGTTGCCGATGAGCAAAAGAGCTTCTTCGTCTCCGGGAATGGCGATCTCATGCAACCCGACGAAGATGGGATTCTGGCCATCGGCTCCGGGGCCAATTTCGCTCTGGCGGCGGCCCGAGCTCTCGTCGACCACACCGACATGCCAGCTGTCGAGGTAGTCCGCCAGGCAATGAAGATTGCTGCCGATATCTGCGTTTTCACCAATCATCAACTCACCCTCGAGGAGCTTTAGAATCCGTGGCACCCCTAGCTTCGATGGTCTCAGGCCCGACTCTGAGCCTGGACGATCTCACGCCCCGGCAGATCGTTGCCGAGCTCGACAAATATGTCGTTGGCCAACACGACGCCAAGCGTGCCGTTGCCATCGCATTGCGCAATCGCTGGCGTCGCCAACAGCTCGACCCCGAGATGGCCGAGGAAGTCCTGCCCAAGAACATCCTCATGATCGGTCCGACCGGTGTAGGCAAGACGGAGATTGCGAGACGCCTGGCGCGCCTGGCCAAGGCTCCCTTTTCCAAAGTCGAAGCGAGCAAGTTCACCGAAGTCGGCTACGTCGGCCGAGACGTCGAGTCCATGGTGCGCGATCTCGTGGAGGTGGCTGTCGGCATGGTCCGTGAAGAGACTCGCGCAGCCGTGTACGACAAGGCGGCCGAGAGAGCGGAGGACCGGCTCCTGCAGCTGCTGGTACCTCCGCCGGCACCGGGCACCGTGAATCCGGAAGAGGCCGACCCGCAGGCCACACGAGAGAAATTCCGCCAGAAGCTACGCTCGGGAAAGCTCGACGACCGGACCGTCGAGATCGAGGTCGAAGATTCCTCGCTGCCCAGCTTCGAAATGTTCACTCCGCAAGGAGTCGAGGAAGTGGGGATCAATCTCAAGGAGATGATGCCCGGCTTCTTCGGTCGCCGGCAGAAGCAGAGCGTGCGCGTTGGCGAGGCGCGGGAGATTATCCTGCAAGAGGAGGCCGAGAAACTCATCGACCGGCAGCAGGTCAGCCGAGATGCGCGATGGAGGGTCGAGCAAGGGGGAATCGTGTTTCTGGACGAGATCGACAAGATCGCGGGGCACGATCAGGGTCAAGGGCCCGACGTCTCCCGGGAGGGCGTCCAGAGGGATCTGCTCCCCATCGTGGAAGGCAGCACCGTCGCCACCAAGTACGGCTCGGTCAAGACCGACCACATCCTGTTCATCGCCGCGGGAGCCTTCCATTCGAGCAAACCGTCGGACTTGATTCCCGAGCTCCAGGGCCGCTTCCCCATCAGGGTCGAGCTCAACGCACTGTCCGAAGAAGACTTCGTCCGCATCCTCACTGAGCCGGAAAGCGCCTTGACCAAGCAGTACGCCGCCCTGCTCAAGACCGAAGGCATGGAGATCGTCTTTACCGAAGATGCGATTCAGGAGATCGCGCGGCTGGCCGTCGAAGTCAACTCCACGACAGAGAACATCGGCGCGCGGCGCCTGGCCACGCTTCTCGAGCGGGTTCTCGACGAGGTCTCCTTCGAAGCTCCCGACATGCAGGGGGTTCGAGTCGATATCGACGCCGCCTATGTGAATCGCGCTCTCTCAGATATCGTCAAGGATCAGGACCTGACCCGCTATGTCCTCTAGTCCGCTCGCCTCTCTTCGCCCTGCATCACGGATCGTCCTCTGGACCTTCGTACTGACCAGTCCTATCTGGCTGGCCTGTGGCCGCAAGGAACCGCCCAGGCCGCCGGCCAGCAAGGTGCCAGCAAAGATCACGGACCTGACGGTCCAGCAGCGGGGCATGGAGCTCCTTCTCACCATGACCTACCCTTCCACCACCATGGGCGGCCTGGCACTGAGTGATCTCGAGGCCGTGGAAATCTGGGAGGTCGTGCGAGTCGTCTCACCACTGATGGGCGAGGGCGAGGCTGAGGAGGAGGAGGACTCAATCGAGGCTGTGGAGGAGGCTGCAGAGGAGCTCGCCGAGATCGCCGAGGAAGAGCCGGAAGCAGGGCTCTTTCAACTACCCGCCGAGATGCCTGACGAGGAGCGACTGGAAGACCTCGTAAAGGTCGACCCTCGCGAGTTCCGTCAATCAGCGCAGTTGCGGTGGGCTCTGCGAGATACCGAGCTGAGCTCAGCCGTGCATGGCGGACAACTGTTGATTCGCCTGCCTATCGAGGAAATCCCCGAACAGGACGAGGTGAGGGTTTTCGCGGCGAGAACGGTGGCCGGCCCACGACTGATCTCGCAATTCTCCAATCTTGCAGGGATCGGTCTACGGCAGCCGCCATCCGCTCCAACTTCGATCACTGTCACCTCGACAGCCTCCGGTGTGGAGGTTGACTGGGAGACCGAAGAAACCGGCATGGAGCACAACGTCTATCGGAGAGATGCCATGGTCAAGGAGTACGGAGCACCTCTGGCCACCGTGCCTTCCGAGATGCGGTCGTTCACGGATCGATCGGCAGTCTTCGGCAACCGATATATCTACACGGTAACCGTCGTCTCCTCAACCGACCCGCTGGTGGAGAGCCGCATCGCCTCCGAGCACGAAGTCAACTTCGAGGACCGCTTCCCACCCTCGGCCCCTGAGAACATCGTCGCCCTCGCCGAGGAAGGACGAGTTCGCCTACTCTGGGAGCTGTCGCCGGAGAACGATGTGTCCGGCTACCGGGTCTTCCGTCAGGCGCCGGGCGAGGATTTTCGCTCTATCACTCCAGAACTGGCCATCGGCTCCGAGTTGCTGGATCGCGACGTCGTGTCGGGAACCACCTACGTCTACTTCGTCACCGCGGTCGATGACGCGAACAACCAGAGCGAGGCCAGCAAGGCAACGACAGCTCAAGTGCCATGAGGCATTTCTTCCGCCTTTCGGGCGGCGGCAACGATTTTCTGGCGCTCGCCGAGCCCCTCGACGATCCGACGCCAGCCCAGATTCGCTCCTGGTGTCACCGCGGACTATCCCTTGGAGCCGACGGAGTGTTCCTGCTGCACCGGAGCCCAGAAGGGGCGCGGATGCGCCATTTCAATGCCGATGGTAGCTCTGCCGAGCTGTGCCTCAACGGCACTCGTTGCGCGGTACGCCTGGCTCGCCACCTCGGCTGGACCGACAGCGAGATCGTCATCGAAACCGGGGCAGGTCCCATCTCGGGATCGTCTATGGAGAGTACCTCCGTGACCCTGGCCCTGGAACGACCGGGCGAGCCCGAGTCCATCGAGATCGAGGTGGATGGAGAGCCGATACCGGGGTTCAGGGTTCCGTTCGGCGTACCCCACTTCGTTCTGCCCATGCCAGACGGAGTGGCTCGAGCTCCGGTTGCCAGCCTCGGGCAGCGTCTGCGATCCGACCCTATCTTTGGCGAAGCCGGAACGAATGTGGATTTCGTCCACTTCGTAGACAGGGATCGAATGGACATCCGAACCTACGAACGTGGCGTCGAAGGCGAGACCCTGGCCTGCGGCACCGGAATCATGGCCTCGGTCGCGGTCGGTGTGGCACAAGGAGAGCTGGAGCTGCCCGTGACCGCTCTCACCCGCGGTGGTTTCCGGCTCGAGGTCAGCAGCTGGGTCGGCGGTCACGGCGAGCCTCGTTGGGGACTCAACGGCGATGCACGGCTGCTGGTGGAAGGCGCCTTGGTAGAAGGCGCTGAGGACCTGCCCGAACCTCCGCCGTGGAGCTGAGACTCGACGAAGCCGCATGCTAAGCTGCGCTGCCGATGACTGACGGGCCCAAGAGCAAGAGCCAATTCGCTCCGGTCGACGAGCAGCTCGATCTGCTGATGCGAGGTGCGGTGGACCTGGTCACCGAGGGCCAGCTGCGCGACAAGCTCACACGCTCCCGCGAAAGCGGTCTGCCCCTCACCGTCAAGGCGGGATTCGACCCCTCCTCGCCGGACCTACACCTGGGCCATACTGTGCTGCTTCACAAGATGAAGCACTTTCAGGACCTCGGCCATCGGGTTGTCTTCATTGTCGGTGACTTCACAGCCATGATCGGCGACCCGACGGGTAGGAGCTTGACTCGTCCGCAGCTCACTCCCGAAGAGGTCGCTAGCCACGCCGAGACCTACAAGGAGCAACTCTTTCGGATCCTGGATCGCGATCGAACGGTCGTCGACTACAACAGTCGATGGCTCGACAAGTTGGGCTCGAATGGCCTCGTTCGACTGGCCGGCCGATACACCCTGGCCAGGATGATGGAGCGCGAGGACTTTCGAAGCCGCTACGAGTCCAACCAGGCGATCAGCCTCCACGAGCTCCTCTATCCTCTGGTCCAAGCCTACGACTCCATAGCCCTGGAAGCCGATGTGGAGCTGGGAGGCCACGACCAGATCTTCAATCTTCTCGTCGGTCGCGACCTGATGAAAGAGGAAGGGCTCGAGCCGCAGGTCGTGCTTACTGTGCCCTTGCTGGTGGGTACCGACGGTGTCGAGAAGATGTCCAAAAGCCTGGGCAATGCCATCGCGGTCGAAGACTCCGCCAGCGAGATCTTCGGCAAGACAATGTCGATTCCTGACGAGCTCATGTGGGACTGGTACCTGCTGCTGACCGAACTGTCGGATTCGGAGATCGAGGAACGGCGCCGGGCAGTCGCCGCCGGAGACTTACACCCCAAGCGCGTCAAGCAGGAATTGGCCACTCGCCTGACAGCCGACTTTCATGGCGAGGAGGCAGCCGCCCGAGTCGCCGCTGAATTCGACAAGGTCTTCGCTGCCGGAGGCCTACCCGAGGGTATTCCGCAGCACACCCTCGAAGGCCCGCTGGTCCTACCTCGCATACTCACCAAGACCGGCCTCGCTGCCAGCAACAACGAGGCTCGCCGGCTCATCCAGCAGGGTGCTGTGACTATCGACGGCGAGCGCAGCTCGGATCCGTTCGCCGAGCTCACAGCACGGCAGGAGCCCTACGTCTTCAAGGTCGGCAAGCGTCGTTTCGCCAAGATCCAGATTTCCTGAAGAGGGATTGCTCTCTCGCCGAAGGGCCGCTAAAGCCCGAGTTCTGTGCATTAGATGACCGCTGAGTAGTAACGGTCCGTGCTAGCCTACCGGCCATGTCGCCGGGCGATTCGCCACCGCCAGACGAGCCCCAGGACTTCGGCTCGCAGCAGGATCTCGAAGAGATCCACATCCCGAGTCTGCCCCTCGTCACACGTATGGTCCTGCTGGGTCTGAGCTGGATCTGTCTGATCCTGGGTCTAGCCGGGCTCCTGCTACCGGGCCTGCAAGGCGTGCTACTTCTTCTCCTGGGCATGGCGCTGATGTCGGTAGCCAGCGATACCGTGCATGGATGGATGGAACGGGCGCTCCACCGCTATCCCCGCCTTCAGGAGCGACTCCAACGCTTCCGCGACAAGATCCACAAGAAGTTCGGGCGCAAAACGTGACCTGCCCACCCACCCGTCCTGAGGGTTGAGGCGGCCGGACTTCGTCCGTCCGATCTTTGAGGGCTTGAGGTTGAGGCAGCCGGCTCTCCGCCGGCTGATCTCTGGGGGCTTGCCCCCTCCCGCGGGAGCCCACAAGGGGCTCCCCTACAATGCCGCCGCCGTCCCCTGCGAACCACCCGAACGAACCTCTGGAGCCGACACTGGGCAATGAGGCAGTGAGGGCCCAGGGGCGTAAGGGCTTGGGGTGCTAGATCTTTGGGGCGACGCTCCTACGGGAGTCCTGATGCATCCAGCCGGTGCCTGGATCGGGCAAGGGGTCCCGCTAACTGCCCCATTGCCTCAAAGATAGGCCGGAGGTGCGACGGGTTCCTCAACCCCCAAGCCCTCAAAGATCAGCCGGAAGGAACGCCCGGCCGCTTCACCCCCCCCGTGGAGTGCTAGCGCTCCGCGATGGGTACGAAGTCCCGCTCTGTCTCGCCGACGTAGATCTGCCGTGGACGGTGAATCTTGCCCTCGGGATCGGCCCGCATCTCGCGCCAATGGGCGATCCAGCCTGGGAGCCGACCCAGAGCGAACATGACGGTGAACATATTGGTCGGGATCCCCATTGCCCGGTAGAGGATACCGCTGTAGAAATCGACATTCGGATAGAGCTTTCGCTCGACGAAGTAGTCGTCCTTGAGCGCGATGTCCTCGAGATTCCGCGCGATGTCCAGCAGGGGATCGTCCACTCCCAACTCGTCCAGGACCTGATCCGCCGACTTTCTAAGCAGTTGCGCCCTGGGATCGTAGTTCTTGTAGACGCGATGCCCAAAACCCATGAGACGGAAGCCCGACTCTTTGTCTTTGGCCATGTCCATGTATTTCTGGTAGTTCCCGCCGTCCTTGCGGATCAGTTCGAGCATCTCGATCACCTTCTGATTGGCACCTCCGTGCAGGGGTCCCGAGAGGGCGCTGATGCCGGCCGAGATCGAAGCGAACAGGTTGGCCTCGCTGCTACCCACCATTCTCACGGTGGAAGTGCTGCAGTTCTGCTCGTGGTCCGCATGCAGGATCAAGAGCAGGTTGAGCGCCGAGTCCACGACTGCCGGCACCTCGTAGGGCTCGGTCGGCACCGAGAACATCATGTACAGGAAGTTCTCGGTATAGGACAGATCATTGCGCGGATAGACGAACGGCTGCCCAACCGATTTCTTATACGAAAAGGCCGCGATGGTGCTCACCTTGGCGATCAATCGAATGATATTCCGGTTGATGTCCGCTTCCGTGGTCGTATCCCGGTAATAGGTGGAAAGAGCAGCTACCATCGACGACAGCACCGCCATGGGATAGGAGTTCGGCGGGAAGCCCTCGAAAAACTTCTTCATGTCTTCGTGCACCAGGGTGTGGCGCGTCAATGCCAGTCTGAAAACGTCGTACTCGCCAATCGTAGGGAGCCGGCCGTAAACCAGCAGGTAGCAGACTTCTGCAAAGCTGGCGGCCTCAGCGACCTGTTCGATCGGGTAGCCCCTGTAGCGCAGGATTCCCTTTTCACCGTCGATGAACGTAATCGCGCTCGAACACGACCCGGTGTTGCCGTAACCCGGATCGTAGGTGATCAGGCCGGTGTTGGCTCGCAGCTTGCGGACATCGAGGCCGACCTCGTCTTCTGCACCGACGATGGCCTTCATTTCATAGTCGATTTCGCCCAGGTTCAGCTGGGCCGTCTTCTCATCAGTCATTGGAATCTCCACAGTTGCTGCACAGCAGGCGCTCTGCGCGTTGCGAAATACGAAATAGTAGGAACTTTCAAGGCCGATTCGAGCGAGCTGGCTTGAGCGACACAGGAACCGTGGACGAATTCTATCTACCGATCTGAGGTCGTGCAATCACTCCACAGTCGCCCTTCGAGGGCACGGCCAGGGGATCTCAGAGGTTCTTCAAGAACTCGATCGTGGGAGGCAGCCCATCATCCAGACCGCGCGGATGCCAATCGAGCTCTTGCCTCGCCAGCGAGTCGTCGAAACACCATTGGCGCTGCAAGCTCTTGAGGTGCTGCTTGCTCACGGGATGACGCTTGCCTCGCAATCGGTACAGAGCATCCATCGCCGTCAGCAGCCACCAGGCCACCCCAGCTGAGATCTGCAGACGAGGTCGAGGAGCGCCCGTCAGGGCACAGACCTTGGTGACCACTTCTTCAATGGACGCAACTTCACCTGTCATCAAGAAGCCCTGACCCGGTGCAGCCCTGTTCATAACCCGGTCGACTCCATCCACCAGGTCATCCAGAAAGACCCAGCTGGTCTTCAGCCTGGCGCCAACGAGGGCGGGCAGGCGACCCTTCACTACAAGACGGATGAGCGAATTGATACCCCGTTTGCCTCCTGGTGGACCGTAGACGAGGCTGGGATAGACGGTGTCTACCTGCAGCCCCTTTGCTGCCCAGCCCTGTATGGCAAGCTCACCCGCATGCTTGGTGGCGCTGTAGTCGGTCGGGAAGGGCAGCTGCGGCGTGGCGTCCTCGCGCGCCGGAGAGCCATCGCGCGGGCTGCCCCCGAAATAGGCCATCGATGAGATCGAAAGAAAACGGCCGATACCTAGCTCGAAGGCGGTTCCCGCAACGGTGTCGCTGCCCAGGACATTGGTCCGCCGCATCTCCTCGGGCCCGCCCCGGGGGTCGATCATGGCTGCGGTGTGTACAACCCAGTCGCTCCCGGGCATTCCTGCGTGCAGACTGCCCGCATCGGTAATTTCTCCCACATGACACTGAATCCCCAGCGCATCGAGCTCCTGCCGATCGCTCGTGGGCCGCACCAGAGCGTGCACCTCGTGTCCCTGAGCGGTCCACAGACGACTCAGGGCACTACCGATATACCCGGTGGCACCTGTGATGAAAATCCGCATTCTTCCTGGTTTCCTGGGCCTTCGGATTGGACCCTACGACCAAATTTCAGTTTGCGGGAATCCAAAAGGCCGATTTCAACGTTATTAAGGGTGAACGGTTGCAGCTGGGAGTTGGGACCGTTCCAGAGTCGCAAGGCTCTGCATGTCCCCTTCAACTCCCTCTCCTCCCCCCGTGCCGGATCCCTCCCCGGCATGGGGCTTTTTCCGTCCTGGGCTCTTTGCCTTGGTCTTCAACCAGTCTCCAGCAGCTGTCTCAGCACATACTGCAGAATGCCGCCATTCTGGTAGTAGAGGACCTCCTGAGGTGTATCCAGCCGAACGCGCGCCTTGAACTCCAGCGTCGCGCCCTGTTCGCCGAGAGCCGTCACTCCCACCACCCGGTTCTTCTCGAAGCCGCCTGCAAGGCCTTCACCAATGCCTTCGATGGAGAACTGCTCGTGACCCGTGAGGCCCAGAGACTCAGTAGAGTCACCCGCCAGAAACTCCAAGGGCAAGATCCCCATTCCGACCAGGTTGCTGCGATGAATTCGCTCGAAGCTCTCGGCGATCACCGCCCGGACACCCAGCAGTGACGGACCCTTGGCCGCCCAATCGCGAGAAGAGCCCGTACCGTACTCCTTGCCCGCCAGCACGATCAGGGGGACACCCTCCGCCTGGTACTGCATGGCCGCGTCGAAGATGGCCATCGGCACCGCATCGGGCAGATGGAGCGTGAATCCTCCCTCCAACGATGGTACGAGGCGATTTCGGAAGCGGACGTTCGCAAACGTGCCGCGCATCATGACTTCGTGATTGCCCCGGCGTGATCCGTAGGAGTTGAAATCCCGTGGCTCGACACCCCGCTCCATCAAGTAGAGGCCGGCCGGGCTGTCCGCCTTGATGGCACCCGCCGGCGAAATGTGATCGGTGGTAATGGAGTCGCCGACGACGGCGAGAGCTCTTGCCCCCTCGATGCTCTGGACAGCCGGTGGCTCCGGCGGTAGGTCGACGAAGTACGGCGGCAGCTTCACATAGGTTGAGGCCGGGTCCCAGGCATAGGTGTCGCCTGCTGGAACCGGCATCGCGATCCACCGCTCATCGCCCTCGAAAACCTGTCCGTACTCCTTGGTGAACATCTCCGAATGCAAGGCGCTCCCGACCGTCTCTGCGACCTCTTCTCGAGAGGGCCAGATCTCCTTGAGAAAGACGGGCTCACCATCGCTACCGGTCCCGAGTGGCTCGTTGTAGAGATCCACATCGATCTTGCCGGCCAGAGCGTAGGCCACAACCAGAGGGGGCGAAGCCAAATAGTTGGCGCGCACATCCGAGCTGATGCGGCCTTCGAAATTGCGATTGCCCGAAAGAACCGACACGGCCACCAGGTTGTTGCTGCGGATGGCCTCGGAGATCGGAGCGCGTAGCGGGCCGCTATTGCCGATGCAGGTCGTGCAGCCGTAGCCCACGAGGTTAAAACCCAGAGCATCGAGGAAGGGCCGGAGACCCGCCTCTTCGAGATAGTCGGTGACTACCTTGGAACCTGGCGCCAGACTGGTCTTGACCCAGGGCATGGTCTTCAAACCCTTTTCGACTGCCTTCTTCGCCAGCAGGCCCGCCGCCACCATCACCGACGGATTGGAGGTGTTGGTGCAGCTCGTGATGGCCGCGATCACTACCGAGCCGTGATGCAGATCGAACTCCTCTTGGCCAAGGGATGTTCGGACGGCCGTTGCCGGCGAAGGCACCAAGTCGAGACCACCGTCTTCTGCCGAAGCCCCGCCTCCACCAGGTGCAATGAGCTGACCCAACTGACTCGTGAAGGACTGCTTGACGTCCCCTAGCAGGATCCGATCCTGGGGGCGCTTGGGGCCTGCCAGGCTCGCTTCTACAGTCGCCAGGTCCAATTCGAGAGTGTCCGAGTACTCGGCCTCCGGACTGTCTGGGGTGTGAAAGAGGCCCTGCTCTTTCATGTAGGCCTCGACAAGATCGATCTGGTCTCGGGGCCGACCCGTGAGCGCCAGGTAGTCGAGTGTCGCGGCGTCCACTGGGAAGATGCCACAGGTGGCACCGTACTCGGGGGCCATGTTGGCCAGCGTAGCCCGGTCAGCCAGTGGCAGCCCTGCCAGGCCCGGACCGAAATACTCGACGAACTTGCCGACAACGCCCCTCTCTCGCAGCATCTGAGTAACAGTGAGGACGAGGTCGGTAGCTGTCGCGCCTTCGCTCAACTCACCCACCAGCCGAAACCCGACGACTTGCGGCACCAGCATGGAGATAGGCTGGCCGAGCATGGCAGCCTCGGCTTCGATCCCGCCCACACCCCAACCGAGGATTCCCAGGCCGTTGATCATGGTGGTGTGGGAATCGGTACCTACGAGTGTGTCCGGATAGGCTTGCGGTGGCGCGCTCCCGGCGTCCTCCACCATGACGACCCGGCCCAGATACTCGAGGTTCACCTGGTGGACGATGCCCGTTCCGGGCGGCACGACCTTGAAATTGTCGAACGCCTTCTGGCCCCATTTGAGGAATCCATAGCGCTCCCCATTGCGCTCGAACTCGAGCTCTTTGTTGATCAGGAAAGCAGCCGCCGTACCGTACTCGTCCACCTGGACCGAATGATCGATGACGAGCTCGGCCGGCTGCAGCGGATTGATCTTCTTCGGGTCGCCACCCATGGTGCGCATGGCATCGCGCATGGCAGCCAGATCGACGATGGCCGGGACCCCCGTGAAGTCCTGTAGAAGAACGCGGGCGGGCATGAAGGCGATCTCGACCGAAGGCTGTGCCTGAGGGTCCCAGTTCGCCACCGCCTCGATGTCTGCCGCCGTCACCGCCGCGCCGTCCTCGCGCCGCAGGAGATTCTCGAGCAGGATCCGCATACAGAATGGCAGCCGACCCAGCGACCACCCCCGTTTCTCGAGTGCCATGAGCGAAGCGATCCGAAGCTCTTTGCCACCGAGCTTCATACTGGTCTTGGCTGAATAGCTATCCATCATCCTCTACCTTTCTGATCGAGTCGTAGCGCCGGATTCATCATTGAGTGTCGCTCGTGCCCTCGCGGCGACGTCAGAGAGAACAAGATAACGCAATCCTCGGGAGGTTGCACCTGAGACCCGACAGGGCGAGCTTGGCGTCGGATTGCTCGGGCCCTAGTTGTCGAGATAGCCCAGCGCCTCGAGGCGCTCCCGCAAGTCGTCATCCAGATCGACTGCATCCGATGAATCGAGACCCAGCCGGGACCCCAGCTCTAGGGCTTTGGCCACCTCTACCTGCATCGGACCTGCAACCTCATCGATCAGTATTGGTTTCATCTCTCGGCGATCGGTATCGAGCTGATAGAACCAGCCGGGGACGGCGTCGTCCCTCTGAAGGAGCTTCTGGTTCTCGGTTCTCAAAGCGCGCAGGGAATGTCCGTCGACAGTCAACTCGGACAGAGAAGGTACAGCGGCCAAGTCAGCACCCCGGAAGAGTGGGCTCAGGTCACGACCCTGGGTTACCAGGCCCCCTTCAAGACCGGCAGCGGCGGCCAAAGTGGGCATGATGTCGATCAGTCGCACCTGGTTCTCGACTACTGTTCCGGAGCTCACATGTCCGGGCCAATGCACGATCAACGGCACCCTGATCATCTCGTCGAACAGCGTCCGCCGGTGTCCCTTCCCGCCGTGCTCGAAGAATTCCTCACCATGATCGGCGGTGATCACCGTCAAAGCGTTATCAAGAAGACCCCGTCTGTCCAGGGCCTCGAAAATGAGGCGTAGATGGTCGTCGGTGAATCGGATCTCTCCATCGTAGAGGGCGATCAAGTGCTCGAGATCGCGGCGCGCCATTTGCTGAGAAATCGCCGGGTTGGTCGCCAGGCTCTCCCCCGTCAGATCGCCTTCGTAGTCGGGATCGAAGAGCTCGACATAGCCCTGTGGAGGGATGTAGTCGTAGTGCACGTCCCACAGATGAAGGAACAAGAAGTAGGGTCCCTCCACCCCCGACTCGGCCCACGACGTGACCTCTTCGAGCGTTCGGGGAGAGGTCACGTCGGCGTGGCTCGGTACCCTGTCGAGCTCGAGCCCCCGCCTCACATCCTGTCCGGATTCCAGGCCCCCTGTCCCCGCCATGCAGCTCCGATAGACGTCGAACCCCTGGTCGAGACCGAACGTCGGATGAAGAAAAGGACCACCGTAGAAGCCGGCAGTGTGGTAGCCGCCTTTTCGCAACACTTCGGCAATCGTGAGGACGCCTTTCGCCAGCCGTTGGTCATCCGAGACCAGGCCGTGGGTCGAATCGTAAAGACCGCTGAACAGGGCCGCGTGGGAGGGCAGCGTCCACGACGTGGTGCTGATGGCGTTCTCGAAGCGCACTCCCTCGGAAGCCAGCTGATCTACGAAGGGGCTGGTCTCCCGGGGGTAGCCGTAACAGCCCAGGTTGTCGGCTCGCAGGCTATCGATCGACACAAGGATGATGTCGGGACGGGGTTGCTCGTCGGCACATCCCGCCATGAAGGTAGCGGCACCAACGATGCCCACCGTCAAAGCGCATGCCGCGAAAGCTCGGAGAGCCACACTCCTACTGCCACCAATCGACAGATTTCCGCGCATTGCGGCCACTCGCAGGGGCCTGCCCACTTCACGACTCCTTTGTCGGCAAGATGGCCGCATCCAGCTCTTGCGCTGCAGGCGCTCCCGCGTCGACATCGGGGACGGTTGCAGAGAACAGATGGACAAAGACCATCAACCCGGCAGCGACCCAGAACGGGCTCGAGATGCCCAGCGACTGAAACAGGGCGCCTGCCCATAGCGGCCCAACCATCCTCGCGATGCCGCCAAAGGACTGCTGCACCCCGAGGATCAAGCCCGTTTGACTCGGGTCGGCGCGTTTGGAGACCTGGGAGGTCGTGGCTGGGAACAACAGGGCGGTGCCGATCGGCATGAAGATCACCGCCAGGCTGAACTGCCAGATGTTTCGAGCGAAGGGCACCGTGGCCAAGGCGATGGCCATGAACAAGGAGCCGGCTCGCATCACCTGAATCTCGCCGAAGCGGCGAACAGCCGGGCCCAGAATCAGGGTTCGCATGACCAGCGAAGCGGCGCCCACGTACACGAAGAACCAGCCGATCGTCTTCTCCGTGATACCGAACCGACGTTCGAGGAAGAGCGCCAGGACGCCATTCATCGCCATGAACGCCATCATGCCGAGGGCGTAGATCCAGACCATTGAACCGACGGCGCCTCGTGGGTGGGTCAGGACATCGACCATGGCCTGGCGCGTCGCTCCCTTCGGCCTGACAGTCTGTTGTCGGGCCTCCTTGCCTCGATCGGACTCCGGCAGCCACCACAGGCCGAACAAGAAGTTGAGCACACACAGACTCGCTGCCAGATAACCGGGACCGATGAATCCGTAGGCTGCCGCCAACGATCCGATGGCCGGACCGAGCATCACTCCGGCAGAAGTCGCCGCAGTCAACCAACCCAGCGCCTTGGCTCGATCCTCCGAGGGCACGGAGTCGCTGATGTAGGCCTGGACCACACCAACCGTGCCTCCGGCAGCTCCCTGGACAAATCTGGAGATGAAGAGGAGCACTACGGTCGAGGCGGACTCGAACAGCACATAGGACACTGCCGAGATCAGCAGCCCGCCTAGAATCATGGGCCGCCGCCCGTAGCGATCCGACAGCCTGCCCCACAGCGGAGCGCTGCCGAGCTGCGCCAGAGCAAAGGTGGACACCAGGGCCCCGATCATGAACGGGGTGGCTCCCAGGCGCTCCGCATAGAACGGCAACAGTGGCAGCACAATGAGGAAGCCGATCATGTCGACGAAGACCGTCCACATCAGCACCCACATTCGTCGTACGAAATCTCGGGCTTCCATGATCGATTCAGGCTTTCCGCTCGCGGCCCCAGAGGAGAAAGGCCGTGGCACTCACCAGCATCAAAAGCACACCGTAGACTGCTGCGACTCCGGTGTCCTGCAGTCGGAGGCTGGAGAGGATCTCGATGGAGATAGGACGGGTATCGTAGGTATAGAGCACGACAGAGGTAACGAAGTCCCCTAGGGCCGTAATGAAAGCCAAGCTGGCTCCGGCCAGGATCGCCGGCCGGAGAAGCGGCAGCGTGACCCTCCAGATCCTGCGAAGACGCCCCGCGCCTAAAGAAGCCGCTGCTTCCTCCAGCGACGGATCCATCTGACGCAATCCCGCCAGCGAGCTACGACCGGTCAATGGGAGGCTTCTCACCAGATAGGCCATTGGCAAAATCCAAGGTGTTCCGACCAGAACGAAGCGCCCCAGCTCGGGTCGGCTGACGCTGAATGTGGTGGCCAAGGCGATGGCGAACACCGTCCCTGGGAGGGCCCACGGGACCGACAACAAGATCTCCAGCAGACCACCCAGACGCCCACCCCGTTTCACAGAGATGCGGGCCGCCGACAGTCCGAGAACGATCGCTCCCAGTGTTGCAGCCGTCGCCATCCAGAGTGAATTGAGAACGGGTCGGAGCCTTTCCGGGGTGCTGGCCAACGATCGGTAGTTGCTTCCGTCGAGAACCGGGGGCACCGCTTCGGTCGTCCAGGTACCTGGCGGCACGAAGGAGATGACCAGCAGCGTCAAATGAGGCAGCAGGAGGAGCAGTGCGAGTCCCCAACCCAGGGCCGCCACACCGAGGCGCACCGCAGGCCGCCGCAATTGCCGTCGGATTGGCGCAATGCCCCGCACGCCGCCGACAACCGCCGTTCGTCCCGGCTCTGCCCGGCGCATGGCCCATAGTCCCAAGAGCGCCAGCAGCGCCAGGGTGACGGTTTCCACCTGTGCCATGGCGATCTGCCCGTTCAACTTGGAGGCCACGATCTGGGTCGTCATGACCCGAAACCCTCCCCCAAAGATGTAAGGCGCCGAAAACGAGGCCAGCGAAGTCATGAAAGTCAGCAGGGCGGCGCCCACCAGGGCTGGCCCCAGCAGGGGGAGTGTCACACGAACGAAGCGGCGACGGCGCCCCGCACCCAGCGAAGCCGCCGCCTCCAGAACGGAGGCGTCGATGCGAACGAGCGCCGCTCTCGTGAACAGGTAGAAATACACGTACATGGAGTAGGCATGGACCAGCAGGATGGCCACAGGCCCCGACAGTCGCCATGGCGCTTTATCCAGACCCAAGACCGTCTGAACGGCGCGGCTGACGAAACCGCTCTCACCGTAAAGAAAGAGGAAGGCAATCACTCCTACCAGAGGCGGCAGTGCCACCGGCAGGGCAATCAAGGCCCCGAGGGTACGGCGGCCGGGAAACTCTGTCCCTTCGAACACCAGCCCGAGAGGCACACCGACCAAGCCAGCCAACACCACCGAGGCGGCAGAGATCCACAAACTCTGCCACAACGCACGCCACTCGTCCGCGCGGCCGACGAATTCGAGGAAGGGGGCCAGGCTAAAGGCACCAGGTAATCCCAACGCTTCCAGGAGCGTAATGAGCAGTGGGTAACCGACCAGCCAGACCAGCACCAGAACCAAGGTAGCCCCGCCGATCGACTGCCGTCGACGACTCATTCCGTTTCCTCGGCCGGGAGCGGAAATGCTCGAGCGGGGCGCTTCGACTGCCGATGAACGACGCCTACCTGCGTGCCTGTTGCCGCCCTGTCGGACTCATCCACTACCAGCAGCTCCTGCCCCATCCCTAGCGACACCTGGTAGTAAGTCACCTCGCCCCGGTACTGCCTTTCCACGATCTCACCAACCAGGGCCTCGGGTTGCTCTGCCTCTACGAGCTCCAAACCCTCAGGACGAAGCGAGACCACGACATCCTGACCCACAGCCAAATCACCCACTGTCTGAACGGGCCAGGTCGCTCCCTGGCCTACGAATCGCTCGTCGCCCAGCCTTACCCGGTCCCCTGCCACGAGTCTTCCCTTCAGCGTCGAGGCTCGACCGACGAATCCGGCCACGAACAGACTCTGCGGTTCGAGATAGAGCTCTTCCGGAATCCCGACCTGCTCGAGCCGGCCTTCGTTGAGCAGCGCGACGCGGTCTCCTACGTCGAAGGCCTCCTCCTGTTCATGGGTAACCCAGACCGCGGTGATCCCGACCCTGCGGATGGCGTTCTTGAGCTCTCTTCGGGTCCGCTCACGGAGACTCGGGTCCAGGTTCGACAGGGGCTCATCCAGCAACATCAGTCGGGGGTCGGGTGCCAACGCCCGCGCCAGGGCCACTCGTTGCTGCTGGCCTCCAGAGATTTCCTGTACCCGACGATTTTCGAATCCTTCTAGATCCACGAGTGGCAGCACTTCGGTGACCCGCGGGAGTCTTTCCTCCCGAGGCACTCCTCTGGACTCCAGTCCAAAAGCCACATTGCCAGCCACCGAAAGGTGCGGAAACAGGGCATAGTGCTGGAAGACCATGCCGAAGTTCCTCTTTTCCGGCGGCAGTGGAGTGACATCTTCGTTCGCCACCAGGATCTGGCCCTCGTCGGGCTGCTCGAAACCAGCTATGAGTCGCAGAAGCGTCGTCTTGCCCGAACCGCTGGGACCCAGTAGTACCAGAACCTCGCCCGGCTCGACTTCGAGCGAGATCTCTCGCAACACCGTGTGGTCGGCAAAGCTCTTCTGAAGACGATTCAGACTGAGAAAAGGGGGCATGAGTCTGGTGACAGATACGAATTCGGAGGTGCGAGATTGTAGAGGTCGGAGACTATCCCCGGCCCCGAATTGCCCGATCCCAGTGACTCATCCACTGGTTGCCATCAGCGGCGATGAGCTGCCAGTCCACTTCCGCCGGTACGATCTCGTCGAGGGCCTCCTGGGCCCACTCGGGCAGCTCTTCTCGAGGCAGATCGACCCTGGCAGGTAACCGGAAAGCCTCCTGCGCGGCCAGTAGGAGGGCCTCTCGACTGCCCACCCAGTCGATGAAAGCCTTTGCCTCTGCCTGATGAGGCGAGCCCTTCACCAGACCGATGGAGTCATTGATGATCGGCGTGCCGCTGGTCGGGAAATTGTAATCGAGTGGAGCACCTCTCTGCTGGAGGAAGAGCAGGTCGGTGAGCTCCCAGATAGAGACCAGGCCCTCCTGCCGGATCAGCTTCTCGAAGAGTATGGCCGGATTGACCACATAGTCCTTCGTCTGGCGATCGAGGCTGGCAAGCCATTCGAAGCCGGCGGCGGTGTCACCCGTCTCCGAAACCGACCGTGAGAGCACCATGCCAAATGCCGATCGCATGGTTCCACTGGCCAACGGATCGCGGATGATGATCTCGTCTTTGAATCGCTCGTCGAGCAGATCTTCCCAGTCTGCCGGTGCCGCCTCCGCACTCAGGGCTTCCGAGTTGTAGACCAGGATCGGTACGGCCTCGTAGAGACCGTGGTAGAGCTGGTCGGGATGGCGGCTCGCCGGTGGCAGCGAATCGGCCCAGGTGGGCGCAAACGGCTCGAGCAGGCCATCCTCGACTCCCCGCGAGAAGATCGTGTCGGGCCCGCCAAACCAGACGTCGGCCTGTGGATTGACCGACTCCGATCGAATCCTGTCGTAGACCTCCTGTGAGCCCATGTCGAGCCAGCGAACGTCGATCTCTGGCCGCTCGCCCTCGTAGGTCCTCTCCATCAGCTCAAGAAGGTCTCGCCCATGCGGCGAGTAGAGCACCAGCGGAGTGCGTCCATCGCCGCAACCCACGGGCGCCAGCAGCAGTAGCCACACTGATGCCCTGAAGAACGCCATCCACCGGGTCTCATCGGGCTGGCAAACCAAGAGTTGACGGATCGACTCTGCAATTCTCATGGCAGCTTTCACTCTTCACCCAGGGCCAGAAGATTCATGAACAGCCGAAAAGCCCCTGGCACGCCGGCAGGCAGCTCACGGAAGAACGACAGTCCGGTATAGACATAGGTTCCTTCACCCACAGAGGCCACCAAAAGGGACCCGAGCTCTTCGGGTCGGCCTTCATCCTGCAGGGCCAGGAGAGGCAGGTAGGACTCGTCCCAGGTCGAAGGAAAATAGAGCCCCCGCTCCTGGACCCAACCCTCCCAGTCAGCCGACGCAATTCGATTCGGATGCACGAAAACGGGGTGGTCGGGCTCCAGCACACGGACAGGCGAGGACTCGTCCGTCACTCGGCCGTGGGGCCTCTCGATCACCAGGGGAAGTGGTGCGTAGCCACCCCTGACGAACTGATACTGCTGGTACTGGACGATCAGGGTGCCACCCTTTTCCACGTACTCCAGGAGCCGCGGGTTGGCCCGCATCAGGGCCGGATCGGTCTCGTACGCCCGGCTACCGATAACGATCGCTTCATAGACATCCAGGTCGCCGTTCTCGAGCTCTGCCGGGCCTAGCAGCTCCAGTGGAACGCCGACCTCCAGCAGCAGCTCGGGCACCCGATCGGAAGCACCGCGGATGTACCCGACGCGGCTGAGGCTGGGCAACCGAAGGTCCAG
>JBATEX010000057.1:0-158745 GCA_049664225.1 Thermoanaerobaculia bacterium
GTCTTTGAGGCCGTGGGGCAATGAAGCACTGGGAGCTGGGACCATGGACCACGATCTGGTGTCGACCCGTCCGGCGGTCCGCAGGGGGACGGCGGCGGCCTTGTAGGGGAGCCCCTCACGGGCTCCCGCTGGAGGGGGCAAGCCCCTCCCCTACATTCGGGAGGGCCGCCACCTTGTCTCCTCTTCGCGCCTCATCTGTCTTGCCCTTCGATGGCCCTTGCGCTGCGCTCGACTCGGCACCCCACAGTCGAGCCACCCGGACGAACCTCGGGCACCAATAGGGGTGTGAGGGCTTAGGGGTGTAGGGGCCTAGGGGGCTAGGGGGCTAGGGCTTGAGCCTCTGTTGCCCCAAGCCCTCAAAGACTGGCCGGAAGCAATGCCCGGCCACTTCACCCCCTACTGCCCCAAGGATCGACAGGGAGGTACGACCGGGCTCCTCAACCCCCAAGCCCTCAAAGGTCGGCCGGGAGGTACGACCGGACGCCTCAACCCTCGTAGACCGTCGAGAACTCTACGGTCTACAGAATCCGCATTACTTCGTCGCCGTAGAGCAATGGCGGGCTCGATGGCTCAGGAGAACCGCCAAGTGGCTCCACTGTGATGCTGACCGCAATGGTGCCGCCAGGCATGGTCTCCGAAGTTAGCTCGGTGCGGGATCCAGGTCTGGGATCGAAGGTCCCTGCACTGACCTGGGAGCCCTCTTCGGTGATGAACCAGAGCTGGTAGGCCCGATCCTCGGGGCTCGGCTCGAGCCCGTCGATGCGTAGGTACCAGTGTTGATGGTCGGGTGCCACGAACAGCGTCGCCGTCGGCGGCGCTTCGGCCAGTCGCTCCTCCATCGGATAGAGGCTGCAGACCTCTACTCCCGACGCGGCCAGCACCGACAGTTTGGCCTGTGCCTCCACGAGCTCCTGTTGATACCGCTCCAGCTCCCCGGATTGCAGATTCACCTCTCTCAGATGACCTGCAATCTTCGCTATCTCCTCTTGCTGACGCTCCATCTCGACGCGCTGCCATCCAGACACACCCAGGACAGCCAAAAAAAGACCTGCCGCGAGTGGTATAGCCCACTTCCTCCAACCGCTGGCACCTCTCGTCGGCCACCATGCGGCGATCCGCTCCTCCTGCTTGGCGACCCGACTTCCACCCTCGCCACTCAGGCTGGCCATGAGCCTCTTTTTCGTCGCCGGCGAGGGTTGTACTGGATCAAGCTCGTATGGCAACAGACCGACGATCTCGAGATAGCTCCGCAGCTGACTCTCACCGGTGTCGCCTGTGATTTCTGGGGCTGGCACGACGCCCTCGTTCAGACGATCCAACAGATCGCCTGCCAGTCGATCTTCCCGGGTCACGAAACCCTCCTGATCCCGACTCACAACAAGTCTCCAATCTCCTCCTGCAAAGCGGCTCGGAGCTTCTTCATCGCCAGCAGGGTTCGAGTCTTGACGGTGCCCAATGGGATTCCGGTCTCCTCGGCAATCTCGCTTTGCGTGGAGCCACCGTAGAAGGCCAACTCCAAGACCTGACGTTGCTCTCGGGGCAGCTTCGACATTTCCTCGTCGAGGCGCCGCTGTCTCTCGTGCAGTAGTACGTCTCCCATACCGGTCGGGGATGTATGCGAGGCCGGCTTCTCCTGCTGAGCCGCCGTCACCGTACGCATCTGAACTTGTCGACTCCTCAAGCGGTCGATGGCCCGGCTGCGGGTGATCAGCACCAACCAGGTGGAGACCGAGGACCTCTTCGGGTCGTATCTGGCTGCCTGATTCCAGACCTGAAGGAAGGCCTCCTGCAGGATCTCCTCGGCGTCCTCGGAATTACCCAAGACACGATAGGCCAAGGCCAACAGCATGCTCGAAAAGCGGTCGTAGAGCTCGGCCACTGCCTCCTGTTTCCGGCCCACAATGGCACGGAGCAACTCTTTGTCATCGATCCGTGATGGGTTGCCGGAACCAGCGCCTGGAGAATTGTCGGAAGGCTGCATCTCGAGATGTCGGTCCTGTCAGGGGGTGTCGGTAGGATAGCATGCAGCCATGGACTCCCCGGCTCGACGACTGACTGTTATTGGAGGCTCCGTTTGTTCGGATGACCAGCGTCGACTGGCGCTCGAAACCGGTCGGGAGATAGCCCGAGCCGGTGCGATTCTGCTGTGCGGAGGACGCAGCGGAGTCATGGAGGCTGCGGCCGAGGGTGCTCAGTCCGAGGGCGGCTCTACGGTAGGAATCATGCCAGGATCCGGCCCCGATGAGAGTCCTCCCAACCCCTATATCGGATTGCCCATCTACACCGGGATCGGACAGGCCCGAAACCAGGTCCTGGTGCTGTCAGGCGAAGCCGTGATCGGCATCGGAGGCAGTTGGGGAACGTTGACTGAGATCGGCTTGTCGATCCGACATGGCATCCCGGTCGTCCTACTGGACAGCTGGACCCTCGAGCCTCCCGACGGCAAAGCCGAACCTCTTCTCCAACGCGCTTCGAGCCCGGCCGAAGCTGTCGAAATCGCCATGCGCGCTGCCAACGGGGTCCCTCGAGGATGACCGAGACCGCCAAGCACGATCGACCGGAAGCGCCCCGCCAGCCCGCCATCCGAGTGATGATGATGCCCAGGGACACCAATGCCCTGGGGACGATCTTCGGCGGCATCATCCTTTCCTATATCGATCAGGCAGGCGCCGTGGAAGCGCACCGTCACGCCAAGGGCCGACTCGTCACCGTGGCCATGCGCGAGGTCGAGTTTCACCAACCGGTCTTTGTCGGTGACCTGGTGAGCTTCTATGCTGAGCCCATTCGCCTCGGCAACACCTCTATCACGATCAAGGTCGTGGTCGAGGCCGAGCGCCGCACCAGCGGTGGCGATCGGGTCCTGGTAACCCAGGCCGAGGTGGTCTTCGTGCAAGTCGACCTAGACAATCGACCTATTCCCCTCGCCCGTCGATAGGCCCCAGCCGGCAACCGAACAGCTTATCTTCTGCGGGTGCTAGTCCGCCCGGAAAGGCTCGTAGCAATTGCGGCAGCGGGCTTCGTAGGCCTCGACGTCGCCGACCTGCACCTGCTCCTGGCCTCCCGCGATGCGTTGGCTGTAATGCGCCAGCCCGCCGCAACGGACGCATACAGCGTGCACCTTGTCGACGAATTCGGCCAGCGCCAGGATCTGCGGCATGGGACCAAAGGGCCTGCGCTCGTAATCTTGATCGAGACCGGCCACGATTACCCGCACCCCGCGATCGGCCAACTGGCTGACAGCCCCGACCAGACCGTCGTCGAAGAACTGAGCTTCGTCGATGCCGATCACCTCCACCTCGGGCTCGGCTCGGCGTAGCAACTCGGCCGAGTCGGCTACCGTGCAGGCATCCACAGTCCGGTTGTCCCGGGTCACCAACACCTCCGGGCCGTGCCTCGAATCTAGGACGGGCTTGAACACCTGGATCCGTTGGCGGGCGATGAGAGCCCTGCGTAGACGGCGCACGAGCTCCTCACTCTTGCCCGAGAACATGCCGCCCGTGACCACCTCCAAGCGGCCCGGACGTCCTTCGTGGATCTTCGCGTCGGAGGGCATGGCACCGCGGATGGTATCGCGCCCTCCTCTCTCTGTCATCCACTGCACCTCGCATCTCACAGCTGCTAAGCTCCGGCCCCTATGGATCGAGGCGACAGGATCTTCACCTATGAGGAGGCACTGAATACCTTCCCCGTTATTCGCGATCTGACAGATCGAGCGATCCATCAGATTCGGGCTATCTACAACGGCATTCAAAGCCGCGAGGAGATGGAGCGGCGACAGAACGAGCTGGAGGGCGCCACCTCTCAGGTCATCGAAGCCTGGTCTGAAGAGGTCACTGCGATAGGGTGTCTGGTCAAAGGCCTGTGGCTGGTCGACTGGGACTGTGGCGACGGTTTCTACTGCTGGCGCTACCCTGAGGGCTCCATCGGGCACTTTCACACCTACGACGACGGATTCAACGGTCGAATGCCCATCAACTGAGCTCCCTGGCCAAGGGTCGAGAGTGCCGATTCCATGACTCTGAGAGGGAATTCTCCGTCGCGCCGCCCTGTTTTCAACCCTGACCCGATGAATCATTGCCCTGTCGCCGCGAGATAGCAGGCATGTGGGGCGAGTCGACTATCGACGAGACCGGAAGAACCGAGAGGAGCGACACCGATGGAACCCACCACACAGGCCCCGAGTTCGGAGACCCCCGGTGCCGGCGATCAGGACCCCATCAGGTTGACCGATAAAGCCGTCCAGATGATCAAGCTCACACGTGAGCAAGAGGGAATCGAAGAAAGCCATGGCCTGAGAGTTGCCGTGAGAGGTGGTGGTTGCAGTGGGATGGAGTACGCCCTCGACTTCGAGCGTGAGCCGAGGGATAACGACTTCGTCATCGCCTACGACGGCTTGCAGGTCTACATCGACGCCATCAGTGCCCGGTATCTCCAGGGCACCGAAATCGACTATGTCCTGGGAGCGACCGGGGCAGGATTCAAGTTCAACAACCCCAACGCCACGGGTAGTTGCGGTTGCGGATCTTCGTTCTCCGTCTGAAACAAGCTGGCAGCTCGGTCGGTCTAGGCGCTCGAGGGTGACCTGACCACCTTCGCCCGCCCTCCACCCTCGAGGTCCAGCCGAGTACCCACTTCTGCCGCCCGACGCTGCAGCATCGCGATACCCACCACCGATCCCAATCGAGGCGAGAAGGTAGCGCTGGTCAACGTGCCGGCCTGTCTATCCTCGAGAGAGAGCACCGATCCCGGGCCAGGAACCTCGTCCAGGTCGATAGCGAGCCCACAGAGGAGCTTGCTGACCTGGCCTCTGTAGTGCAATCGAGCCACCACCTCCTGTCCCAGATAGCAGCCCTTGGAGTAGCTGACCGCTTCGTCTTCACCGGTCTCCTGCGGCAGATTGGCCTCTCCGAAATCCCTTCCGAACCACGGGATCCCGGCCTCGATACGGAACCGATCCAGAGCCTGGTATCCAACCAGTCTCGCCCCGAAAGGTCGACCTGCATCCAGCAGGCGGCTGACGAGCGCTTCGGCATCGGCAGCCGGCGGCCAAACCGTCAGGGCGGGTATGCTCCAACGCCCGTCCGAGGAGACCAAAACCTCGCCGCCACTCTCGCCCTCGATCGCCAGGTGACGAACCCGCCACGGGCGATCCGGCAACAGGGCGGGCTCGAAGACCAACTCGAGAGCGGCTCGCGCCTGCGAGCCGACGAGCGTCAGCGGCATCAGACCCTTGAGCGGCTCGATCTCCACACGATCGATGACGATGAAGCGCTTCAGGTGATCGAGGAGCCGGGGACCCTGGCCAGCGGGAAGCTCGAGCCAAACGGAGTCCTCGAGCACTCTGATGGTGGTGTCTGCCTGAATGTGCCCTTTGGCATCGAGGACAAAGCCATAGGCGCCTTCGCCGAGCCCGAGCCCAGCGATCTCGCAGGTCACTTTTCCATTCAGGTACGTAACCCGATCCTCACCACGAACACGCAGAGTGTCGGGCCAATTGCGAGCTACGACTCCGACCCCGTCCACCAGAGCCTCGTACTCGGCCTCCACGGAACCGTAGTTAGATACTACTTCGGTGCCCTCATCGAGCCGCATCAACTCGCCTCCCAGACCCCGTAGCAACGCCGAGCTGGCATGGGAGTTGCCTGTCACTCGAGGAGAATCCGGCATGTCAAGAGTCTACCAACCGGTCAACTGTGCCCCTCACCCTGGCTCGACAGGTACAATGCGCCGATGTCCGAAATTCGGTCTTTTGGCCTCCAAGCAGGCGACGGCAGAGAGCTGCTGGGGGTCATCCATACCCCGCAACAGATTGGCCCAAGGCCGACGGTTGTCGTCTGTCACGGCTTCAAAGGCTTCATGGACTGGGGGTTCTTTCCCTATCTGGCAGAGCTGCTAGCGGAGCGAGGATTTGCCGTGGTCCGATTCAACTTCACGGGCTCTGGAATGAGGCCCGGCGATGAGCTCGTCGCCGACACGGAGGCCTTCGGCCACGCCACTTTCAGCCAGGACCTGAGAGACCTGGAAAGGGTCCTGGCAGCGCTGGGTACCGAGATAGGGGAAGGCTTGGTCGATCCCGAGAGAATCGGCTTATACGGGCACAGTCGCGGTGGCGGAATCGCCACGCTGGCCGCCGCCCGGCACGTCTGGCGCAGAAGACTCCGCGCCCTTGTCACCTGGGCGGCGGTGAGCTCTTTCGACCGCCTGACGCCCGAGGAGAAGGAGGCCTGGCGACGATGTGGGTACGTCACTGTGGTCAATGGCCGCACGGGCCAACAGTTGGCTGTCGACGCATTGGTTCTCGAGGACCTGGAGAGATTCCGGCACCACCTCGATCCGCAGGCTGCAGGCTCTGCCAGGCTGGCACCATGGTTGATTCTGCACGGCGACCAGGACGAGACCGTGCCCGTGAACGAGGCCCGTCTACTCGCTGCCCATGCAGCCGCACCCTGCCAGCTGAACCTAATTCGGGGCGGCAACCACACCTTCGGTGTCAAGCACCCCTTCGACGGCCCCACGCCGCAGCTGATAGAGGCCCTCAACGCCACTCAACAGTGGTTCCGGACTTACCTCGGCTGACCTGGCTGACAGGATTTCAAGACCCAAAGACCGGGTGGATTCGCTCGGCCTCCTTCAACTCCGCCAGAACCCAATCGGCACCGGTTGTCTCGAGATGCTCGCGGGACGTGTATCCCGTGGCCACCGCAGCCGCCCTGATGCCATGGGCTCGGGCGCAGGCAACGTCCCGCGGGCTGTCGCCCACAATGAGGGTTTCCCGTGGATCGAAGGGGCGACCCCGATCCTGCAAGGCCCGCTCCAGCGCCACCGGGGGTAGGTCGGAGCGATCGGCCCGGTCGTCCCCGAAGGCACCAAACGGAAAGAACCGATTCAGGTCGAAGCAGGCGAGCTTGCTCCGGGCTCCGCCCTCCCAGTTGCCCGTCAGTAGCCCAAGAGTCACGTCGGAAGCCTCTTCGAGCTTCGTGAGCACGGCTACGACATCCGGTAGCAGCTTCATGTCATCAGCCGTAAGCTGCTCTCTCATGCGACCGAGATAGACCTTCTTGACATCGGGCAGAAGACTGAGAATCCGCTCTTCAGAGACTCCGGCTCCCTGCATCAACTCGGTGACGATCTGTGGGTCCGTCTTGCCTGAGAAGCTGTGGTTGTCGATGTCCCCAGCCTGGCCGTAGACACTCTGGAGAGACTCACCAAACCACCGGCGCAGACGACGTCCACCCTTGAGAAGGGTGCCATCGATATCGAAGAGAATCAGCCGGGGACGGAACGAATTCATGACATGCACCCTGCGAGGTGACTGCCGGAGAGTCTATTCTCCAGACTCTCGCCACGAGGGCGGTGCCTTGGTTGCGAGGAAAGTCGCAATACCGCGCCGGCAGTCCTCGGTCGCCCGCGCTTCCGCGTTGGCGACGGCTGCCCTCTGCAGCGCCTCCTCCAGGGGTAGCCCCTGGACCTCCAACAGAAGCCGCTTGGTGCGCGCGACCGATTCCGAGCTCGCCCTCTCGAGGATTCCGATCGCCAGCTGTTCGCCCGCATCGCGCAGATCGTCTTCGGCTACGACCCGGTTGACGAGACCGGTGTCGAGAGCCTTTTGCGCCGTGATGAACTCCGGGTTGAGCAGCATTTCTCGGATGTCCGAGCCTCGCATGCGCAGTGGCAGATAGGTCGCGACCAGGGCAGCTACGAAGCCGATGCGCACCTCGCTGTAGAGAAAACGGGACGTCGCCGTCGCCACCACGAAATCGTGTGCCGTGGCCAGGCCGCAGCCACCGGCCACACAGGCGCCCTGGACCATCGCTACTGTCAGCGCCTCCTGCCGCAGCACCGACTCGAAAAGGTCTCGCAGACGGCCGGAATCCTCTCGGTTCGCCTCCGGCCCGGCATCCAGCAGGTTCCCCAGGTGCGACAAATCGGCGCCGGCTGAGAAGTGCTTTCCGGCGGCGCCCAATAAGACAGCTCGAATTCCCTTGGCTCGGAGGTCGCTTCCATAGAGCTCGGTCAAGGCTTCCACCAAACCCGGAGATAGGGCGTTCGCACGCGCTGGATCTTTCAGGGTCACCCGGAGGAGATCCCTTTCCTGCTTCGTCTCGAGGAATTTGTGGATCATGGTGAGGACACCGACCTGCTACTTCAGGTCTGCAGAACCCCGGTCTTGAACTCGCCGATTCGTGGATTTTGTGCGGCGCAGGCCAACGAGCGGGCCAGGATCTGGCGAGTTTCCTTGGGATCGATGATGGCGTCGACCCAGAGGCGTGCAGCAGCATACCGTGGGTCGGTCGCCTTGGCGTAGCGATCCTGAATTCTGGACAGGAGCTCGTTCTTCTCCTCTTCCCAAACGTCCTCGCCGCGCCCTTTGAGCTGGATTGCCAAGAGCGTCTTGGAGGCCTGTTCTCCTCCCATGACCGCGATGGCGGCCGAAGGCCATGCATAGAGGAATCTAGGGCCATACGCCTTGCCACACATGGCGTAGTTGCCCGCCCCGAAGGAGTTGCCAACGAACAGCGTGATCTTGGGCACCACCGAGTTAGCAACGGCGTTGACCATCTTCGCACCGCTCTTGATGATTCCTCCCTGCTCGGCTCGGCTGCCAACCATGAAGCCGGTCACATCCTGCAGGAAGACCAAAGGGATCTTTTTTTGGTTGCAGAGCTCTACGAACCGGGCCCCTTTGTCGGCCGAATCCGAGTAAAGGACACCGCCTATCTGCAGCTCCCTGTCCTGGTTGCCAGTGCCCGTCTTGCGGGCCACAATGGATCGCTGATTGGCCAGAATTCCCACCGGCCAACCCTTGATCCATGCCGTTCCGCAAACGAGTGTCTTGCCGTATGTGGCCTTGTACTCGTCGAACTCGCTGGCATCCACCAGCCGGGCCAGGAGCTCGTGCGTGTCGTACGGGCGTGAATGATCGTCGGGAACGATGCCGTAGATCTCCTCGGCCGCATACAGAGGCTCGCGCTCGTCTCGACGGGCGAAGGGTGCTGTTTCACCCCTGGCCAGCTGCTCGAACTGGCTGCGGATCTTGGCCAGGCAGCTCGCGTCGTCGGGGTGTCGGTGGTCGACGACTCCAGAGATGTCGCACTGCACCATCGCACCACCCAGCTCTTCGTTGCCGATCTCTTCACCGATGGCTGCCTTGACCAGATGGGGACCTGCCAGGAAGATCGACCCTTCACTCTCCACGATGTGGGACTCATCGCTCATGATGGGCAGGTATGCACCTCCCGCCACGCAAGGTCCCATGATGGCCGCCATTTGGAAGACACCTTCGGCCGACAAACGAGCGTTGTTGAAGAAGGCCCTACCGAAGTGCTCTTTGTCGGGAAAGATCTCGTCCTGCAGCGGTAGGAAGACTCCAGCCGAGTCCACCAGGTAGACGATGGGTAGACGGTTTTCGAGCGCTATCTCCTGGGCTCGCAGGACCTTCTTGCAGGTCATGGGGAACCAGGCGCCGGCCTTTACGGTCGCGTCGTTAGACACGACTACGACATCGCGATCATGGATCGTGCCGATCCCGGTGACGACTCCGGCGGCAGGTGCTCCTCCATATTCCTCGTAGAGCCCATGGGCCGCCCACAGGCCCAGCTCGACAAACTCGGAGTCCGGATCACACAACTCCGCTACGCGCTCGCGAGCCGACATCTTGCCCTTGTCTTGCTGGCGCTTGAGTGCCTTGACGCCACCTCCGAGGTGGATCTCGGCCTCCTGACTCCGGAGATCCTTGAGCGTAGTGCGCCAGTGGTCCAGCCGGCGCTGGAACTCGTCGTCCCGTTTGAGTCTGCTCTCCAGGATTGTCAATTCGATCTCCTTGCAGAGTCCGCCATTATAAGCCCGAGTTCCATTCTCCTCGTTTCTCCGCATCTGGCCGGGTGCTACCATTCCGGCTGTGAAGATCCGTGTCCTTGCCTTTGCCAGTGCTGCAACCGCCGTTGGCGCAAGCGAAATCGAGCTCGATCTACCAGCGGACGACGGCCTGGAGAGCCTGAAGAGGACGCTGTCACGGAACTATCCTGATCTGGTCCCGATCTGGGATCGACTGGCGGTGGCCATCGATGGCGAGTTGGTGAGTCCCGACGCGAAGCTACACGAAGGGGCGGAAGTGGCGTTGCTGCCGCCGGTTTCTGGCGGTCGCCCAGCTCGAGCTCTGATCGCGGAAGATCCGATAGACATCGCTGTGCTGGTGAGGGACTCCATTCCCGCAGACTGCGGCGCATCCGTCCTGTTCGTAGGAACGGTCCGCAATCATCACCAAGACCGGGAGGTCGTGCGCCTCACCTACGAAGCCTACAAGCCCATGGCCGAAGCCGCTCTGGAGAGAATAGCCCGCGAGTTGGAATCTGCCACCGAGGGACTCAGGGTACACATCGTCCACCGTCTCGGTAGTCTGGCCGTGGGTGAAAGCAGTGTAGTGATTACTGCCGCTGCCGCTCACCGCGCGGCGGCCTACGAGGCCAGCCGGGCGGCTCTCGAACGACTCAAGCGCGAGGCTCCCATATGGAAGCGTGAATGGTACTCCGACGGCGAAGCAGCCTGGCGAGAAGAAGAGCCCCTAAGTCCACCGTCTCCCGACTCCTAGCGGTCGACGGTGAAGGTTCTCGGGAGCAGCGCTGTCTGGAATCGCACCCAGGTTTGAAATCCCGCTTCCAGCTCCGACCAGTCGCCGCCCACGTGCTGCACCAGCAGATCGGGTGTGATGATCTCCCCGCTGGCTACCGCCGCCAGATAGGCGCGGAAGCCGGCCGGATCGGCGCCCGGTGCGTCACTCAATAAGAATCGAACCCAAGAGGCGCTCAGGACGTAACGGAGCGCCTCATGCGGCGCTTCATGGAACTCGTCCGACCCCATCTGCACCAAATGACGAAGATCTGGCAGACCCGTGCCGTCTAAGGCTGCGATCAGGTTGCCAGGGGAAACTGCGCCGCCGAAGTGCTGAATGGCGGTCTCGGACGCCTGGCCATAGCCTCTCAACCCTCCTGGCACCGGGCGACCGGACTCGTCCAACCCGGACTCCGCCAGATCGTCTGCCAGTCCCTCGTCCAGCCACGGAGGCAAAGCAGGACCGAGAGCTCTTCGATTGATCAGGTGTGTCAACTCGTGAATCAGAGTGGAGGTCACCGCCTCCCGAGGCAGGTCTTCGGAATAGAGGGCCACATATCCCAGCGATGGGCTTGCGTGTCCAGCGCGCTCGGCCGGCTCCGCCTCGTCCTCAGAGATGAACCCCCGATAGACGTCCTGAGCGCGAAACAAGAAGATCGCCTCGGCCGGCTCGCCGATCGGATTGAGACCGAACCGCTCACGGTAGATCTCCTCCAGGCGGCTGGCCAGCTGGCCGCAGCGTTCGGGCATCCTTTCTGCCTCGACGTCGGTGTAGAGGATGTAGGGTCCACAGCGCCGCTCGACTCCACCTTCCAGCATGAAGGATCGGGCCCGCTCCACTTTCAGGATGTCCGGTGGCACCGCGGCCATCGGCAGGACGGGTTCAGCCCGTAACAGCCGCTCGGCGGAGGGCTCCTCGTAGGCCTCCAGGTAGACCCAGCCTTCCAGGATCCCACGATCCAAGGAGTAGCTGTAAATGTGAAACCAATCACCACGCCGTCCGACAACCGAGTAGTTGCCGAGCGCTTCGACCGTGGCCAGCACCTCGCTCGCAGCATGTGGAGAGACCTGTACCTGGGTGCCTGGCTCCAGCCAAACCTGAGGTCGGGCGCTCACCCGATCCGGAACCACCCACTCGGTCACGATCCGATCATTTCCGACTTCCCCTCTCGTGTCGTCACCGTCTCGAATCACCTGGGTGGCTCGAGTCGGCGACGCATATGCCGCCTTGAACCTGGAGGCCAGAGGTCCGACGCCAGGCCAACTCTCGGCCTGGCGCAAGGCCTCCGAGTCTGGGTGTCGAGTCAGCCAGGCGAAGGCACCGAAGACCGTCAACACCAGCACGAGCACCAGCCTCGTGTCGGCGGTGTAGTGGCGGCGCATCAGAAGTCCTGACAAACGATTTCGCGGGGTCGAGCTGGCTCTAAGGCAATGCCGACAGCATGAAATCGCTCAGATCCTCTTTCAGCTGTCTCAAAGAAGGTAGGTGGATATACATCATGTGACCGGCATCGTAGTAGCCCATGGAGATGTTGTGCCGCAGCGACTCATCCAGGCCCAGATGGTCGAAGGTGTATTGAGTGGCGAAATAGGGCGTTGCCAGATCGTAGTACCCGTTGGCTACGAAGACCTTCAGACTGGGGTTCCTGGTCATGGCCTCGCGCAGAGTCTCCGCCACGTTGACATACCGGTTCTCATAGGTACCAAAGTTCCAAGGTCGCACCCTGCCGCTGAGAATCTCGTACGGCAGATCGATCTCGAATCCCAACTCGCGTCGCACATAGTCGTTGAGTGTTGCGGTGTAGGGACCCTGGATCGCGGCGTAACTCGGGTCGAACTCGTAGGTCTCGGCCGCGGCATCCCGGTCGATCCCCGTGAATCGACTGTCGAGTCGGCCGACGGTGAGCCTCTCGTCACGACGCAACTGCTTGACGAAGCGATGTATCCGAATCCGCAGATTCGTCTGCAGCACATAGTCGCGACTCAGGCCCGTATAGCGCGCCAGGCGATCGGCAATTCGCTCTCGCTCATGCTCTCCCAGGGTGTCTCCCCTGATCAGTGCCTGCGCATACTCACCCAGGGCGAATGCCTCGACCTCGTCCAGCGTGGACCGCAGATCACGCTGCAGATCGCCGTCCAGCCGCTGGTGATACCAGGCCGTTGCGGCGTAGGTCGGCAAGAACAGGATGTACGGCAAGTCATTGCCGACGTCGAAGCGGGCGGTCTGGAAGTTGAGGATCGAAGAGACCAGCATGATTCCGTTGAGGTACATGCCGTGACGACCCTGGAGGTATCCCGACAGGCCGGCGGCGCGGGTCGTACCGTAGCTCTCGCCGATCAGGAACTTCGGCGATGCCCAGCGCTCGAACCGACTGGTGTACAAGCGGATGAACTCACCTACCGCCTCGACGTCTCCCTCGACGCCGTGGAACTGCTGTGGGTCTTCGTCGGGTACTGCCCGACTGTAACCGGTAGTGACCGGGTCGATGAAAACCAGATCGGTGACATCCAGGAGCGAGTACTCGTTATCCACCAGCTCATAGGGAGGCGGCAAGGCATGGCCGTCGTCGGTCATCAGAACCCGGCGCGGCCCGAGAAGCCCCAGGTGGAGCCAAACCGAAGAGGAGCCCGGTCCTCCATTGAACGAGAATGTCAGCGGGCGCTGGCCAGGATCGCTGATGCCGTCCAGGGTATAGGCCATGTAGAAGACAGAGGCCTTCCGGGTGCCTTCTTCGTCCTTCAGAATCAGGGTGCCTGCGGTTGCTTTGTAGGCCAGGCTTCGACCACTCACCCTTACCGTGTGAGAGGTCTCTGACAAAAGCTCTTCGAACGTCCAGGGCTCGGCCTGTTTCTCGACCTGGCCGGCCTCCGCCTTCTCCTCCTCCGCCAAACCCGGCACAGGACTCAACATCAGCATCCCGAGAGCCACCACGAAACCCACCGGTCTTCTATCCACGCTTGCTCCTCCTCCCGAGGTCGAGCCTCACGCGATTCCCTGCTCCCTCAGTACTGAGGTACCGACGGATCGATCCTCTTGCTCCAGGCATCGATTCCTCCGACCAGATTGAACGTGTTGGCAAAGCCCATCCGCCGCAAGAAATCCACGGCGTGGGCAGAGCGGTTGCCGTGATGACAGTAGACGACGGTCTCGGCATCTGGATCCAGCTCTTCGAAACGACGTGGCAGCGTTTGCAGCGGCATGAGTAGTGAGTCATCGAGTCGGCTGGTCTGGTGCTCGAGTGGAGTCCGAACATCCAGCAACAAGATCTCCCGGCCTTCTTCCAACCAGGTCACCAGGCTCTCGGGAGTTACGTTGACCGACTCGGTCGGGGCCTCATCCGGGACCAGACCACAGAATCGGTCGTAGTCGATGAGCTCGGTCACCGTCGGGCTATCCGAGCAGACGGGACACTCCGGTCTCTTCTTGAGCCTCACCTCGCGAAACCTGGTTTGCAGAGCGTCGAAGAGGACCAGGCGGCCGATCAGCGGTTCTCCGACCTCCAGGATCAACTTGACGACCTCGTTCGCCTGCAGGCTGCCGATGATCGCCGGTAGGATCCCAAGAACACCTCCTTCAGCGCACGAAGGGACGAGGCCTGGCGGGGGCGGCTCTGGAAACAGGCACCGATAGCAGGGTCCGCGGGCTCCCCAGAAGACCGACGACTGACCCTCGAAACGGAAGATGGAGCCGTAGACATTCGGCTTGCCGGCCAGAACGCAGGCGTCATTAACCAGATACCGCGTCGGAAAGTTGTCGCTGCCGTCCACCACGATGTCGTAGCCCTCCAGCAAGGACATGGCATTCGAGGCGTCGATCCTGTCCGCATGCCCTACCAGCTCGATCAGAGGATTGATCTCCCGCAGGCGGCCGAGAGCCACTTCCAGCTTCGGTCTGCCGATATCCGACTCTCCATAGAGCACCTGGCGATGGAGATTCGATTCGTCCACCTCGTCGAACTCCACCAGACCCAGCTTGCCGACGCCGACCGCTGCCAGATACAGCGATACGGGCGATCCGAGGCCACCGGCTCCGACGACCAGGACCTTGGCCTCCTTCAGTCGGTTCTGGCCACGGATACCCACCTCGGGGATGACGAGATGACGGCTGTAGCGACGGTTCTCCCGCTCGGTCAGACCATCCGGGGAATTCGAGTCGACCATTCTCTTGTTCTCTTTCGCCGCCCTATGGCTCCGTGCTTCCAGACATTGAACGCGCAGGAGGTGAAGAATACTCGATGTCCACCTCTTCGAAAGCCTCTCCACCCTCCCGCAGCAGCCAGCTCCTGACCCCGGTCACTCGCTCTTCTTCTACGGCCAGGATGAGATAGTGAACATTGGGCCACGCGGTTTCAAGGTCGAACCGACCGGGTGTCGCACTATGATCAGGATGCGAGTGGTAATAGCCGAGGATTTCCAGCTCTCGCTCTCGGGCCTCTTTCTGGACTCGGAGCAGGAGCCTTGGATCGATGACATAGCTTTCCTGGCGTCGGTCAGTAGCGCTGTTCCTGGCCGCAACCGCCTCTCGGACCTCGGCTCTTGGCTCCGCCGGAGCGGGTATGCGACCCACGAGAACACCACAGCACTCCTCCGGGTAGGCATCGATCGCCTCCCTCATCAGAAGCCCCAGCACGGATGTCGGAATCAGAAGATGGCGCTTTTCAGACACCAGCATTTGCCCGAGACAGGAAGGTACTGGATCCTCAACCGAGAAGCGCGAAGCCCTTCAAGACCGAGAAGAGAACTGCCAGCAGCGACAAGCCCAGCCCAATAACCGCCGCCATGAGGTGCTCGATCCGCTCTGGCCGCCTGGGATCGAGCCAGTGAGCGGCAGCGTAGCCCCCCAAGAAGCCCCCGAGGTGGGCGAAGTTGTCGACTCCAGGCATGATGAAGCCGAAGACGCCGAGGAAGATCGCCCACATCCAGGCCTGCTGCCCGACAGCCGTGCTGCCTCCTCTCCTGCCGTAGAGCACCAATGCGCCGAGGAGGCCGAAGATGGCGGCCGAGGCACCGATCGTGAGATTGGCCCCGCGAAGAAAAGACGGCAGGAAAGTCAGATAGGCCCCTGCAAAGCTGCTGAGAAGAAAGCCAGCGGCTCCCGCCACCAGATAGATGACTACCATGCGACCGGCACCGAAAATCCGACTCGTGGCGGGCGCCAGCTGGCGGACCCACATCATGTTGAACAGGATGTGAAGCAAGCTGCCGTGCAACCAAGATGCCGACAGCACCGTCCACCAACGATCGTACCGGAAGACCGGAACTGCACCGCTGGCGCCGAACAGGAAGAGGCTTTCCACACTCGGCGACAGCATCGAGAACAGGCTCTTCATTCC
Source organism: Thermoanaerobaculia bacterium (assembly GCA_049664225.1). Taxonomy (GTDB): domain Bacteria; phylum Acidobacteriota; class Thermoanaerobaculia; order Multivoradales; family JAHEKO01; genus JAUVRX01. Next base: position 15,942 of record JBATEX010000057.1, read on the forward strand.
GATCGCCGACGGATTGACCAGCAGGGTCAGAACATAAAGCACGACGCAAGCGGCAATGATGAGGCGAACGAATCCGAAGTCGTCTCCCAGGCTCTGAAAGAACCGAGTGTAGCCCCAGAGGCCGGGGTTGCCACGGCCACAATGAGGGCATTTCTCCTCCTGCACTCCGACCAATCGACCACAAGAAGGGCAGACTACCGATCCACTGGTCTGTCGTTTCAGCACTTCGCTGGCCTTATCTGGTGGCTCACGACCCCTCCTCCTCATCCGCCTCAGCCTCGGCCTCTTCCAGGGCCTGCACGATCTGGGTGACCTCCACCTCGGCTCGTCGTATCTTGCCGCGACACAGCTCCAGGAGCTCGGCCGCGACTTTGAGCTGATCCGCCAGTTCGTCGATATCGATCTCTTCGGCTTCGACCCGATTCAGGATGCCTTCCAGCTCCTCGATGGCCTCGCCGAATCGGAGATCTTCCGGTGCCTTCTTCTTCGGACTCATGTTTCCTCCACCTGGCTAACGAGAACGCCTCCCGCGAGATGACTTGTGATTCTCTCACCGGCGACCACCTCCTCGGGCTGGCGCAACAACTTGCCCTTGGAGTCGCGAGTCACCGAGAAGCCCCTCTCGAGAGTTCGTTCCGGCGACAGCTGCCGACAAAGACGTTGCCAACCCTCGACGACAGCCCGTTTCTCACGCAGGCTCGCAGCGGCCTGAACGGCGATTCTCTCGGCCAGGCGATCTGATGTGTGACGGGCTGCGGCCAGACTGCGAGGGCCTGCATCGGCAAGCTGTACCAGCAGGGCTCTGAGCTTGCGATCCTGCCCTTCGACGCTCCACTGAGCGACCCGTGGCAGAACCTCGGATAGCCGCCCCAGTCGGGCTGCTGCAGTTGCGATCCGATGGCGCACGAGGCCCAGACCTCTCTGAGCCCTACCCAGCGACTCACGCCCCTGCCGCAGCAGTTCCAGTGAATGCCGGGCCAGCGCGGCTCGGAGCTCCACCAGCCGCCGCTCTTCCGAGGCCACCCGCGTCACGAGGAACTCTGCCGCCTTGGTAGGAGTCTTGAAGGCGGTGTGGGCGACCAGGTCGGCGATGGACTGATCGATCTCGTGACCCAGTCCAGTGAGCACTGGAACCGGTGCCTGGGCCACGGCTTCGGCGATTCCCTGGCTATCGAACACGGCCAGATCAGCACGTGAGCCGCCTCCCCGAATCAAGACGGCACAGTCGACTGGCAGGGAAGAGAGCATTGCGAGGGCCGAGGTGACCTCCCTTTCTGCCGCCTTGCCTTGGACAGTGGCGTGGATGAAGTACACCTGGAAACCGAACCCGCTCTCCTCCAGGGAACTCAGGAAGTCGTGGTAGGCGGCGCTGCCATCGGAAGTAATCAGCGCCACGCGCAGCGGCAGCTTGGACAAGGTCTTCTGACGGTTGAGCTCGAGCAGGCCTCTCGCCACCAGGCTGTCCAGAACCTCTTTCCGGCGCCGAGCCAGCAGTCCCGCCGTAAATACCGGGTCCACCTCCCTGACCACGAGTTGCAAACGGCCGAAGGGTGGATAGAAGTCAACCACCGCCCGACAGCGCATGGTCTGCCCCTCGCTGATCTCGAGACCTGCCTTGGTGAGCTGCTGACGAATTCGATGGTGATCCGAGCGCCAGGCGACGGCCTCCAACTTACCCGTGATCTGATCGTCGTCGCCCTTTTCGACAAGCTCGAAATAGAGATGTCCGCGCTGACTGGCCCTTACCCGATTCACCTCTCCCGCGACCCAGACCTCGGAAAAGGCCTCCTGCAGAAAGTCCCGCAGGTCTGTGCACAGCTGTGAGACCTTGTAGGTCTCCTCCTGAAATGGCAGGCTCAGGACGCATTCTCTCCGTCGAGCAACGGTGACCCCGCCGTCATCAGTGATAGCTCACGAGATCGTCCGAGGATTCGAGGGGAATTGCCTGGGCCCAGGCCGCTGCTTCCTTTTCGCCGAGCGTGAGCTTGCTGAGGAATTCCTCGGCCTCCTGACGATCGTGGAAGAGTCGCCAGATGAAGGTATGACCTGCTGGCGCCGTGAAGTAGGTGTATCGCTTGGCACTTTCCGTGAGCTCGAATCCGAGGTCTGTTTCACCATTCACACCGACACAGGCGATGGCAATCGCCCGGTAGGCCAAAGCCAGGGCCTTGAGAGCGTCTTCATAGTCCACCAACTCTTCACGCGACAATGGGGTATGGTAGATGGAGACGCGAGTTGCATCCTCTTCGGCCAAGAGGTTGTAGGGTACGTCGGTACGATCCATTGCCTCGCGGGTCTCTTCCGTCGTCACGAAGACATCTTCCGTGCCGCTGACCTTGTAGGTAATGGCAAACACATCGTCATCGATGTCCGCGAAAGCCTCTGCCAGCATGCTTTCGTCTTCGATCGTAAAATAGTAGAGGCTGTTGATTAGTCGTCGAGTCGTCATTTGGATTTCATCTCCTTCGAGAGCCCCGGTCGGGTGCTTGTTCACCGCCTCTTCAAGGAGTGATTGAACACCGGTAGAGTCAGCTAGACGTGTCGAATCGGCCCCGAAAGACCGACCTTACACTATACCAGAGACTCCTCTGGGAGGTTCTCTCCTGTCGAGTCGACTCCTCGCAGCCCAACACAGGGGATATGCCAGCGAAGACCTTCGGGAGGCGCCCGACGTGACCGCCGCCAGATCCAGGAAGAACAAGAAGGAGCAGCCCTTCGACTTGAGGCTGCCAGGGGCTGTTCTGAGGATCTGGCCCGAGCGGAGCACCTCGGCCCGATCTGACAAGCCGCCCCGCCTCGAAGACTTGCTCCCCGACCTGCCAGGACTTCACCGGCTCGACTCGGGCATCGCGGTCATCACGCCGGAGGCCCCCGATCCGGCGCCAGTCGATACCGCGGTTCACCTCGGCCTAACCCTGGTAGACAGTTTGCAAAGAAGGCCCTCCCCCGCCGGGTCGAAGGGTCCCAGAGTCCTCATCTCACCCGGTGAGGTCCTCTTTCGGCAGGGCTTGCCATCGCTGACAGTCGACGCCGTGGGAGAGCACGTGGAGGCCTGGGCCGGGAACCTCCAACCGGGCCGAGTGCACATAACGGGTTGGGCAGCATGCATGCTCGAGGAGCCCCGAGACCTTTCACCGAGCTCGGTCACTGCCGAGCTCCTAGGTGGCTCCATCCCGGTCTTCGAAGTCGGTTCTTTGCAGCGCGTGGGGGTCCCATGGCGAAACCCCGAGTTGCTCAACCGTCGCCTCAGACCTCTACCGCGGACGGCTCTGTTCAACTCCGTCAAAGATCATCTGAACGTTCCAGCATGGCGTGTCGAGGGAGTCCTGGGATGCGGCAAGAGTCGGCTGGTCTTCGAGGTGCTCCTGAATACGGGTACTCCAGCTTTGTGGCTCCGAGCTCGACCAACTCGGCGGCGAGGTGGATCACTGGCTCGTCAGATCGCCGAGCAGTTGCTGGCGCCGTCTCCGCCCTCTCCGTCACTCCTCCTCCTGCCCAATATCCGCGACGTAAAGGTCCAGGATGCGATCCACGCCTTGCTTCTTGCTGACGATGTCGATGACAAACTGGCGCTGATGGAACAGCTCCCCACGATCCTGGCGCGGATCTCAGCGAGTCTGTCGAGCCCTCTCTACCTGGTCGTCGACGATGTCGAACAGATCGACAGCCGCGACTCGAACTTCATCCAGAACCTTTTGGATCACCCCCAGCTTGGCAAGGGATTCCATCTTCTTCTCGTAGGCCGAGGCGGCCTGGCGCTGGCCCCTGCGATGCACCAACTGCCGACCCTGCCGGTCCATCCCTTCGATGAGTCCGAGATGGAGAACCTCGCCGAACAACTGTTCAAAGGGCTGTCGCTTCCAGATTCCGTCGAAGGGCGCCTGCGGGAGACAACGCAAGGCTATCCGTTCGCTTTGGAAGAAGGGATGGTGGCTTTGATCCGCGAGAAGAACCTGCGTCGGGTCTACGGCAGCTTCTTTTTCGCCGGAGTCGAATCGATCGACTTCAAGCCCTCTGCACGCCTGGTTTGTCACCTCGTTGCCGAGGCCGCGCGACTCGAGGCACTACTTCCGCTCCAGCTGCTTTCTGCAGTAGGTGGATCTGTACCACCGGAGAGTCTCGACGCGGCCGCCAAGAGTCTCGGCACTTCCCCTCCCACGACATGGGAGTTCGCACCGGTGGCGGCGGGTCTTCTCCACTCCGTCACCACACCCTGGGGACCGGGAGTCGAGCTCACCTCGCCAGCGTACTCCGTCGCACTCCGACAGAGCCTGGCTCCGGAAACCACCGAGCAGGCCCGACACCTCATGGGCCAGGTGTTGGCCGACAGTAGCCTTACTGGCGAAGCACACTGGCAGTCCTACGGTCTTTTGAAGGGCACGCGGGAGGGTCTCGAGTCGCTGATCCAAACGCTCAAGACACCCCACGCCGCCAGGGTACCGGCGGACCAGATGCTGGACACCCTGGACGACGAGCTGAGGTCGCTACGAAAGCGTCGAGGCAGCACCAACGCCGAGCTCGAGATCCTCTGGCGGCTCTTACCCCTCGCCAGAAAGCAAGGCCGCCTTCACGAGTACGAGAGCGAGTTGGCTCGCGCGGTCGATTTGGCCTCGGGCCATCCCAGTCGCTTGCTGGCGCTGGCTGGACTCAAGGGAGAGATGGATCGAGAGGCCGGTCGCTACCAGGCGGCCGAGACGACGATCCGTCTGGCGCTCTCAGCCGCTCAGGGCGCCGACGAACGCCGGCAGGCCCTGCTACTGATTCAGCTGGGGAGGCTGCATCTGGACCAGGAGCGCTTCGAGGAAGCCAAGGAGCTGTTCGAGAAGCTCGATGTCACACTTGAACGTCGGGGTGCCACGGCCCTATGTGCCGCCTGTAGGTATCATCTTGGGAACATCGCTGCCCAGGAGAACCGGCTGGAAGAGGCGCTGGAGCTCCACCAGGAGGCGCTGGTAGAGAGGCGTAAGCAGGGAATCCAGCGAGCCGCGGGCAACTCGCTGACCGCTTTGGGGGCTGTCTATCTGGCAATCGGCAACTACCCTTCGGCCCTGGAGAGTTACCGCGAAGCTCAGGAACTCCTGGAAGAGTATGGCGCCGAAGAAGATGTGGGATTTCCGCTTCTCGGCCTGGGCAAGGTCTTCAACCGCCTGGGCGACTACACGGCCGCCTCCAAGCCTCTCAGGCTGGCCCTGTCGCTCAGGCAAGGCAAAGACGAAGTAGCAGGCGAGGCGGTTGCAAGACTGGCGGTCGCCGAGAACCATCTCTTCCTGGGGCAGCACGACAAGGCACTCGAGGAAGCCACGGATGCTCAATTCAAGCTGAACGTCATCTCGCGGAAGTCCCTGCTGGCCGACGCCGAGCTCTTGCTTGGACGAATCGGTCTTCAGCAGCGCAGGTTCGACTCGGTTCTCGAGCACCTCTCCTCGGCCCTCGAAGTCCATCGGGAGGTGGGAGACGACGAGGCCGTCGGTTTCGATCTCGCCATGCTGATTCGCTTGGCGATCAACACAGAAGAGATCGAAGAAACCGCCCAGTGGTCAGATCAACTGCTCGAGCACCTCCAAAACCTGCCCAGAGCCGAGCTCCTAGAGGAGATCCAGTTCGGTTTGTACCGTGGACTGACGTGGCTCCGCGAACGTGGCGCGGAAGCGGCAGACCCTCTACCCCATCTACAGAGCGCCTACCGGGAGATCCTGCGCAAGGCCTCGCACCTGGAGCCGCAACGGCGCCATCATTTCCTGTTTCAGATTGCAGAGCACCGAGAGATCCTCGAAGCCGGGACCCATGCGGGGCTGCCTCTCGACCTGGACCTTTCCCTGGAACCCTGAGCTCTTCACTGTCGACCCAAGTAGCTGTCGAGCTGATCTCTTTCGAAGACGGTCAGCTTCGATGCTTCGATGAAGTACGTCTCACCCGACTCCGGCATGGGCAAGCGGACTACGGAGAGCAGCCGCTCGAATCCTTCGCATTCGGCATCGCTGCCCGGGGCGAAGAGTGCCAGACCCCGACAAAGAGTGACCATTTGCCCGGCTAGCCGACTCTTGACCCGAACCTCGATGAAGCGCGGCAGCCTCTCGGCCACGACTCGATAGCCCAATTCTTCGCGGGTGATCGCGAACTGCCCTTCGATCGAGGTCTCCTGTTCGGGCAGCTCGACGAAATCGGTCATCTGAGCTGGCAGGCCAGCAACTTCGAGATCGGCCTGCAACTCTGCCTCGCCCTGGAATCGGGCTGTCAGTCGGGCTCCGTGGGAGATGCCCTCTACTGGCCAAAGAAGAAGCTGGTGACTTGACACCTCCAGAACCGGATTCGTCGAATGGAGCTGAATGAGGATGGCCCCCTGCTCGATCGGAGCGATATCGGCCGGCAGATCCCGGTGGATGCCGTCGATCCGGTCCGACTCGAGCACCGCGGAATTCTCCGGTACATTCGTCTCCGCCTTCACCGGCTGCGACGAAAGCGATGCCAGCAGCATCCAGACCACGATCGGCGGCCGGCTCTGCTCCCATCGGCGTCGGGAGAGTTTCGCAAAGAGATTCTGTTGCATAGGTCTGTCGACCACCATCACCGGACAAGTCCCGGCTTATGGATAGTAGCCGCGGATGGTCCTGGCCTTCAACTTGCCACTCCGGACCTCGACCTCGACCTCACGAAACTGGCCGTCAGGCTCGGGATTGTCCGACGCGTAGGCCACCAGGTACTGACTTCTCAGCTCCTCTTCTATTTCGCGGTAGACGCCAGTCAGTTCCTGCGCCTTGGAAATGAAGAACACCCGGCCGCCGGTTTCCTCCGCCAGGTTGGTCAGCTTGTTGCGCACCCCCCTCTCCAGGGCACCCACGTCGAGGCCGACCGCATAGATGGTCACGCCGCTGCGGCGGGCAAACTCGAGGGAATCTCGAAAGGGCATGGCGCTGGCTGTGTCATCTCCGTCCGAGAGCAGAATCAAAGCACGGCGTCCCCGCATGGCCCTGAAGTAGTAGAGGCCTGTAACCACCGCGTCGTGCAGAGTCGTCCAACCCACCGATTGGAGATCTTCGAGTGAGTCCTGAACGGCGCCGACGTCATCGGTCGGGGCGATGAGCAATCTTGGCTGATCGCTAAAGGCGACCGCGAAGACCTTGTCACGTAGTGTGATGATGTTCTCCAGAAAGCCGATGGCCGCTGCCTTGGCTTCCGGCAGGGATTCGGTCATGGAGCCCGAGGTATCGATCACGAAGCCGAGCGTCAGGGGAAGATCTTCCACCAGTTCGAACTTGGTGATCTTCTGTGGCCGTCCATCCTCTTCGACCGCGAAGTCTTCCTGCGTGAGACCCTTGACTGGCCTGCCGCTGCGGTCCGTGACGGTCGTAAAGAGCTCTACCAGCTTGACCTCGACCTCCTCCAAGAACTGGGGCGCGTTGAGGAAGCGCACCTCTTCTGCGCGGCTTTCGTCATCGAGATACGCGACAACGCTCAGATAGGCCATTCCACCCGCCGGCGGGATTTCTATCTCCACCTCCCAAGGAGGGCTCTGCAGCTCGGCCACCGACTCCTCGTTGATCTTGAACTCCACTTTCTCGACTCGGCGGTCTTCCGGCACCACAACCTCGGCTCGGGCAATCGTGCGACCGCTCGCTGCGGCTCCCCGAGCCGGATCGATGATCCGCACCCGGAAGGCGCCTCGCGGCTGATTGATCACGACTTCATCGGTGGCTACGATCTCACCCGCCTCGTCGACACCCTCGGCCCTGACGACCTGCTCCACCGGGAACTGGGCCAATCGAAGCTCAGCTGTGAAGGGACGGCCCGAGCGAGTCATTTGCGGCTTGCCATCGACAAGAAAACGCACTTTCGAGATGCGGCCGCCGGTGACCAGGGCTTCGGCTCTCCAGAGTCCCAGGACGACTTCCGTCGGGGGTGGCACCAAAAGAAGGCTGTCCTGACCCTGGATCTGGGAGCTGCCCAGATCCTGGCCCATGGCCACGATCGTTCCCTCGGGCACCGGTGGTATGTCCATGGCCTGTGGCTCTTCGGGCACGACAAATCCCTTGGTCAGGTAGGCTTCCGCGCCGCCGACCTCGTCCCGTACTCGCAGTCGAACCAAAAATGTCCGATTTGGGCGCAGCAATTGGTCCATGGCCAAGACGATCGGCACGTCCTGCGTCGGTGGCTCGATCTTGAACCGTACTCTGAACTCGTCGAATACCTTCCCATCCTGTTCGATCACGCCTTCCATGGCGAGGATGAGACCTTGTTCTTCGTCTTCCTCGGCGATCTCCAACTCGGCTGCTGAGGGGATGGGCACCACAAACCGCGCTACGGTCCGCTGGCGAACTTTGTCAGGGAAGAAGACCTCCAGCTCATTGGTTTCCAGCTGCTTCACCGCCTCGGTCTGCTCGCTGGCTACCGCCCGACGGGCCCACTCGGCCAAATCCGGAGGCGGCCCGAAATACCGCAGAATGTCTTCCTTCTGAGGTCTTCCAGGCTGAAAGCCTCGCAAGCCCTCGACCCCAGTGGCCTCATCCACCAGCCGCGCCTGCTTGCAGATCTGGAGGTCGAATCGCTTGGCGATCTTGCGTCCTCCCAGCTCCTCCCATTGTTCCAGCCAATACTCCATCTCCTGGTTGTAGAGCACTCGCTTGGAATCGATCGGCAACCAGACGCGATAGGGGCCATCGGGAATCGTCTCGTAGAAGACCAGGGACACCGCAGCTTCCGCATCACCATAGACCCAGATCTCTACAGGCTTGAAGGCCATCGCACACTCGATCTCCAACCGCCGGGTCGGCCTGCCGTGCAAGAACAGAGCAGCGGCCCGCTGATCCTCCAGTGCTAGAAACTCCGAATGCACCAGGCGGTAACGCCCTTCGATAGCCTCCAGAAGCTCGTTCTCCGGAGTCTCTGGCACGGGATCATCGGCGAGAAATGCCTCGATCATCGAGTCGCGCTCGTCGGCAGAGGCCTCGAGAAAGACCTGGCGCTGGTCGTCGGTGAGCAAGAGAGTCGGCACGTCCTGAAGGAAGGACCGCTGATACTCCGGCCAGAGGACGATTTCTTCCCAGTCCTGGGCCAGGCAGAAAGGTGCCAGGGCGAGGATCGACAGGCTGATCAAGGAAATTCGTCTGAGCATGGAGGGTTCCCTTTGCAATATGACTGCCATGGCTCGGTACCGCAGGACCGAAGACTACCGCAGGCCAGGATGCGCCATACAATAGCTCCACCACGCAGCTGCTTCTCTGGGTCATACGGACCTGACGAAGTCAAGGCTTGCAGAATCCGGAGCCCAAGATCATGACACGTCGCACCAACGAGCCGATTCACAACTTCGAGGATGGGGACAGCGTCTCCGGATTTGCCTATCTCGCCAAGATGGAGCGACGCCAGGACAAAAATGGTCGTGATTTTCTCGACCTGGTTCTCAAGGATGCCAGCGGCTCGATCAGCGGCAAGGTGTGGTCCGACAGCCCCGCCTTGAATGGCAACTATGAACTGCACGACTTCGTGGCTTTCAGAGGCACGCTGCAGAGCTATCGGGATCAGCTGCAGATGAATGTGCGGGAGTGTCGGCGGGCAATCGAGGACGACCGACAGCATGGCTTCGATGAAGCGCTGCTCATCCCTTCGACCCGACAGAGCATCGACGAGCTCGAGCAGCGCTTGATAGAGATTCTGTCTCAGGAGATCGAACACCCGATCCTTCATCGCCTCGCCCAGGAAACACTTGCCAGCCACGGGCATCAGCTGCGGGAGCACCCGGCTGCCAAGATGATCCATCACGCTTTTCGGGGCGGCCTTCTGGAGCATGTGGTCTCCATGGCCGAGTTGGCGTTGGGGGTCTGCCGTCACTATCCAGAGCTCAATAGCGACCTCCTGCTGTTGGGAGTGCTCTTCCACGATCTGGGAAAGACCCAGGAATTGGGCGCCATGCCGAACAACGATTACACCCTGGAAGGGCGCCTGGTGGGACACGTCGTGATGGGCCGTGATCTGCTGCGAGAGCGTTGCCGAGCGATCCCCGACTTTCCTACCGATCTGCAGCTGCACCTCGAGCACCTGATCCTCTCCCACCAAGGGCGGCTCGAGTTCGGATCGCCAGTACAGCCGATGACTCCGGAGGCGCTCGCCTTACACTTCATCGACGACCTGGACTCCAAGCTGGCGCAGCTGCGAGAGGCGAACGAGAAGGAGCCGGCACTCCAATACTTGACCGGCTTCAGTCGCTTTCTCTACACCGGTTTCACACCTCGCCAGGAAGAAGTGCCAGGAGAGGGCTCCGAGGAGCCGGAACCATCGTCGCCCCCCGCGCAACCGACTCTCGATCTCGACTGAGCCGATCAACGAGTCGTTCCTTTCGACTATACTGGCAACCCCTACAAGCCCGGCCGACCCACAGCGCGGGACCCTACAAGCTTCGATGTCCACTCAGGTGCCAGGAATCAGCCGACGCGAGGTCTTGCAATCCCTCGGCGTGGCTGGTGCCGGAGTCGCACTCGGTTGCGGCCGGAGTGGCGAAACCGGGGTTTCGGGCACCGCTAGGGATGACAAGCTACGTGCGGAGATAGCCCGCAAAGTCCAGAAAACGCCGTTCGTAGACACCCACGAACATCTTCCAGACGAGGCTGATCGCCTAGCCGGCCTCGGAGTCCCTTGCGATGACTGGAGTCTGCTGTTTCACGACTACCTCCGCTCGGATCTCGTTGCTGCCGGAATGCCAGCTTCGGAGATCGTCGCGTTCTTCTCCAGAAACGTCGAACCTCGGCGCAAGTGGCAGATCCTGGAGCCTTTCTGGCCGCGAGTTATGAACACCGGCTTTGGCCAGGCGCTACGGATCTCCATGCGGGAGCTGTATGGCGTCGAGGCTCTCGACACCAAGACGATTCCCCTCTTGCAGGAAGCGTACGAGGACCTTCGCAAACCAGGAATGTACGAGAAGGTCCTGGTCAAGGAATCAAACATCGAATCCTGTCAGGTCAACACCGATGGCCTGCCCTTCCACGAGTCCAAACAGCCGACGTTGCTGATGCAGGATTTGAGCTTCCAGACACTTCACATGGACCCCGACATCGGCGGGCTGTCGAGGCAGGCGGGCATCGTAGTTCGATCGCTCGATGACTGGCACGAAGTGATTCGGTGGTGGTTCGGCAGGTACTCGAAATATGCCGTCGCGGCTAAGAGCCAGGGCGCCTATCTGCGACGCATCAACTACCACCGAGTGGCGCAGGAAGAAGCAGAGCCCGTGTTCGCCCAGATTCTCCGTGGCGAGAGCCCGGAGCACAGCAGGATCCAGTTGCTGGAGGATCATCTGTTCTGGTTCTGTGTCGATCAGGCCACCCAGCACCAGCTGCCGGTGAAGATTCACACAGGCTATCTCTCGGGCGAACGGATCGAGAATCTTCGCCACATCACTCAGCATCCACACGACATCATCGAGCTGTGCCGACAGGCTCACGAGACGAGATTCGTCTTCCTGCACATCTCCTATCCCTACTGGCAAGAGCTCATCGCGGTTGCGAAGCGCTTCTCCGCCGCCCATATCGACATGAGCTGGGCGTGGGCCTTGGATCCGGCTGGCGCCACCGAGTTTCTCAAGCGATATCTCGTCTCGGCGCCGTGGAACAAGGTGTTCACATTTGGCGGTGACTACTCCGTCGTGGAGTGCGTCCTCGGTCACGCGGTAATGGCCCGCCAGGGCATCACCCAGGCTCTGGCTGAGCTGGTCGAAGAGGGTTGGCTTCGACATCAGGAAGCTGTCGGTCTGGTGGAACCTCTGCTCCGTGGCAACGCGAGAACAACCTTTAACCTTGAAGAAAAAACCAGGGCTCTCTCCAAGGCCCCATGGGCCTGAGGCGACGCGATGGACTCTGTTCAATGAACCGAATCTCCAGAAAACCGAACGCCAGGCGGGCGGCCATGCTTCTCGTCGCCCTGCTGGTGAGCCTCTCCTGCGCCCGCCAGAAGGACGAAACCGGCCGCCTGCCGACCATGTTCGTGGGTGTCGATGGCGCCTCGTGGGTGGCGATCGAAGAGCTCTGGGAGCAGGGTCGGCTTCCCAATCTGCGCGCTCTCGCCGAACGGGGGGTCACCAGCAAACTCAAACCGGTGGCTGATATCTCTCCGGTCATCTGGACCAGCATGGTCACCGGGGTGAAGCCAAAGACACACGGGATCGAGGACTTCCTCCTCCCTACCGACCAAGGAGACATCCCGGTCACGTCCAGCGTTCGCCGGGTCCCCGCACTCTGGAACATGCTGTCCACGGCTGACAAACGCGTTGCCGCCCTGGGATGGTGGGCCTCGTGGCCGGCGGAACCCGTCAACGGCATCGTGGTCTCGGATCGAGCCCTCCGCGGTGTCGAGCATGGCCTGTACCCTGAGAGCCTGGCACCGCGATTTCAGGAAATCGCAGATCGATTCCCACAGCCCACCGAGTCCGGCCTACAGGCGGAGGTCGCCCGCCAGGACAGCGTCATGGGGGAGCTGGCCCGCCAGCTGGCGAGTGAGGATTTCGATCTGATTCTGGTCTATCTCCGCAGCCCCGACGTCGTCAGTCATCCCTATTGGAAGTACTTCCAGCCGCCCGAGGACGAGAAGATCGACCAGGAGAAGATCGAACGCTTCGGCGAGCTTGTGCCCGCCGCCTACGAGTTCTTCGATCGGATTCTCGGCCGGCTTGTTGACGCGGCTCCAAGAGAGACGAATTTTTTCGTCGTGTCGGATCATGGCTTCACCGCCGTCGAAGGTGAGCAGTATCGAATGCTGGTGGACCTGAATCGAGTCCTGGAGCACATGGGATACCTCGTGCGGGTCGACGGCGAGATCGATTGGTCGAGGACCAAAGCCATCACCTGGAACACCCCTCCCGGGGTGCCCGAGAAGATGGTGCGCATCGGCCTCGATAATCGAAATCCCATAGGACCGGTGAGCCTCGGAGATCTGGACCAACTGCGCGATCGGCTGGCATCAGACTTGAGGTTGGTCGTCCATGAGAACGGCGCTCCGCTGTTCGGTGTCCGAAATCCGACGAGCGCCCAGCTCGAGCAAGGTGCCGACCTGACGGTTCTCGTCCATAAACGCAGGAAACCGAGTGCGGTCTTCTTCCATGGCCAGGAGATCCCAGGGGTCATGCAGTCGGTCGAAGAGCTCACCGGCACCCACTCTGTCAAGACCAAGGGGATCTTCATCGCCGCGGGCCCAGACATCGATCCGTCATTCTCCGCCAAGGTCGTCCACGCTCTCGACATCGCTCCAACCGTGCTGTACTCCCTGAGTCTGCCGGTGGCAGAAGACTTCGATGGAATGGCGCGTACTCGCCTCTTCCGTCCCGAATTCCGCGCCGCTAACCCCTTGCAGACCATTCCGACCTGGGGCGAAGCCCGAGAGGGAAGCGCTACGCCATCAGAGATCGACAACGAGCTCGTCGAGGAGCTCAGAGCGCTCGGCTATCTCGATTGAGCAACGGCAAAAATCGATCCGCACACCTTCGCTCCGACATCATGCCTCACCCACAACGAGACCAGGGGGTGCTGAAGAAACTCCTCGTGCCGCTAGTTACACTTGCCGTATCCTTTGTCCTGAGTCTTGCCGCCGCCGAGGTGTTGGTGCGAGTGGCACGGCCGCAGCCCAGGTTGGTCATCGAGCCTGGCGGCTTCTATATGCCCGATCCACCTGGACGATACCGACTGTCGCCGGGATATCGTGGCAGAATCTACAACCGCGCCGAGTACTCGAACGAGATCCGGATCAACGATGCAGGGCTACGGGGCTCCGAGCTCGGACCTTCGTCTGAGGAGATCCCGCGAGTTCTGATTGTCGGGGACTCGTTCGTCTTCGGCGTCGGTGTCGAAGACTCCGAGACCTTCACCGCACTGCTGCCGAAGAATCTGGCCCGAATGGGATTCGCGGCAGAGGGTCTGAACGCCGGGATTCCGGCCTTCGGCGTACCCGACGCCGAGAGCTGGTTCCGGCGGCACGGTGCCGATCTCGATCCGGACGTCGTGGTCCTGGCGATCTTCCTGGGTAACGATCTGGTGGATGCGTCGCCCGATCGCGAGGAGATTCTACTCGTCGATGGACTGCTGGTTCCCAGCCAGTCCTCCGGCGGCCTCAAGGCCGGGTTGCACCGCCGCTCCCACCTCTTCGTCGCCATCAAGAGTCTCCTGGAGCAGCCGGGTTTCCAGCCTCTCCGCGCCAAGCTGGGCCTGGGAGAGCCTTGGACGACCAGGACTCTCAGAGAAGAGCTCGGCGTCTACAAGCAGTCAGCGGAGCAGGACCTACGGGCGGCAATCGACGCTACCGATGAAGCTCTTGGAGGATTTGTGGATCTGTCCGAGGAGCTCGGCTTCGATCTCGTCGCCGTACTGATCCCCAGCGAGATCCAGATCGAGCCCGATCGTTGGTACACCAGCCTTACCAGCCTGGGTCTTGTCCCGGCCGACTACGAACCCTCTACCCCAACCCGGATCTTTCAGGATCTTCTCGCCCGGCACGGGGTCCCGACTCTCGACTTCGGACCACCATTTGTCGCCGGCCTGTCACGGGGCGATCAGCTCTACTTTCGCTTCGATCGTCATTGGACCCCAGCAGGCCATTCACTGGCTGCCAACGAGCTGGCGCGGTTCCTTGCACCCCGCCTCGAATCCGCCGGCGCGCCGAGCCTCTAGATCTTGTTCAGATCGGCAGGTGGTACAGCATCCAGTACACCAGGACTCCGGTGACGGAAACGTAGAGCCAGATGGGCAGGGTCCAGCGTGCGATGGCCGCATGCTTGTCGAATCGACCCCGCAAAGCCCGCATCAGTGTGATCGCCGCCAGTATCGGCACAGCAGCCGCCAACGCGGAATGAGTTAGCAGGACAGTCAAGTAGAACGTCCTCAGCGTTCCCGTGCCCTGGAATCGCATGGAGCCCACCTGTGAGTGATAGAAGAGATAGCTGACGAGGAAGAGGACGGAGCAGGCGAACGCTACCAGCATACAAGCCCTGTGAGCTCCGATTCTGCGTTGCCGGACCATCCAATAGCCCCCAACCAGAAAGGTCGCACTCAGGCCATTCAGCGAAGCGTTGAGCGTGGGCAGCGTCGAGAGATCAGGCATCAGTCGATCATACATGTCCCCAGGCGACTCTCCATCGAGGGCCTTGGGGACGCCGACGTCGACTGACAAGCCGTTCAGCTAGTGGCAGGTGCCAACTTCTTCAGCTTCTGGTCCATCCAGGCGTCGAAGTCGGCCTGAGAGTGCACCTGAAAGAAGCCTCGCATTCGGTAGTGACCGAGACCGCACAGCTGAGCACAGGCGATCTCCCAGCACGAGAGGTTGGCCGCGCAGCCGGGCAGCTGCGCTTCCTCGGGCGTCGTGACCACCGGTACGAAGTGAACCGGTATCTCCATCCCGGGGACGGAGTCCTGTTTGACTCGCATGACTGGCAGAAAGAAGCTGTGAATCACATCCTTGCTGGACAACAGAACGGTCACGGGCCGGTTCACCGGCAGATGGAGTTGATTGATCGTCGTCACGTCGTCTTTGGCAAACGGATCCTGCCGATCCAGACCTAGCGGGTTGGCAGCATCCACGAGGTTCACATCGACACTGCCAAAAACACCGTCGGGACCCGGATAGTGGACATTCCAGGCGAACTGCTCAGCGACGACCCTGACCTGCAAGGCATCCACATCAGGCGAATGAGGAGTCACCCATCGTGCCCATGCCGGGATGGCAAAGCCGACCAAGAGAATAGCCTCGGCCAGAACGACGCCTCCTTCCAGATACGAGGAGAAGTGGCTCTTGACTCCCGTGTAGCTGGCCTGTGCGTTTCTGCCGGCCCGAAAGCGGAACAGGACATAGACGAAGTAGAGACTCCACCCGACAAAGAGAAAGAGCATCAGCCAGTGCATCAGGACCATCATGCGGTCAATCTCCGCACCGTGTGCGGCTGCGTTCTCAGGTAGCCATCGACTCAGTATCGAGTACATCTAGGGTGTCCCTCCATGCGTCGGCTGCAGATCTTTGCCCTGGCTTCGCGCCTGTCGGGCGCGCTGGCGAAAGGACAGGAACAACGCCACAAAGCTGCCTTGAACCAAAGCTACCACTCCCAGCAGGAGGAGGATCGCGTTGTTCATTCCGGCCGTCATGGCCGAATCCTCGGCGCCATAGCAGACGGCGCAGGCCACGGCGGACTCCGACAACGCTACCGCCGCGATGAGAGCCATGGGAACCGCGAGCCAGCCTGAGGAAGCGGCTCGTTTGGAATTTCCGCCGGTCGGGCCCAGGTCAGTCCGTCGCATTGCTATTCGAGCCTTTTCAGTTTGCCGAAGTACCGCGCGGCATAGAGCGACAGCAGTATCCCGGTCAGAAAGAAGATCACCGCCACGCCCAAGCCCTGGCTACTGGACCGCTGCAAGTACTGCTGCGTGCCCCAGGCACCGACGCCAATGGACAGGAGAATCGAGGCCACGATGAAGACGACATGGAAACTTCGCAGAGACAGCATGGTCAGCCCAACCTATCGTGGTAGCCGCCCAAGGGCAGAAGAATCAAGGCCACGAAGAAGATCACCGTCAGAATCAGCACTGCGTAAACGAGCCTCCGTTCCGAGATCAAATGCATGAAGAAGGCCGCCACAAGGGAGCCCTTGATCGAGGCAATGAACAGAGCCAGGCCCACCGCGGCACCGAAGCTCAAGTGCAGGTAGCTGACACCGACTGTGACAAGCGTCAGGACTGCGAGGGCTACGAAGACCAGGATGTAGACCCTGGTTTCCCTTCTAATTTCCTCGACACTGTGTCCACTCATCTACAACTCCTCCTACCCACTACAGCAGGTAAAGGGTGGGGAAAAGAAAGATCCAGACCAGATCCACGAAATGCCAGTACAGCCCGATCACCTCGACTCGATTGGTGTATCTCTCTGGCTCTGTCCTCCACATTTTGCTGCCGGGCCCGAGGAGATAGGCGATGACGATCATTCCTCCCAGCACATGCAGTCCATGCAAGCCGGTCAGGGTGAAATAGGTGGCCATGAAGTTGTCGTGAGAAGGATACAAATGGTGCTCGAACTTGGCGGCGTACTCCATGGTCTTGATGACCATGAAAACCAGCCCCAGAAGAAACGTCAGGCCCATCCATTTGCGGAACTTGCCGAAGTCGCCGAGGCGCAAGGCCGCCCATGACATGACCATCGAGACCGACGAGGTAATGAGCACCATGGTGTTGATCGTCGCCAACGGCACATTCAGCACTTCGTAACCGTGCGGCCAGGATGTGGCACCGGTCCGTAGGAGGATCAGGGCCGAGAACAGAGCCCCGAACAACATGACCTCGGAGGCCAGAAAGAGCCACACGCCCAGCTTGGCGTTGTAGAGGCCCGTATCGGCACGCGGCTCGACGGTGTAGGGGATCTGCATGATTCTCCTCTGTCCTCCTCAGGCCACTGCGTTTTGCGGCAGGAAGCTCTCGTCCGATTCGGGCGGGCTGTATTCGTAAGGACCACGGGTGACAACAGGCAGCTCGGGGAAATTGCCGTGCGCCACAGGCGGCGAAGGCGCTGCGACCCACTCCAGCGTCGTGGCGTCCCAGGGATTCGAACCGACCTTCACACCCCACTTGATACTCATGAAGAGGTTGATGATGAACGGGATCTGAGCGATGAGGAGGCCAAAGGCCGACATCGACATGAACGCATTCCAGTGCAGCACTCCCTGTGCGTGGGAGTACGTGGCCCCGCCGTCGTAGAGTCGTCTCGATACCCCGGCCAGGCCCTGGACGAACATCGGCATGAAGATCCCGTTCATAAAGATCAACGAAGGCCAGAAGTGGAGCTTGCCCAGAAGCTCACTCATTTTCCTACCAGTGATCTTGGGGAACCAGTAGTAGATCCCCGCAAAGATCGCGAAGATCGTGCCTGGCGCCACCACGTAGTGGAAATGCCCGATGACGTAGTAGGTGTCATGCAAATGGATGTCGCTGGGAGCCAGACCCAGAGGCAGACCCGTAAGGCCACCGATACCGAACATCGGCAGAAAGGCCAACGCAAAGAGCATCGGGGTGTTGAATCGTATGGAGCCGCCCCAGAGCGAGATCAGTAGAGCGGAGAGGATCACCACCGAAGGCACGGAGATGATCATCGTGGTGGTCTGAAAGAAGGAGCTGATAGCCGTCCCCATGCCGGTCAGGAACATGTGATGCGCCCAGACGATGAACGACATGAAGCCCAGGAAGACGGCGGAATAGACCATCGGCCTGTAGCCCCAAAGTGGCTTGCGAGTGTTGTTGGCGATGATCTCCGCGACGATTCCCATTGCCGGCAGGATCAACACGTAGACCTCTGGATGTGCCAGGAACCAGAATAGATGCTGCCATAGCAGCGGGTTTCCACCCCCAGCGACCTCCAGGACCTCGCCACTGACCACCAGGCCGCTGGGCATGAAGAAACTGGTGCCGGCCACCCGATCCATGAGTTGGAGGATTCCCGCTGCCTCCAACGGCGGGAAGGCCAGCAGGAGCAAGAAAGAGGTGACCAGCTGTGACCAGACGAACATCGGCAGACGCATGAAGTCCAGCCCCTCAGCGCGCAGCTGGAAGATGGTGACGATGAAATTCACCGAGCCCAGAAGCGACGAGGTAATCAGGAAGACCATTCCCACCAGCCACCACGTTTGACCCGATGTGGCGATATTGGAAAGCGGCGGATAGGAGGTCCAGCCCGAATTGGCGGCTCCACCCGGGACGAAGAAGCTGGCCAACATGATGAGTCCGCCTGGCAGGTAGCACCAGTAGCTGGCCATGTTCAGCTTCGGAAACGCCATGTCGGGGGCGCCGATCTGCAACGGCACGAGGTAGTTGCCATAGGCACCGACGAGCAGGGGAACTACCGCCAGGAATACCATGATGGTGCCGTGCATTGCTCCCAACTGGTTGTAGAACTCCGGCAGCATGATGCCGCCAGGAGCATTGGCGCTGCCGAGAAGACCGCCGATGATGGGCACTGGCCGACCTGGAAAAGCCAACTGCCATCGCATGATCAACATCAGGCAGAAGCCGAACAGCAAGAAGCACAGAGCGGTGAAGGCGTACTGGAGCCCGATGACCTTGTGGTCTTGCGAGAAGATGTAGCGCTGCCAGAACGGCAGCTCGTGGTGCTCGGCTGCGTGGTCTTCCGCCCCGACAGCCTGCTCTTCGCTAGCACTCATCAGCGACTCCTTGTCTTACAGACCGCGATGGACGATGCTACCCACCGACCTTCGGCTCTCAACCGCTAGGTCCTGCCCAACGGACTCGATCGAGTTTTGGTGGGCGGAGTGTATGACACTGGGTTCATCGCCTGCAAGCGCTACTCGCTGCCCCGGGCAGCGAGTAGCGAGGGTTAGAGCGGCCGGGCGTTCCTTCCGGCCGATCCTTGGGGCAGTTGGGGGTGAGGTGGCCGGGCGTTCCTTCCGGCCAGTCTTTGAGGGCTTGAGCTTGAAGCGTCCGGTCGTACCTCCCGGCCGACCCTTGAGGGCTTGGAGGTCGAGGCAGTGGGGCAGTGGGGCAATGAGGCAGTGAGGGCATAGGGCAATAGGGGCTTAAGGGCGTAGGGGGCGATTCCCAGCGTCACAGAGGTGCAAGGCCGCGTGCGAGGTCTCTCCAACGGGTGAGGTTTCGGCGTGGGGACCTCCTGGGGGTTGGTTGCTGTGGAAGGGAGGATAGCCCCCTGGGGGCCCCACGTCGGACCCGCCATCGCCTCGTGATCATTTGCAAAGGATCGACGCCGTCCGCCTGCGAACCACCCGGACGGACCTCAATAAGCTGATGACTATCTGCCTAGGACCTCAAGACCCCAAGCCCTCAAAGGTCGGCCGGAGCAAGCGACGGACGATTCAACCCCCAAGCCCTCAAAGAACGGCCAGCACAAGTGCTGGCCGCCTCAACCCCAGGGCCTGGGACGGGCGGGCGGGCAGGGGCTAGTCCATCAGGGCATCGACGATTAGTTGCGTCAGGGCGTCAGCCTGGTCCGTGCCAAAGACGTGCTGGGCGTGGGCACCGCCTTCGAGGATCTCGAGGCGTTTGGGCTCCGGTGCCTGCTCGAACTGTTGCTTGACCCGTGGCAGGAGTCGCTCTTCGCGGCTCACCACGAACAGAAACGAGTTCGCCTTCATCCGATCGGGATCGGTGATCGGCGCCGCGGCCAGGAGAATCAGCTTGTAGAAGGTACCGTCAGGTACTTCCACGCTGGCTCTAGCGACGGCGCCACCACCCATGCTGGCACCGAGCGCCGAGACCCTTCGGGCGCCGCGGTGGCGGAGAAAACCCGCCGCCGCCGCCACGTCCAGCCAGAGTGACCCCTCTTCTCCACCCGGAGTCGAATTACCGTATCCCCGAAAGTCCAGGGCCAGGACCTGGAGCCCCTGGCCACTCAAGTGACTCGCCAGCGGCCGCCAGCTCTCCTTGTCGAACACCTTGCCATGCGCGAGCACCACAGCGTGTTCGCCCTCGCCGTACAGGTCAGCCTGAATCTCCCCTCCGTCCCTGGTGGAGAAGGAGACTGTCTTCGGCGACTCGGCCGCCCGGCAGGCCCCAGGTGCCATCGCTGCAGCCAACCCGACTACCGAGCCGAGGCTCAGGGCCGAGAGAAGCGCTCGCCGATGTCCTGCCAATCTCGGCATCTAAATATCCGCCCTTTCAACTCGTCTTCGGGTCTCGGTGAGCTTCGATTCCAGGGTCGATCGAGAAGGGCCACTGGCGCGTCCAGCACGCTAGCGAGACGCCGAGCCACCTCGGCAGAATCCTCGACGACCAGGCTGAAGGAACGGCGGGAGAGCTCCTCCATGCTGATCGCCTGTGAGCCGCTGAACAGATCTTCCGACCAGGAGTACTTATCGAGAAACGTCAGGGAATGGTGGGGCACCCCTCGTTCGGTCAGCCACTGGCGAGAAACCGCCTCGGTCCCTGGTGGTCGACCCGTCACCACCGCCACCTCGTAGCCGCGATCCACCCAGGCTGCCAGGGCTTCGACCGCCCCCTTCATGGGTTGGATCTCAGCCAGTACCTCAGGGCGGTGCACGGACTTCATGAAATCGTCCAGGCTCTCAGGCGTCAGTCCCAGCGAGACTCCCAGATCGAAAGACTCGATCTCTTCCAGATCGACTCTTCTGCCGTACTCCTGCTCGAAGACCTTGGCGAACATCCGGGCTGTCTGGCCGAGACAATCGTCGATATCGACATAGATACAGCCAGCAGTCATCGAGGCTCTTCTCCTCGAGAGTTCCTCATCTCGACCAGCCCATCAACAACTTCAACAGGCCAGCTCCGAGTACCGAAAGCAGCTCACTACGTGATCGTTCACCATTCCAGCAGCCTGCATATAGGCGTAGGAGATGGTACTACCCACGAAGTTGAAGCCCCGCTTCTTGAGATCGTTGCTCATGGCATCGGACTGTGGTGTGCTGGCGGGGATCTGATCCATCCTCTCCCAGCGGTTGACCCGTGTTTTACCGCCCACGAACTGCCAGATGTACACATCGAAACCGCCGAACTCTTCCTGGACGTCCAGGAAGGCGCGGGCATTCCGGATTGCCGAGTTGATCTTGAGCTTGTTCCGGATGATGCCGGGGTCGGCCAGCAGCTCTGCGACCTTCTCTGCACCATAGGTAGCCACGATCTCTGGTCGAAATCCGTCAAATACCTCCCTGTAGCGTGCTCTTTTCTTCAGGACCGTGGACCAGGAGAGCCCCGCTTGGGCACCGTCCAGGACGAGGAACTCGAAGTGCTTCCTGTCGTCATGCACCGGCACACCCCACTCATGGTCGTGGTACTCGATCATCAGCGGATCGCTTGCGGACCAATCACATCGTTTCACCATACTCTCGTCCTCACGCTTGAGTCGGGAAGATGAGCACCCATCATGGCGCCAGGGCCTGTTCGAAATCGGCGATCAACTCGTCGGCGTCCTCGATTCCCACCGAGACCCGTACCAGGTCGTCGCTAATTCCCAGCCTGTCTCGCTCATCCTGCTCCAGGCCCAGGTGCGAGCTGCGCGCCGGCCGGACGACCAGGGACTCGACACCTCCCAGGCTCGCAGCATGAATCGGCAGGGTCAGCCGCTCCAGGAATCGCTCGGCCGACCCGGCATCCCCGAGGTAGATCGAGAGCATCCCACCGAAACCCGAAAAGAGCCGGTCGGCGTGGCGATGGCTTGGACTGGAGGTAAGACCAGGGTAATTGACCTGCCGAACCGAAGGTTGCCCTTCGAGAAACCGGGCCAGTCTCGCAGCCGTTTCGTTCTGCCTCCGAACCCGTAGAGCGAGAGTCTTGAGACCCCGCTCCAGGAGAAAGCAGGTGTTCGGGTCGAGCGAGCCACCCAGATGAAGCAACAGCTGGCGCACCCGATCCACCGAAGCGGTCGAGCCGATCACCGCCCCAGCGACCAGATCACTGTGCCCGTTCAAGTACTTCGTCGCACTGTGAACCACCAGATCGAATCCCAGCTCGAAGGGCCGGAAATTGACCGGCGTGGCGAAGGTGTTGTCGATCACCGAAACCAGGTCGTGGCGCCGAGCGAAGTCCGCCACGGCTAGGAGATCACCGACCTCCATCAGGGGGTTGGAGATAGCCTCCACAAAGATCAACCTGGTCTGCGGAGTGAGGGCGCTCTCCCAGGTGCGTGCGCCGTCGGGTGCGGCGATATCAATCGGGGTGTGGGAGATACCGAGCCTGGTCGCATCTTGATGGAGAAAGCTCTGGGTCCCGCCATAGAGCGTGCGTTGCGTCAGCAGATGCTCTCCTGACTGCACATGGGACAGGATCGCCGTCGAAATGGCCGCCATGCCGCTAGCCGTCACCAGCGCAGCTTCGGCCGACTCGACAGCCGCCAGCCGGGCCTGCACGGTATGGTGGTTCGGCGAGTTGCTCAAACGGATGTAGCGCACCGCATCATAGGTGGTCTCATCACCCATCTGGTAGTTCGCCGATTGAAAGATCGGGGTCACCACGGCACCCTCGACATGCGGCCGGGGGCGACCCGCGTGTACCAGGTTGGTGTCGAGTGTCTTGAACTTCACTGAGTACTCCGGCATGAGCTCGTCCCTTTCTGGACTAAATCGGTCGATCCGCACACGCAATGAGGAAGGCACAGGCTACCACCTCCCTCGGGCTTTCCAGACGCGTGCTAGCATCTCGCGGCTCGGATTCGTCAGTCCATACCAGATCCCTCTGCGAGATGTCACAGACCATGATTCAGAGAGCCATCCGGCGAACGTATATCGCCTTCTACTTCGCTTGCCTTCCTTTGGCGCTGACAGGTTGTAGCGACCGACCACCGAAATCGGACAGGGTCTGGCTGGACCTGGCGGGAGAGGTCTGGCACCAAAGCGGAAACGTCACCACCGACTTGATCTCTGCGCCGCGGAAGGTGGGCCTCGACAACCTCGGCTATGGTTGGATACAAGTGCATCCTGACAATCCCGCCCGGGCAACGCTGGAGATGAATCAGCAAATAGCGCGCTTGTTCCTCTTCTCGGCCGATGGTGACGCGGAGGCGCTCGAAATCGAGATTTCGGCTGTCGGTAAGGGACCACTCAAGCAAGTCCCACTGACGCTGTTGCTGAATGGCGAGCCCTTGACCGGGCTGCCCCTGACCAGAAAGTGGAGGCGACATCGAGTCGAGATACCCAGCGACATCGTCCGCCAGGGGCGAAACCTCGTGGAGTTCCGATTTCCACAACCAACGAAGTCACCGCGATGGCCCCGCAGGCTTAGACCCCGCGTCCGAAGTCTCGAAGTCTTCACAGCCAACGGTCGCAGGCTGTGGTCAGAGCGACCCGCCAGCATCTCCCTGGTCAGCGATCCAGGTTCCTCACCGGATCGCAGCGAAATTCGGATGCCTTCGCCGGGCTGGCTGGAGGTGGTAACGGATCTGCCCGAGCGAGCCCGCCTCAGGGCGAGCTTTCGGGTTCAGCGTCCGCCAGGGGCAGGCAATGAGCCTGTTCTCGTCTATGGCAGGCTTCTGGACCAGCGTCTCGAAGAGCATCATCTCGCCCAAGAACGGGTCACCGATTCAGACAAAAACCATGACTTCGATGTCGATCTCAGGGCCTGGCAGGGTCAGTCGGTACGCCTTAGACTCGGTGTCGGCGGCTCAGGCAACGCCGTCGTCTCCTGGCATTGGGCCGTCGTAGAAGGGCCCGCCGGGACGGATCGCAGGGACGACATCGAACCGATCCGCCGAGTCCAGGCGCCTGCTTCGGGCCGGCTCGGACGCCCGGATATCCTGGTCATTCTTCTCGACGCGGCTCGCGCTGATGCCTTTTCTCCCTTCGGTGGTGCCCGTCCCACCCCTGCCATCGAACAGCTTGCCGCGGACGGCACTATTTTCGAGTCGGCACTGGCCTCTTCGTCCTGGACCGGTCAGTCGGTATCTTCGATCTTCACCGGCTTTTTTCCCGACACTCTGGGCGTTGGCCCCTGGGGGAGTCACTTGCCCTCAGGGATCGAGACTCTGGCCGAGCTGCTGACTCGCGTCGGCTACCGAACCGTGCTCTGGACCCAGCATCCCTTCTACAAGCAGCAGGCAGACCTGAAGCGGGGTTTTCAGGAGATTTATCGACCAGCGTTTCAGGACTACACGACTCTGCCGTCGTCGAGCCAGCTGATGACCGATCAGGAGCCTACATTTGCCTTCGTGCATCTGATGCCCCCTCACGCTCCCTACACTCCTCCTGCTCCATACCGGGGTAGCTACGGCTCCTGGTACACCGGCCCGGTCGAGCCAAAGGCGACCTTCCTCAACCGTCTTTCGAATCGCCGCGACCTAGGAGGGCTCACAGACGACGACCGACGCTATGTTCGGGACCGTTACGACGAGAACGTCGCCTTCGCCGACTCGCAGGTGGGTACCCTGCTCTCGATGCTCGACTCCGCCGGGCGCTACGACTCCACCCTGGTCATACTGCTGTCGGATCATGGCGAAGCCTTCCTGGAGCACGGCCGTTATCTTCACACCCGCACACTCCACCGCGAGATGCTCCACGTTCCCCTGGTCGTGAAGTGGCCTGTCACCATCGCCGACTTTCAGGCCAAGGTTGCGGAGTCCGTCAGCCTGGTCGACCTTGTTCCGACCCTGGTCGACGGTCTTGCCATCCCTGAGAGTCAGGGGGGATTCCAGGGCCG
Source organism: Thermoanaerobaculia bacterium (assembly GCA_049664225.1). Classification (GTDB taxonomy): domain Bacteria; phylum Acidobacteriota; class Thermoanaerobaculia; order Multivoradales; family JAHEKO01; genus JAUVRX01. The sequence continues at coordinate 41,054 of JBATEX010000057.1, forward strand.
AAGCATGCTGCCTGTCGTATTCGACTCGACGAGTCACCAAGAGCCACTGTGGGCGACAACGCGTGGCGTCGCCAGCTACCAACAGCCACCCCGGCCTCAGCATATGCTCCAGGCAGGTCCATGGAAGCTCCTCTTCGATCCTCTCACCGAGGACAGTCAGCTCTATCAGATCGAGCGTGACCCGGCTGAGACACAGGATCTCGCGGGCGAGCTGCCGCTGCGCACCCTGTTGCTGCGCCAGGCACTGCAACGTCAGGTGGTCTCCAACCGCGATCTGCTCAAGGAAGCTTCCGTTCCTGGCCCGATCGAGGCACTGGATACCGAGCTCCAGGACCAACTGGAGGCCCTGGGCTATGTCAACTAAAGCCCTGGTGGGGTGACTAGCGGCTGGGGCGTCAGCCCGACTCTTGAAAAAGGGCCTTCACCGTCATCGTCAAAACCAGCACCAGACCCACCAGTCAGCACACCGCGGAAGGCATGGCCAGCCAGGTTAGCGACTCCTTCGCCACGTCTGTGCCACCGAGAGCTGGTGCCCGAAAGGCCGCCAGCATCCAGAAGGTGGAATAGCCCAGCGCACCGATTCCCAGCAGGTAGGCTGTCAGGCGCTTCAATCCGGCACCACTCGTCATGGCCGGCCGACAGGAGAATCATCGCCAGCGCCGACGTTCCCAGGCCATTGGCATGCAAGTGCGATCGTTTCAAGTAGCTCCACGATCTGCCCGCGAGTGCGGCTGCGGCGGCCTGTGGGTCGGCCTCGGACGCCAAGGTTTGCACGGCCGTCTCTTCGAAACCTTCTTTCAGTGCCTCCTCGAACAACCCGAAGATCGCCCCCAGACTGAATCCCAGAAGCAGAGTCAAGAGTGACAACAGAGCTCCGATCCTCATGCCGCGCATCGCCGTCAGCCAGGACTGCCCTCCACTGCTGGATCGAAACGTGGACATAGCTTGCTACCCTTCCGTTTCCGACTTGTCGTTGCGGCCTTGCCGATCCGAGTCCAGGCGAAAACCGACGTTCGAGGATTCGGCGGCAACGACGCGAAAGTCTCGAGCCAACCTGTTCAGCTCCTCGGGTCGGAAGGCATCGTAGTACCCACGGACGACCCCCGTGCTGTCTACCAGAACGAAGCGTGTGCTGTGCAGGATGGGCTCGTCCGGACTGGCTGCGCCTGGTGGAGGTTCGTCGTCCAGACCGAGCTTGAAGCCTTCGGTTACCAGACGCCGGATGGTTTCCTTCTCACCGGTCAAGAACAGCCACTCGGGGTCCGTAATGCCCCAGGAGTCGGCGTAGAGCTGCAGCACCTGTGGCGAGTCGTATTCCGGATCGACGCTGAATGAGACTCTCTGGAGACCACCGGGCTCCATCGCTTCGAGTCCCAGCATGCGCTCGGTCATGCGCGGGCAGCTCAACGCACAGCGAGTGAAGATGAAATCCGCCACCCAGGGAGAGCCGAGCAGCTCTGTGCTGTCGACTTGTCGCCCATCTCGGTTGACCAATAGAAATTCCGGCGCCATGCCGATCTCTGGAGGCGGCTCACGAGGCTCCTCGGCGCGCCAGCTGGGCGCCATGAGAGCGGTCACGAGAACCGCTAGGATGACTGCTATTAGAAAGCCCCAGAGTAGAGCCCGCCTCATGGACCTGTCCGTCTTCTGGCTCACGGCGATGCCGTCCTTCGCACCAGCCACACATCCACGGCCAACGCCGCTGCAGCCCAAATCAGCATCACAGTCAGGGAAAGGCCCAAAGAGGGCAGGCTCTGGCCGGCCAGGGGCGTATCTCCGTACAGCACCCGGCGCAGAGCTGCAGTGCCGTAAGTCAGCGGGTTGAGCCTCATCACCGAGTCGAGCCAACCTGGCGCACCCGACAGAGGAAAGATCGCGCCCGAGAGAAACCACATGGGCATCAGAACCAGATTCATGACCGCATGAAAACCCTGTGTGGAGTTCATCCGCCAGGCAAACGCGAAGCCAAAAGCAGTCAGGGCGACGGCCATCACCGCTACGACGACGGCGACCTCCAGGCCGGATCGCAAGGTCAGACGGATGCCGGCCACCGGCGCCAGCACCAGGAACAGCATACCCTGGATCCAGGCCAGGGTCGCGCCACCGAAGACCTTCCCGGCAACCAGAGCTGAACGTCGGACAGGCGCTACCAGAACTCCCTGGAGAAACCCCTCGTTCCTGTCGTCGATCACCGAGAACGTCGAGAAGATCGCGGCGAACAGCACCAGCATCACGATGGTTCCCGGAAAGAAGTACTCCAGGTAGTCCAGATCCTCCGGTCCTCCCGGCAGCCTGAACGAGCCGGACAGGCCGCTGCCGATGAGCGCCCAGAAGAGCAGCGGCATACCCACCGCGCCCAGAACCCGAGCCGGCTGACGGCGGAACCGCACGACTTCGCGATGCCAGAGAGTCGTCGCTGCCAACAGGTCGCTCACTCTGCTTCCTCCCAGAGACCTCGACCTGTACGGTGAAGAAAGACATCTTCCAGCGTGGGCTTCGACAGCCTCAGGGTTTCGATCCGATCAGGAAAGGACTCCACCAGCTGTGCAATGAAGCTGTGGGCGCGCTCGTCTTCGAGGCGCACCTGGGCTCCCTGCACAGTGGCGTCGAGGTCGAGCCGATCCTGCATCTCCTGGCAGAGAGCCTCAGGATCGTCAGTGGAGATCAAGACGACCTCACCACCGATCTCGCCCTTCAGGCTCTCCGGGGACCCTTCAATCACCAATCTCCCACGGTCGACGAGGGCCAGCCGATCACAGCGGTCGCCCTCCTCCATGAAGTGGGTAGTCAGCATGATGGTCACTTCGTGAGAAGAGCGTAGCTCCTCGAGAACCTCCCAGACATCCCGTCGGGCGCCTGGATCCAACCCAGTGCTCGGCTCGTCCAACAACAGAAGCCGGGGGCGGTGGAGCAGAGCTTTGGCAATCTCCACTCTGCGCCTGAGGCCCCCAGACAGCGTCTTGACCCGATCGTCCCGTCGGTCGTCGATCGAGAACCTCGCCAACAACACTGCAATCCTGTTCTTCAGATCGGCGCCCCGGAGTCCATAGAGGTGCCCCTGGTGCATCAGGTTCTCGCCGACCGTCAGCTGCTCGTCGACGCTGGGTGACTGAAACACCACCCCAAGCTGGAGGCGAACGAGCGCCGCCTCCACGACGATGTCCGCACCGAACACCGAGAGCTTCCCCTGATCTGGTTTCAGCAAGGTGGCGAGGATGCGAAAGAGGGTGGTCTTGCCGCCTCCATTCGGTCCCAGGAAGCCGTAGATCTCACCGACTCGAACTTCGAAGGTGACACCATCCAGGGCCCGCCTCTGGCCGTAGGAGAACCTCAAATCCCGAGCCGTAACCGCTTGCACTCCGGCCGCCCCGGACCTGGGAGCTCGGCACATGAGTTCAAGCGACCCGGTCGAGAACCATGACCACCAGCACGGCAGGGAGATACAGCACCGATACCAACAGCACCCGTCTAGCCGCGTCGGTAGAGAACGACAGGGCGAACGACACGCAGACAGCGAGGAAGAAGCAACCGAGAGCCAGCGTGCCGAGAAAGTAGGTCGAACCAGTCAACCCCAGGACTGTCGGCATCAGGCTTACGGGGAGGAGGGCGGCGCCGTACAGCAACATCTGACGGGCTGTGCTGCGACCGTCCGGCTCCACGACCGGCAAGACGGGGATGCCGGCTCGCGAGTAGTCCTCTCGACACATCCAGGCGATGGCCAGGAAATGGGGCAACTGCCACAGGAACAGAATGGCGAAGAGCACGACCCCACCCAACTCCAGGCGGTCGCTTACCGCCGTCCAGCCCATGAGTGGCGGTAGAGCGCCCGGGATCGCACCAACGACAGTCGCCAAGGAACTGATTCGCTTCATCGGGGTATAGACAAAGATGTAGCCGGCCAGAGCAATGGCCCCCAGCAAGGCGGTCAGGAGGTTGACCGCCAGGGTCAGCTCGAGCAGGCCTGCCACAGCCAGACCGACACCGAATAGCAGTGCTGTATCTGGGTGCATACGACCGGCTGGCAGGGGTCGATCCGCCGTCCGCTCCATAAGGGCATCGAGGTCTCTTTCGAGCACATGGTTCAAGGCCGCTGACCCCGCCGCCACTAACCCGGTGCCAAACAGGGCATGGATCGCAAGGCCCCAGTCGACGCTGCCTCCCGAGCTGAGCAAGACCCCGATGAGCGCCGTCAGCACGACCATCAGGGTGATACGGGGCTTCGTGAGCTCGACGAGATCCGCCAGGCGCACACCTAGCGTCACCGGCTTGGACTCGATCGCAACAGGGCTGCTCACGATACGGCCTGCTCCGGACTGAGGATCCCGACGGCCTCGGTCTCAGCCTCGGTCCCCGCCTGTCGAGCTATCCAATCCAGGCGCCTCGTCATGAGAGTTACCACCAGGCTGAGAGCCAGCAGCAGGGCTCCTCCCCCCACGTGCAGGGTGTTGGGTAGGACCGCCTTGCCGGTCAGGACCACCAACCCCCCAAGGGTTCCCTGAACCAGGACCATGATCGCCAACAACCAAGCTGGAGTGACAGCGACTTTCTCTTGGCTCGCGAGCCGCAGCACTCGACCCAATGTCCAGAAGATCAGCGTCGCCGCGACCAGGGCACCCATCCGGTGGGCGAAGTGAATCCCGATGGCGAAGTCGATCCTGGGCGGAATGAGCCCACCGAAGGCGAGTGGAAAGTCGGGGATGGCAAGGCCGGCTCCTGTGTGGCGCATGACAGCGCCCAGCAGGATTTGCAGATAGATGACGACCGTCGTGGTGGTGGCCAGGGGAACGACCCTGCCGACCGGAGCGACCGGATTCCTGGCGCCCTCACCCGAGACCCACCGGCGAGAAGTGACCACGGCGAGCACCACCAACAGACAAAGGAACAGTTGAGCTAGACCGGCATGACTCACCGATATGGCAGTCGGCAAAAAGAAAAGCACCGTAATGCCACCGAGCGCGGCCTGGGCCAAGACAGCCGCGAGTGCCGCCACTGCAACCCCCCTCACCCATTTCCGCGGCTCACGGCGAATGATCCAAGTCGCCAGCCACAGGGTCAACAGCAGCACCGTGCCGGCAATCAGGCGGTGCCCATGCTCCGCCCTGACGGTTTCGATTTCCCACCATCTCGGTGGATTCAGCATGCCGTAGGAGAGCGGCCAGTCGGGAACCGACAGACCGGCCTCGAGGCTCTTCACCAGGCCACCCGCCGTGATCAGCAGAATCACATACCCGGCCAGCAAGACGGCGAGCCGATGAGCTCCTCGCAGGAACGGTGTGTCGCTTGACATCGTCGGTCAATCTCCTCACGGAAAAGAGAATCGCCATCGAACCAGCGCCAGTCTATCGCGACCGTCGGTACCAGCGATCGAGGTCTCGCTCCCTGGCGGAGAAACGAAAAGGGGGGCGGAGCCTTCATGGCTCCGCCCTGCGGGTAACTTCAGTGAACCGTTCAGCCCGCGGAGGCTGCAGCATCCGGCGAAAAGTCGAAACTCACCTGTGCTGGCTCACCGTCTACGACGGTGACTTCAGCAGTTTGCGTCCCGAACTCCTCATGCCAGGCTTCGAGCACATAGCTTCCGGCAGGCAGATTCTCGATGCCGAAGCCGCCCTGCTCGTCGGACACCCCGAAGAACGGATGATCGAGAACCGCCATGTAGGAGCTCATCCATGGGTGCACATCACACTTGAACGGCACCATGACCTCGGCCTGATCGAAGGTGTGCTCCAGCTCCATGCCCTGGAAGGGTTGGCCCTGGTTGAACTCCTTGTTGGCGCTCGGTCTGGCGTGTACGTTGTGGAGCGTCGGGTCGCTGTTGCGGATGACCAGCTTCTGCCCCACCTGCACGCCTGAGATGTGTGGCTGGTACTGACAACCCATCTGGTCGAGGACGTGGGCGGTTGCGGGCACCGGGAAGCTCTTGCTCTCCAGGCCGGACTTCACATAGACGAAGACGTTGGCTAGATTCCCATTGTCGTCCGTCACGACCTTCTCGGTGTGGACCTCGCCGGGATGCATCGATGCGCAGACGGGATCGGCATCCATGCCGATAGCGGCGTCCGGGTCACCATTGACGTACCTGACGCTGCCCACCACGGTCCCACCACCTGTCACCGCCGGGCCCGGTGCAGCGGCCGGCGCAGAATCGGCCTGTTGAGCGGGGGCGGCAGCCTTCTCTCCTCCACCACCACAGCCGATCGCCAACACAGCGGCAATCAGTGCAACTACCATGAGAAATGAGATCTTCTTCATACGTTCGAGCCTCCTTTAAATCGATTTCAATGCTTCAAGCTGACGCTCCTTGTTTTCTGGCGCGACAGCGGCGCGAGCTGCGGATTATGCCATGAGTCCAGAGCGCGGACTGCAATCTACCTGACGCCTCGCCGGCTATTGCTCCAAATTCCACCAGATGTGGTCCCGCAGGGCTTGGGTCACATAGTCGGCATCGCCCAGGTGCGACTTGAGCTCCTCGTCCGAGGAGAAGTGGCGCATCATGCGCTCCTTCTGCTGCTCGAACATCGGCGTATCGATAGCCATTGCCAGGGGCGAGGTGTAGCCACCCTCTGGATTCGGCGGAAAGTTCGCCGGCATCTTCGTCCCGGGAATCCAACTCTGTGGATCCAAGATCCAATGGGGCACCCAGTCGTGCCTCAGCCGCCGCTTTGCCAGCAGGAGAGAAGGCGCCAGGTCTCCGGCTCCCACGCCAGCACCGAGATCCTCCTGAGGACCGGCCGGGTGACACTTGGCACACTGGAACATGTTGAAAGCCACATCTCCGACTACCAGCTCGCGGGTCTCGGGCTGCGGAGGGTCCGACAGGAATGCCAGACGCTCTTCACGGGCCGCGAAATAGCTCACCAGGGCGTTGACCTCGTCGTCGCTGAAACCGAAGGTCGGCATTCGTACCTCGAGCCACGGACGCAAGCGCACCGCACCGGGGTCGTGAAGATACTCGAACAGCCAGTCGCTCTTTACCCGAGCGCCCTGCGCCGCCAGGTTGGGAGGCAACATCCCCACATCTTCGATGGCGGTCTTGATGGCATGTCCGTCACCTTCGATCAGATGACAACCCTGACAATTGAACCGGGTGATGAGCCTACGGCCTTCGACAAGCGAGATACTGCGCGTTGTCTGCCCCGCGCGGCTGCTTGCCTCGACCGACTCCCTGGTAAAACCCAGCACCATGGTGAGGACGGCATCGGCCTCCCGCTCCGACATGCCGAAATTGGGCATCTTGAGGAGCTCGTCATAGTGCTTGACAGCTTCCTTGCCCTCATCCCACGTCCTCGGATCCAGCAGCTTCTTCCGGATCCAGTCGTGCCTGGTATGGGGTACGTCGTGAACATGGCCGAAGTCGAACTGATGCAGTGGCTTGGAGCCCTCTTCCGTCAGCTCGACACCGATGGGCTTGGCGATTTCGAAGCCAGCGAGGTCGTGGCAACCCCAACAGCCGTATTTCTGGATCGTCTCGAAACCCAGATAGACGTCACGCTCGCCAGTGGTCATCGCTTGCAGTGTCGCCAGGCTCTGCTCGATGGTCTGATTGTTCCGCAGGTACTGCAAGACCATCTGGTCGCGAACCTGCTGGTCTGCCTCGGGAAGCTCGAGCTCCTCGAATGCCGGATCTCGGCTGGACATCAGGTAGGCGGTGATATCGGCCGCCTCCTTGTCGGTCAAACGCAAAACCGGCATGCGGGTATCGGGAGCATACTGCCTGGGGTTCCTGATCCAGGAGTAGAGCCATCCAGGGGATACCTTGCTGCCGGTGCGGACGAGATTCGGTCCGTGGAGGCGATTGATCTGGGGGAAGAAATCATCGCGCCTTGCCTCGGCGTCCATGAGATGGCAACCGGTGCAGCCTACCGACTCGAAGAGAACTTGTCCCTGCCGCGGATCTCCCGGTGGCGGCGGTAGATACTCCGGCGATTCCGACTTCTCCCACAGGTAGGCCACTACCGAAGCGATCTCTACTTTCTGTCGCTCCAGATTGAGCTCGGTGGTCGTGTTCTCCTGGAAAAAGAAGTGCGGCATCCAGGTTGTCGGCCGGAAATCGCGAGGTGCAGAGATCCACTCGAAGGCCCAGCCAGGGTTGGTCTTACCGGCCACTCTACTCAGATTCGGTCCTGGTCGGGGAAGGTCCTGAAATGCCGGGTAGTCGATCTTGTGGCAAACGAAGCAGCCCATCCTCATCGCCAGCTGACGCCCTGTATCTTGCACCTCGGCTCCCGGGGTCCACACCTCGGCCGAATGACAGGTGAAACAACCGGCTTCCGAGAATTCCGCCGGAAAGATAGGGGTCTCCAGATAGGGCTGCGGCTCCCAATCCCAGTTCTGCTGCCAGCTCGCCAGCTCCTCGTTGCTGGAGGGGCTGTGGCCGACGCGGGCGAAGTCTGTCGATCTGTCGAGACCACCATGACAGCCCGAGCAACCGAATCGGTTGTAGGGATGCGGTGAGCCCGCACCGACGAACAAATCCATCCTGGGATGAGACCGAAAGGGGTGCTCCCACTCTTCACCGTCGAACCCGATCCGGTTGGCTGCCACATGGCAGGTGACACAACGGTCCACACGCTCCACTTTGGTGAAGTTGATGTCGTGATAGAGCCCCGGCAGCATCACCTGCTCGATCTTGAGGTCGGGGTTCATGAAGTCCAGCAGGGGAGCGTTGAGCAGGCGGTAGGACAGGGTCTTGTCGAGGTTCGCAGCTCGCTGTTCAAGAGTGTCGAAGCCCTGGCGAAGAGCGGCCAATCGCCTCTCCGCCTCTTCCAGGGCCGCCTCACGCTGGTCGAGCGAGCCGCGTGCTTGATCGCGTTGCTCGGTGAGCAATTCCAAGGCCTTGCGATCCTCGAGCCACTGTGCGTCGAGATCGTCCACCTTCTGGCGCGCCCTTTCTTTGGCAGCCAGGTCGCTTTCTTGTACGGTCCGGTCGTACTTCCAGCGGGCTGCGTCCAGCAAGGACTTCGTGGTTCGCGAGGCCGAATCTGTGGCGTAGATCTTCTTCTCCACTTCATCCAGGGTGCTCTCCAACTCGCGGATCTCGGTGCGGCTGGCGTCCAGTCTCTCCTCTTCCTGGGAGATCTCCTGCTGGAGCTGAAGTAGTTCGTTCTCATCGACCTGCTGGCGTTCCACGTCAGCCTGCCGCAGCAGGGCCTGACGCTCGCGGTCTCGGAAATCACTCTGCAACCGCTTCCAGGGCTTGGAGTAGTCAGCCATCACCATCCACCCAGTCACAGCGAGAAGCGCCAAAGCGCTGACGCCGAACCACAGGTTCAGACGGCTGAATTCGAAGTGCCGGTCAGGCTTCTTCTGTGGACGACCAGCCATAGCCTTAGACGTTGAAGAAGAACTCCTGGATGTGAATGAAGTACTTCAGGTTGAGCGCCCACCGGAAGTACATCTTGATGGGCAAGAGCATCATCACGAGAAACAGGCTCATGCCAACGTAGAATCGCGATGGACCCATCTTCTCGTAGTAGCGTTTGAAGCCCCTGGCCTTGCTCAGCACGACCGGCAGTACAAAAAGATAGAGAGCCAACAGCAGGATTCCGAAGATCTCGCGAAGCAGCCAGTGGGAGGGCAAACCGACTCCCAGGACCTTGATCCAGATGATCTCAGACAGGTCGACGTTGACCAGCGGCTCGATCTTCTCCATATCCCAGAATTCGAACGGCCCGAAGAAATTCCAGTTGGGACCGCGTAGAAAGGTGCCGATCACGATCATCTGGCACCACAGCACGAGGAAGCCGAAGAGAAAGAGGGTGATCTCCGTCTTGCGCTCCTTGAAGGTGTAGTAGCCGTTCCCCTTCGGGTTGGTGTCGATATAGGGGATCGCCATCAGTCCAACGATGATCAGTCCGGGAAGGACCACGCCAGCCATCCACGGGTCGAAATAGACCAGCATCTCCTGCAAGCCCAGGAAGTACCAAGGTGCCTTCGAAGGATTTGGAGCCACCGATGGGTTGGCCGGTTCCTCGAGCGGCGCCTGGAGCACGATCGACCAGATCACCAGGCCGACCATCAGCAAGATCATGCAGATGAACTCGATAAAGACCAGATCGGGCCAGGTGAAGATCTTGTCTTCGACTTCGCTCATCTCGAAAGTCGGCTCACCTCGCTCCATCAACTCGTCATTGCGATTGGCCTTGTACATGGCGAGCCATAGGAAGTAGCCGACCAGAAAGACCATCATGACGATGGGAACGTTGTCCGGCTTCGCCACGACGCTTCTGAAGTTCGGGTCGAGCAGGCTGAGGCCGAAGGCGACCACGCTGGCCACAAACATGATGAGGCCGCCCGGTCGCGTCCACAACTTCTTGGACCACAGCAGGACGAAGAAGACCACCAACGAAAGCGTGAACGACCACTTCGGGTAGGACAGATAGTTGATGAGATCTTGGATCGCTTCCATAGCGCTCGTCGGCTCAGACAGGCCCGGAGATGCCGCCGTCCTTGCGTACCCGCCAGAAGTGGACCGCGATCAGAAAGGCGGCCACGAAGGGAATGCCGACGCAATGCAGCACATAGAACCGAATCAGAGTTCCCCCACCGATCGTGCGCCCGGCTATCAAGGCGAAGCGCGCATCGCTTCCGACGTGAATCAGCTTCGTCCCACCGAGTTGCAGCAATGCAGAGCCCGGTCCCTCCGTGCCGACGAAGGGAGTCGCCCTGGCCATATTGGAGCCCACCGTAATGGCCCAGATCGCCAACTGATCCCAAGGCAGGAGATAGCCGGTAAACGACAGGAGAAGGGTGAGTACGAGCAGGATCACACCGACGTTCCAATTAAACTCGCGAGGCGGCTTGTAGGAACCGGTCATGAAGACCCTGAACATGTGGAGCCACACCGCAATGACCATGAGGTGCGCACCCCAGCGATGGAGCTCCCGCATGATCCCAAAAGCAGCTGCCTCACGCAGATCCACCATGTCGAAATACGCGTACTCGACAGTCGGCCGGTAGTAGAACATGAGCAGTAGGCCGGTAATCGTCTCGACCAGAAACAAAAAGAAGGCCGTCCCACCCATGCACCAGGTGTAGCTCATACGCAGACCCGACTTCTTCACCTTGATCGGGTGGAGGTGCAGCACCACATTGCCGAGCATGGCAAGGGCTCGCTTCCGGTTGTCGGTGGGAATACCGACCCGGAAGATGGATTTCCAGACCTGCGACTGGGTGACGCTTTTCTGAATCTTCTTGAGCATGATCTTCAAGTGTCAGTCTCTCAAGTCTCAGGTGACCTCGACAAAGGACTCGGGATCCTCCCATTGCCCCAGCTCCCACTGGTACTTCTGGGACTTGTCAACCACCAGCTGGCCATCGTCCGCATCGACGAAGATCCGCGCCCGCTCGAGGGGGCGGGGGGTCGGACCTTCGAAGTTGATCCCGTCCTTGTAGTAGCCGCTGCCGTGGCATGGGCATTTGAATTTGTTCTGCGCCTCCAACCAGTTGGGCGGACAGCCGAGGTGGGTGCAGATCGCGATCAGCGCGTAGAGCTTGCCGTTGCTGTTGACGATCCAGACGCCATTCGACTCTTTGAACCGCTCGTCGACCACCCCGGGGCTGAAGTCCTCCGCCAGGCCAACCCTGAAGGTCGTAGGTGGCTCATACAGAACATTGGGGAAAAGGAACCGGTTCAGAGCGGTGACGCAGCCACCGATCGCGGCAGTAAAGCCGATCCAGGCCAGCGCCGCCCAGGACAAAAAGCCCCGGCGGGAGACCTTTTCCACACGCTCTTCCCTGGTTGTCTCTTCAGCCATCCTTTAGAGAGAGTCGCCTCGCGCCCCGCGAGTCGCGCGGACATCTCATCCTCGAATCGGTAACTGGTTTGCACTTTGTAGTGCAACATCGCCGAGGTGTCAAGGGGCAAAGCGGCGCCTGACTCAGCGTACGACCACGATCAGGTCCCTCGAATCGACTTCGTCATAAGCACTCCCGTCGAACGCGCCAAAGCGTTCGGAGACCCGGAAACCGGCCGCCTCGAAATGCCCCTCGAGCTCCTCGAGACGCCATCCCTGGAGCCGCACTTCTTTGGACGCTTTGACCACCAGAGGAGGCTCGTGCCCAGGCCTCAGCTGCAGCGTCGAAGGAAAGAAGGTGACACTGCCGTCCGAGTGCAGATTCATCAGTCTCAGAAAGACGATATCGCCGGAGTCGTCAGGCCGAAGACTCACCGGCAGACACCTCTCCTGCCGCCGGAAGATCCTCTCGTAGTTGAGCATCTGGAGCAGAAGAGGTGCACCTTCAGCAAGGTGGAGACGAAGGCCGGCGAGGAAACGTTCGAGGCTGTCACGGTCGAGCAGGTGAGGCAGAGTGTTGCCGAGACAGATCGCTCCGCCAAAAGAGCCCGTCAAGAGGCTCTGCAGCTCACTGAGGTCCCCCTGGAGGTACTCGATTCCGGCTAGCTGCGGCGCCTCACGCGCCGTCGCGATCTGCGACTCGGAGGAGTCGATACCCACAACCGAAAAGCCCTGCTGGGCCAAGAATCGGGCGTGCTCGCCTGTACCACATCCCAAGTCCAGCACTCGCTCGGAGGGTCCCGAGCTCAGGACACGGCCGAGCAGGTCGGCCTCACGCTCAATTCGGCTCGGCCAGGCGATGAGGCGCCGGTACTCGAGTCGCGAATACTTGTCATTCTCGCTCGTCATTCGATCTCAGCCCACGGGTTGGCAGAGCCTCTACCCCGCCTGTCAGAGATTTCTCAGGTAGATCACGATTTCCATGAGATTCTCGTCGGTGAGGGCGGGGTTCCCACCTTTCGGCGGCATGTCGATTCCACGTTCGTTCGCTGGGTCCCAGGAAGGCCGACCCTCCTTGAGAAACTCCACCAGCTCCTCGTCGCTCAGGCCGTCCACGAATGAGCTCGCATTCAGCGCCTTGCCGAGCCTCGCCTTGCCCTCGCCTTCAGCTCCATGGCAGAGCGCACAGGTGGCCAGGTAGTGCTGACGTCCTTTCGAAGCCTCTGCGCCGCTCGGCCTGTCAGACGTTCCACAAGCCGTGAGGAGGAGGCTTGCTCCAGCGATCAACACGAGGGCAGACAAAGCACTTCGTTTGGCTCTTCCATTCATCAGCTCACTCTCCGAGTTACTCCTGGTGGATCGGAATCGAATCGACCGGCTCCTGCATCGGCTCCGCAACCTGGTGACCATCTGCTCTTCAATCGGCGGATATCTGCTCTAGCGCCCTCCGGTCGGTGACCAGAAAGCCGCTCTTCTCCGTTTGGACGACGCCTTCTTTGCCCCAACGACTCATGATACGAATCGAGGTCTCGACGGTGGTGCCCATCAGGTCTGCCAACTCCTGTCTCGATAGGCTCATGGGGATGAAGACCCCATCCGCCTTGGACTGGCCCATCTCGCTTGCAAGCTTGAGAAATAGGCGAGCGAACCGTGTCTCCACCTTGCCTGCCGCGTGGTCCGCGAACCGGTCGGCCAGGACCACAATGCGATGGGTCATGGCTTTCAGCAGCCCTCTGGCAAGCGAGGGTCGAGTCTCCAGCAGCTGGAAGAAGGGGTCTTTCGGGATTCTGACACAGAGGGTCTCATCCATCGCCTCTGCGGTCGCTGGATACGCGAGTGACTCATAAACGGCCACTGCCCCGACCGGATCGCCGGGGCCCAGAATCTCGAGAATCACGACCCGACCGTTGGGCATCACCTTGTAGACCTTGACTCGGCCACGAACGAGGGTGAAGAAGTCCTGTGCCGGATCCCCTTCATGAAAGACTGCCTCCCCTTTGTCGAACCTCTCGACCGTGGCGGCAGCTGCCAAATGCTCGCGATCGTCTTCCGAGAGTCGACGGTAGAGGGCGACTTCGAGCAACAGATCCTGTACTTCGGGTGTCACGGTCCTCCACATCAACCACGAGGTGTTTCGGAGTCTCTCGCCAGAGCGGCCTAATCCCCAAGTGAATCGAGAGCGGCGAGGGCGGCTCGTCTCACTTTGAGACTCGGATCGTTGTCTGCAAGCTCCTCGAGCAGAGGCTTCGCTCCGAGGCCTTCGACAACTCCGAGAGCCTGGACGGCACTGACCATCGCCTCCTCTGCCTGGGCCGGGGTGAGATCGGGGATCTGCGCCGTCAGACCTCGGTCCAGCATCTGCTCCAGCACGGCCACACCGGCACTGCTACCCAGGCGACTGAGCGCGAGGGCTGCGTTCCATCGGACATCGGCGACCCCGTCTTGCAGCAGCGGCGTCAACGGATCGATCCCGGCGGCCAACCCAAGCTCTCCCAGGCTGAAGGCAGCCGTCTTGCGGATCCCAGAATCGGGATCCTGTAGTGCTGTAGTCAGCAGCGGGATCGCGTCAGGGTCGCCCGATGTGCCCAGAGCCCAGAGCGCATAGATCCTGGCTTCGGAATCCGGGTCGTTCAGCGTTTCCTCGAGGAGCGGAAGGGCTGCAGGATCTTGCGTATAGCCCATGATCAGCGCCAGGTACCGACGCATCTCCGGGTCCTCACTCTCGGTGAAGAGCCGTCGGATCTCCTCTCTGGAACCCGGCACGTCGCCCAGCGCCTCTGGGTCGGCAACCAGCACTTTCGACAACTCGTAGGCCGCCTGGGCCCTCCGAGGCCGCCATCCCGACTTCAGATCGTTCAAGTAGTCTTCGGCGGAGTTGTGGTCGTAGGCGATCCAACCGAAGCCGACGAAGACGGCGACGCAGATCAGGACCACCAGCAGGGGCACCATGAACAGTCCGACAAAGGTCCTCAGCGGACCGTCTCCAGCCTCCTGTTGAACAGCAAGTCGTGGGCTCTTGTCGTCCATCTCCGCGGAGCTTACCGCGTTCTTCCGGTTTGAGGAAAAAGCCCAGTGCGCCAGTCCGATCGCCGGCAAATGGCAGGTCAATGACAAACTTTGTCACTGCGGAAGGGGCCAATGCCACCGACTCCCGTACTGGTCCCGACCCAGAGCTGGCACGGCGACTGCAGAGATCCGATAGAAACAACTATGGCTATACATCTGAATTCCAACGACCGAGGCTTCTAGCCAGAGGCAATCCACTATGCGCTACCGCCACTCTTCCCGCGGGTTCACCCTGATCGAGCTTCTGATCGTGGTGGCCATCATCGGCATCGTGGCCGCCATCCTGATTCCCAATCTCCTAGATGCTCTCCAGAAGTCGAAGCAAAAAAGGACCGTGGCCGACATGCGTGAAACCGGCTCGGCATGGTTCTCCTGGCTTACCGACCAGGTCTCAGCCGCGGCCTCCGGTTCTTCGCAGACCTTCGACTTCTCCGGACTTACCGAGATCCTCACTGACGATGAGCTGATGTCCACTCTCTACGTCAGCAGCACGATGTTCTACACGCGAGAGGTACCGCACAACGATGGTTGGGGGTTCGAGCTCGAGTACGCCTGGTCTGGCGACACGCTCGCTTCGGCCGTGCTCGGAATCCGGAGTCTGGGCCGGGACGGGCAAGAGGGGCCCGCGACGAGTCCCTACACCATCGGACCTTTCAGGACGACTTCGTACGAAGAGGACATCGTCTGGGCCGACGGCTATTTCATTCGGTACCCCGCTGGCACCAAAGTGGATTGATCGCCAAACCCCCTCACTGAGGCCATCGAACGGCCTACCACCTTGAGCTTCCAAGGTTGGGTCTTCCTCGATCTTGACACGGGTGGCTACATGGGTATCCTTTCAAGACCTCTTGGAGGGCCGTTTTCGAGCGGCCCACGGGTCCTCGTATAGGATGGCTCGCGGTTCGCTCGAAAGCAGTTGAGGAACCCAAATGTCGCAGATCTTCAAACCCAGCACCAACACGCTGGCCAAAGTCACTCTCTTTGGCGCGATTTTCTTTTTTCTCGTGTCGGTCTGGATTCTAGTGAGCTTGAATCGATCGGCATATGCCACGAGACAGACCATCGTCCGGGCACAGCCGGTACCGTTCAGCCACGATCACCATACCGAGGCAATGGGAATCAGCTGCCTGTACTGCCACACCTCTGTCGAGACTTCGGCCTTTGCCGGTGTGCCACCAACTGCCACCTGCATGAACTGCCACAAGTTGATCTGGAACGACAGCCCCATGCTGGAGCCGGTTCGGGAGAGCTTTCGCAGCGGCGAGCCGATTCGGTGGGCCAGGGTCAACGACCTGCCTGATTTCGTCTACTTCAATCACAGCATCCATGTCGCCAAGGGCATGGGCTGCGTGACGTGCCATGGCCGCGTCGACAAGATGCCGCTGCTGAGGCAAGCCGTCTCGCTGCAGATGGAGTGGTGCCTGGAGTGCCATCGGGCTCCACAGAACTTCGTCCGGCCGAGGAGCGAGATCCTCAACATGGAATGGGCAGCCGAGGATCAATCGATCCTCGGAGCCCAACTCGTGGAGGAATACAACATCCAGAGCCTCCTGAGCTGTTCTGTCTGTCACCGCTAGCCGCAGTCGAAGGCACCGTAGAGAATGCAAGAGAAACCAAAGCGCCGAGAACCTGACGCGCCTCAGCCTGCCACCGAGACCCCTGACACCGGTTCACCTCGCCAGACACTCGAACTGGAGGAAGTGAGGCGTCGGCTGAAGAGCGCCAGCGGACCGGAGTTCTGGCGCAGCCTGGACGAGCTGGCTCGAACACCTGAATTCGAGGAGCTCCTGCTCAGGGAGTTTCCCCAGCAGGCTGCCGAGCTGCCCCAAGGAGTCAGCCGTCGGGGCTTCCTACACCTCATGGGTGCCTCCCTGGCGCTGGGCGGTCTGACAGGTTGCACCCGGCAGCCCCTGGAGAGGATCGTCCCATACATCGAGCAGCCCGAGAGCCTGATCCCAGGCAAACCGATGTATTTCGCCTCAGCCATGCCGCTGGACGGTTTTGCCCGCCCGTTGCTGGTCGAGAGTCACATGGGGCGACCGACCAAGGTCGAAGGCAACCCCGAGCATCCGGCCAGCCGCGGTGCGAGTGACCTCTTCGCACAGGCCTCGGTTCTCGGTCTCTACGATCCCGAGCGCTCCCAGGTCTTGAGGCACAACACCCGGATCAGCACCTGGACGATTTTTGCCGACGAGTTTCAAAATACTCTCCAGGCGCTCAGCGCCCTTGGTGAGGCGCGCATTCGAATTCTCACCCGGACCGTGACTTCTCCTTCGCTGACGTCGGTGATTGCCAGGGTCAAGCAAGCCTACCCCGGCACGCGATGGCATCAGTACAGTCCTGTGAGCCGGGATACCGAGCGCCGCGGAATCGAGGCCGCATTCGGACAGACCCTTTCGGTTCGCTACGACCTGTCGCGAGCCGATGTCATTCTTAGCCTGGACTCGGATTTCCTCACGAGCGGCCCGGGCTGTCTGCAATACTCCCGCGATTTCGCCGGCCGCCGTCGTTCCCAGGACGGCACCATGAACCGCCTCTATATGGTGGAGAGCTCCCCGACGAACACCAGTACCCTCGCCGACCATCGACTGCCGGTGCGGGCCAGTGACATCGGGTCCATTGCCGCTGCCCTGGCCGCCGAATTGGGAGTTCCAGGCGCCACGGACACCGGCGATTCCAGCGAAGCGGATCGAATAGCCTGGATCACCGCGGTCGCCGAGGATCTGAAGGCCAACCGGGGACGGTGCGCCGTCGTGCCGGGAGACTACGCCTCCAGCGAGGTGCACATCCTCGCCCACGCCATGAACGAGTGGCTGAGCAATCTCGGCAGCACTGTAATCCTCGCCGAGCCGGTCGAAGAACGCCCGGAACACGAGTCGGAGTCCATGCGCCAACTGGTGCAGGATATGGCGGCAGGCGAGGTCGACCTCCTACTGATTCTCGGCTGTAATCCGATCTACGAGACGCCGGCTGACCTCGACTTCAAGGCAGCCATGACCGAAGTCGGATATCGGGTCCATCTGGGACTCTACGAGGATGAGACAGCCGAATACTGCCACTGGCACATTCCGGAGGCTCACTACCTCGAGAGTTGGGGAGACTGCCGATCCTTCGATGGCAGCATCTGCTTGACGCAACCTCTCATCGAGCCCCTCTACGGCGGCAAGAGCGCCAGCGAGGTCTTGAGCTTGATGACCGCCGATGGAGAGAGCTCTGGGCTGGATCTCCTGACGGCGTATTGGCGCAAGAGGAGTGGCACCGAGCCGTTCGAAGGTACCTGGAGGAAATGGCTACACGACGGCTTCGTGTCCAACCAGGAGGCTCGCGAAGTCACAGCCACCCTCGCCCAAGGCGAGGTCGCGAAGGCATGCCAGAGCATCGCCGAGCTCAGCGGCTCGGAATCGGGTATCGAGCTCATCTTCAGACCCGACCCCACAACCTATGACGGCACCTTCAACAACAACGGTTGGCTTCAAGAGTGCCCGAAACCGCTCACCAAACTGACCTGGGACAATGCCGCGCTGGTTGGCCCGGCCCTGGCCCAGCGTGAAGGCCTGGCAAACCAACAGGTGATCGAGCTGACAGTAGGCGAGCAGTCGCTCGAGCTCCCGGTGTGGATCTTGCCAGGGCATCCGGACGGCTGCCTGACGCTTCATCTGGGCTACGGCCGATCTCGCGTCGGAAGGGTTGGCACCGGCACCGGCTTCAACGCCTACCAGCTGCGTGACAGTCACTCGCCTTGGCTGGCTGCCGAAGTCCGAATTCAGAAGACAGATCGATCCCACAGCCTGGCGAGCACTCAGCTTCACAGCAATATCGAGCTCGAATCCCGCGAATCCGAGAAGCGCCACCTGGTGCGGGTCGGCACCCTCGAGATGTCCGAGCACGAGCCCGATTTCGCACAGCACATGGGCCACGCTCCCTCACCGGAGCTGAGCCTGTTTCCGCCGATCGAGTACAACGGCAATGCTTGGGGCATGTCCGTCGACTTGAATGCCTGCACCGGTTGCAACGCCTGTGTGATCGCCTGCCAGGCGGAGAACAACATTCCGATCGTCGGCAAGGAGATGGTGGCCATGGGCCGCGAGATGCACTGGATGCGCATCGACCGGTACTTCGAGGGCGATTTGGACGAGCCTCACATCCACCATCAGCCGGTGATGTGCATGCACTGCGAGAAGGCCCCATGTGAAGTCGTCTGCCCTGTCCAGGCCACCGTGCACAGCGACGAAGGCCTCAACGACATGGTCTACAACCGCTGCGTCGGGACGCGATACTGCTCCAACAACTGTCCCTACAAGGTGAGGCGATTCAACTTCTTCAAGTACAACGACACCGAAACTCCAGTTCTCAAGATGTCGAGGAACCCGGATGTCACGGTGCGGACCCGCGGCGTCATGGAGAAGTGCACCTACTGCGTGCAACGCATCAATCACGGCCGCATCGAGGCCAAAAAGGAGGACCGCGAGATCCGCGACGGTGAAGTCAAGACCGCCTGCCAGCAGGTCTGCCCGGCCGAAGCCATCGTCTTCGGGAACATCAACGACCCCGAGGCGAAAGTCACCAAGCTGAAGGCCAGTCCTCTGAACTACAGCATCCTCGCTGAGCTGGGGACGATTCCTCGCACCAGCTATCTCGCCAAGCTGCGCAATCCGAACCACGACCTGGAGAAGGCACGAAATGAAGGCGTCTGAAGGATTCCAGACCTCGGGGGCCAAGCCGTCGAAGCCACCCATCGTGGCGCCGGGCCATTCCCCGGGATCGGTGACC
Organism: Thermoanaerobaculia bacterium; assembly: GCA_049664225.1. GTDB lineage: Bacteria > Acidobacteriota > Thermoanaerobaculia > Multivoradales > JAHEKO01 > JAUVRX01. Next base: position 60,622 of record JBATEX010000057.1, read on the forward strand.
GATCAAATCACCGCGGTGGTCCTGAGCAAGACTCCCAGATGGTGGTGGGTCGCCTTCGGTTTCTCCTTCCTACTGGTTCTGCTGCTTCTGCAGGCGCTCACCAAGCTGATCTTCGAAGGTACGGGAATCTGGGGACTCAACATCCCTGTGGGTTGGGGCTTCGCCATCATCAACTTCGTCTGGTGGATCGGTATCGGACACGCTGGCACGCTCATTTCGGCCATCCTGCTCCTGGTGCGGCAGGAGTGGCGAACTTCGATCAACCGATTCGCCGAGGCCATGACCCTGTTCGCCGTGGCTTGCGCTGGAATCTTCCCGCTGATTCACGTCGGCCGGCCCTGGCTCGCCTATTGGCTGCTGCCCTATCCCAACACGATGGATCTGTGGCCGCAGTTCAGGAGCCCTTTGGTCTGGGACGTCTTTGCGGTCTCGACCTACGCCACGGTCTCTCTGCTCTTCTGGTACGTCGGGTTGATTCCCGACATGGCGACCTTGCGAGACCGTGCTCAGGGCCAGTTTGCCAAGATTGCCTACGGCTTTCTCTCCATGGGTTGGCGCGGATCGGCGACCCACTGGCACAACTATGAGACCGCATATCTGCTCCTGGCGGGGCTGGCTACACCCTTGGTGGTCTCGGTTCACACGGTGGTGAGCTTCGACTTCGCGGTCGGGCAGCTTCCAGGCTGGCACGCCACGATCTTTCCCCCCTATTTCGTCGCCGGGGCCATCTTCGCCGGCTTCGCGATGGTCATCACGCTGGCCGTGCCCCTGAGATCGTTGTTCGGGCTGAAGGATTTCATCACGACCCGACATTTGCAGAACATGGGCAAGATCCTCCTGGCCACCGGCCTGATCGTCGCCTACGGCTACCTGGTCGAGATCTTCATGGCCTGGTACAGCGGCAACTGGTTCGAGCAGTTCATGATCTTGAATCGCATACAGGGCCCCTACCAGAAGCAGTGGATGGCCCTTCTTCTTTGCAACGTCCTGGCGCCGCAGTTGCTGTGGTTCCGCCGGGTGCGCTCCTCTCCCCTGCTGCTCTTTCTGGTGGCCATGTTCGTCAACGTCGGCATGTGGCTGGAGCGCTTCGTCATCGTGGTGACCAGTCTCCACCGCGACTTTCTGCCCTCTTCTTGGGGCATGTACTCCGGCACGGTCTGGGACTGGGCGACGTTCGTCGGCACGATCGGGCTGTTTCTGGCGCTGTTGTTCCTGTTCATCCGGTTCCTACCGATCATCTCGATCTTCGAGATGCGGACCATAGTGCCCAAGCAGGCCACGGATGCGGCTGAGGAGGCTTCGGAGTGAGCACACCGCCCACAGTCAAGAGATCCTTCGCCTTGATGGCCGAGTTCCGTTCCTCGAAGGAGCTAGTCGATGCGATCCGTCAAGCGCACGGCGCCGGCTACACGCAACTGGAGGCCTACACTCCCTATCCGATCGAAGAGGTCTGGGAGGAGCTCGGGCACCATCGCTCTTGGCTGCCGCTCATCGTCCTGATCGGTGGGATCTTCGGTGCCTGCTTCGGCTTCTTCATGCAGTACTGGGTCTCGGTGATCAATTACCCCATGAACGTCGGTGGCAGGCCGCTGAATAGCTGGGTTGCCTTCATTCCCGTCACTTTCGAGACGACGATTCTGTTCGCGGCCGGTGCTGCTGTCCTAGGCATGTTCGCCCTCAACAAGCTGCCCATGCCCTACCACCCGGTGTTCAACGTCGAGCGTTTCGCTCTGGCATCACGAGACCGGTACTTCCTGGCTATCGCCCGCTGGGATCCGCAGTTCGACCGCCAGGCTACCGAGGAGTTCCTGCATCGACTCGCGCCTCAGGAGGTATCGGAAGTTGCGAGCTAATTGGACTGTGACCCTGATCGTGATAGCAGTAGCTCTGACGAGCGGAGCCTGCCGGCAGGATATGCACGATTCAGCTAGATACGAGCCACTCGAAGAAAGCTCGTTCTTCGACAACGGCATGGCCTCCCGTCCGCTGGTTGAGGGAACGATCGCCCGCGAGATGCCGCCAGAGAAGACTCCTTTCTACACTGGCCGCATGATGAACGACGAGTTCCTGACCGAGCTACCGATGGAGCTGGATCGCGAGCTGCTCGACCGAGGCCGCGGTCGCTTCGACGCCTTCTGCTCTCCCTGCCACGGCCAGACCGGAGACGGGCTGGGGATGATCGTCCGGCGTGGCTTCAAGCAACCGACCTCCTTCCACGATCAGCGACTCCGCGAAAGTCCTGTCGGCTACTACTTCGATGTCATGTCCAACGGCTTCGGTCAGATGTCGAGCTACGCATCTCAGATTCCGGCACAAGACCGGTGGGCCATCGCCGCCTACATTTCAGCCCTGCAGCTCAGCCAGAACATCCCGGTTGACAGCCTCTCTGCCGAGGAACAGCAGCAGTTGGACGATTCAAGAGGGATCAGCGCAGAGGCGCACCCGAGGACCGAAGAGGAATGAGCGCTTCACACAGCAACTCGACCGTCGCCTCGTACGAGCCGCCGGCCGACCTCGAGAGGCTGCAACGTCGAGGGTGGATCTTCGGCGCAGTCGGGGTGGCAGCTTGCCTGGCTGGGTGGGCTTTGAACCCCATCCAGTTCTTCCAGTCCTATCTGGTCGCATGGCTTTTCTGGCTGGGTATCGCAGTCGGCTCCCTTGCCGTCCTGATGCTCCAATATTTGACGGGCGGACGCTGGGGCCTGATGATCCGTCGAACTCTCGAGGCCGCGACTCGAACGCTTCCCGCCTTGGGCGTTCTGTTCCTGCCCATCGTCTTCGGGATGCAGACGATCTTTGCGTGGGCTCGACCCGAAGCCGCCACCGACGAATTGATTCGACAAAAAGCCGCCTATCTGAACCCAACGAGCTTCACACTGCGCGGCTTCTTGTACCTCGCCATCTGGGCCCTGTTCGCCTTCATCCTGAGCTGGCTTTCACTCAAGCAGGATCGAACTGCGGAGCCAGGCCTTTCCCGACGCATGCAGATGGTGGCCGCACCGGGCCTGGCCATCTACTGTCTGCTGGCCACTTTCGCTTCCGTGGACTGGCTCATGTCGCTGGATCCCCACTGGTACTCGAGTGTGTTCGGGGTCTACTTCATTGTCGGGCAGGGCTTGTCGGCTCTGGCATTTCTCATTGTGATGGCGGTCTACCTGTCGCAGCGGGAGCCCATGGGGGCCGTGTTCAGACCGCTCCAGTTCCACGACTACGGCAAGTTGATGCTGGCCTTCGTCATGCTCTGGGCCTACATCGCCTTCTCTCAGTTGCTCATCATCTGGTCGGCGAATCTGCCGGAAGAGGTGGGTTGGTACCTAGAGAGAAGCTACGGAGCCTGGAAGTACGTTGCGATCCTGCTGGCTCTCTTCCATTTCTTGCTGCCGTTCGTGCTGCTGCTCTCGAGAGATTTGAAACGCGACGCCAGGCGGCTGTCGAGAGTTGCGATACTGGTGCTGTGCATGCGGTTTGTCGACCTCTACTGGCTGGCCGCACCCTCCTTCGGCCATGAGGGCCTGTTATTTCACTGGCTCGACCTGGCGACAGTCCTCGCTGTCGGTGGCGTCTGGTTCGCCCTGTTCACGGGTCAGCTGAGACGACGTCCACTCCTGCCGATCAACGATCCCCTCCTCGAGGAGGCGCTGGCAGATGACTGAAGCACAGCATCCCCATACGAGCTCGGAGAAGGAACCGATGCTCGACGGCGAGCTGAATGTTCGAAGCCTTTCCTGGTTGACGATAGGTCTGTTGGTCATCGTGGCGATCGCTGTCGTCGCGATGTGGTTCTTCGGCTTAGGAATCAAGGACAACCTGATCGCAGAGGATCCACCCCCGCCGGTCTTACCGGAAGCGCGAATGGAGCACCAGCCGCCGGCCCCCAATCTGCAAGTCGACCCGCGGCAGCAACTGCTCGATCTCCGCGCGGATGCAGAGAGGGAATTGACAACCTACGGCTGGGTCGACGAGACCAACGGCCTGACGCGCGTGCCGATCGATCGGGCCCTGGACCTGCTGATCGAGCAGGGTCTGCCGACTCCGACAGCTGTCCCCGAGGCGCCAGAAGAAGCGTTGACAGGAATCTGAATTGCGACGACGCCTCCATCTCTCTGCCACCCTGGTGGTTGCCGGCCTCTTGACTGGAGGTTCGAGTAGCCTCGCTCAGGAGGGCCTGCCAGGCCCATTGGCCGACGTGGGTTTCGATCAGCGCCTGGGGGAGCAGGTACCCCTCGACCTGCAGTTCACCGACGAGACTGGACAGACGGTCGCGCTTGAGCGCTATTTCGGCCAAAGACCCGTTGTTCTAGCCCTGGTCTACTACGAATGCCCGATGCTCTGCTCGATGGTGCTCAACGGCATGATCAGCAGCTTGAGAGCCCTGAAATTCGACGCCGGCAGCGAATTCGAAGTGGTGGTAGTGAGCTTCGACCCAAGTGAGACTCCCGAGCTGGCTCGCACAGCGAAGCAGACCTATCTGGAGCGCTATGACAGGCCGGGAGCCGAGGCTGGCTGGCACTTCCTTACCGGCAATGAGCAGTCGATCCTGGCCCTGACGCGAAGTGTCGGTTTCCGCTACGTCTACCTCCCTGAAGAAGATCAGTTCGCCCACGCTGCAGGGATCCTGGCCCTGACCCCTGGAGGGCGGGTCGCTCGCTACTACTACGGCGTGGAATATGCCCCCCGTGACGTTCGCCTCGGACTCATCGAGGCGGCCGACAACCAGATCGGCTCGATGGTGGATAAGGTGCTTCTCTACTGCTTCCACTACGATCCGACGACCGGAAAGTACAGTGCGGTGGCGATGAACATTGTGCGCCTGGCAGCACTAGTCACCATCGCCCTCCTCGGCCTCTTCCTGCTTCGGCAATGGCGGCGAGAGCGACGACACCTGCATAGAGCGAAGGCATAGAGACGATGTGGAAGAACGTCCCACTTTTCCCTGAACAAGCCTCGACCCTGGCAGGCGAGGTGGACGCCCTCTACTTCACCTTTCTGGGGATCTCGGTCTTCTTTGGCCTGTTGGTCGCAGGACTGGTGGTCTTCTTCGCCATCCGATTTCGGCGGCGGTCCGAGGACGAGATCGGCCGGCCCGAGAAGGCCGGCATTTGGCTCGAGGTCACCTGGTCGGTAGTTCCACTCGCCATCCTTCTCACCATGTTCGCCTGGGGAGCCAAGGTCTATGTCGAGGCTTTTCGACCTCCGGGCAACGCTGTCGAGTACTTCGTTACCGCCAAGCAGTGGATGTGGAAGTTCCAGCATCCCCAAGGCAACCGCGAGATCAACGTCCTCCACGTGCCGCTCGGTCAGCCGATCCGGCTGACGATGACCTCCGAGGACGTCATTCACTCCTTCTTTGTGCCTGCCTTCCGTGTGAAGGCCGACGTCCTGCCCGGCCGCTACACGACCGTCTGGTTCGAGGCCAGTAAGGTGGGTACGTTTCATCTGTTTTGTGCGGAGTATTGCGGTGCCGAGCATTCCGTGATGGGTGGCGATATCGTCGTCATGAATCCCGCGGACTACGAGTTGTGGCTCGCTGGGCGCGACTCGGGTCCCTCCGTAGTCGCCTCCGGAGAAGAGCTGTTCCGGGTCAAGGCCTGCAACACTTGCCACCGACCGGATTCGGCGACTCTGGCCCCCATCCTGCACGGTATTTTCGGCGAAGAGGCGGAATTCCAAGACGGCAGCACCCAAATCGTGGACGAGAACTACCTCCGAGAGTCCATCCTGAACCCGACAGCCAAGCTGGTGAAGGGCTACAAGCCGTTGATGCCGACCTACAAGGGTCAGCTCACGGAGGAAGAAGTCCTGCAACTCATTGGCTACATCAAATCACTTGCTTCCGATGCGACCGAAAGCCAGGGAACGGTACCCGCTAGCGGCTCACCAGCCCTGGATTCCGACGAAGGTTGATCACTATGAGTGACACCGTTACAACTCCCGCTCGCCGCAGGAACTATCTGAATGCCGACTACGGCATCAAGTCGTGGCTGCTGACGCAGGACCACAAGAGGATCGCCATCCTCTACCTGGTCTCCATCACCTTCTTCTTCGTCCTTGGTGGAGTGATGGCAGCCCTGATCCGCGTCGAGTTGGCAACACCGCTCGGTGACATGGTCGAGCCCGATACCTACAACAGGCTCTTTACGGCACATGGTGTCCTGATGGTCTTTCTCTTCCTGATTCCCTCGATCCCGGCGGTCTTGGGGAACTTCCTCATACCCCTGATGATCGGCGCTAAGGACCTGGCATTCCCAAAGCTCAATCTTGGTAGTTGGTATGTCTACAACCTGGGCGCAGTATTGATGGTGGCAGCCCTGCTGCGAGGCGGCACGGACACCGGATGGACCTTCTACACGCCCTACAGCAGCACCTTCGCCGACAGTGAGGTGATCCTGACGGCCCTGGGGGCGTTCGTGGTCGGTTTCTCCTCGATCATGACCGGTCTCAATTTCATCGTCACCATCCACCGCATGCGGGCGCCCGGTCTCACATGGTTCCGTCTACCCCTGTTTGTCTGGGCACACTACGGCACGAGCCTCATTCAGATCCTCGGCACCCCTGTCGTGGCCATCGCGATCCTGCTGGTCGCCGCCGAACGGCTCCTCCACATCGGGATCTTCGACCCTGCCCTGGGTGGTGATCCGGTGCTCTTCCAGCATCTGTTCTGGTTCTATTCCCACCCTGCGGTCTACATCATGATCCTGCCGTCGATGGGAGTGATCAGCGAGCTCATCACCGCCTTCTCGAGAAAGCGGATCTTCGGGTACAAGTTCGTCGCCTTCTCGAGCCTGGCGATCGCGGTGCTGGGCTTCCTGGTCTGGGGCCATCATCTGTTCGTCTCCAGCCAGTCGGTCTATGCGGGCCTGATCTTCTCCGTTCTTTCCATGTTGGTGGCCGTGCCCTCGGCCGTGAAGACCTTCAATTGGACAGCCACCCTCTACCAGGGCTCGATCTCGTGGCAGACCCCCATGATTTACGCCCTCGGATTCATTGGCCTGTTCGTAATCGGCGGCCTGACCGGCACCATGCTGGCAACCCTGGGTATCGACATGCATGTCCACGACACCTACTTCGTGGTGGCCCACTTCCACTACATCATGGTGGGTGGAGCCATCATGGCCTACCTCGGTGGCCTGCACTTCTGGTGGCCCAAGATCACGGGCCGCATGTACTCGGTCTTTTGGTCGAAGATCTCGGCGGGGCTGATCTTCATCGGTTTCAACTTGACCTTCTTCCCGCAGTTCCTGCTCGGCTACATGGGGATGCCCCGTCGATACCATGCCTACCCAGAAGAGTTTCAGATACTCAACGTGCTGTCTTCGGCCGGTGCCACGATCCTCGGCCTTGGCTACCTGCTGCCGTTGATCTACTTCACCTGGTCCATGCGGTATGGCGAGCGGGCCTCCGACAACCCATGGGGAGCCTACGGCCTCGAGTGGGAGACCTCATCGCCGCCACCGACCTTTAATTTCGATGAGCCGCCCGTGGTAACCACCGAGGCCTACGACTATCTCGCCATGCGCGACAAGAGGGTGGCTTAGTGGAGCACCAGCAGACACTCCGTGGAGAGGACAGGATCTATGCAGGGTGAATCCAACGAAGCCTGGGGTCTGGCCCATCATTTCGACAGCTACGATCAGCAGCGCGAGGCCTCCTATCTAGGAATGTGGGTCTTCCTGGTCACGGAGATCATGTTCTTCGGCGGCCTGTTCACCGCCTACATCGTTTACCGCTCGGGTTCGGGAGCGGCGTTCGCCATGGGTAGCCATGAGCTCGACATCACCCTCGGGGCCATCAACACTGCGGTTCTCATCGGCAGCAGCCTGACAATGGCGTTGGCCGTATGGGCAGCCCAGACCGGGCGACGCAAGGCCATCGTTGGCTTCATCCTGGCAACCATCCTGCTTGGAGGGATTTTTCTGGGGATCAAGGTCGTCGAGTACAGCGCCAAGTTCGAGCATCACCTCGTTCCTGGGCCCGACTTCCACTGGAATGGACCAGAGGCTCCCGGAGTCGAGATGTTCTTCAATCTCTACTTCCTCTTGACGGGCCTGCATGCCGCCCACATGGTGATCGGAATCGGCATCCTCCTGGTGGTGGCGGTACTGGCCTGGAGAGGCACCTTCACACCGGAGAATCACAATCTGGTGGAGGGCATTGGCCTCTACTGGCACTTCGTGGATATCGTGTGGATCTTCCTCTTCCCACTGCTTTACCTGCTGGGCCGGAACATCCAGGTCTGAGAAGGGGTCGCAATATGTCGGAATACGTCACATCGGTCCGCACCTATCTGGTCATCTTCCTGGCCCTCATGGTGCTTACCGCCATCACCGTCGCAGTGGCGTTTCTGCATCTGGGGCCCTTGAACGACATCGCGGCGATGGGTATCGCGATCACCAAGGCATGCCTCGTCATCCTCTACTTCATGCATGTGCGCCACAGCAGCCGCTTGACCAAGGTGGTCGTGGTCGCCGGCTTTCTCTGGCTTCTCTTCTTGATCGGGTTCACCATGAGCGACTACCTCACCCGCGGATTGATCTCGATGCAGGGCACCGTCGGCTGAGAGACAAGACTTACGACAGCAGCTTCTCGGCGGCCGCTCGATCGAGCGGCCGCTGTGCTCTTGAACAGACCTCCAAGAGGGGGCCCGAAGTCCCGCCGGGACTCGGGTAAGATCGATCGGGGCGGAAGCGAGACAAAGGGGCTGGCTCATCCAAGTGCGAGAGCAGCGATGAAGACACTGGGACTACTCGGTGGCATGAGTTGGGAGTCGACGGTTCCCTACTACAAGATCATCAACCGCACCGTCAACCAATACCTCGGTGGTCTTCACTCGGCTGAGATCCTCCTCTACAGCGTCGACTTCCAGCAGATCGAGGAGATGCAGGTGGCCGGACGGTGGTCCGAGGCGGCTGAAGTTCTGACCTCGGGAGCGTGTCGATTGGAGAAGGCCGGGGCTGACCTGCTGGTGCTCTGCACCAACACCATGCACAAGGTGGCCAGCGAAATCGAGGCCGCAACCTCCATTCCGTTTCTCCACATCGCCGATGCCACTGGTGACGCCATTCGCTATCGGGGCCTGAGTGTCGTCGGTCTGCTGGGCACCCGCTTCACCATGGAAGAGACCTTCTATCGCCACCGCCTCGAGGATCGCTATGGCCTGCACGTGGTGACCCCTGAAGAGTCGGACAGGGGGCTCGTCCATCGGGTGATCTACGATGAGCTGTGCCGCGGGCAGATCCTGGAGGAGTCCCGACGGCAGTACAGGAAGATCCTCCACCGTCTGGCCGCCTCGGGTGCAGAGGGCATCATTCTGGGGTGCACGGAGATCTCCCTCCTGGTCAGGCCCGAGGACTCCCCGGTTCCTCTCTTCGACACCACCGAAATCCACGCCCGGCGTGCAGCCGAGCTGGCCCTGGAGTCGGAATCCTAGAACTCCATGGACAGGAAGCTCTTTCGAGGTTCTGGGTACTGAAGAGTCCTTTCCCCGCCTCACCATGGAACTGACCCTTCTCGGATGCGGACTGGGGTTGGCGGCGGGCTTGAGCCCCGGGCCACTCCTGACCCTGCTGGTCGCCGTTTCCATCGAAAGGGGATTCCACGCGGGCCTGCGTGTCGCCATTGCGCCACTTCTGACCGATGCACCGATCGTCGCTCTGGCTCTTCTCATCCTGAAGGACCTGCCGGAGGCGTTTCTCGGTGGTCTGACCCTCCTGGGCGGCTTGTTCGTGGCGTACCTGGGATTTCGGGGCCTGAGGCGCGAAGATCCCACACTTCCGTCAGAGGAGATCTCGTCCACGGCCACGAGGGACCTCTGGCAGGGGGCCGTCGTGAACTTTCTCAACCCTCATCCCTGGGTATTTTGGATGAGTGTCGGCGCTCCGACGCTGGTCTCGGGATGGCGTCAGAGCCCCTTCGACGCCCTTGGCTATCTGGCTGGTTTCTACGGCTTCATCGTCGGCAGCAAGATAGCTGTGGCCTGGCTCGCCGCCCAGGGCCGGCACACCCTCCGCGGTCCGTTGTTTCCGCGGATTTTGAAATTCTGTGCGCTGCTGCTGCTCTTCCTCGGGGTCCTGCTCTGCCAACGGGGCTCGATTCAACTCTGGAAGGCCACGCACCCACCATCGGAGTCTCTGAGCTACTTGATGAAGTACCCCGAGACCCGCCATTGACCGTCCAGATCCAGCATGGGTGTGATGGTCTCCAGGGCGTCGACCTTATTGGAGAAGGAGGTCTTGAATCGGATGACCACATACTCTCCGTCGGGCGCTCCGGCGAGATGCGATCTGTACTTCGCTTCCAATAGCTCCCGGGAGACAACCTCGCCAAGGGGTCGACGAAAACCGCTCATTGTCTGCTGCCACTGGTCACGGTCCAGAGCATTGCGAAAATAGGCTGCTGCCTCCTCCCAGCTCTTGTCGTATTCACCCTGATCCACCAGTTCCAGCCAGGCTCTGGCGACCTCCAGTGCATCGTCGACCCTTCCGTCGTCAGCCTGCAGCCAGGCACAGCTCCCGACAACGAGCACCAAAGAGAAGACTGCTACCCACGGAATCCTGGTCGTTCTCATCATCGCCTCCTTGCATCTCGACTGCAGGGCGGGAAGCCGCAATGCTATGCACCTCGAAAAGGAGAGCCGATCCTCGTCCACCATCCACGCAGCCATTCCACAACTTCCGGGTCGGCACCCCTCCCGTCGATCGTATGGGGAGCCAGTGCCATCCCACCGATCGCGTATTGGGTCGACATCGCCATGCCACCGACCGCGAGGGACACGCCAAGAGCCATTCCGCCGAGAGCCACTCCGCCAATCGCCACACCACCCAGAGCAGCGAGGCCGAGGCTGACTCCACCAAACGTCAGGCCACCAATGGAAATCCCCCCAACGGCAACCACGCCCAACGCGATATTCCCCATGGCGAAGATGCCCTTGGCGACACGGGGCCGACCGGTCGTCGGATCAACCCCCTGAGCGATGTGAACCAATGGCAATCCCAGGAACTCTGACTTCGAACGGTACTCGTATCCCCAGTAGCCCGACGGGACGGAGGTACGCATCGAAAACCCTTGACCGGTGGCCTGCTCGGTCAGAAACTCGCCACAGTAGCGGCACTTCACGGCACTATCTTGGATCTCTTCGGCACAGTAGGGACAGCGTTTCATGCCTCCTCCTTCAACCGGCTCGAGCTCCGTCGGGGACTGCCCGCTCCGGTACGGCGAGCGCCGGAGGCACGCCATCCGCGTAGCCGATGTCGAACAGCATACCTTCCGAGAGCTCTCCCATCATCTTCCTGGGCTCCAGATTGACGACGAAAAGCGCTTGCCGACCCATCAGGTCGCTCGGTTCAGGGCGCTCCTGCTTGATGCCGGCCAGGATCGTCCGCTGGTGGTCGCCGAAATTGACGACGAGCCGCATCAGCGAACGCGAGCCTTCGATCTCTTCCACTCGCAAGATCGTGCCGACACGGATGTCGAGTCGCTGCAAGTCGGCCAGGGTCACCCGCGGCTTCACGGCGGCTGGGATCATCTCTTCCATGGACCTCTCCTCCGGCATTGCTGCACGTCTCCGGTCTCGTCTCCTCGATCCGTCACTGACCAAGCGGCTTCAAATACCTCTCTCGGAGGATCTCCAGATGGTGCACGACGTGGCCGAGCAGGATGTATCCGATCGCCCGCACCGAGAGAGACGCCTCGTTCGAGATCCCCGATCGTTCCCACTCGCGCTCCCGAAAGCTCGCTACGAGATCGACCGTGGACTGTCGAAGGTGAACGAACTCGGAGACCAGGCTCTCTACCGAGCGTCGACCCAAGTCCGCCTGGCGTACGAACTCGTCTTGATCGAACCCCGGAAGGTCGGCCGGCCCACCCCGCGCGAACCAGAGTGCCCGATAGCCGAAGACTCTCTCCGTGTCGATGAGATGTCCCAGGACCTCCTTGATGCTCCACTTGTCGGGCGCGTAGCGGTAGTCGCCCTCGGCTTCTGACAAGTCGGAAAACAGCTCGGTCAGCTCCCCTGCCTGACTCATCAGGTCGCCAAGGAGGTCCCCCTCCTCCACCCGATCTATGTAAACCGAGAAATACGCATCGTGCTCGCCGGCCTCGGGTTTCGGTATTCGGCTGTCAGCCATGCTCTCGGTCCTCTTGGTCGTCGAGATCGGTTCTGTCGGTGCTTCAACTGTCGACCAATCTTACCGTCACCCGAAGACCGCACCAAAGCTCGTGTAGTAAGCTGCGACGCCCATGCAAGCCAATGGTGATCTACTCGAACTCCTTCTGGAAGTCCAGAATCTGGATCGGATCCCCAGAATGGGGTATCTCCTGAGCGGCGTCTCCGACCCGGAAAGCGTCAGCGAGCACACTTGGCATGTCGCCTTTCTGGTCTGGGTCCTGAGCGAGAGCATCTCCGACATCGACCGTCTGCGAGCCATGGAGATCGCCATGGTCCACGACCTCGCCGAGCTCAGAATCGGCGACTTCCCCCGTACCGCCTCTCGCTATCTACCGGCAGGCGCCAAGCAGGCCGCCGAAGCGGCTGCCATCGAAGAGATCCTCGCCCCCCTTCCGGCGGCAATGCGGGCTCTCTGGGCCGAGTATCAAGCCGGCGAGAGCCGCGAAGCCAGGCTGGTCAAAGCCTGCGACAAGCTCCAGATGATGTTGAAAGTGCGGCTTTACGAAAGTCAGGGCGACGAAGGGTTGAAACGCTTTTGGGACAATCCCGACAACTTCCCGGATGGGGGCTTCCCCTTGATCGAGCGGCTCTTTACGGAGCTGAAGGAGCGCCGTTCTCGCTAGACATCATCTTCGACGTGGACGCCCCGCCTGACGAGGAAACCTTTCAATCGTTCGTACAGGTTTAACCCAAGCAGTGCCGCCCCGGCAGCGGAGACGTCCGCCAAGACAATTCGTAGATCCTGATTGCCGCTCCAGTGCTTCACCGCCAGCGGCTCCAGCTCTGCATCGAGACTGTGCCTCAGGACCAGGCTGACCAGGACGACATCGTCCAGGAAACCTCCGACTCCGAAGAAAGCCTCCGGAAGCAGATCGACCGGAGTCAGAAAGTAGGCCAGGGCACCAAGAATGAGCTGTCGCGAGGCAGGTGACACGTCGCGGTCCAAGCAAAGCCGGGCCAGCAGCACCAAAAGATCGGGCGCCAGCATCAAGGGTTCGGACAGGGCCCTACCGAGTCTCCCTCTCCGCTCCAGCGCCTCCACAATGCGCCGTCGAAGTCGATCGTAGGAGCTCAGCAGGCCGGTCGAGACTAGCTCGACCTCCTCGACCTGAACTCTCTCCATCTCTCTGTCGTCCGCAGCCATTCAAGTCATCTCCGGAGCTCGACTTCAACCATCATATTGCAGCCCTTTGCACAGAGTCACCCCGCTTGGGACCTTCAGCTCAGCAGCCGCGCCAATCCGACAGCCAAGAGTGCTCCCGACAGTGTGTTGAAGAAGTTCACCGCATCGTTTCCCACACGGCCTCGGCGCTCCAGGCTCGCACCCACAGCACTCTCGAGCAGAGTGGCGACCAGGCCGGCCAGGGCTACGACCGAGATCATCGCTGCCGAGTACAGCCCGATGCCTCCCCCAAACGCCGCCACGGCCAGAGATCCCAAAGCACCAGCCATGGTGCCCATAGTGGACACACCGCCGTCGGTTCCCACCGGAACGGGCTCGAGGCTGGTGATGAGAAGCGTAGGACCACCGTATAGCTGACCGATCTCACTCTCCAGCGTGTCGGCGGTAGCAGCTGCCATCGCGCCCGCGAAGGCCACGGCGAAGAGCTCAGGATATGGGGTGAGAAGCGAGAACAGGGCGCAGGCGGCCGCCACCGAGCCATTTGCCAAGGCGTTCCAGGCGCTCCTCCGACCCGAACTCGACTGGGCGACGCCGCGATTCGCCTTTTTTCGGTAACCAACTCGTGTCGCGAGGGTTCCCAGTAGAAAGAACAGCAAGAGAACAAGATAGCCCCTCCAGCCCAGGAATCCGAGTACCACGCTACCGATGACGCTGGCAGCGATCCACCCACTGCGGTCGAGCGCCTCCAGTTTGTGGGAGACACCGGCCAATACCACATTGACCGTCACCGCCAGCGCAAAGTGACCGACCCAGCTAAGACCGGTCAGCTGGATCCAGTACCCTTCGGTCCAGAGGCAGCAGACCAGTAGCAGTGCACCGATCAACGGCACCGCCAGATTGTCGTCCAGTCTCGATGGCATGGACTCCAGAAGCGCCGCAACAAACGCCACCCCGAAGCTCATGGCCCAGACAAAGCGCCCATCAAAGTCGCCCGGTGCCACCCACTGAACAAGCACTCCGACGGCACCTCCACCGAGCAACCAGTAGGCCGTCAGGCCCGCCCAACTCTTGGCTGGATTCCAGGGCAACCTTCGCCGCCCCCATGCCAGCCCCGCCAGAGAAGCTGCTCCGTCACCAAAAGCCAGCAGCCCCCATCCTGCTGCCGCCACTTCGGGCCTGCGACTGAAGATCAACAGGAGCAGCAAGACGGTCAGTGGATACAGGACGATGCCGGGAGCTCTTCGATTCCACCCCTCTTCCCGTCTCCACAGACCCAGCCCGCCGAGTCGGGGCAGGATGATGGCATTGAAGCAGAGTCCGGTCGCAGCCAGCCATGAGAGATACAGCGGACTTACCCAGCGCAGGGCCAGAGCGAGGAAGCCGGCGCCGATATGAACTGTCTGACGGAAGAGTTCGCCACCTGAGAGCCTGGCCACGGCAGCAGCGCCCTAGGATTTCGTGGTCCCCAGCCCGGCCGTCTCGTCCCAGAGATCCTGCAGGGCCTCTGCGAGCGTCTTCCTGGCCTCCCAACCGAGAGCTTGCAAGGGTTCGGTCGAAGCGACGAGAAGTGGTACATCCACCTTCCGGAATCGTTCCGGGTCCACTTCGACCTCAGGAGAGAGACCCGAAATGCGGATGAGCTCATCGAGAGCTGCCCGAATGCTGTGAGCCTGCCCGCTACCAAGGTTGTAGACCCCTCCAGGGTGCTCCCCTTCCAACAGGGCGCTGTAGCCTGTCACCGCGTCGTCTACATGGATGAAATCCCGGCGAGCCGAGAGGTTTCCAACCTGGATCACCGGAGCCTGATCGCCACCAGCAATCGCCCTTAGCTGGTGAGCGAATGTCGGCAGCGCAAAGATCGGTGCCTGGCCGGGCCCGCAGATGTTGAATGACCTCACTATCGTGGCCCCGTGGTAGACGGCAATCCTCTCCATCGCCGCCTTGCTCATGCCATAAGGGCTAATCGGCGCCAGATCACGGTCTTCGGTCAGTGGCTGTTCCTCTTCTGGCACCGCACCATAGACCTCGGCGCTCGAGGCCACGATGACTCTCGCTCCCTGGGCAGCATGCAGCAGGTTCTCGCTGCCGAGTACGTTGACCCTGAAGTAGAGCTCTGGTTGTTGCCACGACTCACCGACATGGCTGAGGCCCGCTAGATGGATGATCTTGTCGGGTGCGGCATCCGCAATCGCCTCCGCCAGCTTCGAAGTGTCCAACAGATCGACCGCGACCAGGTCGACTCCGGCAAGCTCTGGCCTGTCGCCGATAAACGTGCCGCTCACACGGTGGCCGCGATCCAGAAGGTGTCGGCAGAGATGCGATCCAACGAAGCCGGCGACTCCGGTGATCAGAACGTTCATGGTAGTTGCGCCTGCAAGAAGAGCTCTGCTCTATGACAGCTTCTGGCGCCAGTAGTCGAGGGTGTCCTTCAGGGTCTGCTCGAGGGGGATGGAAGGCTCCCAGCCGGTGTCGGATCGGAACTTCGAGTAATCGCCCAAGAGGATCTCGACATCGGACGGACGCAACCGATCCGGGTCGACCTGGACTTCGACCTCGGTATCGGACAGGGCCAACAGCTGATCCAGTAGCTCTCGGATCGTCACGGCCCTGCCGCTCGCCAGGTTGTAGACCTCACCGTGCGTCGCCTTGGACACAGCAAGCCAGTAAGCGCGCACCATATCTCGGACATCCGTGAAATCACGCTGAGCATCCAGGTTGCCGACCCGGATCACCGGCTCCCTCAGCCCTGCCTCGATGGAGGCAATCTGTTTGGCGAAGTTGGAGGTGACAAAGACCTCCCCGCGTCGGGGACCGGTGTGGTTGAAGCCACGGGTGCGAACGGTCTTGAGGCCGTAGCTTCTGAAGTACTGGTAGGCGAGAAGATCCTGCGCCACTTTCGAGACCGCATACGGTGAGAGTGGTCGCAGCGGATTGGTTTCCTTGATCGGCACCTCGTCCGGCAGCACCAGGCCGTACTCCTCGCTCGAACCGGCGATTTGGATCACTGGATCAAGCTCCAACACCCTCACAGCCTCGAAGATGTTGGTCTGGCCGAGAATGTTGGTCATCAGGGTCTCGGAAGGCGCTCGCCAACTGGCCGGAACGAAACTCTGCGCCGCCAGGTGAAAGATGTAGTCCGGCCGGACCTCCGCCAAGACACCCTGAATCGCGGCGGGGTCTCTGAGATCACACTCCCGCAATTGGAGCCTGCCGTCCAGGTGCTCGATGTTCTCCATCCGGCTGCGCCAACGTCGGATGCCGAATATCTCCACCTCCGGCTGCTCAGCGAGTAGATAGTCGGCGAGATGGGAACCCGCAAATCCGGTAACTCCGGTAATCAGTGCACGCATGGGGAATCTCCTGATTGCGACTGACGCAAGGACCTGTGTGGCGTATCCACCCCGCTCCGATCAGTAGCCGGGATTAAAGCCGTTGCGAGTGCCGCCCGTCAAGTCGAGAAATGTACCAATGTTCTTCAGTGTCAGTGCAAACCGGAATTCTCTATCCTGCCTGGTCACGGATTGCCAATCCCGGTATTCCAAGCGATATCCGAAGCACTGAGAGAAATACTGAAGGATGTAACGCTGGCTCTGGAGCAACGAAAGATCGAAATCGTAGTTGATCTGGGTATCCAAGCGGAGATGACTCGGCCAGAGCTCCACGCCGGCATAAAAACGGACTTGATTGCCTCTCGACACTCCCGTTTCAGGATTCGAGCTCGTAAACCAGGTCAGCCCTGCACTGTGCGGCCCGAATCTCATGCCGCCCGATATCGAGGTAGAGATCAGATCGTTGAACAGCGCGCTGTAGGTCACTCTGGCTTCGACATTCGCATCTCGACTCGGATTGAACCGATAGCGTAGGTTGACCGGTCCCCGAGTCGAGGTGAGAGTCTGGTCGGCGGACGACTCAAGGAACACGTTCTCATCGAGGCTGTACAGCTGGCCGATCTCCAGCGACATGATCTCTCGGGCACCACCATGTAGCTCTTCGTCGACGGGTTTCGCCAGTAATCTGTTGACGAGGTTGACCGAGAAGACATTGGCGAAGGGAATGAAGTCGATCTCGTCGAACCTCAGGATCTGATCCGCGTCTTCGAAGTCCTGGACATAGCGATAGTTCCAGCGAGGCTCGACGATGTGCTTGAACTTCCCGAATCGTCCGATCTTGCCATCGAATACACGGGAGAAAGAGGGCCCGACGATGCTGCTGTTGGCTGTCGCAATTGCCCGCGTCAGTGACTCTCCAGTCAAGTCCGTTCCGTCCTCGGTCCGGGTGTCGCTGTACCAGGTGACTCGCTCACCGGCGCTCACCGATATAGAGAGCCAGGGCAGTGTACTGAGCGCCGCGGTCAGGTTCGGGAAGATATCTGCCCGCCCCCACTTCTGATCGAATCTATCGGTCCTGGCAGACTGCAGGTAGTCCAACGAGCTCACCATGTCCAGATAGATCGGTAAGCTGGCCAATTGCGTCGGCCGCAAGCGGTATTCCGCCTCGGGAAGCCGCCGAGCCGTGGTGATATCGCCGGCGGTGACGAAAGTCTCGTTCTGGTCCACCAACAGGGTGAAGGACTGCTGTCCCCAGCTACCGGTCAGGAAACCCTCCGAACGCTGTCGTCGGATAGCGACGTTGCTGAAGTCCCGTTCGAAATCTCGAAAGAAGTTGAAATCGGAGAAGTTCTGATATCGGACGACCCCGCGCAGCCCCAGCGGCAACTGATCACTGACATGCGACCAGAAGGCCTTCCAACGCAACTCATCAGAGTCCGGGTCGTCGACTACATACCCCTCGAAGATCCCCCGAGTATTCTCGCTCGGTCGGTAGCGAAACTCGTTGCCGGCGCCGATATAGCTCTCGCTGTAGAAGTCAGCATAGAAGGTCGTGTCGTAGCTCGGACCGAGCGTCAGGAAGTAGGCCAAACCCAGGAGCGCACCACGGTTTTCCGAATAGCCGAGATTCGGAAACAAGAACCCCGATTTTCGATCCGAGCTGGCAGGATAGAGAATCTGGGGAAAATAGAGTATCGGTGCCTTCTTCACCCGAAAACGGGCATGCTTCGCCTTGGCCCAACCGCCCAGCTCCACGCGGCCCTTGGACAGTCGAAAGCTCCAATCGGGATTGTCGTCGATACAGGAAGTGACCATGCCGTCAGTCACCTCGTAGGTGTCCTCGGCGACTTTCTTGATGATCTTGCCTTCGAAGAAGATGTCGGGGTCGACGAAAGCCTTGGCATTGGTCACGGTGCCCGTCTTGGTCACCAGGTCGAAGACCAGCGTCTCTCCCACCAGGCGCCGAGGCCCCTGGTCGATGATCACGTCGCCCTCCGCGGTGACTTGCTCGGTCTTGAGGTCGATGGTCACTCGCTGCCCCTGGAATTGCAGGTCCTGGTACTGCAGCTCTACTCCGCCGCTGGCAACGACATAGTCCTCCCGAACGTACTCCAGATTACCGGCTGTGCCGGTGGCCACTCCGCCTCCCTTGTCTTCGGGGAAAGGAATCTGGAATCGAATCCGATCCAGGCCTGGATCGGCCTCGGAGCTCTCGAGATCTTCGAGTGGAGCCGTCGCCCCCTCTGCTTCGAGCTCCTCTTGCTGCCCCAATATCGGGTCATCGTCGGGCCACTCATCGAGGACCTGCGCCGAAGCAGCAGGTCCATGGGACCACAACAGGAGCGCAAGAAGACAACTCCAAAGCCGCTGGGTGCACTGTCGCCCGAGCCAACGGCTGGCGCTCGAAGAACTTGACCCGCTGGATTTCAAGCCTTGGTTTCCCTTTCGACGATCATGGCGGTGGCTTCTCCACCCCCGATGCAGATCGCGGCACAGCCCCGTTGCACGTCGCGCTCTGCCATGGCATGCAGCAGCGTCACCAGGATTCGAGCGCCAGAAGCGCCGATGGGGTGCCCCAGTGCTACGGCCCCGCCACGAACGTTGACCCGATCTGCGGGCAGCTCCAACTCCTCGAGAAAGGCCATGGCCACGGCCGCGAAGGCCTCGTTCACTTCCCATAGGTCGATGTCACCAGCGCTAAGTCCGGCCCTTTCCAACACCTTCTGCGTGGCCTTCACGGGTGCCGTCGTGAACCAGTCAGGCTCCTGAGCTACCGAGGCCTGGGCCACCAGGCGAGCCAGCGGCCGGACCCCGAGCTGCTCGGCGTGTTCCGCCGTAGTGAGCACCAGGGCCGCAGCACCGTCGTTGATCTTGCTCGCATTTGCTGCCGTAACGGTACCATCCTTCTTGAACGCCGGTCGAAGGCCCGACATGCGCTCCAGATCGACCCTGAAGGGTTCCTCGTCCCGGTCGATGGACAGCGGGTCGCCCTTGCGCTGAGGTACCTCGACCGTGACCATTTCATCTGCGACCCGACCACTTTCAGTCGCCTCTCGAGCTCGCTTGTAGCTCTCCTGGGCGAAGGCATCCTGGGCCTCACGGGTGAACTCGTAGTGACTGGCGCAAATCTCGGCGCAGTTTCCCATGTGGACATCGCTGTAGGGGTCCCACAGACCGTCGTGAACCATGGAGTCCAAGAGCTTCCCGTGGCCCAAGCGCAGGCCTTCACGCACGCCTGAAGCGAGGAAGGGGGCACTCGTCATGCTCTCCATTCCGCCAGCCGCCACCAGTTGAAAATCGCCACAGCGCAGGTCGTTGGCGGCCGTCATCACGGCACGCATGGCCGACCCGCAAACCTTGCCGACGGTCACGGCACCCGTCGAGACAGGACAGCCAGCCCCAAGGGTCGCTTGGCGTGCCGGCGCCTGCCCCACACCTGCGGTCAGTACGCAGCCCATGTACACCTGCTCCAGAGCCGAAGGCTCCAACTCTGCACGCTCGATGGCTCCCTTCAGCGCCGCGGCACCTAGAGCATGAGCCGGCAGAGTCTTGAAGACGCCCTGGAAGGACCCGATGGGCGTACGAACAGCACTCAGAACGACTACATCTTTCATGAGCACCTCGCTCGTAGTTGGGTTTTGGTGATCCGGGTAGACACCTCAGGGACCGCCCCGAGCGTCCAGAGGGAGTCGTCGTACTGATCCCGTTTCCTGGCGCCCGGTATTCGAGAGCCCTCATGCTAGCACAGCCCCGGCCCACTTCAGACGGCCGGAATCGACCCTGTCAGGAGCATTTCCGAACCCTTCGCGAAGCCCAGGGCCAGCACCATCTCGAGTCCCTGTCACAGGCCCGCGCTCGGGCATTGACTACGGGTGGTATCGTCTTCCGAGCCACCTCGAACGAGAGGTCGGGAACGAGCCATGAAACGGATCCTGGGTATCGATTTCGGCGAGAAGCGAATCGGGCTAGCCCTGTCCGATCCGGAGGGACAGTTCGCGGTACCGCTCGAGACGGTGAGGCGGACCAGTGACGCTCAGGCGATTCGCCAGATCATCGACACCGCACTCGACCGGGAGGTCGAGTGCCTTGTCGTAGGCGAACCTCTCAATCTCGACGGGAGTCGCGGTCCAGCTTCGGCTCGGGCTTCCAGCTTCGCGGGCAAGCTCGCCGCAGAGTCCGGCCTGCCTGTCGAGATGACGGATGAGACGCTGACCTCGGTGGAGGCGGAAGAAAGGCTCCGCGAGGCTGGAATCGATCCGCGGCGCCATCCCGAGAGGGTCGACGCGACGGCGGCACAGATCATCCTAGAGCAGTATTTGAACGAGTCCTCCTCGAGGCCTGATGACTAGACGTGCCTGGCTGTGGATGGCGCTTGCCGCCCTGCTTGCGCTCGTTCTTGCGGCTGGTGGTGGCCTCGCCTGGTGGGCCTGGAAGACTCTCCATCGTCCCTACAAGGGCTACACGGAGCCCGATCTCCTGCACGAGGTGCTTCCGGGCCAGGACGCCGGCTCGATCTTGCAGGACCTGGAGGCAAGAGGGGTGCTCGACAACGCATTTCTCACCCGTCTCTACCTGGTTCAGGTACTGGAAGATCCTCCGCTCAGGGCGGGTGAGTATCGCTTCGCCGCACCTGCCACGGCTCCCGAGGTCCTCGACAAGCTCGTCAGGGGCGATGTGGTGACCTACCCCGTCACCATCGTCGAAGGCCTGACCCTGGAGGAGACCGCCGCACATCTCGCGGCTCAGGGTTTCGGCGACCAGCAGGCCTTGCTCGCTGAGATGTTCTCCCCGGACAGGATCTCGGACCTGGATCCAGATTCTCTGAACCTCGAAGGGTACCTCTTCCCGGACACCTACTCCTTCGCCAAGGGCACCTCGGAAGAGGAGATCGTCACGGCCTTGGTGAACACGTTTCTGCGACTCTTCGACAACGATGTACTTCCCATCTTGTCGCCGGACGACGATCGTACCCCCAGACAGATTGTCATTCTGGCGTCCGTGGTGGAAAAGGAAGCTCGGCTGGATGAGGAGCGACCCATCATTGCGGGCGTCTACTCCAACCGACTACGCAGGGGAATAGCTCTCTACGCCGACCCGACGGTCATCTACGCCCTCAAGCAGGAAGGGCGCTGGGACGGGAACATCCGCCGACCCGATCTGAAGCTGGATTCGCCGTACAACACCTACCTCTATCCCGGACTTCCTCCTGGCCCCATTGCCTCCCCGGGGCTGGCAAGTCTGAAGGCGGCCGCGCGGCCGGCCGAGGTTCCCTACCTGTATTTCGTCAGCCGCAACGACGGCTCGCATGTCTTCGCCTCGACACTCAAAGAGCACAATCGCAACGTGTCCCAGTGGCAGAAGATTTACTGGCAGCAACGCTGGGCCGAGGAGAAGAAGAAGCTGGACAACTAGCCCTAGCCCGCATTATTCATGAGCCCCACGGCATCTAGCGGAGATCGCCCGCCATCTCAGGGAAGTCCTCGCTCGTCGCTCCTCAACAACCTGCAAGGTTGCCTCCGGTGCTCCTCCCTGCGGGTGACCAGATCTAACAGACGCTTTCCACAATCTGCTCGCGGCGTCATGAATAATGCGGGCTAGGGCCCAAGAGGCTTCAGGGCGGAAGCTGCCCGGTCCCCGACTCCACCGTCTGTCTTGTCTCTTGGTGCTTCAAGCGGCAGGCATGTCAGCCGCGGTGTCCCGTGATGGCACCGACCTAGATCTCCTCGAAGCGCGCCGTGAAATGCCGCAGCACCGGAGCCTCGTAGACCATCTTCAGACCTTTGACCTGATCCAAATCGTCGCGAATCTCCTCCAGGACATCACAGACGTACCGCAAGTGGGTATTGGTGTAGACCCGCCGCGGCACAGCCAGGCGGACCAAGTCGAGCTCGGGATATATCTCCTGCCCGGTCTGCGGGTCTTTGCGGCCGAACATGACGCTGCCTACTTCCACGCCGCGCACAGCACCTCCACGATAGAGAGCCACCACCAGGGCCTGCCCGGGAAACGCCGCCTGCGGTATGTGGGAGAGGAACGATCGAGCATCGATATAGACGGCATGTCCGCCTACCGGTTGGATAATCGGGACTCCCAGACTCGCCAACCGCTCGCCGAAGGCACCGACTTGCGAAACTCGAAAACGTAGGTACTCCGGGTCCATGACCTCCCAAAGCCCGCGAGCCACCGCTTCCAGATCCCTGCCTGCGAGCCCACCATAGGTGGGGAAGCCCTCGATGAGGATGAGCCTCTGCTTGATGGTTTCGAGGAGCTCGTGATCCCGGGTGGCGAGAAAGCCGCCCATGTTGGCCAGACCGTCCTTTTTGGCGCTCATGGTGCAGCCATCCGCCAGGTCGAAGATCTCTCGCACGATCTCCGGAATGCTCCGCCCCTGTTGCCCTTCCTCGCGCTGTTGAATGAAGAAGGCATTTTCGGCAAAGCGACAAGCATCGATGTAGAACGGAATACCGAATTCGCGACAGAGCTCGGAGTATGCTCGGATGTTGGCCAGTGATACCGGTTGTCCGCCACCGGAGTTGTTGGTCAGCGTCAACATGGCCAGCGGGATCCTGGCTCGCGGTGTCTCCTCGAAGAGTCGGCGAACTCTCTCGAGGTCGATATCGCCCTTGAAGGGATGCTTGGCTGCCGGGTCTCTGCCTTCCTTGATCACCAGATCGACTGCCAGGCCTCGATGGATCTCGATGTTGGCGCGCGTTGTGTCGAAGTGATTGTTGTTGGGCACGATCATGTCTGGCTGGACCAGGGTAGAGAACAACAGGTTCTCCGCCACCCTGCCTTGGTGCACCGGAACGAAGTGCGAGAAGCCGAATATCTCCGTCACAGCCTCTTCAAAGCGGTAGTAGTTCCTCGCACCAGCGTAGGACTCGTCTCCGAGCATCAATCCGGCCCACTGATTGTCGGACATTGCCGATGTACCCGAGTCCGTCAACAGATCAATGAAGACCGCTTCAGCCGGCACGTCGAACAGATTGAAGCCGGCCTTCTCTAGACGCTTCTCCCGCTCTCTCTCACTCGGCATAGAGATCGGTTCGACCACTTTGACTCGCCACGGCTCTGGTAGATGAAACGGCATACTGTTCTCCCGATATAGGCTCGATTCCCTGTAGAGGGATGTTACTACGGCACGTCTCTCGGCTAACTAGCCTGACCTTCTCACCAGCTTCGCAGCGAAAGGGCGAAGATGTTTGGGAGTACAAGGCATGACAACCGAAGTCCCGCAGGCGTACTCGAAGTACGTCGAGGAGTGATGAGGGCGGAAAACGGAGTAGGACCAAACTTCAGGCGGTGCCCGGATATAGTCGAGCTTGCAGCCGAACGCTGGTGAGAAGGTCAGGCTACTTGGCAACAACATGATCGTCGTCCACGACCCTCCCGAGCTCTTGGTCATTACGCAGCCAGACCACGCTCGTCTCGCGGCCGCCCTGCTCTCACTCTGGATCCGTGATGGGCTACCTGACCACCCCCGTCGCGAGAATCTGCTGTTCGCCACTCGCGAGCATGACAATGGCTGGCGCGAGACCGATGCGGCACCTCGCTACGATGCGGTCGGGCAGCGACCCTTCGATTTCGCCTCCTTTCCGAAATCGAACCGTTTGGAGATCTGGCAGCGTGGAATCGAGCGATTCTCCCAGGAGCGCCCCTATGTCGCCCTTCTGATTGCCCATCACGCCGAGTCGCTGTTCCGGCACTCATCCGTGGCTCCCGATGGTTGGCAGGAGTACGTGGGCGTGCTCGAAGACCATCGGCAGGAGTGGTTCGAAAGGGCCACAATCAACCAGAGGGTACTCGACCAGGACTACTCTTTTCTTCAGACGGCTGACCTTCTTTCGTTGGCGGTCTGCGACCGCTGGCGAGAGACCATCGACACCGGCCTGGTTCGTGCCTCCGTAGCCGATACAGCTTTGCGTCTGAGCCCCTTCCCACTGGCCGGTGCCACGACACTCCAGGTACCATGCCGGCGGATTCCCAACCGGCCCTACCGCGGGGATGCGGACCTGGGTGGCGAGCTGGCCACCGCTCGGTGGGGTGAGCTGGCTGTCCGCGTCGTCCCCGGACCGGCAGAGCCATGAATAGGGGCCACCACCCCTTGTCGCCGGGTGAAGGGCCCGTGATACTCTCTGGCGGATGTCGGAACCGATTTTGGTGGGCGGCTCACCCACAGAGCCGCCAGTAGAGCCAACACGCATCAGGATTCCCTCCCCTATCGGTACCCTGGGCATCGAGCTCACTGGCCAGGTGCTGACTCGAGTCGTAATCGCCCCGAAAGGAAAGGTGCGCAACCAGTTTCGAGACTTTGCCAATCTCAAACCGTCGGAGCGCACCGATTTTCTGGACGAAGTTCTCGGGCGATTCTCTGAGTACTTCGCGGGCGCAAGACGTGGTCTCGACCTCGAATACGATCTCAAAGCCACTGAGCTTCCATCTTTGGCGCGCAGAGTCCTACGACAGACTGCCAAGGTTCCCTACGGCCGAACACGAACCTATGGTCATATAGCAGAGGCCGCGGGCAAGCCCGACGCCTACCGTCAGGTGCTTTCCATTCTCCTGGTCAACCCCCTGCCAATCATCATTCCGTGCCATCGAGTCGTGACCACCAAGTCAGGACCCGGCAGTTACATCGCGGGCGAGAAGAAGAAGATCTGGCTGCTGCGGTTGGAGGAGAAGACTCGGACCCTAGAGGACCTCGATCCCTGAGCCCTCGCGCGCCCGGCTCGAACCCCTGAAACGATTCATCTTCCGTCACGCTGAAGGGTGACCTGCAGGCTGACGGTTTGCCCGGATTCGACCTCGAAGTCGAGTCGCTGCTCGTCGTGCCCGGGTCGTACGATGCTCAGAGAGTGGGCACCCGGATCGACGATCAGGCCCGCATGGAGAGCGGCCAGCTCCTGTCCCGAGCCGAGAAGGCGCCCGTCGAGATAGACCGAGGCATCAAGAGGCTGCACCACGAGCTCGAGCTGCCCCGGGGTGGCTCTGACATCCTGCCCGATTCCCGGCGAGGAAGCCTCCTCCTGGGCCGTCGCTGCCTCTTCCTGGGCCGCGGGTCCAGGCTCCACGATGGGTGCCATGGGAGGCCTGGGCGGAGTAGACAGGCCCTGCTGGAGGCGCAGCTCCATGTCAATGATCTGGCCGGTCCGAATCACGACTCGGTCGGCAAAGGTCACATAGCCATCCCGAACCAGGGTTATCTCATAGGTCCCTTCTTCCAGCCACAGATAACCCGGGTAGCCGTCGAAGTCCTTCGCCCGACCGACGAAACGGCCATCCACGTAGACCTCTGACTTTTTCGGCTTGATGACCAGATTCAGAGCCCCCAGATCGGCACCGGCCGATCGAGGACTGTAGGGAGTCCGATACATCGGATAGGCACGAGGTGGGTCGTACCAATACGGGCCCCAGTGTCCCCAGCCCCAGCCCCAACAAGACGGCCAACCCCAGCAATAGCGGTTCCAATACCAGGGGTATCGATGTCCCCAGCCCCCGCTCCAACCCCAGGATGGGTGGTACCCACCCCCTCCTCCACCGCCTCCACCACCGGACCTTCCGGGTGGCTTCCACTGGCCAGGAGGATTCTCCCGAGTATCCCGTGCCGTCGGCTGTCGCTGTACGGCGGACGACGACGACCCCGAACTCGAGCTTGTGGACTGTTGCGGCGCCACGGCCGGCCGGGAACTAGGGCGCGTGGAACTTGCCTGCCGCCCGGAGCCCGACGAGTCAGCCGAGGGCCGTGTTCTGACGACCCGGGCTTTCTCCTCATCGGTCGCCCAGCCGATGCTGGCCAAAAGCAACCACCCCAGAGTCAGCCCCAGGCCACTCAGGAATAATCGTCGATGTCGGAATCCGGTTCTCTTGATCATGGTCGGCCTCCTCTCGCTTCCGGGCCCTCCGAGGCCTATCGGGCTGTCTGACCCTCACGACCGCGGAGCTTCGGGTCCGGAATCGTGTTGCCACGCTTTCAGACTGCAAGCTTCAGGCCAGTCAGTACAGGCAGTCCCCTTCTGCCTGATTCAAGGCAAATTGCCCGGCAGAGGTCACCAAAAGACCTCACCGTCCCCTCCATAGGCCATCAGAAATCAGGAATGTAGCGCCAGACGCTCGACTTCCAGCCCGCTGGCCACCGGTCTGGCACGCAGAACCCGAGCCCCAGCCGCCTCCAAGGCCTCGGCGATCCTGCGACGCCTCTCGGCTGGGCAAAGGAGCACGATGCAGCCACCGCCACCCGCTCCGCATGCCTTGCCCCCCCAGGCCCCTTCCCGGCTGGCGGCAGCAAGCAGGGCCTCGATCACAGGCGTCGAGATGCCTTCAGCCAGCTGGCTGCGATAGCTCCACTCTCTTGCCACGAGCTTCCCGGCTGATTGCCAGTCACCCTGTTCCAGGGCCTGTGAAAGCTCCTGGGTGGTGTCCCGGATGCCATCGAAGAGCTCGATGATCTCCGGGTCGCCATCGAGCCGTCTGCGCACGATGCGCCAGTTGTTACCCGCCGAAAAGTGACTCTGCCCAGTGTAGGCCACCAGCATGCTGTCGCCAAGCGACTCGATATCCACTTCCAGACTGCGGACCCTCTCGCCACCGGGCCGGTACTCGATCTCCAGCACGCCGCCAAGGAGGGCCGGAAAGTGGTCCTGAACACCAGTCGGCAGGCTCATGAGTCGCGCTTCGATATCCCGTGCCCGCCTCGCGAGCTGAGTTGCCGAGGATGGCTTCCCGCCAGCCAAGGCATCTGCAGCCGCCAGGGTTGCCACGGCCAGAGCCGAGCTAGCTCCAAGACCACCCCCCAGAGGTGAGGCGCTCTCGATTCTGAGGATCGAAGGAGGCAAGCCGACATCTAGAGCGATCTGGCCGATGAGGCCGCCGCCTTCGGACTCGGCCAGCTCCCGAGGGGAATTGGCTGCAACCTCCGAGCCGCCCTGGCGGACTCGATAGCCCTTCTCGGCCAATGCGAGATCGACCTCGACTGGCAGGTCGATGGCCAGATTGACAGTACGAGAACCGGGGTGCAAGAGACCCAACGGCCAGAGATCGAGAGTGCCACCCGCCAGGTCGACCCGACACCAGGCTCTGGCGCGGACCCTACTTGCCGAGCGCTGAGGCATGAAACGGGTCTGTGTCTTCGTCTTCGGCTAGGAGGTCACCGCTCTGCAGCTCTGGTACGAATGGGCTACGCCCCTCCTTCAGGGCAGTGCGCAGCTCGTCTCGCCAGGCGAGAAAGGCCGGCAACTGCTCCTCGGATATCGGCTCAGCCGGTTTGTTGTCCAGAGTGAGTGGATTGATCCAACGCCCATCGCGCTGGATTCGATAGTCCAGATGAGATCCTGTGGCCAACCCGGTCGAGCCCACGTAGGCGATCACGTCCCCCTGAGAGACTCGTCGGCCAACATCGATTCCACCGGCAAACTTGGAGAGATGGAGATAGGCGGTCAGGTAGCCGTTGGGGTGGCGCACCTTGACGGTATTGCCACCACCGCGATCCCAGCCCGCGAATCTCACGACGCCGTTCGCAGTCACTCGCACAGGGGTCCCCGTCGGAGCCCCGTAGTCCACTCCGTAGTGGGGCCGGTACGTCTTGAGGACCGGGTGGAACCGCCGGCCCGTGAAACGCGAGGTAATGCGGGAAAAGCGCAGAGGCGACCGCAGGAAGAGCTTTTGAAGAGGACGGCCTGCCGAATCGTAGTACCCGTTGTCCTCACCGAATCGATAGGCCTCGAGAACCTTACCGCCATTCTCGTATGTCAGCGTCAGGATACTGCCTACACGGTAGAACTTGCCGTCCAGATACACCTCTTCGTAGAGCAGCTCGAATCGATCACCGAGTCTCAGATCGCGGTTGAAGTCTAGGTCCCACTGCAGCACATCGGCCATGACGTAAGCCACCGTGGGGTGACCCCCGGCCCGACCAATGGAGGCTTCCAGGAAGTCGTCGAGCTCGCCCTCGATCGCCTTCACCCTCGTCGTTTCAATGAAGGGCCGCCAGGCACTCCGCCATTGCCCGTCGTTCTGCCAGACAGAAACCTGGCCCTTCCCGTTCAACGTCAGCCGGAAGCCTTCGAGCCGAGACTCGGAGTCCACCATGGCGGCGTAGCGGTCTTCGGGGCGCAGTCGGCGAAGATCGACATGCTTGGCTACCTCTTCCACCAGCAGGCTAGCCTCCTGCGGCTCAAAACCCACTGCGTCCAGTGCGTCACTGAGCGTCTCACCACGTCGAAACGCAAACTCCACCGGCAAGTTCTGCCTTCCCAGCCCACCGTCTACTCGCGCCGCCCACATGGGGTGAGCCACGAGCTCGGAGGAGTAGGCCTGCGTCGGCAGGAGGCGGAGGGGTGAGGCAATGAAGGCTTCGAGTCTTGAAGTCGCCAGATAGAGGCCCGCGGCCAGCACGACCAGTAGGCTCAGAACGCCCAGGCGGACCCAGCTACGTTTCACGTCGACTCCACCTTGCCTGGTAAGACCCGTGCTCAACCCAGGGTCTGGCCGATCAGGGAATCCGGATCTGGTGGCAACTTGCCGGAGAATGCGGTGACTCCGTCCTTGAAAATCAGCAGCCCGGGCAAGTGAGTCACCGAGTATTTCTTCGAGAACCCACCGTCGCGATCGAGGAAGATCGGAGCCTTTGGACGCTTGCCTTGCAGGAAACTCTCGACCGTAGCGGCGTCCTCCTGGAAATTCACCATGATGACGCGCGCCTGAGAGCCCCAGCGATTCGCGATGTTATCGACGCGGGGCACGATATCCCTGCCGCGTGGTGACCATGACGCCCAGACCACGACTATGACTGCACCTTGATTTAGGTCTCTTTGTTGGATCTGACCTCCGGAAAGTCCCTCCAGAGTGAAACCGCGGCCTTGACCGGAAACCGGTGGTGCCATCAAGGAGGTGGCAATGAGTACAGCCATCAGAAACGCCATGACCGCCCACCCGGTCCTTCGACCCGAAGTCCTCACCTTAGCTCTAGTGATCTGCATGGCAATCGTCCTCGATCCGGGGTCAGCCTTCCCACTCCACTTCGGGATGACGCAGACTGGTCAGAATCCTCTTGCGCAGACTTTCCGGCGCTCTGGTACCCGTGCAACCCTTGCGAACGACGGTCAAGAGCCTACGCGTGTAGTCGATTCTTCGGGCACATTGAGGGCAGACAACGACATGCTCCTGGACGGACACCAGAAGCTCCTCACCCAACTCGTTGTCGGCGTAGAGGAAGATGATCTCTCTGACCCTGCTACAGTTCATCTCCGCACCTCGAGACCCTGCACACACCCAGCTCGGACGACGCGCCTGACAGGCCTCTCTCTATCTAACTGTCGTCCTGTCGGCGAAATTCCTCGTAGAGCTCTCACTTCTGCTCCTTCGAGCCTTCACGCAGCTGGCTGCTACGCATCTTGCTGGGTTCACCGGACCGCAGATATCCGTGCTCTTTGGCATAGGTGAGCATCGCCGATTCCAAGAGTTTGCGGCCCCGATACAACCGACTCATGACCGTCCCCAGAGGCAACTCCAGAATGTCCGCGATCTCCTTGTATGAAAACCCCTCGAGGTCGGCGAGAAGCACAGCCATTCGATAGTCGGGTGGCAGGTCGTCCAGAGCGCGTTGTACATCCTCGTCCAGAACGTTCTCGAGAATCTCTTCCTCGGGGCTCTTCATCTGGCCCGAGACGTCCGAGCTGAGCCTGCTCTCGAAGGCATCCTCGATCTCGGCGAAATCGCTCTGCGGTGGGGCCTGCTGTTTCTTGCGGTAGTTGTTGATGAAGGTGTTCTTCAGGATTTTAAACAGCCAGGCCTTGAAGTTGGTACCTTCTTCGAACTTGTCGTAGTAGCGATAGGCCTTGAGGTAGGTCTCCTGTACAAGATCCTCGGCATCCTGAGCATTTCGGGTCATCCGGTAGGCGGTGTTGTAGAGGGCATCGACGAAGGGCATCGCCGCCTCCTCGAAATTCCAACCCCGCTGCTGACTCGTGCTCTTACCCGGCATCTTCAGCTTCTCACAGATTCAACTTATTGCAATCCTCGAGCTACGCATAGACCGTGCCAGTAGTTTAGCCCGAAACCAGAAAGGCGCAAATTAGACGCAAACCGAGCGACGAGGATCGGCCTGCCCGCCCTCTGGTTAGCGAAGGAATCCTCTTAGAGAAGATTCCAGGCCAGCGGCAAGACACTCGACTTGGCCAGATCTACGAAGACGCCGGGTAGAAGACCCAGAATTACCGTAACGACAGCACAGAATCCGATGGCCGCAACCAAACCGGGAGCGCGCATGGGAATCGGCGTCGTCGCATCCGAGTCCTTCAGGTACATCTGAACCACCACGGCCATATAGTAGTAAAGCGAGATGGCGCTGGTCAGGACTCCGATCACAGCCACCCAAGTCCACCCCGCTTCGATGGCGGCCGCAAACAGATAGACCTTCCCGAAGAAGCCTCCCGTTGGTGGTAGCCCCGTCAGTGCGAGCATGAAGATCAACATGCTGGCTGCCAAAAAGGGTGCGCGGCGAGCCAAACCGGCATAGTCGGACAGGGTCTCGCCGGCGTACTCGCGCCGCTCCAAGAGAATCACGGTGCCGAAGGCTCCCAGCGTAAAGAGACTGTAGGCCAGCAGATAGAACATCAGCGCCCAGAGTCCGGTCTCGTTCGCTGCCAGTACTCCCATCAGGATGTAGCCGGCATGGGCGATTGAGCTGTAGGCCAGCATTCGCTTGACGTTCGTCTGGGTTAGCGCCGCAATGTTGCCCCAAATCATCGACAGCGTGGCCACCGCCGCGACGACGATCTGCCAGTCGATCACCAGCGGCGCCAGGCCCTGGTAGAAGATGCGAACCAGGATTGCGAATGATGCGGCCTTCGAGGCCACCGCCAAATAGCCGGTGACCGGAGTCGGCGCGCCAACGTAGACGTCTGGTGTCCAAACGTGGAACGGCGCCGCCGAGACCTTGAAGAAGAGGCCGACCGCCAGGAGAATCCACCCCACCGCCGACAGCAGGTCGCCGTGCAGGACTGCCAGTGACAGGCTCCTCGAGAGCTCCGGCAAGGCCAGGGTACTAGTCGCGCCATAAAGCAGCGAGATGCCATATAGCAGGATGCCGCTGGACAGTGCCCCGAGTACAAAATACTTGAGCGAAGCCTCGTTCGAGCGCCGCTCATGCTTGAAGTAGCCGGCCAGGATGTAGCTCGACAGCGCCATCAATTCGAGCGAGATCCAGATCGACAGGAGATTGAAGCCGCTGACCATCAGCATCATTCCCGTCGTGGCCAGCAGCAGGAGGGAGTAGTACTCGCCTGCCCGGTAGCCCCCCTCCTCGATGAATCTGGCGGATAGAAAAACGGTCAGGGCGGTGGCGACCAGAAACAGCACCTTCCAGTACAGTGCGAACCCATCCAGCACGAACATCCCCGCCAGAATGGGGGCTCCCATCGTCGCCTGACCCTGTGTCCAGACCACCAGGATCATCGCCGCCCCCACTCCGACCAGCGACGCCATCGCTGCCATGCGGCTGCCGATGCCACGGCCCATGGTTCCAGCAACCAGCAGCGCCATGCCGAAGATGGCCAGCACCATCTCTGGAAGAAGCAGCCAGAACTCCTGGGGGGCTATGGAAGTCATCGAGCTAGTCCTCGATCTCTGCCACCAGATCTGCGCCTGCGGCAGGCTCTGAGCCGTCCGCCATCGCTGCGGCGTACTCGGGATCCACTTTCTGCACGATGTAGTCGACCGGTTTCTCCATGATGTCAAAGAACGGCTTCGGGTAGAGACCGATCCAGAAACACATGGCGACGATCGGTAGCAGGTAGGCGAGCTCTCGGCCATTGAGATCCTCGAGACCCTTGTTCTCCGGATTCTTCAGCGGCCCGAAGAAGACACGCTGATACATCCAAAGCATGTAGGCAGCCCCCAGCACGATTCCAATAACTGCCAACAGGGCCCACCACCATGTCCGATTGAAGGCACCGACCAGAATCGTGAACTCACCGATGAAGCCGTTCAGGGCCGGCAGGCCGATGGATGACAGCGTGATGACCATGAAGATCGTCGCAAACAGAGGCATCTCGGAAGAAATCCCGCCATAGTCCGCGATCATCCGCGTATGCCGTCGCTCGTAGATGACTCCGACCAGCAAAAAGAGGGCGCCCGTAGAGAGCCCATGGTTGATCATCTGCAGCACGCCGCCATTGAGGCCGGCCGTGTTGAGGGCGAAGATTCCCAGCATCACGAAGCCCAGGTGGCTCACCGATGAATAGGCCACCAGCTTCTTCATGTCCTTCTGAGCCATCGCGACCAGGGCGCCGTACAGAATCCCGACGATGGACAACCCCGCCATCCAGGGCAACAACTTCATGGTCGCGTCGGGCAGGATCGGCAGCGAGAAGCGGACGAAACCGTAGGTCCCCATCTTCAGCAGGACGCCAGCCAGGATGACCGAGCCTGCCGTAGGAGCTTCCACGTGGGCGTCGGGCAGCCAGGTATGGAAGGGAAACATCGGCACCTTGATGGCAAACCCGACGAAGAACACCAGGAAAATCCAGAACTGGAGGTCAGGTGGAATCTGCGAAGAGATCTCGTGGAACTGTGGAATGAAGAAGCTGCGCGGATTTCCCAGACCTCCCCAACCCAGCAGGCCGGTGCTGTTGTAGAAGTACAGCGCCAGGATGCCGAGCAGCATGAGCACCGAGCCGACCAGCGTATAGAGGAAAAACTTGATGGCCGCGTAGAGCCTGCGCGGACCTCCCCAGATTCCGATCAAGAAGTACATAGGCACCAGCATGACTTCCCAGAAGACATAGAACAGGAAGAAATCCATGGCCATGAAGACGCCCAACATGCCGGTCTGCAGAAGCAGCATGAAGATGTAGTACTCCTTCTCCCTTACCTGGATCGCACTCCAGGACGACAGGAATGCGGCCACTCCCAGAAAAGTGGTCAGCAGCACCAACAAGAGGGCGATACCGTCAATACCGAACTCGTAGCGCGCCCCGATGGCCTCGATCCAATTGGCGCTCTCGCGAAATTGAAACAGCTCGCCCTGACGTTCAAAAGTGAACCAGAGTGGCACCGAGATAACGAAGTCAACGGCGGCCACCAGGGTGGCGAAGCGTTGGATTGCGAGAGTGTTGGTGCCTCGCATGAAGAACATGATGACCACAGCCCCTGCCAGGGGCAGATAGCAGATGATGCTGAGAATCGGAACTTGAAGCACCCAGTCGAACATGACTTACCCTCGTTTCACCTAGCTCTGCAGTACAACAACGACATAGAAGAAGGCCAGAACGAACATCCCCACTGCGATCACCATCGCGTACTGGGAGACCACTCCGGTCTGCAAGCGACGAAACACTCGCGATCCGAACTGCAGAAGCCAGCCAGTGAGATTCACCAATCCATCGACCACGTACTTGTCGAAGAAGCCCGACAGGTAGGCGGCAGCAACGGTCACATGGCGTGAGCCGTTGACCAGGAAACCATCGATGAACCCGGCGTCGAAGCGAAACAGGTTGCGGGCAGTCGACCAGGTGCCTCGCACCACCGTTCGATCGTAGAGCTCATCAACGTAATACTTGTTGAGCAGCAGGCGATGCAGGCCAGGGAATCGGTCTGCCCACCAGGCGCCTCCTGCCAGCTCCCGCGACCCGCCATAGGTCCGCCAGGCGAGGAAGATACCGATGCCGGCGACCGCCACGGAGAGCGCCATCAGCAGGAGCTCGAGGCCCAAGCTGGCGTGATGCGCCTCACCGTGCCCACCCACCGCATGGACGACCGGCTCCAGAAAGTGACCGAACCAGTTCCAATCCCAATCACCCAAACGGGGAAGGCCGACCCAGCCCGAGATGACCGCGCCGATGGCGAGCACAATCAGCGGCAGGGTCATGACCGGCGGCGACTCGTGAACGTGCTCCCACTCTTCCTGCGAACCCCTGAACTCGCCATGAAACGTCATGTAGAGGAGTCGGAACATGTAGAAGGCTGTCAGTCCGGCCGTGATCAAGCCAACGCCCCAGAGGATCTTGTGGCCCTCGAAAGCCGCCGCCAGGATCTGGTCCTTGCTGAAGAACCCGGCCAGGAGCGGCACTCCGGCGATCGCCAAGGTTCCTGTGACGAAGGTCCAGTAGGTCACAGGCAGCCTCTTGCGTAGCCCACCCATCCGGCGCATGTCCTGCTCCCCGCCGACAGCGTGGATCACCGAGCCGGACCCCAGAAAGAGTAGGCCCTTGAAGAAGGCATGGGTCATGAGGTGGAAAACCGCCACTGAGTAGGCCCCTACGCCGGCGGCCAGAAACATGTATCCCAACTGCGAAACGGTGGAGTAAGCCAGCACTTTCTTGATATCGGTCTGAGCCAGGGCGATCGTGGCAGCGAAAATCGCCGTCAAGCAGCCCACGACGGCCACGACTCCGGAGACTCCCGGTGCCAGCTGGTAGACGATGTTGGCTCTGGCAACCATGTACACACCCGCCGTCACCATGGTGGCGGCGTGGATCAGTGCGGAGACCGGGGTCGGGCCGGCCATCGCATCGGGCAACCAGACGTAGAGCGGAATCTGGGCGCTCTTGCCGGTGGCTCCGACAAAGAGAAATAGAGCCACAAAGCTCGCCAGCGTCAGACCCATCACGAACGGAGACTCGAGGAGGGAAGGATCTTCGGCCGCCTTGGAGAAGATCTCCGTGTACCGCAAGCTGCCGAATGTCGAAGCCAGGGCGAACAGGGCCATGAGGAAGCCAGCGTCGCCTATCCGGTTGACAATAAAGGCCTTACGACCGGCGTACGGAGGAAACTCTTCCTTGTAGTAGTAGCCGATCAGCAGGTAGGAACAGAGACCGACGCCCTCCCAGCCGATGAACATGACCAGGAAGTTGTTGCCCAGCACGAGCAGGAGCATCGCTCCCATGAAGAGGTTCAGATAGGTGAAGTAACGCTGGTAGCCGTCTTCGTGCCCCATGTACCCGATCGAGTAGACGTGAATCCAGAAGCCCACGAAGGTGACCACGAAGAGCATGACCGCCGAGAGCGGGTCCAGGAGAAAAGCGAAATCGATGGCCAGCTCTGCAAATACGCCACTCGTAAGCTTCAGAAAACCGGCCGGTAGCCAGACCCAGAGCACCTGCTCGAAGCCACGCCCGGCGGCATACTCGGCGCTCCGCAGGTAGCTCGGAACTGCATAGAAGAGGGCCAGAACGGTTGTCAGTCCGACGCTGCCGACTGCAACGCCCGTGACCAACCGCTTGGAAGCCCTACCTTTGAGGACAACACCGTTGAGAAAGGCCCCCAGGAAGGGCAAGAGCGGGATCAGCCAGAGCGCCTGCATCGTCCGCTACCCCTTGAGCTCCGAGGCTTGATCGAGCGAAGTGGTGCCTCGCAATCGATACAACGCAACAAGGATGGCCAGGCCGATTGCAGCCTCTCCAGCGGCCACCGCAATGACGAAGACACCCATGATTTGACCGGTAAGGTCCGAGTACTGATACGAGAAGGCCGCCAGGTTGAGATTGACCGAGTTCAACACCAACTCGATCGACATCAGGACCACGATCATGTTGCGCCGCGTGAGGATCCCGACAAGACCGATCACGAAGAGCATGGCGCTCAACACAAGATAGTGGTTGGTGGTGATCTCAAACATTGGCATTCTCGTCTCGTTGTCTCATCGATCCGGTGGACACACTCTCCCTCTCCAGCTAATCCTTACGTGCCAGAACCACAGCACCGATCATCGCCACCAGCAGAAAGAGAGACGCAATCTCGAACGGCAATAGGTACTGCTGAAAGAGCTGCCATGCGACTGCCTGAACATTGCCCACGGCCTCGCCGTCGACGCTGACAAGAGCGGCAGGCGCGAGATTGGCCGGTGAGAACTGAACCCTGGCCACCACCCAACTCACCAGTCCGATCAACATCACCGCCAGCAGCAGCGCCGCCGGCCACTGCATGCCATAGATTTCGGCTTCCTGAATTCGGTGTAGGTTGACCAACATGATGACGAACAAGAACAGCACCATGATGCCGCCGCCGTAGACGAAGATCTGCACAACTGCCAGAAACTCCGCATGGAGCAAGAAGAACAGCGCGGCGACAGCCAGAAACGAAACCAGCAGCGCGAAAGCCGAGTACATGGGATTGCGCAGACTGACCACCAGGATTGCAGCCAGCACGGCCAGTGTGGCAAACAGGTAGAACAGCAGCCCGGGGCCGTTGACCAGCAGGAATTCCATCTCAGACGCTCATCTCTCGATCAGACGACCTCTTCATCGGTATAGGCCGGGCGGACTTTCCAGTCCTCCAGTTCCCGCTTGTCCACGTACAGATTCTGCCACCGTTCATAACTCGCCAATTCGTAGGTCTTGCTCGTCAACCAGATCGATTTCGGGTTGGTGGGGCAGGCCTCTTCGCACAGGCCGCAGAACATGCACCGCTGGATGTCGATGTCGAAGCGATCCAGTAGCTTTTCCTTCTTCTCCGTCTCCGGGTTCACTTCCTGGTGCCAATCGATGTAGATGATGTCGATGGGGCAGTCCCGGGCACAGAGAGTGCACTTGATACAGCGTTCTTCGTCGAGCCGAAACATGCCACGGAAACGGTGTGCCGGCTCCCGGCGCTCTTCCGGATACTGAACCGTCACCTTCCTCTTCAGCAAGTGCCGGAAGGTGATGCCCAGGCCTGAGAACAGGTCCAGCAGCATGATCTTGTCCAGGAATCGCTTGATCCAGCTCATACGTAAGCCTAGATGAGGACCTTCCAGAGACCAGTTGCCACGACAGCCAGCAACGCGGTGGGAATCAACCACTTCCAACCGAGATCCATCAACTGGTCGAAGCGGTACCTCGGGAAAGTCCCGCGGAACCAGATATAGACGAACAGGAAGCTGAGAAGCTTGATCAGGAACCACAGGAATCCGGCCAGGCCCGCCGGCAGGAACGCCAAATCGAGAAACGACAACCACCCAACACTCGGGAAAGGCCGCAACCAACCGCCCAGGAACATGGTTACCGCGACAGCCGAGATCACGATCATGTTGGCGTACTCGCCCAGAAAGAACAGAGCGAATCGCATGCCGCTGTACTCCGTGTGGAATCCGGCCACCAGCTCGGATTCGGCCTCCGGCAAATCGAAGGGGTTGCGGTTGGATTCAGCTACTCCAGCCACGAAGTAGATGAAGAACGCCAGAAGACCGAAGGGAAAGAACCCGAAGATGAACCATCGACCCTGGGTCAGCTGAGCCTCGACGATTCCGACCAGCGAGAGGGTACCGGCCATCAGCACGGGTACGACCAGTGAGAAGCCCTGCGGGACCTCGTACGAGATCATCTGGGCGGCCGCTCGAAGCCCGCCCAACATGGAGAACTTGTTGTTGGAGGCCCAGCCTCCGAGGATCAGCCCGTACACTCCGATCGAAGCTATGGCAACGACCAGCAGTAGCCCTGCATTGACGTCGGTGATGAACCAACTGGGAATCGTGCCTTCGCCCGATGGCGGCCCATAGGGAATCACCGACAGGATGATCAGAGCGGGTCCGACGACCAGGCACGGAGCCAGGACGTACGCCCACTTGACGGCACGATTCGGGATCACGTCCTCCTTGCCGAGGAGTTTTGCGACGTCGGCGATGGGTTGAAACAGGCCCCACGGCCCGACGCGATTCGGCCCGGTCCGGACTTGGAGGAAGCCCAGGATCTTGCGCTCGGCGAAGGTGGTATAGGCAATGATCGTCAGCACGACGATGATCGCCGCAATGATCTTGACCAGCGGCACCACCGCGTAGGTGAACAGGGTCTCGCCAAAAAACTCGACCATCAGACTCTCCACCCCGTCCTCATCGGTCCACCTCGCCTAGCACGATGTCAGTGGTACCGATGACCGCGATCAGGTCGGCGATCAGGCCGCCGACGACCATCTCGGGCAACACCTGGATGTTGTATAGCGACGGCGGCCGTACCCTGCAGCGATGTGGATTCGGCGTACCGTTTCCCACGATATAGAAGCCGATCTCGCCCTTTGGAGCTTCCACGGCATGGTAGACATCCCCTTCCTTGGGAGCCTTCAGCACGCGTGGGCGCTTGCCCATTATCGGCCCCTCGGGGAGCTTCTCGAGGCACTGCCGAACGATCCGGACGGACTGGCGCATCTCCTCAATTCGAACCAGATAGCGATCGTAGGTGTCGCAGTTGTAGAACACCGGCACCTCGAAATCCACCTGGTCGTACATTTCGTATGGCATCGCCTTGCGAACATCCAACTGAATGCCGCTACCGCGCAGCATCGGTCCGGTCACGCCGTATTCCAGCGCCACCTCTGGTGTCAGGATGCCGATTCCGACTGTCCTCTTCTTCCAGATCCGGTTCTCCGTCAGCAGACCTTCGTACTCGTCGATCTTGCCGGGGAAATCCTCGATGAACTCGGCGCAGCGCTCGACCCAACCCACGGGAAGGTCGTACGGCTGACCTCCCGGACGCATGCAATTGAGAGTCAGTCGAGCCCCGCAGTACTCCTCGAAGAGATCGAGAATGATCTCTCTCTCTCGAAACGTGTAGAAGAAGGGCGTCATCGCCCCGATGTCGATAGCGTGCGTCGCCAGCCAAATAAGATGACTGGAGATCCGTTGCAGCTCCGACAGAAGCGTGCGGATGTAGCTCGCCCGCGGAGGCACCACCAGACCGAGCAGCTTTTCGACCGCACCAACGTAGGCCAGGTTGTTAGTGGCCGCGGCCACGTAGTCCAGGCGATCCGTATGGGGCACATTCTGAAAGAAGGGGTGCAGCTCGAACAACTTCTCGGTGCCTCGGTGTAGATACCCGATCACCGGATAGCAATCGACGATCCGCTCGCCGTCCACCTTGAGCTTCAGGCGCAGCACCCCATGGGTGGCCGGATGCTGCGGACCGAAATTGATCTCCATCTCCTCGACACCGAAAAGGGTGTCGCTGGAGAGACTCGAGCTGTCCACTTCAACCATGGCTTCTCTCGTGCCTCGCCCGGAGACCTAGGCCTCCTCGGGCGCCGGTTCCTCTTCAGATGGCTTGGGCGGTTTCCATCCGGTGCCGGTACCGGCAACCGGGCCCGCCTCTTCACCATAGAACTCGGGGTAGATCGCAGCCCCCGTGTCGATTCCCTCAACAGGGAAGTCTTTGCGCAGGGGATGGCCACTGAAACCTTCCCACATCAGGATGCGCGTCATATCCGGGTGCCCGGCAAAACGCACGCCGTACATGTCGTAGATCTCCCTCTCCGGCCAGTTGGCTCCCTTCCAGACGTCGACGACGGTGGGCACCTCGACCCCTTCCTGGGTACCGACCTTGAGCCGGATACGGCGCGCCTGCTCGAGGTTGTACAAGTGATACACAACCTCGAAGGGAGCTTCCTCACGGTCGGGATAGTGAGCACCGCAGATGTCCACCAACAAGGCGAACCCGTGCTCCTCTTTCAGGCTCCGCCCAACCTCCTGAATAACCCGCAACTCGATATCGAACACCAACTCGCCGGCGAAAGTGCGGGCCGCCGTGACCCCCTCACCGAAGCTGCTCTTCAGGGCCTCTGCAAGGGCATCGCCTTCGGCCTCCTGCCATTCAGGGGCTACAGGATCCCGTTCCCATGGCTCCCTGGCAGCCTCCGCCTCGGCGAGAGCCTTGGCCTTGGCGGCTGCCGCCTTGGCCTTCGCCTCTGCCTCAGCCTTGGCCGCCTCCTCTGAATCGGCTTCTGCCACGGCCGGCGCGTCCGCCTTGGTCTCGTCCGGAGCTTCGGGCGTCGGCTGGGCCCCGTTCGGGTGACCCTCCTGCGGCTTGTCGTCTTCGCGTTCGCTCATTACGCGTTACCAGCGATCTTTGAGGCCTCGTCCATCTTTGGCTTCGCCACCGTCATCCGGTCGATCTTGCGTTGCAGATGCAGGAGGCCCCACAGCAATGCCTCCGGCCTGGGCGGACAACCGGGAACGTAGACGTCGACCGGAATCACCCTGTCGACTCCCTGGGTGACGGCGTAGGTCCGGTAGGGGCCTCCGCAAGTAGCACAGGCGCCCATCGCGAGGGCCCACTTGGGCTCCGGCATCTGGTCCCACAGGCGCCGGACGATTGGCGCCATCTTCTCCGTCACTGTACCGGCGACGATCATCAAATCGCTCTGCCTGGGGGTGCCCCGAAAAACCTCGGCACCGAATCGGCTCATATCGTGCCTCGGATCGAGCACAGCCATCATCTCGATAGCGCAACAGGCCAGGCCGAACTGCATCGGCCAGATTGCCGACCGACGGGCCCAGTTGAAGACCTTGTCGTAGGTCGTGGTGAGGATGTTGGCCTCGACGTCGTCCATCAGGCCCAATTCAACGCCCCCCGTCTCCAGACGTACACATAGCCGACCACAAGAATGGCCAAGAAGATCATCATTTCAATGAAGCCGAACAGTGCCAGTTTGTCGAATATCACGGCCCATGGAAACAGGAAGATAGCCTCCACGTCGAAGACGACGAACAAGACCGCTATCAGGTAGTAACGAATGGAGAATCGGTGGTCGTGAGCCAGGCTGGTCGGCTCGTTGCCGCACTCGTACGGCTCGAGTAGGGTTCGACCGCCACCATGGCGCAAGAGACGCGCGGCGACCAGCACGACGATCAAGAACGCCACGGTGACCAAAAAGAAGATGAAGACCGGGAGATAGCTTTCCACAGTGCGCTCGTCTCAGGCCCAACGCCAGATGGTGGTTCCCGGTCAGCTATTCAGCCAGTCCTAGCCCCTGGATCTCAACTCTCGATCCCACTCGGGACGGGCTTGAAGGTGTCCGATTCGAAACGCATGATTTCTTCCGGGAAGCGAATACCGCGGTAATTGTACCGGAGGCCCAAGGGGTGTCAAGGAGCCCCTCTCGACGCTGATTTCTCCACCTGCCGGACGGTGACGATCACAGAGCTACCAACCACTAAAGCAGGTATCGGGTGTCCAGAATCTCGGCCACGTCCAGCCCACGAGCCTGCACCAGCACCCGAATCTCCTCGCCCATTCCTTCAGGGTCGAGCAGCGTCATCGCTTCCAACCGCTCCACCTGGTCGGCGTCGGCGAGGCCTTCGAAGATCCCGCAACTCGTCAACCAGGCAGCCTGACGAGTCAAAGCCACCGTCTCCAGCCCCTGCTCCTCACCTTCTTCTATCAAGGCAGTGAAGTCCACATGGGCGGTCAGATCCTGCTCACCCACATCGATCAGTGGGTCTCGGTGCACCTGTTGCTGTCGATAGCAGGCCAGGCTGCCGTGGGGGCGTACCCGGCGATCCAATAGCTGCCGGCGTGGAAAGCCGTAGTCGCAGGTCACCAGCAGGCCGCGGTGCAGCTTTTCGGCCATCTGTCCGTAGAGAGGCCTCCAGCGAGGCGAAAGATCGGCAATCTGGCACGGCTCGAGCGGCTCACCAGGGCTGCCCAGCAGACTCGTGAGCGCAGGCTCCGAGACCTCGTCCTCCCGCCACGCGAAGGAACCGTCGGGCTGCAACACGACCCATAGCTCGCCCACCCGCGCTCCCTTGCGGCCAATGAGCCGATGAATCGGAAGCGCGTCAAACAGCTCGTAAGAAAACACGACCCCCTCCACTTGGCCGGTACCAACCTCCTCCAGGCTCTCGAGCGTCTCGATCGCTGAAGGTAGAGACCGCTGAACACGATCACAGCCCAACAACTCGCGTTCCCCCATCGGTTCCAGGAACTCGGCCAGGCCTCGCAGGTGAGAGCCGTCTCCGTATCCGACTTCGAGAAAGCTAGCTGGATGACCGAGGGCTGCATCCATCCTGCGAAGGAGGCGCGCCGTGGCTCGCGCGAAGAGGGCTGAGTAGGAGGAGCCGGTGATGAAGTCCCCGTCGACCCCGATGGCCAGATCATCACGGCAGTAATAACCGCCCTCACCATAGAGAGCCTCCTCCATGAAGCGAGCAAAAGTGATTGGACCCTCATCCTCGATCAGCGCGCGAAGCCGATCCGCGACGGCATTCATGAACGGAAGTATAAGAGGCAGTGGGGGTTGAGGGGGCCAGGCGTTCCTTCCGGCCCGTCCTTGGGGCATTGAGGCAACGACACCTGAGGGACCTTGGTTCAAGATCACCAGCCGTCGACGCAGGTGGAAGCCCCACGATGAACCCAAGGAGGAGTCGGCTCAGCATTCATCCACACACCGCGACCGCTTTCTCGGGCTTGCCGTTCGGCCTCTCTGAGGCCCGAAACGTAGGCTGGAAATGCACTCTCGACACAAAGCCAGGCCCATCCTGCCTCGACGATTTCGCGGCTGATGTCCTGGCCTTCCAGCAGAACCTGGCCGAATCTCTCACAATGAGGTGGACTATCGAGCCCGCGAAGTCGCACTCTGACCCGCCTGCTCTGAAGCATGCCCTCGACGTGCCTTCTTGCTTCCGTACCGTGGGTTTGCTGCAACTCAGGAGCGTCGATACCCGCGAAACAAACCGAGATCGGAGTGTCCGTCCAGACCACTTCGACGGTATCCGCCGACAGCACTGCGACGACTTCGCCGGTGAACTCCTCGACATCGATTAGCATCAAGGGCTCTTGCGGCTCATCCTGAGCACCCGAGACCAGACCGAGCCCCAGAAGGCCCAGAGCCCCCACGAATAGGACGCGAATCACAGATCTGTCCTCCAGCTTCCCGTGCATTATCATGCTCACTCGCGTCTCAATCAAGCGACCCTCGTTCCTGTCTAGGACCCGACCGGAAGACTCTCCTCTTCGCTGCCATGTTCATTGGCTGGTGCTTCGAGCCCTCAAAGATCAGCCGAAGGTACGCCGGCTGCCTCGACCCCCAAGCCCTCTCTTGTTGCGTGCTAAGCTCCCCAAAATGCCCGCAACGGAGACACTTCCGACGACGAAACGACTCTTGGATCTGGTCGACGCCATGGCCGGTCAGCCGATCCTCATGCTGGTCGATCTGGTCGCTGATCGGTTCATCTCGGGCTCACCCAAGCGCATCAGCCGGGAGGCGCCCGTACTGATTCTGAGCTACGAAAGCGAGACGTTTTCGCCGGGCGGCGGCGCCAATGCCGTGGCCAACGTCGCCGCTCTGGGTGGGGTACCTCTGCCTCTTGGGGTAGTCGGTCGAGATACCAACGGCAAGCAGCTGTTGTCGACTCTCCAAGGCGCGGGCGTGACCACCGATGGCATCCTCGTGCGCGATGGATACTCCACCGTCACCAAGACCCGGATCCTGGGTGGAGCGCGGCACTCGATCAAGCAACAGATCGTGCGCTTCGACATCGAGGAGGAAAGCGAGCTCTCTGAGGAGGAGCACCGGGCGTTCGAGAAGCAGCTCGACAGCTGGCAGGGAAAGGCCCGGGTCGCAGTCCTCAGCGACTACGGATATGGAGCCGTACAGCCCGGTCTCATGCAACAGATTCGAAGCGCACTGGCGCCGGACGGCTCGGTGCTCTGCGATTCGCGACATCGCCTGCCCGATTTCGTCGGTCTCGACGGTGCAACCCCCAACGAAGAAGAGGCTCTGGCCCTGTTGCCGGCCAGTGATGCCGAGTCGGCAGAATCGGCTCTCGCCCGCGGTTCGATACTTCTGGAGAAGCTTGGCGCCCGGTACCTTCTCATCACCCGGGGTAGCTACGGCATGACTCTCTTCGAGGGACAGGAAAGTTGCCATATCCCGGTGCACGGCACGGATCAGGTTGCCGACGTCACCGGAGCTGGCGACACCGTCATCGGCACCTTCTCCCTCGCTCTCGCCGCC
The DNA here is from genome assembly GCA_049664225.1 of Thermoanaerobaculia bacterium. GTDB lineage: Bacteria > Acidobacteriota > Thermoanaerobaculia > Multivoradales > JAHEKO01 > JAUVRX01. The sequence continues at coordinate 104,930 of JBATEX010000057.1, forward strand.
GGTGCCAGCGCGCTCGAGGCTGCTCTGCTCGCTAATTACGCCGGTGGAGTCGTCGTCCTGAAACTGGGCACGGCCACCCTGACCCCGGATGAGCTTCGGGACGCCATAGCTTCCGATACACGTCTGCTGCGAGATCTCGAGTGGGCGAAATCCTGAGCCTCGAGGACATAGTTCCTCGCGTCGCGCGGCTGAAGGCAGAAGGTAGGCGTATCGCCTTCGCCAATGGCCATTTCGACCTTCTCCACGTAGGTCACCTGCGCTATCTTCGCGCCGCGAAGCAGGAAGGCGATATCCTCGTCGTCGCCATCAATGATGACGAATCCGTGGCTCTACTCAAGGGAGAAGGACGACCCATTGCGCCGGAACAGGAGCGGGCCGAACTGGTGGCCGCTCTCGAGCCGGTGGATCTCGTAGTGATCTTCAAGGGCGACTCGCCAGGGCCCCTCATGGATCGGCTGCAGCCCGACATTCATTGCAAAGGCCCAGACTACGGCACACCAGACAGGGTCCCCGAGTACGAGGTCGTGCGGCGCTACGGTGGGGACACCCGATTGGTCGGCGACCCCAAGGATCACTCGACTACCGATCTGATCGAGAAGATACGGCGACTGCCGGACTGAAAGGTAGGGCCGACTCTTTGGGCCCCAGCAGAATCCTCCTTCTACGCACAAGCGCCCTGGGAGATGTCGTTCATGCCCTGCCGGTGCTGACGGCGCTGCGGCGCAACCTACCTCACGCGACGCTCGGCTGGGTGGTGGAGTCCTCTATGGCTCCGCTGCTCGCAGGGCATCCCGACCTCGACGAGTTGCTCGTTGTCAGTCTCCGGACCTGGAGGCGGCAGCTACACCGCCGGAGCACCTGGGCGGCGATGCGCGACTTCTTCGTCGGGCTCGAACGGTTCGCGCCCGAGCTGGTGCTGGATCTGATGGGCAATCACAAGGCTGGGGCTCTGGCAGCACTGACGCTGGCCGATCGCAGGGTCGGGGTGGCACCGAGATTTCGCCGCGAACCCTCCAGTTCCATCTGGATCAACGAGCCCGTCATTCCCCAGGGCGAGCACAGTGTCGATCGGGCTCTCGCCGTGCTGGACGCTCTGGATCTCCCACGCGAGCCGGCAGACTTCGGGGGAGGCAAGCTCCTTCGCGAGGAACCAATCGAGGCCCGCGACAGGTTGGCCTCGACCGAGGACCAGCGGGCTCTCATTCAACCGGGGGCTGGCTGGGGCAACAAGCGGTATCCCCCCGAGAGGTGGGGTCAGGCGGCCCATCTCCTCGAGCGTGATCTCGGACTGCGCAGCTGGGTGGCTGCCGGCCCAGGCGAGGAGAACCTCGCAAACGAGGTCGTGGCCGCCAGCAGAGGCTCTGCAGAGGCGATCGTGGCACCGACTCTTGCCTATCTGGCCACCTTCCTACGCCACTCTCGACTCGTCATCGGTGGCGACACCGGGCCCGTTCACCTGGCTCACGCCCTGGAGACACCGGTTCTCTGCCTCATGGGCCCCACCGCGCCAGAGACCAACGGTCCCTATGGCGACAGGGAAGCGGCGCTCTGGCGCCAGCTGCCCTGCAGCTTCTGTCACAAGAGATTCAACGAGGCCAAGCTCTGCCTGACGGACATTCAGCCTGCAGAGATTGCCGAACGCGCCCGTTTCCTCCTCCAGCGCCACCCTGCGGCGCTAACCCCCTAGACCCCTACCTCCCCTACGCCCCTAAGCCCCTACGGCCTCATTGCCTCATCGACCCATGGCCCCGCACCTTCCTGTGGTGCATGCCATTGACCCGTTTTCTACGCCGTTGTTACACTCGCTCACCGTGAATCCCCTGGCGGGAGACCGCGCGCCCTTTACGGTCCGTCGTTCGCCGCCGATATGCGGCGAACGGACTGACTGCAGGAACATGGAGACCGGAGTTACAACGCTATGACACGCCTCGGTGAGCTTCTTCAACAAGCAAACAAGATAACGGAGGAGCAGCTCAATCAAGCGCTGGCCGCTCAGCAAAGCCAGGGTGGACGCGTCGGCTCCCATCTCGTCAAGCTGGGCTACATCGATGATGAGGAGTTGGTGGAGTTCCTCTCGCAGCGCTATGGAGTCCCGGCGATCAATCTGAGCGAGATCGAGGTCGACGACAGCATCATCGGCATCATCCCAGCCGAAGTAGCTCGCAAGTACACGATCCTTCCGGTGTCCAAAGCGGGGGCCAAGCTGACCATCGCCATGGTGGACCCCACCAACGTGTTCGCCATGGACGACGTGAAGTTCATGACCGGCTACAACGTCGAGCCTGTCGTGGCCTCCGACTCGACGCTGCGCGGTGCTATCGATCAGTACTACGGCAGCACGCACTCCATCGAGCTCAAGAAGGTCATGGAGGACCTGGAGGACAACGAGGATGCCGACCTCGAAGTCCTCGACGAAGAAGAGGACCTCGATCTCGAGGCACTGGAGCAGGAGTCCGAGGAGGCGCCCGTCGTTCGCCTCGTCAACATCATCCTGACCGACGCCATCAAACGGGATGCCTCCGATATCCACATCGAGCCCTATGAGAAGGAATTTCGAGTTCGCTACAGGATCGATGGGTTGCTCTACGAGATGATGCGTCCGCCCCTGCGTCTGCGCGAGGCGATCACCAGTCGCATGAAGATCATGGCGAAACTGGACATCGCCGAGAAGCGCCTGCCGCAGGACGGTCGCATTAAGATCAAGACCCGCGTCGGCGGCAGGGTCAAGGATCTGGATTTCCGCGTCTCGTCACTGCCCACGATCTTCGGCGAGAAGATCGTTCTTCGTCTTCTCGACAAAGACAACCTGATGCTCGACATGACGAAGCTGGGATTCGAGTCCGCCTCGCTGCGCCGCTTCGAGCAAGCCATTTTGAAGCCCTTTGGGATGGTATTGGTGACGGGCCCTACCGGTTCGGGAAAGACCAACACCCTGTACTCGGCCCTGTCGCGGATCAACACGCCCGAGACCAACATCATGACCGCCGAGGATCCGGTCGAGTTCAACCTGGTCGGTGTGAATCAGGTGCAGATGAAGGACCAGATCGGGCTCAATTTCGCGGCCGCGCTTCGCTCCTTCCTACGACAAGATCCCAACATCATCCTGGTGGGTGAGATCCGCGACTTCGAGACCGCCGAGGTGGCGATCAAAGCCGCGCTGACCGGTCACCTGGTGCTCTCCACCCTGCACACCAACGACGCACCGTCCTCAATCAACCGGATGATGAACATGGGCATTGAGCCCTTTCTGGTGGCGAGCTCCGTCAATCTCATCGCCGCCCAGCGCCTCGTGCGCCGGATCTGTGCAAACTGCAAGGAAGCCTACGAGGTCCCCGAGCAGGCAATGGTCGATCTGGGCTTCTCCACTCAGGAGGCCAAGACCATCAAGCCTTTCAGGGGCCGTGGGTGCGAGCGCTGCAGTGGCACCGGATTCAAGGGCAGGGTTGCTCTCTACGAGGTGATGGACGTAGACGAAGATGTTCGTGAATTGATCCTGTCGGGAGGCAGTGCCAACGAGCTGCGGCAGCAATCCCTATCGAACGGCATGATCAGCCTGCGTGCCAGCGGTCTCGAGAAGATCCGAGACGGCGTGACGACCATCGAAGAGGTCATGCGAGAGACGGTACTCTAGACCGTCGTTCGCCTTCTCCAAAACGAGTTCTGTGGATCGAACGTTCGGGTCTCAGGCCCGGCTGTCCCAGATCGTCTCCGGGATTCCCTTTCGGGCATTCTCGAAGCGGGCCATCACAAATAGGGCATCCGACAGCCGATTCAGATAGCGCACCGTATAGGCCCCGAGCGGTTCCTGCTCGGCCAGTTGGACCACCTCACGCTCGGCGCGACGACACCAGGTTCGCGCCACGTGCAGGCTCGCTGCCCCCGATGAGCCCCCCGGCAGGACGAAGTTCTCCAACGGCGGAACCGCCGCTGACAGACGGTCCATGAGCTCTTCCAAGTTCGTGATGTGGCGCTCCTCGATACCGGGCACGGCGGCTCTGTCCTTGTCCTCTTCCAGGAAGCAGAGATCGGACCCCAGATGAAAGAGCTCGTTCTGGATTCTCGACAGCTCACTGACCAGCTCTTCCTCCAGGCCGGCTGCCATGGCAACACCAATCAATGAGTTGAGCTCGTCAACCGTGCCGTAGGCGGCGATGCGAGGCGAACCCTTGCTGACCCGTTGACCTCCTCCCAGACCCGTCGTGCCGTCGTCGCCGGTTCGCGTGTAGACTCGAGTGATTCTAGGCATGGATCGAGTTCCTGTCGTTGAACTGCCCGAGTCTAACCCAACCACCAACGGGCGAAGGCACGAAGCCGGCAGTGGCTCTCGCCGACGAATCCGAAATGGGAGAAACACCCCACATCGTCCTGCAGGCTCCGCGGGGAGATACTCTGGAGTGGCTGAGCTTTCGCTGCCCTGTAGCGACCCTTGTCGGTACCGAGATCGCCGAGGTCCAGCCCATTCTGAGAGAGGTCGAATCGGCGACCAATGGAGGCCTCTTCGCGGCAGGATTCTTAAGCTACGAAGCGGCTCCGGCGTTCGATCCCGCAATGCGCGTCAGGGCGGCGAGCGACCTACCCCTCATCTGGTTCGGCCTCTACGAGAGACCTGAGGTCATCGGGCCGCCAGCACCTGGCCCGGGGGACACTGCAGCCACGTTGACGTGGCTACCTTCTCAGACCAGGCAGAGCTATCAAGAGGCTATCGAGGCCATCCACCGGGCGATCGCCCGCGGCGACACCTATCAAATCAACTACACCCATCGACTTCAGTCCCCATTCGCGGGCGACGCCTGGTCGCTCTTCGCAGCGCTCGTCCAAGGTCAGCGCTCGAGGTGCTGCGCCTTCGTCGACATCGGCCGATGGGCGCTCTGCTCCGCTTCCCCTGAGCTCTTCTTTCGACTCGAGGCTGACTCGATCGTCAGCCGACCCATGAAAGGGACCTCGCCACGGGGCCGTACCGTCGAGGAAGACGAGCAGGCGGCGGCCTGGCTCCAGGCTTCACCCAAGAACCGCGCCGAGAACGTCATGATCGTCGATATGGTGCGCCACGACCTGGGACGAATCGCAACCCCGGGGAGCGTTCGTGTCGCCAGCCTGTGGCAGCTGGAGCAGTACCCGTCACTGTTTCAACTCACCTCCACAGTCGAGGCACAGACCCGGGCGGGACTCTCGGAGATACTCGCGGCGCTGTTCCCATGCGCCTCGATTACTGGCGCACCCAAGATCCGAGCCATGGAGCTCATCGCAGATCTCGAGACCCTGCCGCGAGGGGTCTACACCGGGGCCATCGGCTATGTCGCTCCAGGTCGACGGGCACGGTTCAATGTCGCCATTCGCACCGTCCAGGTCGATCGGCAATCGCGGCTTGCCCAGTTCGGAACCGGCGGTGGCATCGTTGCCGAATCGGTAGCCGAGGAGGAATGGCGGGAAACCCTGACCAAGTCATTGGTCCTGAACTCTCCTCCTCCTAATTTCCGGCTTCTCGAAACGCTTCGCTGGAATCCAAACGAGGGCTACTACCTCCTCGATCGGCATCTACGGCGACTGTGTCGCTCGGCAACCTACTTTGATTTCAAACTCGACCGGGACGTCTTGGTGGATCACCTTCAGAAGGCCACTGATGGCTTCTCGAGAAGGACTCTAAAGGTTCGACTTCTCGTCGACTCCGCCGGGGAGGTCGAGATCGAGGCCGAGCCCCTGACCGACGATCACCGCACCTGGAGGCTGGCGCTCGCCAGAGAGCCGATCGACCGATCCAACTGCTTCCTGTTCCACAAGACGACTCATCGCGACGTCTACGACCGGTGCAGGCGGGACTTCCCCAACCACCACGACGTGGTGCTGTGGAACGAAGCAGGTGAGATTACCGAAACCACCCTCGCCAATCTCGTCCTGCGGCTGGATGCCGAGATGATCACCCCGCCCCTGAACTCGGGGCTCCTTCCGGGAACCCTACGCGAGAAGCTCCTCGCGGAGGGGACCATCCGCGAGGCAATCGTCGAGTTGAAGGACCTTTCGCGAGCAGAGGAGATCTTCCTCATCAACTCTGTACGAGGGTGGATCCCCGCCACCCTGGATCCCGCCACCACTGAAACCCTCAGGTCCTCCCAGGCGTAGTCAGAAGAGGAGGAACATTCCATGCTGGAGTTTCTTGTCTTCTTCGCAGTTCTCGTCGTCGGTACGGTCGTGCTGGGCAGCCTCTTCCTGCTCGCCCTGATTGCCAAGCTCGTACTGCGCCTCTTGCTTCTGCCGATAGCCCTCGTTTTCGGCCTTCTGAAGTTCGTCTTGTTCCTGGTTCTCATCGTGCTCGGAATCGCGGTAGCGCCCATAGCCCTGATTTTCCTGTTTCTCTTCGGCATACCCATCCTTCTCCTGATGGGCGTGGTTGGCATCAGCTCGGCCCTGGCCACCGGTTGATCGAGCCGACTCGCGGCACTCCTCTTCAGGCCTCTCGCCCCTGCCTGCCCTCATCGGGCCTGTGTTCTCCGACCCTGGATGATGACCGAGGGACTGCCCTTATACTTCCGACATGTCCCCGAAGCAGCACCTGTTGGATCTCTCACTTCACCAGCTCGAAGCGGAGCTGACGGGGATTGGCGAGCCGACCTACCGGGCCCGGCAGATTCTCGATTGGGTCTTCGAGCGCCAGGTGACCGCCTTCTCGGCGATGACCAATCTTCCGGCCGCGCTGCGGGAGAGACTCGACAATACCTTCTCGATTCTCGGCGCACAGGAGCTCGCCCGCACGGAGGCTCCCGATGGCACCACCAAGACGCTGCTGAAGTGGTCCGATGGAGCAACGACCGAGACGGTGATGATTCCGTCCCAGGACCGAAGGGGTGAGCGACCGGCCAGGGAGAGGCGCACCGTTTGCCTCAGCACCCAGGTCGGCTGCGACGTCGGCTGCCGATTCTGCGCCAGCGGCATCGGTGGCTCGCAACGCGACCTCACCGTAGGCGAGGTCGTGGAGCAGGCTCTCCGCGTTGCCCAGCAGCTCCAAGAGCAGGAGGAGAGACTGAGCCACATCGTCTTCATGGGCATGGGCGAGCCCCTGGCCAACTACGACGTCACCGTCGCCGCTGTGCGCCATCTCAACGCCGAGTGGGGGCTGGGGATTGGCCAGCGCCGCATCGCGGTGAGCACCGTCGGCCTGCCCAAGCAGATCGAGCGCCTCGCTGGGGAAGAACTCCAGATCACGCTCGCTCTGAGCCTGCACGCGCCCAAAGACGTGCTGCGCCGCCAGTTGATCCCCTGGGCCCAGGGAGTGCCTCTGGAGAGACTTCTCCAGGCCTGCGAGATCTACTTCCAGGAGACCGGCCGCGAAGTGACCCTGGAGTACTGTTTGCTGGCCGGGACCAACGACAGCCCTGAGCATGCCGGTCAGCTGGCGGCCATCGCCAAGCGACTTCGGGCGCATGTCAATCTGCTGATGTACAACCCGGTTGAGAGCCTACCTTTCGACCGGCCCACGGACTTCCAGGCACACGATTTCCTGGCGGCACTCCGGCGCCAGGGCGTCAACGCCCATCTGAGGCAGAGCCGCGGCCTCGAGAACGATGCCGCCTGCGGCCAACTGCGCCGCCGACACGACGAGGGTCTTGAGGGTTGAGGCGCCCGGTCGTACCTCCCTGCCGATCCTTGGGGCAGTGGGGCCCCCTCCCATTCCCCTAGGCCTCTACGCCTTTATCGCCATCACCGGTGCAAAAGGGTCCGACCTGGGCCCCCAGGGGGCTATCCTCCCTTCCACAGCAACCAACCCCCTGGAGGTCCCCACGCCGAACCCTCAACCGTTGGAGAGACTTCACACGCGGCCCTACACCTCTGAGCCGTTGTGCATCACCCCCTAGGCCTTTACGCCCCTACGCCCCTACTCCCCTTACCGGTGCCCGAGGTTCGTTCGGGTGGCTCGACTGTGGGGCGCCGAGTCGAGCGCAGCGCAACGACCATCGCAGGGCACAGGAGATGGGGCGCGATGACGAGACGAGGGGGCGGGCCACCGGGACGAACCTTCCTTGGCGAGCGGTCAGTCAATCGGTGCCACAACATCGGCGGAGCCGGGGCCGCGGGGGTCGGCCGCGGCCTCGAAGGTGCCATCTTCGAGATATCGAACGGCGTTGACTTTGGCGTCCCTGGTCCAGATCTCGATCTGATGCCCACGCCTCGAGAGCTCCTCTATGGTCTCCGGGCTCAAGGCGTCCGCTTCGGCCCGCAGCAGGTCGGGTAGCCACTGGTGGTGCAGCCGAGGGCGATCGACCGCACTCTGCAGCGGGTCGCCGTCCACCAGTAGATACAGGAGGACCTGAGCCACACCAGTCGGGATGCGAGAGCCTCCGCGACCTCCCAGAGCAACAGCCTCCTCCCCGCGCCAGGCGAGGGCCGGTGTCATCGAGGAGAGCATCCTGTGGCCAGGCCGTACCGCATTGGCTTCGCCCTGGACCAACCCGAACATGTTCGGACGGCCGGGCGCAGCGGCAAAGTCGTCCATCTCGTTGTTGAGCAGGAAACCGGCCTCCGGAACCAGCAGTCGGCAGCCGAAGGTGTCGTTGAGGGTCGTGGTCAGCGTCACCAGATTCCCGGCGGCATCGGCCACCGCCACGTGGGTGGTGTCCGGGCTCTCGGCAGGCGGTGAGTCGGGGAGGCGGGCGATGTCGGCGGACAGCGATGCCTTGTCCATCTGAATCGTCGACCGCCGAAAGGCGAGCCACTCGGGGGCCAGCAGGCCTTGCGAGTCGGCCTCGGAGCTCCTCGGATCCCCCATGAGGAATCGATCGGCATACGCGCGGCGCCACACCTCGGCCAGCAGATGCGCCCGATCGGCACCGAAGCGGGGCATCTCGCCCCAGCCGAGACTCTCCAATAGGCCCAGAGTCTGCGCCACGATGATCCCTCCGGAGGCGGGAAGATCCATCGCCGCCATCTCCCACCCGAACGCACTGAACTCCAGCGGTCGCCGCCAGACCGCCCCGTAGCTCTGGAGATCGGACACCCGCAAGAGGCCACCGTGAGCCTCCGAAGCCCTTTCGATGGCCTCGGCAATCGGCCCCGAGGTCAGCGCTCGAGGTCCTTCCTCCGCATAGGCTTCGAGCGTCGCTGCCAGAGCCGGCAGCCTCATCCGGCTACCTACGGCCGGTGGCCGACCTTCCGGAAGCCATACCTTCGCCGTCTCGGGAAAGCGCTCGAGGCTCTCTTGCTCCTCGGCCAGGGAGTCGTGAAGACGACTCGTGACAAGGAAGCCATCGGAGGCCAGCAACTGGGCCGGCCTCAATACCCGGGGCCACGCGAGGCTGCCGAAGCGCTGGTGGAGCTCGTACAGCCCGACCGGCGACCCCGGCACACCTGCAGCGAGCGGTCCGATGATGGAGGCGTCCTTCACCGGCCGACCTTCGGTATCCAGATACATCTCCCGGGTGGCTGCGGCGGGCGCGATCTCCCGGAAGTCCAGGCTCGTCAGCTGGCCTTCCATCCGGACGACGGCGAATCCGCCACCGCCCAGATTGCCAGCCTGAGGATGCACGACAGCCAGCGCGAGGGCAGTCGCTACGGCCGCGTCGACGGCATTGCCACCGGCGCGCAGGATCTCGAGCCCGACCTCGGTCGAAGCTGGCTCCGCCGACGCCACTGCACCACCATGACCCCGTGCCGCCGGGAAAGAGGCTCCATCAGTCGCCGGAGCGACAAGAAGAGCTCCGAGGGCAAGAAAAATCGTAAAGGTCGAGCGTCGCATCGAGTCACTCTCCGTGCAGCAACCGGCCAATTCTAATTTACAGGCACCGCTTCAACCCTCACGGCCTCGAAGACCGTCCGGCGGTGAGTCGGACGCCTCGATCCCAAGCCCTCAAAGGCCAGCCGAAGGTACGCCGGCTGCCTCAACCCCCAAGCCCTCAGAGATCGGCCGGAAGGCTCGCCCGGCCGCCTCAACCCCTCTAGGGTCTCGTGCTGTTCAGCCCGACGAAGGTACCGCCGTTGCGGTGGCAGAGGATGCGCATCAGGGTAGCGAAGCGCACGCCCGTGGAGTCGGAGACGCCAGAGACGGAGAACATGACTGGGAAGCCGACCGCGTGAATTCGGACCAGGCGGTTTCCCTTGGAGTCGCGTCGATTGATTCGGTCCACTGACGACACGACATCGTCGATCGAGCGACCGGTGAACTCGTCACCAAAGACATAGATACTGATCTTCTTGTCCGGCGCGACGAAGGTGCGAATGGCTCTGGTAATGCCCTCCACCGGGCTACTGTTGCTGAAGACGCTCCAGGTCCGCAGTCGATCCAGAATGACCTTCCGCCTACCAGGAGTATCGGGGATCCACTTGCCAGCGTAGCTGGAGAACATGTACTGCCCCATGTCGTTCATGATCTGGATGCCCTTGACTTTTGGGTGGGCGTCCAGAACCTGGGTCATCTTCCGCATCACTGCCGGCCACGCGTACGTGAACATGCTGCCCGAGGTGTCGATCACGAAAATGATGTACTCGCTGTCCACCGGGATTCCGCCCACCAACTGCTGTTCGACCTGCCGAGGCCGCTCCTCGCTCTGCTGCTGCAATCGCTGCATCTCTACGGTCAGCTTCTGCTGTGCCGCCAACAGTCGACCTTCGATGATGTCCTGAACCTCGGACTCTTGGGCCGAGGCAGCGAACTCGCCCTGGATTCGGGACAGATCGCCCTTCAGCCGAGCGATGAGCTCGCGCTCCTTCGAGAGCTGCTGTCGTCGGCTTATGAGACTGCGGTTGAGAACTTCCGTCTCACCCCGGATCTCGTACAGCTCTTGCTCGAGTTTCTCCACGAGTCCGTCCAGATTGATCCTCGCCTGCTCCAGCGCCCGTGGCTCGCCGATCTTGGTGAGCACCAGAAGCAGTACGATCGCTCCGAAGCCGCAGCAGATCGCGTCGAGGAACGAGAGGCTGAAGCCCTCGGGAACACCTCGGCGTCGGCCTCTCATGGCCAGTCTCCCGAGGGACTCATGAACGAGCCTCGAGTAGCCATGGCCAAGCGCCAGAAGGCACTCGGCGCCTGGGGGTCACCTTCCATGGGAAACAGGATCACATTGACAGGAAAGCCCCGTGGAAGCTCCTCGACCGCCTTGTTGTAGAGCTTCATCCGCTCGCGTGCCGAGATGGTCGTCGAGCGCGGGCTGGCCTTGCCCTGAGTTGGCAGACCATCGACCAGAAGGATCACGTTGTCGGGGGCCGGTTGCAAGCCCCGGATCGCGGTGAAGGCGCGGTAGAGATTGGTGCCCTTTTCAGGCGCCACCCGAGATAGCCTCTCTACCGCATCGTCGAGGACTTCCTTGTTACCGCCGTCGAGCCACTGGCCGTCGCTGCCAGGGACAATGGATCCTGCTGCATCGTTGAACGTGTAGATCTGAAACCGACTGCTCTGCGGAATCTGGGTCGTGACCCAGTCCACGGTCGCGACGGCTTGACGCCACTTCTCCGCCCGAGTTCTGCGGGCAGCGGGAAGGTTGCGTCGCCGGATGATGTTGACGATGGTCTCGTCCAACATGCTCGCCGAGGCATCGACGAGGATCAAGATCCTCTGCCCCCCCACCTTGAGGCCGGTGAGGTACTGGCGGTCGCCGTCACCGATGAAGGATCGCAAACGATCCCCTTGTGGATCTTCTTCCTCGGGTACGCCAGCCGACAGCCTTCGATTGCTTTCCTCCAAGGACTTCAGATCTGCCATCAGTCGATTGACATGCTCCTCCTGGGCCAGGGTGGTGTTCTCATAGGTCGCAAGCTCGACCTGAAGGTCCTCGATGTTCTCGATGATCTGCCGTGAGAGCCCTCTTGCCTCTGCCTTCCGCTGGTCCACCTGCCGAAGTGAGTTACGGACCTCGACCAGGTCCTTCTGGCCCTCGAGGACCTCCTGCTCGAGGCGATCCACCTCGGCCTTCAGATCTCCGGTCACGCGATCCGCCCGTGTGCCGACGGCCGCGTTGATGACCATGAAGAACAGCACCACGGCCCCGAAGCCGCAGGTCATGGCGTCCAGGAAGGAGAGACTGAAGACGTTGGTGGTGCGCCGCCGCATGGCTCTACTCCACGGCAATCAGATGCAGCTCGATCCCAGGTGCTCCCAGGCGCAGTCGGTCACCGGCCGAAAGTTCTGCCCTACCTTCGATACGGCTGCCGTTGAGATAGCTTCCGTAGGTGCTGTGGTCCTCGACTATCACCTCGTCGCCCTGACGCCTGAGCGAACAGTGACGCCGGGAGACTCCCGCCGTCTCTCCGGTGAGATTGACTCCTTTCGCCCCGCTGGGTATGGCGACGCCAAGCAATAGAGGGTCTCTGTCGATTGGGTGGGCTACTCCTTCGTATAGAAGATGAGTAGGGGGCTTTTTCTTCGTCCCCAACGCGGCCACAGGTGCTTCTGTAGGTGATTCCGGCGCGGCGACGGGCCTGCCGCCATGCGACTCGACCGGTACCGCGGCGACAAAGTCCACTTCAGGATCCCCAGCGCGAGCCAGGAGGTGCTGCAGCCGGAGGGCGCCGGCAGCGGCGGCGCCCGGCGCTAGGACCACGGCCTCCGAGCCCACCGCCTCTTCGAGCTCTGACTGGAATCCGGGCAGCTTCGAGAGAGTCTGGGTGAGCAGCAGGGCCGGCCGGCTGCCTGTCCCAGCGATGGCACGAGCCAGAGTCACAATCGCCTGATATGAAGCTCGAGCAGCACCCTGGATGTCATCAGCTGAGATCTCGGCAGCATGAGCCTTGTCTCGATGCTCCAGCGTCAGGAGGGCAAATCCATCTCGACCGATCTCTTCGATCCAACCCGGCAGCCGGTCGTAGAGATCCTGTTCGGTCTCCCCGTGGTGAAAGGGATCGAATCGGGTCTGCTGCACAAAACGACTGGCGATCAGTTTGGCCCAGACGTCCATCAACTTCGACAGGCCTGTGGATAACTCGCTCTCGACCCGCTGCCTCGCCAAGGTCCCGGTCCGCCCCAATTCGGTGACCACCGCTCGCTGCAGCAACAAATCGAGATGCAAGGCGCGGTCGGCCTCGGTCGCAGCCATGCTGGCCACCACGGCGGCATCCGCGATGCCGGCAATCGGCATGCCGCAAGCTCGGCCGATTCCGAGAAGCAATCCGAGCTGCCGTTTCGAGTACATACCCGGGACGGTGAGCACGACAGCCTCGACACCCGCAACCGCGCCGGAATCCATGCTTCCCTGGACCTTCTTCCAAACCTCGGTGAGGTGGGCGTGAACGAGATCCGCGTTTCTCAACTCGCGAGGAAAGGGTCGGCCCAGAGGCTCGGTGTCGAGTCGATCCCAGAATCGGTTCGCCACCCATCTCGGCTTCAAACGGGCTCGGCTGAAGGCTTCCCTGCCCACGAGGATTCGACTCCCATCGAGCAGCGCAAACCCCGGACTCTGGTCCTGCCAATGCAGATCGACACCAGCCGCGACGACTCCAGCATCGTTCAACTCGACCGCAACCGTGGTCATATCTCTCACCCGGGCAGTGTCGACGAGGTCGCTTGAACCTGCAAATGTGCGATCAGATGCCGGTCCAGATAGGTCTCGGTGTCGAGCACCAGCCTGTCCTGGTGAAGCTGCAATTGATGCAACAGAAACATGAGCACGATGCTGATCAGCAGCGCGATGAAGGTGGAATTGAAGGCCACGCCGAGGCTCTGGGTGACCCCGGCGATGTCGCCCTCCACCGCCTTGTGTGCCTGCCCCAGGGCTTCACCGATGCCCCTCACAGTACCCAGGAATCCGATGGAGGGAATGGCCCAGGCGATGTAACGCACCATGGAGAGCTCCGACTCGAGCCTTTCGGACTCCGCCTCGCAGACCGCATGCGACGTCGTCGAGGCGTTCTGGATGTCTCGAGTGGCGCTGAAACGGTCGAGAGCCGCCATCAGCGCCCTGGGCAGAAGCGCGCGCTGATCGGACGCGGGTAGCGACTGGATCTGGCGAGCGTACTCGCGAGCGTCCTCCGGCAGGATCTTCGTGCCCTCTGACACCGGTACCAGGTCCTCCTGCAGCAGCTTTCGCTCTTTGGCGGCCTGAGCTCCTTTCAGAGCCATGATGGCGAGCGCCCAAAGCGCCAGCACGAAGCAGGCCTCCTGCTCGAAGTCCCGGATGATCACCCAGATGGACCGCTCCTGCACGTAGTCCGGGTCAGCCTGCATCTCAGCTGTCTGCTCCGCCAGGACGGTGTCCGCCCTGGGGCGTACGACCGCCACGTAGAAGGCGTGAACCACGATCAATGCCACGATCAGGGACAGCGCCTGGTAGACGAACTCGACTGGATAGTCTTTCTTCATGGCAGCTTGAGCCCTCAGATATCGACTGGAAAGGAAATGGCGCTGTCGGCCGGTAGCCGCTCCGAGGGTATGAAGGTCTCCAGGGGTTGCCCTCCGCCCTCTTCGGCCTCTTCGGCCTGCGGACTCCCTCCCGCACCCTGCTCAGCCGCCTCGGAAGCCTGGTCTCTCTCGGCCGAGCCTGGAGACCCGAAGGCGATCAGGGCTCCGGCGACCAACAGCAGGACAAGTATCGAGAATCGGATCAATCTCATGGCAAGCTCCCTAGAATGTTCGGCCCGTCATTCGGCATAGCGGGCGATTCTGAAGCCCACATCCGGACGCGGCTTGTTTCCGTAGTCGCGAAAACTGAGACGCAGCTCCGTCACTGTGGAGTGCATCCAGCTGGAACCTCGGATGACATGATAGTCGCCACTCTCCGGTCCGAGGGGATCACGTGTCGGTGGTCCGGAGTTGCTGGGTAGGATGGCATAGTAGTCGTGAGTCCACTCGGCGACGTTACCGCCCATGTTCTTCAGACCCACCGCATTGGGCCCATAGCTGTCGACCGGAGAGGTGGCAGGAAAACCATCTTCATAGTCGGACAGGGTTGCCTCCAGATTGCCTTGTGCCGAAAGGTCAGCGTAGTTGCCAGACCCGGTGGCAACGGGCAGAGATCCACCCCAGGGGTATTTCAATCCGCCGCCACCGGCGAATCGAGCCGCCCAGGCCCATTCTGCCTCGGTAGGAAGTCGAAACCCGTTGCTCAAGGGGACGACGCCTTGCAGCTTGCCGCTACGAAAGGCATAGGCTGGCTCGAGCGAGGCCTTTTCACTGAGCCAGTTGCAGTACCGGGCCGCGTCCTCCCAGCTGACATTCACCACGGGATGGAGGTCATTCTCGAGACTCGCCCGTCCCGCCCTTCCCGATCGATGCTTCTCCATGAACTGCCGGAACTCCCGATTGGAGACTTCTCGAGTCGCCATGTAGAAGGCCCTGGTGAGCTCGACCTGGCGGAGAGTCTCGTTAGCCCTCCGACCGGGCTCGCGCCTGGGTGCTCCGACGCGAAAGCGACCGGGCTCGATGAGTCTGAGCTCCTGGCCCTGTGGCCCCTGGATGACCGGCGGTACTGCTGCGGCCTTGGCTTCCTGCTCGGTCAGTAGGGTGACCTCCAGGGCCTGCGAGACGCCCGGGGTGGGAGTCAGGGTCTGGGTCTGGGAGATGAATCCCTGCTTCCTGATCTCGATCTGCTGCGGAACCGCTTGCAGACGCAGGGTCTGATTCGCGGAGCCGCGGAGCTCGCCGTTGACAAAGAGCTCCGCCCCCGCGGGTCGGGTGATGATCTCGACCTCTCCGAGCCGCTCGACCAGGGCAATGACTTCGGACCGGTTCTCACCCGAGGCGACAGCCAACTCGAGGGTGCGAGTCTCGTAACCCCGTTTCGAAAAGCTCACCGCGTAGAGCCGCCCCGGAGCCATGGTGACCTCGAGCGGCGTCTGACCACGGTACTCGCCATCGACGGTCACGGTCGCTCCGCTTGGCTCGCTGCTCAGTGTCAGGCTGCCATCGTTGGGCAGTAGACGGACTGTCGGCAATTCGAGCGTCTCTTCGGCCTTTACCTGAATCCTGCCGCGGTGGGGCTTGAAGCCTGCAAGACTGATCTCTAGAGCTCGATTGCCTTCGAGAACCTCGGTGGTCAGAGGAGTGCGACCAACGAGTGAGCCGTCGATTCTCACGGCGGCGGCAGCCGGTTGGCTGCTGAGGGTCACAGTGGCCCAGAGGGGCTGCAACTCCACTCCGAGCGTCTGCGTCGCACCGCCCCCTGCGATGGCTATCTCGGTCGCGAAGTCTCGGTAGCCCTCCGCCTGAATCAGCAGGCTGTGCTCGCCTGGCGTCAGCTCGAGGGGCTCGAGCGGCCACACACCCTGCTTCTCGCCGTCTACCCACAGCGTCGCCGCTGCCTCGACATCCAACTTCACGGCCAACAGCCCTGGCAGCCTCTCGAGCTGGAACTCGAAGACCTGCGTACTGGCCTGCGTCACCTCGATGGGGCTTCTCAGCTGCCGATACCCCTTGCTTTCAGCGACCACCGTGTAGGTACCGGGCCGGAGAAGATACCTGCCACCGATCTGGAGTCGAAGCAAGCCACCTTCCACCTGCAGAGACTCCGGTGTAGGTTCGACCCGAACTTCCACTGGTCGGGCGGAGAAGAGGTACCAGGCAGCCATCGCAAGCAGGACCAGTACCAGCCAAAGAGCCACAGTGGCCCGCCGTGGGGCCCACCGCCTGCGGCGACCGGCCTCGAGCGAGGCCGGCGTGAACTCCACGGGGTGAATCCTCTGACTACCTGCGCCTGCGTCTTGGCTACGCGCGGAAGCCGCGGCCATGACTACTGCCGGGGGCCTGGTGCTGTCGTCGGACTCCTCGTGTCGAACCTGTAGGACGGTTCCACTTCCATCCGAGGAGAACACGAGCTCTGCTTCGCCAACACGCAGGACGTCTCCGTGACGCAACCACTGAGACGTGGTCACGGGTCCGCCGTTGCAGAAGACCGCCTCGCCGCCAGGAATGGGCTGCAGAAAGACCTCAAGCTCGGCGATCCCCAGATGGGCGATCGGACCGAGAACAGGCCGTCCCGGAATCTCGATATCAGCGTCGGGACCACCAATCGTCAGGGGAAAATCCCCCTCGCCGTACTGCCGCGCGGTTCCTTTCGCCCGCAGCTCAAAGGTGAGATTCAAATCTGCTCCTCGCACCGTACTTCGAGCGGCTTCGAGCTCTGGTTCGGGGAGACCGTGAGCCGTCGCCTGACATCCCGGTAGCCCGCCCGGCTGCCGACGACCGTATAGGTTCCGGGCCGAAGGTCGAGGACCTGCTGGGTGAATCTCCCCAAACGACCGACGCGGTAGACCGTCACTTCAGTGAGGTTGTCGGACACCAGTTCGACCCTGATCGGCGTTGTCGCTACGGCAAGCCGCTCGGCCAGACTGTCGATCTGCCGACGCAGCACCGGACCCGAAGGCTGCGTTGACCTGGCCTCACTCAAGACCTGCTCGGCACTCTCCAAGACATCATCGTTGGACAGCCTCTCGGAATGGCCGATGTGATCCTCCAGCTGCTCGGCGAGCTGGGATCGAACCTCGGCTCTGGCTTTACCCTCGCGGGCAAATCGAATCGAGGGGTCGAGGCCCAAGGCAGCATCGTACTCCTGCAGAGCCGCATCCCAATCTTCCTTCCGCTCGAATTCCAGGGCCCGTGAGCGATGCTCGGAGATCGCGGCGAGACGCAAGCTCTCCTCAGCTCGTCCCAGGCCATCCAAGGCCTCCGGAGAGCCTGGCGAGAGCACCAGTGCGCGCTGGAAGGCCTGCTTGGCGATTGCGGAATCACCAGCCTCCAGCGCTGTCAGGCCCTTTGACATGGCCTGCCGGAATTCGGCATCCGATCTCGGCTCGAACTTGGGCACGGGCTCGACACTGGGCGGTCCGGTCTCCTGCCGCGCTTGCACCACAGCGCCAGACTCGACGACCCGATCTACGGTTGACTCGGAGCCGGCTTCCTGAGGGACGGACTCCGATAGGACCTCGAGATCCTCTCGATCCTCAGACTCGGCCGACGACCGATGGATCGGGACCGCCCGGCTCTCTTCGGCCTCCGAGGCTTCGCCAATCGGACTGCTATCGCTCACCGCAGCGCTTTCAGCCTCACTTCTCCGCTGCACCCAGCCGGGCAGGAACACGAAGACAGCCAAGACGAGCACCCCGAGCGCCGCAAAGACCGCGACCGTCATCCAGAGCCGGATCTTGCTGTCAGAGGCCTGGCCCGCAACCTGGCGGGCCCGGGAACGAGGAGCCTCTATCTTCGGGGGTGGTGACAGCCGCACCGAGCGCGACCGAATCTCGGGCGCTCGAGTCTCGGTGACCGAGAGCTCTTCACCGATTTTCTCAAGTTCCTCTCGCACCAGAGCCATGTCGGCTGGACGGTCGGCCGGGGATTTGGCCAGCATTTCGCCAATCAGATCCCGGAGGCGCGCTGGAGCCGTACTGCTGGGGTCGATGGGTTCCGGGGTCTCTTGCCGAATCCGTTCTTCGTCGGCATTGGGCCAAAAAGGAGGATGACCCGAGATCAGGTGATACGCCAGCGTCCCCAGCCCGTAGATGTCGTCGGAGGGCTGTGGAGGTAGTCCCGCCAATTGCTGTGGGCTCATGCTGTATCGCGACCCACCCCCCTCGAGGAGCAGGTCTCCCTCGCCCGGGTGCAAGGCTCCAGCGATGCCGAAGTCCATCAGCCGCGGCTGCCCAGTCCGATCCAAGAGGATGTTGCTGGCTTTGACATCCCGGTGCACCACACCGGCCTGATGCGCGTGGTCGAGGGCTTCAGCCAGGGGCACGAGAGCTTTGACGATGTCCTCGATTGCACCCCCTATCAGGGACTCGATGGAGCCCCCATCGACGTGCTCCATGGTGATGAAGCTCACGCCGTCGCACTGATGGAAGTCGAAGACGCGGATGATGTTGGGGTGGGACAACCGGCGGGCGTTCCGACACTCGTGGCGAAGAAGCTCGATCGTCGCCGGCGAGGCATCGGTCGGTACGACCTTAGTGACCACCTCCTGGTCGAGTTGACGATCGCGTGCCAACCAGACCTCGCCCATACCGCCCCGTCCCAAGGGGCGGAGCAGGGTGAAGCGGGAGCAGAGGCTGGTGCCGCTTTCGAGATGGAGCATACGTCGGTGCACCGCTGGATTCAGTGGTCCACCGAATTCCCTGCGGTTTGCCCTGCCTCGACGTTGGGGTCGACAGGTAGTCCGGTCTCCTCGGCATAGATCTTTCGCAGCATCTCCCGCCATTCGGCGAACTGACCCTCCATGGTGCCACTGAGCCGCAATGTCTCGCCTTCGACCTCGACGACGAGTGGAGCGACTTCCACATCCAGGGAGCCACCCAGCTCACGCAGGGCCTCCACATGCATCTTGGCCTCCTGTGACTTCGCCATGCCACTCTGAATGGCTGCCATGCCACCAATCACGGCCACATCTCGCGCCACCCTTCCCGCAGAGCCGTTCGTTGGGGCGACCACGGCACCGAAGATCGCCAGCGCACCCACGATCTTTTGCATCCGGGCCTGGCGACGAAGCTTCTCCAAAGCCAGCTGCTCCTCGTAGCTGAACGAGCGCCAGTTGTCATAGGGCTCTTCCATCGACGTACTGAAGGTGGCGTAGTACTCGTTCAGGGTGTCGATGAATGTGTAGTCGCGCTCTCTGATCTCGGCGATGCGTTGCATCATGGAGTCATCCTCGGCAGGGAGGTGCTCCAACTGGTAGCGCTCCTTGCGATCGAGGCTGAGATAGTCCTCGAAAGCCACCGGCGCCAGGTCGGCAGCGAACCGCAGGTCGGCGACATTGCGCAGCTTCATCAGCTCCGCTTGCTTCCTCTTCTGTCGTTCGACCAGCATATCGTTGGCGATGGCGGAATATAGAGCATGGAAGGGGTCCTTCTTCTTGACTTGCTCCGGGGAGTACACCAGGACGTCGGCCTCCTGCTTGTAGCGTTTCTCGAGCCAGACCTCCCCGGCTGCGTCCCGCACCTGGACCTCCACCACCAGGTCCTTGCCTGTGGATTTGATGACCCCGCCAGACACTGTCACTTCGGCACTGGATGTGCCTTCCGGCATCACTCGGACTGCACCCCAATTACCCGTCGACTGCAAGGTCTGCTTGAGCTGATAGGGGATGAACCGCGCCTCGGCCTTTCGGACCTCCGGGAAGACTCCCGCCTTCTCCGCTTTGGTCACAGGCACGCTCGGGTCCATCAGACCCGGATCGAAGACCTCGATGGTCACGTCCAGCAGAGCCTCATCTGGAACTTCAGTGGCGGCCTGGATCAGAGTCACCGTGCTCACGGCGCTCGACGAGCCCGTCGAGGCGCATCCCGCAACCAGCAGGGTCGCCAAGGCCAGGCCGGCTATTTCTCTTTGCATCTTCATCCTGGACCACCCCGGTCAGCCGCTCTTCTTCGCAGCCGCTTTGTATTCACGGTATTCATCCCATAGCTTCTCACGCAACTCGGGATCGTCTTCGTTCATCGCCGCCTCGCGGAGCTGTCGCGCCACGATGTCGTCGTCGCTGCCGTCGGGAATATCGGGAGGAACCCTGCCACCACCACTCCCACCACCGGCCGATCCGGACCGCGCAGAGCTTCCTTCGCCCGACTCCTCTTCACTGGTGCCCTCCCCGGCAGCAGACTCCGACGCAGCACTGCCGGTTTGCTCTTCTCCCGTTCCGCCGCCCCCTACTGGATCTCCAAACCCGGTGTCCTCGTCTCCGAAAGCGCCGCTTCCGCCCGAAGACCCCGAGGCAACGTCGGCAGCAGCCTCCGCCTCGGCTCTCTCTCGGGCAGCCGCCTGTTGCTCACTGGCCAGCATTCCGTCGACTTTCTCCAAAGAAGCAATCAACTCCTGGTCCAGCTTCGATGCTGGCTCACCTCCGGTCAAGGGACCAGCCGGCGGGCCTGCTCCGCTACCCGCACTGCCCCCCTGGGTCTGGCTTTCAGCGCCCTCCGCACCCTGGGAACCGGCCTGTCCACCGGCCGACTCTTCACCCTCCCCCCCGGCGGAACCGTCCTCTCCAGAGGACTCTCCCTGCCCCTCCTGCGTACCCGACGGTTCGCCGCCTTCGGAGCCGGCAGCACCCTCACCACCACCCTCCTGTCCCGCCTCCGACCCGCCCTCGCCACTCGCCTTGTCCTCGGGTGCGGATGAAGTCGTGGTCTCCGGCTCGGGGCGCGCAGATGGGGTTGTCGACGTCTGACTGCTGGCGCAAGCCACCACCAGCGCCAGGGCGATAGGAGGAACGACTCGCTGCAGCCATTGTTGAATTCTGAAGTCCATGTCTCTTCCTTTGTGATTGCCAGCAAAGCTGGCTCACACTGTCGATTCTTCGCGCCTCCGGTGCAAGCGAGCCACATTTCTCTCCTCAGCACTCCGCTCGCCACTCGCGGTAACACCGGACCAACCTTCAATCTAGCAAATTGCGCGCCAAAGCTCAGCGAATCCGGGCAATTCGAGCCTTGCTACTCCCACTGCAGGAAGCCAGTCCGAGGGTATTCACACCCAGAGCGTGAGACCCGACAGGAGAAGGAACGCCGCGAGGTAAATCCAGCGCCCCCAGTGATCGATCCTGTGAGCTTGTGCCTCCTTGCCCTGCTTGGCAAGCCTGGCAGTCACGATCACTTCGCCCAAAGCCGCAAAGACCAGCAGCGTCGTACCCAAGAGGAACTGGTCGGCGCGAGTCATGTAGGCCACATTGGGCAGCGCACTCCGCATGCTGAAGCGAAAGGCGATCAGGGAAAAGACCGCGGCCGTCGCGATACCGACCTGCGGGGGCACGACCGATGGATCGATCCAAAACACAGACCAGGCCATCAGCACGATGAGGACCAGGGGCACCATCATGGTGAGGCCGAAGTAGGACGACTGTCGTCGGGCTTCGAGAAAGAAACTCGCACCAGCGAATTGACCTTGTATTGCAGGCAGCTGCACCGCTTCGATCCTGGGCTCACCCTCTTCGATCACCCAGCCTGTGACCGAGAAATCACCCCGAATTCCCGTCAACTCCTCATTGAGGACGAAGCTGATCTCCTCCGGGCCGTAGCGGTAGGCCACGACATGAATCGGCAGGACCTGCGTATCGAACGGGAACTCCTTAAGCTCCAGTCTCGTTGACAGGGTTGCTTGCAGCCTCTGTGCGTAGGACACCAGACCGTCCGGCTTCACCTGCACGACATTGGGCAGAAGGGCCTCGACTTCGCGCTGATTCAGCGCCCCGAGCTCCGCATGCCAGACCTCTTCCAAAGGCAAGACCAACTCCTCGAGACCCACTTCCTCGGCCGAGAACGCCAGTCGCGGGTCTCGCCAGCGAAGGGTCATCGCCAGGTCGACCTCGAAGGTCTGCGTAGCGTCGTCGATCGCAATGACATCGAGAACGTAGACGCCGATCTCCGCTCGAGTGGGGGTGCCTCCGGGATCGGGCCGAACGCGGATCCACTGTTTGGCCTCGAGATCCGTGTACGGTTCGGTCGCTTGCAGAGTCGGGAGATACCCCAGGCTACCGAGCAGTAGCCAGCCGATGGCCCATCCAAGCTGATTTCGACCTCTCGCGCTTCCTGACATGGCCGCCAGAGTATATGCGTACTCTGCCTAAACTCCTTGACCCCAGGAAATCTGCTCTCAGTCTGATTCCGCAGGTCTAGCCGAGGACCAACGCTAGGAGACCCAGAGCGAAACAGTACGGGGCGAACCAGGACAGACGCCCTTTCTTGACCAGGCGAACGAGGAGCGCGAGGCAGAAGTAGCCGGTCAGGGCCGCAGCTGTGAATCCAACAACGAGAGCTGTCGTGCCGACGCCGTCATGCGCTCCGCCAATGCGAAGCAGGAGGGCACCGAGGATCGAGGGAATCGAGAGCAAGAAAGAGTAGCGCGCCGCCGTTTCTCGATCGATTCCAAGCAACAGGGCTGCAGCGATTGTAATTCCGGATCGACTGATTCCCGGAGTGATGGCCAGGCCCTGTACGACCCCGATAGTCAGAGCATCAACCCAGGTCATCTCGGCTGCATCGCGGCCACCGCTGCGAGCCAATCGCGTCAGTAACAGTACTGTTCCGGTAACAATCAGCATGAGTCCGACGAGACGCACGGAGCCGAAGAGTCGCTCGAAAGTGTCCTCGAAGGCGAGTCCAATCACCGCTGTCGGGATCGTGCCGACGACAATCAGGAGCGCGAAACGGAAGCCGGGGTACGACTTCAGCGTCTCCTTCCAGGAGTGTCCCAAGGCGAGATTCCGGAGCCCGGCGAAAGTCTCCGCGACCAGCTTCACGATGTCTTTCCGGTAGTACCAGATGACCGCGACCAGGGTACCGAGGTGCAACACGATGTCGAAGAAGAGTGCCGGTTCTTCGAGGCCGAAGAGGTGCTGGGCGATCACCAGATGACCGGAGGAGCTGATGGGTAGGTACTCCGTCGCACCCTGCACGATGCCCAGAACAAGGGCTTGAAACCAGTCGATCATCGTGCGCATCCTATCTCGCTGAGCTGTGTTCGGCGCTCGAGAAGGAGCTCGCTGCCCGTTCCCTTGACATGCAACCTATTGGTTGCATAAAATTTCTCACCATGGAGAGCGTCTTCATAGCAGTAGCGGACCCCACGCGAAGAGGAATGCTCGCCCGCATGCGCGTCGAAGGCCCACTCTCCATCCAACAGTTGGCAGCTCCCCTTCCCATCAGCCGACAAGCGGTAACCAAGCATCTGGACATTCTCTGGGCCTCGGGTCTGGTCCGAATCCAGAAGGCCGGCCGAGAGCGCCTTCACGCCTTGGACAGTTCTCCGCTCAAAGAGGTCGAAGACTGGCTCGAGCCCTACGCTGAGGAATGGGACGAGCGGCTTTCACGACTACAACGTCACTTGGAGGATCAAGAATGATTGCTGCAATCGAACGCACTGTGGAGCTCGAAGCCGCCCCCGAAAGCGTATGGAAGGCCCTGACCGATGCCGACGAACTCGCCAGCTGGTTCGGCGATTCGGCCGAGCTCGATCCCTGCCTTGGTGGCGAAGGATGGTTCGGCTGGGAGTCCTTCGGCCGGGCGGCCGTCCGCATCGAGGTGTTCGAGCCCGAAACGCGACTGGTTTGGCGCTGGGCCCGCGAGGCGAACACGCCTCTCGATCAAGTTCGTTCCACAGTCGTGGAGTGGACCCTGACACCGCGCCCCGACGGCGGCACTACACTCAAGCTCGACGAATCTGGCTTCGAACGAGAGCAGGATCGCGAGGAGAACGTCGGCGGCTGGAAACACGAGCTCGGCCACCTGGAAGACCACCTGGCTAGCGCCTGAGCCTTCAATGCCTTGTCCGGCGCCAATGGCTGGGAACACTTGCACCCGCGCGGGATGGGCGTAGACTGAGGAACACGGCTGAGGAGGAGGGCTTCGACCGGCTGCAGTCCGACAGGAGGAACGGCATGTCTTCTAGTAAGCGAGGTTCGAGGGACAAACGAGCGCATTTCACCTTTCTGGGCGGGTCGGTTCTGATGGCGACGCTTCTGCTTGTGGGCTGCCAGAATGCTGAGCCGACAGTCGAGGTGTCATCTCGAGAGATGGAGCGGGCGAAGAGCGCTTTGCAGCCGCTCAAGGAGCAACTCGTTGATGCCCTCACCGGCGCCCTGCAGGAGGGCGACCCCGAAAGTGCCATCGCGATCTGTCGGGAGAAAGCGCCGCAGATCGCGGCCGAGCTGAGCGTCAACGGGGTTCGCATGGGCAGAACGAGCCACAGACTCAGAAACCCCGACAACGCTCCGGAGCCGTGGGTCGAGCCCCTGCTCGCAGCCTACCTGGAGGATCCTGAGAATCCCCAGCCACGGGCCGTCAGGCTGGACGATTCCACCATCGGCTACGTGGAACCGATCTATGCCATGTCCTTCTGCCTGAGCTGCCATGGGCCGAGCCTCGAGCCCACCCTGGAGGAGACGATTCGGTCGCTCTACCCAGAGGACCAAGCCACCGGTTTCCGAATGAACGACGTCAGGGGCCTCTTCTGGGTCACCCTGCCGGGCGACCCTGGCACAGAAACCGATACCTGATCCCCGGGTCGAATCGACGGACTTCCTCGATCAACCGCGGACCAGGAGTGCTACTCGGCGTCCGACTGGATCGACTGCAGGGCCAGAAAGCGCTCGCCAAAACGCTCGATGAACTGAATTTGCTGGTCGAAGGTGTCGGCGTGGCCTTCCTCATCAGCCACCAGATCCTCGAAGATCTTCTTCGACGCAGCGTCGGCGTTCTTGGCGCACTTCTGCGCAGCCTGGTTGTAGAAGGCGACGCTTGCCAACTCCATTGCCTTGGCCCGCTCGAGCATCAGCTTGGCGTCGTGGATCTTCTGGACCGGATCGGAGACCTCCATCTCCACCTCGCCGCCCAGGAAGAGAATCCTCTCTGCCAGCTCTTCGTTGTGAACCATCTCCTGGATGGCTGTGCGCTTCATCAGGCTTGCTAGTGGCCCGTAGCCCAGATCGTCCAGGTGATAGTGAAAATACATGTATTGGTGCACCGCTGACAACTCCTCCTGCAGGGCACGATTGAGTAGCTCGATACTTTTTTCAGACATGGTTCCTCCTTGTTGGGGCCTTCTCGATTCGAGCGTCCAGCCTACTCGACTCGGTCGATGCCCTACACCACCCGCACGGGTGGGATTTCAGAGCAGAGATTTGTCCCGGGCTGTCGAGCCCGCGAGGCGTGTGAGGAACGGTCGTGGATTCAGCGGATCTTCGCACCGGGCGACGATCAGTGTCCGTTGGCCGGCCTCGCCTATGGTGACGACCAGTGGGAGTTCGATCTCGACCCGCCGAAAGAGCTTCCTCAGCTCTTCTTCTTGACCCGGATTCTCGGTGAAGAACAGGATTTGACGGCCTTCGAAGTCCTCAGGTGGATACCAGTACAGCGAGGCCAGGCCGTGCTTGCCACCCTTGATGTGCAGAAACCGGCTTTCGAGCCCTCCGCTCGAAACGAAGGCTGCAAGGTGGGTCTTCGTGTAGCTCTCCGAGCCCACATAGATCGACTCGGGCGGCACGCCAATTTCTCGAGCCCATTGGTCTCGTCGCTGTCGAACCCCATCGACCAACTTCTGCGTGCCGAAAGCTCGGACCAGCTTCTCGGACGAGATCTTCTCGGGCCTCGGTTTGTACTCCCATTCGTAGTTGAGGAGGAACGGTGCCAGGAGAGCCAGCACCAACACCAGACCTGTAACCGAGAAGCCGACGATCGCCCCAATCTTGCGAAACCGAAGCCCGCCGAAGCCGGTAAGCACCAGCAGTACGGTCATCATCATGAGGCCGGGGCCACCCCAGTGCGCGCCGACCCTGGCCCGCAGAGCCACGAGACCGAAGAAGAGAAAGGGCGCCACCGCTCCTGCGACCACCACTCTCCAAGCCAGGTCCTTGCGCTTCCAAGCCGGCCAGCAGCTTCCCACCAGCAGAACGGCGAGGATCGGTGAGGCCAGGAGGAGGTTGGCGCCGATGAACTCGAGAAGGTATTTGAGGCCGATTCCCTCGGGCGAATGTCGACCGCTGAGCTGGAAGACGATGTTGTCCCAATTGTGCTGGGCGCCCCAGATCCAAACAGGGGCTGTCAAGAGTGCGGAAACCAGGGCAGCCGCCCAAGGGGTAGTCGTCTTCAAGTCGGCTCGCGCTTTCGGCGACAAGAGCGCCATCGCTACTGGCAAGAAAGCCACGACGATGGAGAACTTCGCCAGGAAGCCGAGGCCAAGTGCCACCCCCAGTCCCCACCAGGCGCGTCGATGACTCTGCGCCACCGCCACCGCCGCCCAGATCGCCCCCAGATAGGCGGTGCCCATCACCACATCCGTGGAGGTGTAGGAAAAACCCAGCGCGAAGATCGGCTGAGCGTGCAGGAGCAGATAGACGAGCGCTGCATCGCGGACCGTACCGCCAAGTCGCTGAACAAGGGGTAGGAGAAACAGACCCGCCAGGAATCCAGCCAGGATCGCGGGCGTTCGGACAGCCAGGGCCGTTTCACCTAGCAGGAGCCGAAACGGGATCATCAGCCAGATAGTCAAAGGTGGCTGATCGAAGTAGCTCCAGTCGAGATGTCGGGAGCAGTCCCAGTAGTACGCCTCATCCCCAGACACAGGCGCCAGCGCCGCCCCGATGGCATGGACCAGGGTCAGCCCGACGACAAGCAGAAGATATCGGCTCTTCACGGTGATGAAAGTCTGGCTTTTCTCAGGAATCCATGGAGCGGATGCGGTCGACGAGACCGCTAGTGGAACGATCCGGTACCAGGGGTATGAGAACGACCGAGCCACCCCAATCGGCGATCATCCTCCGGCCGACCACCTGTTCCTCCCGGTAGTCGCCGCCCTTGACCAGCACATCGGGACGCACCTCTTCGAGCAACTCTCTTGGAGTGTCCTCGTCGAAAACCACCACCGCCTCGACGCTGTTCAATGCGGCCAGGAGAGCCGCCCTTTCGTCGGCCGCGATCAGCGGACGGTTGCCACCCTTGAGGCGCCGAACCGAGTCGTCACTGTTGATTGCCACGATCAGGACATCGCCCTGTTTCGAGGCCTCTCGCAGCAAATGCACGTGTCCAACATGCAAAAGGTCGAAGCAGCCGTTGGTGAGGACGACCTTCTGATCCTGCATTCGCCACCAGGCCACCCGGTGGACGAGCTCCTCCCGCGAGAGAATCTTGTCGGCTCCGCCCGGTGCGAAGCGTGACGCCAGCTCCTTGGGCTCAACGACGGCCACGCCGCTCTTGCCCACAGCGATCCCTGCAGCTGCGTTCGCCAGGTGCACCGCGTCACGAAGATTCGCTCCCGCTGCCAGACCCAAAGCCAAAACAGCGATCACCGTGTCCCCAGCTCCGCTGACGTCGAAGACCTCTCTCACCGACGTGGGTACAAAGAAAGGCTCTGCCTGGCGAGAGAACACCCCCATCCCCTTCTCGCCCAATGTCACGATCAAGGTGTCCACATCGGCGGTCTCGAGCAACGAATCGCTCACCTCGGAGAGATCCTTTTCGAGATCGTCCCTCAGCCTGCGTCCGATCACAGCCTCGAGCTCGTGGACGTTCGGCTTGAGGACCGTGGCACCCTTGTAGCGAGCCAGGTCGGAGGACTTCGGATCGACCAGAATCGGTACCCCCCACCGACGGCCCACAGCGATCAATCCTTCGAGAACCGTCGGCGAAAGGAGACCCTTGGAGTAGTCACTGATGACGATCGCATCAGCTGGCTCGCTGGCCCGCAGCTGTTCCACCAGAGCCCTACCGACACTCTCATCGAGGGGTCTGGAGTCTTCCCAATCCAGCCGAACCACCTGTTGGTGCTGAGCCAGGATCCTCAACTTTCGGGTCGTCGGGCGGCCGGCAACCTTGACGACGTTTTGCGCCTCGATTCCCACCTCTGCGCACTCGGCCAGAAACCGATCGCCGGCCGCGTCGTCGCCCACGATACCCAGGAGCTCTACCCCGGCACCGAGTGCTGCGGCCACGCTCGCGACGTTGGCCGCACCTCCGAGACCACGCGATTCTGCGCCCATCTTCACCACGGGGACTGGCGCTTCCGGAGAGGCTCGCTCCACGGAGCCCAGGAAATACTCATCCAACATCACGTCGCCGACGACGACGATCCGCAGCTCCCGGAAGCGTTCTAGGAGCCGAGCCACGCTGCCATGCGACAGGGTCATCGAATCGCTCACTCGTGCACCCTCCCGTCGTCTTCTGAGCAGAGACTCCGCTCGAGCCATGCCGCCAGGCCGTGCAGGCAGAGCTCGTGGATCTCCTGAATCCTGGCAACCGTCCTGGAAGGGGCCGCGATCAGCACGTCGACCCTATCTGCCAACTGACCACCCTCTTGACCCGTGAAGCCGATCAAACGACAGCCCATCTCGCGCCCTTTGTCGGCGGCACAGATCACATTCGCAGAGTTCCCACTGGTGCTGATAGCCACGAGGAGATCGCCGGGGCTACCTAGAGCCTCCACCTGTCGCGCGAAAACCTGCTCGAAACCGTGATCGTTGCCGACTGCGGTCAGCAGCGAAGTGTCCACGGTCAGGGCGATAGCCGGTAAAGGCCTCCTGTCCTTCTCGAAACGACCTACCAGCTCGGCGGCGAAATGCTGGGCATCCGCCGCGCTGCCGCCGTTGCCGAAAACCAGCAGCTTGTTCCCCGAGGCAAGGCAGGCTTCGGCAAGCTCTGCTGCCTTCTGAAGTTCAGCCAGGAGGTTCTCACGAGCCTCCTCGAACACCTCGGCATGCTCGTCGAATATTTCTCGCAACACGTAGAGCTCCATTTGGCGGCCCGAGCCGCATGACTCAGGTTCGAGCCACGGTCCTCGTCGCGGCCTCGATCAGGTCCTTGAAGACTAGCGCATCCTCATCGAGGCTGTCTCTGACCTGAGGCCCCTTGCCCGTGCAAACCAGGCCGACACGAAGTCCAGCTGCCCGGCCCGCCGCGAGATCGCGAAGGTCGTCGCCAATGACGATCGTTTCCTCCGCTGGGATACCGCTCTTCTCGACAGCCTGCCGAATGAGGCCAGGGCCTGGCTTCCGACAGTCGCACCCTGCGTCTGGCGCGTGGGGACAGACGAAGATCCCCACCAGATCGACACCAAGCGCAGACAGCTCGCGACTCAGCCATTCATGGATTGCATCGACAGCCCGGCCCGAAACGACTCCACGCCCAATTCCGGACTGATTCGTGGCCACCGAGACTCTGGTCCCGCGAGTGGACCAGATAGCCAGGCCGACGACGGCGCCCTGTTCCCACTTCCACTGCCCTGGATTCGCCAGCCAGCCGCTTTCCAGCTCCCGATTCAAGACTCCATCTCGATCCAGGATGACATGCCGGATAGGAGCCCGCGAGGCCTCGATCGGCGAGACTCCGTTCATACCTCGCCTTCATCCGTGCGCCATAGGAGGTACTCCCGGACCCCTTCCTCCAACGTTACGAACTCCTGGGAATAGCCGCAACCTCGCAACAGCGTGAGGTCCGCTTCTGTGTAGCTCTGGTAGTGGCCACGCAACGAGTCGGGAAAAGGTATGTACTCGATCTCTCCGTGACCCCGAGTGCGGATGACCTGGCTGGCGACTTCGTTGAAGGTTCGGCTCCGACCCGTGCCACAGTTGAAGATGCCCGACTTCTCCGGGTTCGAAGAGAACCAGAGCGCGACATTTACGACGTCCTTGACGTAGACGAAGTCCCGTCGCTGCTCGCCGGCCTCGTACCCACGAGTCGGACCAAACAGGCGAACCTTGTCACCCCGGCTCAATTGATCGTCGAGCTGCAGGACGATGCTGGCCATGGGCCCCTTGTGGGCCTCTCTTGGACCAAAGACGTTGAAGTACCTGAGCCCCACGACCTGGCTTTCAACGTCGGGAAGCAAACGCAGGACGAGGGAATCGAACAGGGCCTTCGAGTAGCCGTAGACGTTGAGCGGTCTTTCCTTGCCCGGCTCCTCCCTGAAGGGGCTCCCCGCACCGTAAACGGCGGCGGACGAAGCGTAGATGAAGGCAATCTTCCTTTCGAGGCAGAACTCCAGGAGCTCCTTGGAGTACTGGTAATTGTTGCGCAGCATGTATCGGCCATCGGACTCCGTCGTCGATGAGCAAGCGCCCTGATGGAAGACCACCTCGATCTGGTCCAGCCAGGTGGCCGAGCCTCTCAGCGCCTTGGCGAAGTCCTCCTTGTCCTGATAGTCGGTGATCCGTGCCGCCACTAGATTGCGAAATTTCTCGGCCTGGGTCAGGTTGTCAACTACCAGAATGTCGCTCGCCCCGCTCTTGTTGAGCTCATGGACCAGGTTGCTGCCAATAAAACCCGCACCACCAGTGACGACAATCACGCTAGCTCTCCTCTCGCCAGGAACTCATCAACCCAATATCGGTCGCATTGCCCAGAGCATGACCTCGAACCGCTCCTCGCTGTCGGCCACTGGCTCCGCCAGCCCGGTCGCACTGCCAGTCGAGGTGTGATCGAATAGGCCTCCTACGGGAGAGGCGATTCCGATGGAAGTCACAACCATGCGCGTGGTGGATCGGTGGCTGGGTACTCCAGCTTGCGCCATCTTGACCCTCGTTCGCCGGCTGACCGACCCTTTTCGTCGCCCTCCTGCCGACAAACCACGCCGCATTCTCATCGTCAAGCTCGCCGAGCAGGGAGCGACGGTGCTGGCCTACTCCTCCCTGCGCCGAGTTGTCGAGGCAGTGGGTCGTGAGAACGTCTTTGTCGCTGTCTTCGCTGAGAACCGGTTCATCCTCGATCTGCTTCACGTCATACCACCTGAGAACGTCATCACCATACGCACCACCGGCCTCGTTCGAGTCATGCTCGACGCCTTCGGCGCCATTCGGCGTTGCCATCGCGAGGGCATCGACTCAGCGGTCGACTTCGAGTTTTTCGCCCACGCCTCCGCGATCCTAGCCTATCTCAGCGGTGCATCTCGCCGTGTCGGCTACCACTCGTTCGCCGGCGAGGGAGCTTACCGAGGAGATCTCTTCACCCACCGTCTGGTCTATAACGCGCGGCTCCACGCGGTAGAGGTCTTCAGGGTCCTCGTCGAGGCCCTGTTTCTGCCGCCCGAGCGTCTTCCGGTCCTGGACCTCGGCCCGCTCGATGAGGAGCCGGCGCCTCCCTTCGAACCGACTGCCGAGGAGCTTCTCGAGGTCTCGGAGATCGCCAATCGCCTTCTGGACCGATCGCAGCAACCACCCCTGATCCTACTGAACGTCAACACCGGCGATCTGCTACCCCTCAGACGTTGGCCGACCGAGAGGTACGTCGAGCTGGCCCATCGCATCCTCGAGCGCTACCCGGAAGTGGCCATCGGTCTCACGGGGTCACCGGATGAGGCCGCTGGGGCGCAGAGGGTTGCCGACACCATCGGCTCGGATCGCTGCGTGAACTTCGGCGGACAGACGACCCTTCGCCAACTGTTGGTCCTGTACTGCCTCTCGGAGGTCATGGTCACCAACGACAGCGGTCCGGCCCACTACTCGAATCTGACGCCAATCGACGTGATCACCCTTTTCGGGCCCGAAACACCTGCTGCTTTCGGCTCTCGCTCCCCCCGTAGCCATATCTTCTGGGCCGGCATCGACTGCAGTCCGTGCGTCAACGCCTTCAACGACCGTTGGTCACCCTGTACCGACAACGTCTGTATGCA
This sequence comes from Thermoanaerobaculia bacterium, assembly GCA_049664225.1. Taxonomy (GTDB): domain Bacteria; phylum Acidobacteriota; class Thermoanaerobaculia; order Multivoradales; family JAHEKO01; genus JAUVRX01. The sequence continues at coordinate 136,905 of JBATEX010000057.1, forward strand.
GCGAATCACCGTCGATCAGGTCTTCGAGAAAGTCTGCGAGGTCTACGAGATGAGACGGACCTCAGCGGCCGGACAAGGCTAGTCGGTCTCCCAGCTCGCCCAGTGATTGAAGATCCTCGGTGCTGTAGAGAGAGGAAAAACGCAGATAGCCGTGGGGTGGTCTGTCCCAAGCGACGACCGCAAGATCGAATTCGTCCAGCAGGACTTCTGCCGCCGCCTGTGCCGTCGGAGTCGTCACTCCGCCGACGGCCGCCGGAGCCTTGCAGAGAAGGTACATTCCGCCCGGAGTCGGATACGGCTCGAAACCGACATCCACCAGAGTTTCCCTAAGGCGCTCCAGCCTCTCCTCGAAATACTGCCGAATCTCAGCGATATGGTCCGTGCTCTGGAAGCATCGCATCGTGGCCTGCATCTGAAGTGAGCTGGGCGGCGACCAGGCAAAATCCGTGTAGTGTCGAATCTCCTCGATCAGGGGCGCGGATCCCGCAAGAAATGCGATACCCAGAGGTCCCAGCGGAAAGAGCTTCGAAAGCGAGTGGAGCTCCAGCGCCCTGTACCCGCGGATCCCAGAGAGGTCCTTCCCGAGTATCGAATGGGCTGTTCCTTCGTGCGTCAACGGCCCGTAGATGGCGTCGTTGAAGAGCACCGTACCCGATCCGAATCGCCCTTCGAGTGCCGCCGCCACTTCTTCGGAGATGACGGCTCCGGTGGGATTGTTCGGGTAGTTCAGGGCGACCAGACGAACTGAATCGACGTCCTCCTGGGAGATCTCGTCTAGCCGTGGCGCGAACTCCCTATCCGGGTCGAGTCGTGCGACCAGGATCCTCGCGTGGTGATGTGTTGCAAGACGGGCGAATACCGGGTAGCCGGGCTCTGTGACGACGACACCATTTCTCGGCTCGAGAATGCAGGAAGCCAGTGCGGTCATCGCGGCGCGCCCACTGGGAACGGGCAGGATCTCCGCCGGGGAGACCTCGACACCGTATTGCCAGGCCAGGTAGTCCACTGCGGCAGCGGAGAACTTTGCGAGGTCGGCCGGCACATGCCGCTTCATCATCAGAGATGAATTCTCTCGAATCGTCTCCGCGAGCTCCGCGGGCAGGCTACGATCGAAATCGCCGAGCGCGAAGTTGACGATCGGGCGTCCGTGTTGGCTCAGGCGCTCGCGAAGCACGGTAAACGAGTAGCGCTGCTTGACTTGTTCAATCATGGGGAGAGGGCCCTCGCATGTAGGAGTAGACCAGACCTCAAGCTCCAGCGGCCTCGGCCTCACTCTGCAAACCCCGGCGCCGCCCGCGGGCCATTCGACGCACCGCACCCAGGGCCAACCAGCCGATCGGGATCCAGATCCAGAATGTGATCAGGCGAAATGCGCCGACAGCTAGAACCAGGTGCTCGCTGGGAATGTGCATGAGCCGCATGGAGGCACCGAGGAAACCTTCGGTCGCTCCGATACCTCCCGGCAACCCTGTCGCCACGCCAAGCACCGCTGAACCAGGAGCGAAAAGCAGGGAGTCAAAGAAAGTGAAATCCCCTGGCAAATCTCGAATCACGACGTAGAGAGCTACGCCATGGGCAACCCAGCCGATCATCTCGATGAGAACGATTGCCAGAGTCGGCCACTGCCACCAGAAGGCCAGCGGCAGCTCGAGCCGGGTACCCGAGACGAACTTCGCCGCTCGGTTGCCCAGAAACAGGACTCCTGCGATCACACTCAGCGCGGCGAACGGCGCCAGAATCGGTCTGTACCTGAAGGCCAATAGGGCGGCCAAGAGACCAAACACGGAGGTCGAATCCAGCACGAAGGCCACCGCTTCGGCCTTGAGACAGTTGCTGAGGCTTCCACGGCCCAACCGAACCATGGCGTCGGGTCGAATCAGACGCCCCATCTGAGCTGGCAAAAGCAGACCTGCACGAGACGCAAGGTAGGCAGCCACACCGCCCCGATCGAAAGCCTGGATGCGGAAACGATGGTAGACCCACATCCAACCGATCGCTTCCAGGGCCACGTCCACCAGCGCTAACAAAGCGACCAGGGGAATCACCGGCAGCTTGCTGCGCCAGAAGTCAGCCGCCGAGGTCCAGTCGCCCGTGAAGAAGCCGTAGGCCCCATACACCGTCACCACGGCCAACAGCACGAAGGCGAATACCCGCGCGTACTTCATCAGTGACATATCGAGCATTGAATCCAGGGACTCCGGAGACTGCCGAAGACTACCAGGCATGAGCTCTTTTTTGGCGCTTCCGACCGCTGATCCAGATGGCATATGCTGGCGTGGTGCGGTTGACCCGCGGCTAGAGCAGCAGTAAGGCTGCGCAACCTCGGGGAATCGGAAGACCTCTCATCGTGCCTCTACTCGAAGACAGCAATCGGGGCGAAACCCTCCGCGTCCTCACTCTGATCGGGCTTTGTCTGTTTCTCTTCTGCTTCGGGCTGCACTCGAGGGTGCTCTGGGATGTGGACGAGGGAATGCACGCGGTGATGACCAAGAACATTCTGCTGAACGGAGACTGGGTCACCCCGACTTTCAACGGTGAGAACTTCTACGACAAGCCCATCCTGTTCAACTGGCTGGGTGCGATCTGCTTTCTCATCTTCGGCTTCAATGAGTTCGCGGCCAGACTTCCGGCCTCGATCTTCGGCACGGCCGGCGTCCTGGTGACCTACTGCCTGGGCCGCAAGATGTTTGGACCGACTGTGGGTTTCCTGGCAGGGGTGATTCTCGCCAGTTCGGCAGAGTACCTGCTGCTCTCGAGAGTCGTCGTTCACGACATCGCTCTGACGCTGTTCACGACCCTGGCGCTCTGCTTCTTCTATCTCGGCCATGTCGATGGGAAGCGGAGGAAGCGCCATTTCCTTCTATTCTGGGTCGCCGCAGGCTTTGCGATTCTGGCCAAGGGGCCACTCGGACTGGCGCTTCCCGGCCTGGTCATCGGCGTCTTCCTGCTCGCTACGCGAAGGCTGCCGCTGATCAGGGAGATGCAGTTCGGGTGGGGTCTCTTGATCCTGCTCCTGGTAGCCGGCCCCTGGTATTTCGCCATCAGCCTGCGCAACCCCGAATATCTTCGGTACTTCATCCTCGAGAAGAACCTCGGTAGCTTCGCCTCCTCCGACGCCCACCACGCAGGGCCGATCTACTTCTATATCCGCGCCCTGTCATTCGGCTTGCTGCCTTGGGTTACCTTGGTTCCTCTGGCGACCATCGGGGCGATCCGCAATCGGGATCGAGGACCTGGAGACGCTGTCCTCTTCCTTCTGGTCTGGATAGGTGCCATCTTTGCCTTCTTCTCCTTGGCGACAGCCAAGCTCGAGAGCTACATCCTGCCGATTTTTCCGGCCGTCGCCCTAATGTTCGCCCTGTACTGGAACAGCGCTCTGACGGACCCGAGCCCCTCCCGCAGACGGGGGCTCCTCTGGTCCTGGTCGCCGCTCGTCGGGCTCATGATCGCGGCGGTCATCTACCTCTGGGTGATCCCGCCCACCTCGTTGCAGGCCAAGGCCGGTCTCGACCTGCCGAGGGTCTACGGGTTCATTTGGGCGGTCGCCGCACTCGTCATCCTGGTGTTTGTCTTGCTGTGGATCAGGAAGACCGCTGCTGCCATGACGGCCATCGTCACGCTCACGGGAACCTCGATGGTCCTGTTCAATCTCGTCTTGGCTCCACCCGTGGGCCCCTATCGCGCGACCAAGGAGCTCGGTCTGAGGCTCGACCAGAGGCTGCCGCCCGGCGAGCGCTATGTCTTCTACAATCGGATTCGCGACTCGGCCATGTTCTATACAGACCGGGAAGCGGTGGTTCTAGAGAATCCGTCGGAACTCTCGGAGCTCCTGCAGTCCCAAAAACGCGAGTACTGCATCTTGGATGAGCGCCGTCTGAAAGAGGTCGACGCCCTGAAAGACCTGTTCTTCATCCTCGATCAGGACGGCAACAAATACCTGATCTCCAATCGGCCAGACCCCTGACCAACGGGCTGGTCAGCCTCTCTAGAGAGGCATCGCCTCCCGCCGACCAGTCGACCGAGAGGGCCCCACTCGGTTTCGCTCGAGTACCAAGGCCTGCTCTCAAGGGCCAAGCTGCACCTGGTGCCGTTTGGCCAGTCAGCAGCCGAACTCCAGTGAGAAGCTCGGACTAAGGAGTGGAGGACGTCCATGCCGAGGCATCGCCCGCCTCGAAACCGTCGGAAAAGAGCACGGCCGCCCCTTCTTGGCGCCACAGGTAGATGTGGTCCTCGGCGTTGCCGTCGGCGACGAAGTCGAGGTCACCATCGGCGTCCACATCGGTAGGCCGGATTCGGGCACTGACTCCGACGCTCCAGGACAAGTCTCGCCGTTCCCAGAGAGTGCCGTCGGCATTCCGGCCGAACAGGGCGAACAGATTGCTGTCCGAGTCATCGAAGCCGGTGGACGTGCCCATCTCGCCGCTCACGATGTCGGTCAGTCCATCGCCATCCAGGTCTCCGGCCCAGAGGTTCTCGGGCCCATCCAGGTGCTCGGCAACGACATGCTCCGCCCAGCTTTGGGTCTTCGGGTTGATGGGCGCTTCGACCCAGAGGACCCGGCCGTCGGGGTAGACAAAGCCCTCGGCCCCCACTACATCCGGTCGGCCGTCTCCATTGACATCGAAACAGGCCACATTCTGCACCGCGTCCGTGAACAGTTGGCGGCCAGTCCAGTCGGCGGTGGTCGGTGTCGCGGGCTGCTCGAACCACCTGTTCGAGACCACGACATCCAGATCGAGATCGGCATCGAGATCCCCGACCGCCAGGCCGACATAGGGATCCGAGACAGAGGCGAGGATCCTTGTACGAGGCCAGGCATCCGTCAGGGGATCGACGGGTACGTCGTACCAGTACACGCCCCCTCCTACGTACAGCGCCACCAACTCGCCTTCGTCATCGCCGTCGAGGTCACCGATCACAAGATCGTGGTTGAAGTGGCTGATGAAGCCGTCGATGGTGTACCTCACCCAGGTTCCGGTGACACTGGCCGTGCCCGGATTGCGCCACCAGACGAGAGAAGAGTTGTAGAGCGCAGCGACGACATCCAAAGCGCCGTCCCGATCGACATCGACGACGAGGCCACCGTTGCCTCCGGCACTCGAGCTCGCCTCAAGGGGAAAGCGTGTCCACTCGGGAGCCCGGTACCATTGGATCGCTCCACCACCTCCAGCCACCACGTCCACCAGGCCGTCTCCGTCCAGATCTCCAGCTGCCGACCAGCCCGGCCGTCCATTGCCGGAGTAAGCCGAATCGACCACCTCGAGGTTGAAGTAGGAGGTCGCCATCGCATTCTCGTAGTAACTGACAACCGAGGTGCCGGCAGATTCGCTGATCACGTCCCACATGCCATCTTGATTGACATCGTCAATTCGTAGCTGGTGGCTCGGATAGGAGTTCGGAGAAAGCACACTCTCCTGCCAGCTGTCGTCACCTGGCAGGTTCTCGAAGAGGTAGATGCTGTGCACCTCTTCGTCCCAGCCTGGCTCGCCCGAAGCCTCGCCGAAGAAGAGATCGCACGTCACAATGTCAACGTCCCCGTCGGCTGCCAGATCTACGCTCTGCAGACACTCTGGGTGATGCAGCAGCGCATCGATCTCATGCTCGGCCCAGACTCCGAACGGAGAGCCATCGGGCTGCTCGTACCAATAGACGCCCTCGCCGTGGTGGCCGGCTCCCATGACCAGGTCGAGATCATCGTCTTCGTCCATGTCCCTCGCCAGAACATTGGAGACGCCATACTCGGTCGTCACCTGGTGCCAGGTCCAGGTCCCGGCAGGATTCGCCGGTCCTTCATACCAGCCGTTGGCATAGGCCAGATCGAAGTCTCCATCGTCGTCCAGGTCGGCGAGATCGAGGCCCGCGTGGCCGTGTGGCGCCCCCTCGGAACGGTCCGCTTCGATCGTGTGCTGCTCCCAGAGTGAATTCGGGTTCACACCAGGTCGAAACCACTTGATCGTGATGCTGGCGCTCCAGTAGCCGCTGTTGAGGTTGGCGATGAACTCCTCGGCCACCTGGTCGCCGTCGAGGTCGACCCGGATCAGGTCGTGCATGTAGCGGGTCTCGTTGCTCAGGACATGGAACACCCAAGGAGCGCCGGTCAAAGGTGGATCGGGGTTTTCCCACCAGCCGAGGTTGCCATAATAGAGGGCCGAGACGACATCCAGGTCACCGTCGCCGTCCACATCGTAGAGCTCGGCCCCATTGGCACCCATTTGGTTCGTAGCGTCCAGATTCCCGTAGCGTTGCCAGCCATCAGCCTCACCACCGTTCTCATAGACGAAGAGAGCGTACCCTCCACCCGCCACGAGATCCCGGTCGCCATCGAGATCGATGTCGCCAGCCCGCACCCAGCCTGGTTTACCGTTGCCTCCATAGTCGAGGTCGATGTAGCGGCGGAGGAACCGAGGCTCCGAGTCTGGTCCAGGTGTGGTACCTGGTGCCGCCACCGAATCCATAGGCATGTGAGCCTGGGCGGGGGCTGGTAAGTAGAGAACCACACCAAGCAGTGCTAGAAGAGGCTTGAAACGAGTCATCATCAGCATGACAGAAGGATCAAAGACGAGTGACTCTTCAGCCTGACAGGACATCCACTGAGTCGCTGTGGCCTAGTCCATAAGAACAGGAGTCGAGCCAGGATTTGTATATACTCCTGGCCTCGAAGGATCTCCCGATAACCCTCTGAAAGGGACTTTTGTGGCTGTAGCCAGGCAACGCATTCACCTACCGCCCAAGGGCTGGCGACGAGCCATGACCAGCTTGGTCCAGGGAACCCTCTGGAACGGCGACGAAATCCGTCAGTTCGAGGAGGCTTTTGCCGAGTTCATCGGTGTGCCCGATGCGGTGGCCATCCCATCGGGCCGGGCCGGCCTTCGATTCATCTTCGAGGCCCTCGGCCTCCAGTCGGAGTCCGACGTCATCTGCTCGGCCTTCGCCTATCCGGTCGTGCCGCACCTTGCCCGTTCCTTGGGCTTTTCCGTTCGCTTCGCCGACTGCGAAATGGAGACCCTGGGGATGGACCCCGAGGCGCTCGCGGCCACCATCACCGATCGCACGCAGGTCGTGATCGCGACTCACCTCTACGGCATACCCTGTCGAATCCGCGAGATCGCCGAGATCGCCGAGGCCCACGGCGCCACGCTGATCGAGGACTGTGCCCATTGCTACGGCGCCTCGGTGGGAGGTCGCAAGGCAGGGGCTTTCGGCCGTTTCGGCTACTTCAGCTTCGAGACCTCCAAGCCGATCAACACCATGGGCGGTGGCATGGTCACGACCCAGGATCCGGAGCTCGCGGAGCGGATTCGTGAAGTAGCCCGCAAGGAGCCTGCCAAGAACCTGGCGTGGTTGCGAAAGCGCCTGTTGAAGACCACCTTCGAAACCATCGTCACCAACCCGTTGGTCTTCAATCTCGGGGTCTACCCGGCACTTCGCTTTCTTCAGAGCCGAGAGGATTCCGATGAGAGGTTCGCCTCCGGCTATCAGCCGGACGAGATCACCATGCAGGGTCGCATGGGGCGATACACCAACTACCAGGCCTCACTCGGGCTGGATCAGATGCACATCATCCTGCCGCAGCTCGAGCGTCGCGTCGCCAATGCCGAGCGCCTGATCGGTCGGCTGAAGGACTCCGTGAAGTTCCAATCCCACGATGTCGCCGACGTGCGCTCCAACTACATGCTGGTCACGGCGCTGTTTCCGCAGATGCAAGCCATGGCTCGACGACTTCTCGAGTTGGGCGTCGACACGAAGCATCACTACATGAGGGACTGCAGCGCGCTCCTCGAGGACGGCGTCTCTTTCTCCGGTGCTGCGCAGGCTGAGCGTGAGATCTTGCACTTGCCGGCCTACCCGGAGATCAGCGACGCCAAGATCGATTGGATCGCCGAGAGAGTCCAGCAGGCGGTCGACGAGATCGGCTCCGGCAAGTAGACGCCTTCGGGGCATCGAATGACAGAGCTGCCATGAGCGAATCGAATCCGGGCTCCATCCTGGTCCGACACAGGTCGCTATTCCTCTTCCTGCTCGGCCTTCTCTTGCTGGTGCCCTGGCTCGGGATGCGGGATCTCTGGTATCCCGACGAGCCCGACATCGCCGAGGTCAGCCAGTCGATGTACGTCAGTGGTGATTGGGTTGCACCACGACGCATGGGCGTGATCTGGGTCGACTACCCACCGATGATTTATTGGGCGGGCACGGCATCGGCGCACCTGCTGGGCGGGATGTCGGAGTTCGCGCTCAGGCTGCCGAACGCCCTGACCGCCATTTGCCTGGTGCTCCTGACCTGTTGGGTGGCTTCGCGTTGGTTCGACTCGCGCACTGGACTGTGGGCTGGGTTCCTGCTGCTGACGTTCCAGCAGTTCGTCTACGAAGCCATCAACTATCGCCCCGACACGCTTTTCAGCTTCATGATCGCCGCCGGGATGTTCCTCTACGCGCGCGGCGTCGGGGAGAGTCAGAGAGGGCTGCTGCGAGTGGGCGCTTTCGTCCTTTTCGGGCTGGCGATGCTCGCCAAGGGACCCCTCGGACTCCTGCTCCCGGGCCTCGTTCTGACACTTTGGCACGGCAGCCGCCGCGAGTGGCGACGACTCTTCGAACTGGCTCCGCTGGCGCTGATCTCCTTTGCGGTCTACCTTCCATGGTTCGTCGCCTGCGCCCACGCCATGGGCTCCGACAACATTCTCTACGAGCTCTACGCCCAGAATTTCGCCCGGTTCTTCTCCGGGTCCCGAGGTCACGGCCAACCGGTCTACTACTACCTGGTCCAGATATGGATCGATCTGCTGCCCTGGGGACCGTTGCTGCCGTTCGCGATCTGGTGGACCGTCCGCACAGATCGCTACAAGCAACCCAACACTCAGCTCATGCTCTGGTGGTTCGGCACGTTTCTGGTCTTTCTCTCGATGGCGGTCACCAAGCGCCAGCTCTACATGCTGCCGGCCTACCCGGCCGCCGCGATGCTGCTGGCACCTTGGATCGCAAAGCTCACCCGACGAGGCAGCCTCGCACCCGATGCCCCCTCCTCGCGTCCGGTTCGGATCTACGTTCCAATCCTGATCGCCGTTCTGGCCATCATCGCCGTGGCCTTTGTCGTCGTTGCTGTGGTCTTCGAACCAATTGTCGCTCAGATGAAGCTGAATCCGATGCGGATGGAAGCGGCGAGGGCCGAGCGCCTGCCCATGCTCGTCACCGCGCTGATCCTCCTGGCTGGGGGTTACTGGCTCTTCCGGGCATGGCAACGTGGCGATGTTCGCAGCATGTTGGTGCGACTCGGTGTGCTGCAGATCCCCCTCTGGCTCGCAGTGATGATCGGCATTCTTCCCGCCCTGAATCCGGCCAAGACCTACAAGCCCGCGTGCCAGTGGATCCGTCAGCAAATAGGCTCCGAGACCCACTTCGGCCTGGTCTATCCGGAGTACGCCATGCGCAAGATGGGGGCCTTCGGTTTCTACACCGGCGCTCTGGTCGATCGAATGGAGCACCAGGTGGAGGTCGAGAGCTACCTGCGGGACCACCCGACGTCTGTGGTCCTGGTCCACGAAAGCTCGACCGACGAGATCTTCGCCGGTGACGAGCCGAAGTGGAAGGAGAGGGTCGTGCGCGAGCTCAGAACGGGTCGCGACCGGTACCTGGTGATCACAGGTCCGTGAGAGCTCCAAGCTCTCACTTCTGCAGGATGTCAGAAATCAGGTCCAGAGCTCGGTCGTCCTCCGACTGAGCCAACCAGAAAAGGGCCTCTTGGCGAACCGACACATCCTGAGACGGATCCCTGACGATCTCCAGCAACAGGTCGGTTCCCTGGCCGTCGGGTAGCTGACTGAGAGCGAAGATCGCCTGCTCCCTGACTTCTCGGTCCGGATCCGAGTCGACGGCCCGCTTGACGGCATCGGCTGCCCCTGCACCGCCTTCTTGCGCGAGCCAGAAGAGTGCCTCGCCGCGCACCTCGGGATCGGGATCGGTGCGACCCAGAGTCGTCAGTCTTTCCATGGCGCCTGGTGCCGAGCTCAAAGTGAGAGCGAAGGCGATGTGGACCTTGATATCCGCATCTCTCTTGGTGTCGAGGAGGCGATCCAGGACTTCCAGGCCGGCCTGACCCCGTGCCTCCCCGAGCCAGAAGATGGCCTCTTCCCGTAGTGAGCTCGACGATTCCGAGCTGGCGATCGTGGCCAGCTCTCGATCCGCTGCAGAGCCCTTGTGGAGGGCGAGAGCCATCAGCGCCTCCTCTGACAAGTCATCGGATCTTCCTCTCCCGATCAGGGTAGTCAGCCAGGCCACGCTCTGCTCTGCAGTGACCGACTCCACCCAGGTCACCGCCCGACCGCCCGCATCCAGGCGACAGGTCTCCGAATAGACACGGACCTCCTCCACCCGGCTCCCATCTGCCCGCAGAAGGACCGCGATCTCCCGAACCTCCGGTGGAGTAACGAGGTCATGACCGTCCGACATCACAAAATGGCGATCACGACTCTCCAGTGAGCAGGCTCCCCGCTGTGAAAGCCTGTCGCCGCGGCCCCAGCAGCAGAGGTATCGATGCCCTTCCACTGCGGGAACGCTCCACGCGATCCAGCGAGTGTCGGAGCCCCGCTGCAGCAAACTGTCGACAGAGCTGCCCAGGTTCGTCCCCGCCTGCTCGAAGGTGATCTCCGAATTCAAGAAGTCGGGTGGCTCAGCCGTTGCCCAGGAGGACAGCAAGACCAGGCCGACCAGTATCAGCAGTGAATTCCTCATGATCGTCTCCACTCGTTTCTCGTTGCTATTCGGTCGACTCTCGACTAGTCCTCGAGGGCGGTGAGCAGGAAGTCCATCGCTTCGTCAGAGTCGATAAACGACAGGTACTCCAGAGCCATCTTTCGCAGCTCCCGGTCCTCCTCACTGCGCACTACCTCGATGAGGGCCTCGTGGTTCTCCTGCAGCATGAAGGCCTGGAGAATGCTCTTCTTGATCTCCCGGTCACTCTCGCTCGCGTAAAGCGCTGTGAGCACCTCACGAGAGCTGTCGTTGCCAACGAGGCCGAGACCCTCGATCGCCTTGGCTCTGAGCTCCGGATCCTCTTCCGACCGAGCCAGTCTTCCCAGTGTCTCAGCGTCATCCATTAGGAAGAAGGCTTCCAGGATCTTCTTCTTGGTCTCCAGGTCGCTCTCGGTCTCGTAGAGGGAGGCGAGTGCCTCGCTCGACTCCCGCGAGTCCACCAGTCCGAGCCCCTCGATGGCCTTGCGGCGGAGTGCCGGATCCTGTTCTGTCCGAGCCAGTCTTCCCAGTGTCTCCGCATCATCCATCAGAAAGAACGCCTCCAGAATCTTCTTTTTGGTCTCTAGGTCGGTCTCGGTCTCGTAGAGGGAGGCGAGTGCCTCACTCGACTCCGGTGAGTCCACCAGGCCCAGTCCCTCAATGGCCTTGCGGCGGAGTGCCGGATCCTGCTCCGTGCGGGCGAGCTCTAAGAGCGTGGTCGCATCCCCGGCAATGAAGAGACCCTCGAGGATCTTCGCCTTGACGTCAGGATCGGCCTCTGTCCGATAGAGCTCCCGAAGCTCGGCCCGGGCATCCATGAGACCCAACATCTCTACTGCCTTGGAGCGCAAGCTGGGATCCGACTCTTCGCGGGCCGCTGCCAGGACCGCCTGCTCGTGGTCACCCAGCATGAGCCCTTCGAGAGCCTTCGACTTGACTTGTGGGTCCGTGGCCGACGAGTAGATCTCTTTCAAGGCCTCGCCGGTCTCGGGTCCGCCTTCCAACCCCAAGAACTCGATGGCCCTCATCGACAGCTCCGGCTGCTGCTGCCCCTTGGCGACCGACTCCAGGATCTCCCGCGCACGGGAAGAGCCGCTCTGGCTGAGAACGAAGAGCGCCTTTTCTTTGAGCTCCACCGAGTGATCGCCCTGCAGAAACTCCTCCAGGACAGGAATGGCTCGTTCAGAGTCCATGTGCATCAGGGAGTTCAAGGCATAGAGCTTGAGCTCTTCGTCCTCCTCATCGGCCGGATTCACGCTCCGACCGCTCGCCTGCCTGGCCTCGACTTCGAGGGCCCGGGCATCGTCGATCCATGAGCTCTCGGCATAGTCACGCTCCAGCTCTTGCACGGTCTGGCGGGCGAGGCTGGCGCGGCCTCGCTTGAGCTGTACGTAGGCCTTCCAATAGAGAGCCGCATCGGCATCGTTACCGCCGCCATCGGCCACTTGCGTGAAGAGAATCTCCGCTTCATCCCAGTCTTCATTGGTCAACGCCCGCTGGGCCTCACGGTAGGAGTCGCTCCGCCCTCCTTCAGCCGGATCGGCAGCGTTCCACGTGACGTTGATGTCCACCCAAGCCGTGAGTGGCGAAGCCACGAGCAGCAAGGCGATCGAAAGGTGAGTGAGAGTAGTTTGTAGTCTCTGCATGATGGATTCCTCCTATACATCGAGAGCGAAACGCTCTTCAGAAGTGGGGTTCTTGAGGCCTCGCCCTTCTTCTCGCAGGCGAGATCCGACAACGCGAACTTTGAACAGCAAGTCTCCCTCGTCGAGAAGAACTCGTAGATCTCCGAGGTCGGAGGAGGGGATCATCTCCGGGCCGTTGGCCAACTCGACCAACACTCTCTCCAGCTGCTCCAGGAGAGCTGCCACGTCGGCCTGGCCCGACTGTTTGGCCGCTTGACGATAGAGGCGGCTGTCGGACCGCAGCTGACCAGCCAGCTGGCGCTCGGCCGAGATGTCGAACTCTCCGTTGTCCCGAGTGTTGGCCAACTCCACGAGCAGCATTTCGGATTTCTCGAGATGTTTGGCCACGGTCAGGAGCAGAATCCGCTCCTGGCCGTCGTAGCCGACTGCGGCGAGCTCGACCTGCTGCCGAGGCCACAGGCGGCCAGCGAGAAAAGCGCCCATGACCAGCAGTAGAGTCGCCGCCACCAGAGCCCACTCGCGGCGCGGCTTGAGAAGCTCCCAGTCCCAGAGCCGGGAGCGACGTTGCTCCAGCTGCGGAGCCAGCCGATGCCAGACCGCCGATCCATAGGACGGATGCCGCTCGGGTATCTCGGGCTCTTCGACCGAGTCGAGGATTCCGCGCAACGCTTCGAAGCGTCGTTGGAGCTCTGCGGAAGCCTCGATCTGCCGTCCCAGCTCCTCGGCGTCTGAAGCCTCGCCGTAGTAGTAGAGGATCAGATGCTCATCCGTGACTGACTTCATGGCTTTCCTCCACCAATGGACCGAGAGCGGCTCTCAGCTTCTTGACCGCCCGAAAGACCGCGTTCCTGGATGCGCCGGGCCGAATTCCCAGAATGCGCCCGATCTCGGCGCTGGTATGTCCTTCGAAGTGCCGCAGCAAGAATGCCGTTCGCTCTGTGGGACTCAAGGATAGGAGCACCTGCTGCACGGCCTGGCGGGCCTCGCTGCTTTCGGCCATACGATCGGGGCGCGGGTCTCTATTCACCATCGCTTCGAGCTCGGTTCGCTCTTCGATGGTCTCGCGTTGGGTGCGGCGCCCCTCTTTTCTCATCAGGTCCATGGCGCAGTTGACGGCGATGCGGTGCAGCCAGGTGCCGAACTGCGATCTGCCATCGAAAAGGTGGAGCTTGCGGTAGGCCCGGAGAAAGGCTTCCTGAACCACGTCTTCGGCGTTCTGCTCGCTGCCCGTGAGACGGAAGGCCGTGCGGAAGATCCTCTGACTGTGTCCTTCGACAAGTCCTCTGAAGGCGTCGGAGTCTCCGGCGCGCGCTTGCTCAACGAGTTCAAGGTCATTCCCCTCCATTCCTCTCATTAGACGCGCCCTCGACTCGTGTCGTTAGTCAGACCTGGCAACATCATCTCCCACACCCCGCACCAGGAGAAGTCGCCCTTGAAGTCCAGCGACTCCGGCTGGCACCTCCTCTGGCCCCGACCACTCAGGCATACGCCTTGCAAACGGTAGACTCGGGTCCGCACGATGGAGATCATGCCCACGGTTCCTGGGCGGGTACAGCGAGCTCCAGGGCAAGACCGGACACGGTTCATGTTGCGAGCAGCTCTGACAATCACACTCATCTCTATCCCTCTGACCCTGGGGGCGGATCTCTGGGCGCAGGAGCAGGAATCGCCTCCTCCGGAGGACGTCGAGCGAATCATCGAGGAGATCCTCCAACTTCGGGGCGAGGCGGAGGCCCTGCTCGAGACGCTGCCGCCCGAGCTGAGAGAAGAGGTCGAGCGCCGCTGGATTGAGCTGCAAGTTGCGCCTCCAGAGCTACTTGACAGGGAGGCGTCTCAATCCGCGCCCGCCGTCGCAGCCCCGCCAGAGCCAGACTCGGGGCCTGAGGATCTTTCTCCGGTGCCTGCTGAGATTGCTCCCTCACAGCAGCCGACACCCGGTCCAGGACCTGACGCCGAGCTCGAGCCAGCGCTCGAAAGTGAAGCCGCTGAGGTACTCCCTGAACCTGCGAAGGAGTGTGACAGCCTCGGACCGCTCGACACCAATAGTGATGGAGTCATCTCTGCCAGTGACCGCAACTGGCGCTATCTGCGCCTACGAGCCGACATGGGGGGTAGGAGCACCAACATGGGCGACCTCGAATCCCTCTACGACTTGGATATTCGGGAAATCGATGTGAACCTCAGGTTCTACAAGCTGGCCGACGGCTTCACTGGCGACATCACACTCGATGACCGCATCCGCTTCGAGCTTCTCAGCAAGCGCAGGTCCGGCCGGCGGAGCATGATCCTCTTCATCCAGGCGAGCCGCCTGGGCCGGGGCGGGGGTCTCCAACTGGTAGATAGCTCCGGGGCTCTGCTGGCCGGCGACCAACCCCTGGCTCCCGGCGTGGCCCTCCAGACCGCCGAAGGATCGCGACTGCCCCTGCTCTGTCCCTGACATCGACCGAAGTCTCGTGGAGGCCCAGGGGCGTAAGGGCCTAGGGGGCTAGGGCTCGAGCCTCTGTTCCCCCAAGCCCTCAAGCCCTCAAGCCCTCAAAGATCGGTCGCGAGATAGGCGCGACCGCCTCAACCCTCATGGTGGGTGGGGGTCACGCTGCGAAGTGCTGACGTGAGAAGGCGATGCGGTCTTCGAGACTGTCGCTCGGGTCCGCGTGCTCGTCGATCAGCTCAAGACGTGTATGGAGCCCGGCGAAGTTGGCGATCTGGATAGCCAGGCCGGGGCGGGCATTGAGCTCCAGAATCAATGGGCCGTGCTTATGGTCGAGCACGAGGTCGACCCCCAGGTATCCCAGACCGGTCATGTCGAAACACTCAGCCGCCAACTTCAGGATCTGATCCCAGTGGGGAATCTCCAAGCCTTCGAGGCAATTCCCAGTGTCGGGGTGCAACACCACGACCTCGGTACCCCGAACTCCCTGGAGCGTGACGCCCTTTGACAAATCGATTCCGACCCCAACCGCACCCAGATGAAGATTGGCCTTGCCATCCGAGAGATGAGTCGGCAAACGGATCATGGCCATGGCGGGAAAGCCGCGATAGACGATCAGCCGAATGTCAGGCACCCCGCGATAGCTGATCTTCTCCAGCTCGGGTTCGCTCTGGACGAAGTACTCGACAAGCACCCTGTCCCGCTGACCGCCCAGACTGTACAGCCCACTGAGCGAATTGGAGATGTGGTGATCGAGCTCGGCCCGGTCCATCACGGCGCCGCTCGACTTGAGGTACAGCTCACCCCTTCTGCCGATGATGATCAGGATTCCATTGCCACCGCTACCGTGGGCCGGCTTGACCACGAACTGCTCGCGGTCCGCCAGCGCCTTGCGAAGACCACGTACGTCGTGCTGTGCAGTGACCACGGCGTAGAGCTCCGGGACCGGCATCCCAGAAGCGATCGCCAGCTCCTTGGTGCGCAGCTTGTCGTCCACCAACGGGTACAGACGACGGGGGTTCCACAAGCGCACGTACGCAGAATTGCGCCGATTGATCCCCAGAACTCCTCGCTCCCGCAATCGTCGTCGCACCTCAAGCATCGTCGGTCCCCAGAGCTCGAAATCGAACCAACTCCAACAGGCGATAGCCGGAGTATCGACCCAACAGGAGAACTGCGGCGAGAAGCAGCAACAGAATCTCGGGAAATACGAAGACCAGGTACTCTACCTGACTGAGGCTCATGACTAGATAGGCCAGGGCCGCAACGGCCAGAGTTCCCAGGCCTTGCTGGATCGCCTCGGTCGGCCCGACTTCCTCCCAGACGATCGACATCCGTTCGATGGCGATGGTGAGGATCACGAGTGGAAACAGCGCCACGGACAGCCCTGTTTCAAAACCCAGCTGATGGCTCAAGATACTCACGGTCAACAGGCAGAGCACCACCAAGATCAGGACTGCCGCCAGGCGTGGCACCAGCAGGAGTCGCAGGCGATCCAGGAGAAAGCGCAAACCCACCCCAAGCGCCACTACCAAGACGAAGAGGACCAGGCCTGCCACCAGTCTGGTTTCCCGAAAAGCCAGGGCGACCAAGACCGGCATGAAGGTCCCAAAGGTCTTGACCCCGATAACGTTGCGGAGAAGCACCATGATGAAGGCGCCTATTGGAACCAGCAGGAGAATCTGGTACACCGCCTGGATTTGCAGCGGTAGGCGAAGCAGCGAGAAATCCATGATTCTGGATTGCCTTGCGTCCGCCCGTCTTTCGGCCAACTGCAATGCGTCGACGGTATTGCGCCAGGTCGAGATCTCGACTTCCGGGTTGCTACCTCCGACGACATCGATCAGCGGCTTGTCGCCATCCCACCAAATCAACACATTCTCGGGCAGCCCCTCTTCACCTGTTTCCGGACTGAACCACAGCCACGAATCGCCATCCCAAACTTCCAAGACCGGGCTGAACTGGGCGTGTCTCTCGCCCTCTTCCAGATACAGGCCGTAGGCTGCCCGAGCCGAAATACCGCCCGTCTCGAGGAGCGAGACCGCGATCTCCACTCGCTGGCCGAGAGAGCGACCCGCGGCCAGAAAAAGCGCTGTATTCTCATCAGGTTCCGGATCGTTGAGGTGACGAAGCAGCTCGGCCGTGAACGTCGACACATCGGCCGACTGAGCGCGAACCTGAGCTACCACCGCCTCCGCCGCCGTAGCATACGGCTCTTCGAGTCTCTCGTTTTCGAGACCTGTCGGTGCTGAAGGTCTCCGCGCGCCAACGAGCTCAGGCGTCACAACGGCCTGGTAGTAGAAAGTCTGCCGTCCAGCGGCCCTGCGGATGGCCCATTGCGCCTCGCGCGCTCCAGCCTCCTCGACGATCGTGAGACCGAACCCTCGCGACACGAAATTCTCGTCCAACACCGTAAAACCCGGCGGCGAAGAGAGGATCTGCAAGATCGCCTTGACCGGTCGGGTATGGCCGTCGACCGTGAATCGAGCCTGGACCGTCCAGACGCTGCTTTCACCCTCGGGTTGAAACGGAAATCCGAGAACCATCACCTTGTACAGGATGAGTGCCAGGCCGACAACCACCAGCAAACCGACCGTCAGGTAGAGAGGGAGCTTCTTCACTTCTTCTCCTCGATCGGGCAGCGGGGCTTGCTGGTCAGGGTCAATGCGGGATCGATCACCGCCAGGCCCTCAAGGGCATTGCGCCCCAGAAGCACCGGATAGGCAAAGCCGCTGCGATCCACCAAGGTGACCTCCACCTTCTGAAGATACTCTCCCAGACAGATTTCCATCAGCACGACCGAGCGCTTCTGACTGGGCCCCTTGTGCTCCTTGATATAGGCCGTTCGGACCAGCGGTTTCTTGAAACGGACACGCCGACCGCTGTGATCCTCCACTACCAGGAACTCCACCCATCGGCGTCCGTCCTTGCCGCGGAATCGCCGAATCTTGTTGGCATCCAGAGAGGAGGTGTCAGCGCCGGTGTCCAGTTTGGCTGTCAGCTCGAGGCGGCTCCTGCCCACGTGCACATGTTCGATCCAGCCCAAGATCTCCTTCTTCAGGGGGGAGGCGGGTCGAGCGAGAAGCACCATCACGAAAAGGCAAGCTGAAGCACAACGGAGGACCCGATGCGACCACCACCATCTTCTGTTCCAGATGTTCAACGCCATCTCTGGTGGCTCCTCACATACCGCACGAATCGAGTCCTTGCGGCTCCCCTCGTCGACTACCATTTGCACCAATTCACGGGCCCAGTCCAACAGACGTCCTATCAGCCACGAAATTCTAGCCTGGAATGGCTCTTTCGCATCACCAGCCTCGGAGGGTCGCCCCGAAAAAGGCGACAGGCACCCTTTTCGGGGCAACTGGAGTCGGGATTCGAGGATAGAATCCGAAGGCCCGCGCCGCTCGACCGAGCCTTTTTAAGGGGGGAACCAAGCCATGCAACCTACTCTTCGGTTCGTCGTGCTGTGCCTCGTCGGTCTCACCTCCACCCTGTCGGTCAAGGCCGGGGAGCCGACCTCGTTCGATGGCCCCACCGCTCAAGCCATCGACCAGCTTCTCTCCGAGCACTTTCAGCCCGAGGAACCCGGAGCCGCCGTCATCGCGGTACGCGACGGCGAGACAGTCCTTCGAGGTGCCTACGGCCTGGCCAACATGGAGTTGAGGGTGCCGATGGAGCCCCACATGGTCTTCCGAATCGCCTCCCTATCGAAACAGTTCACGGCAATGGGCATTCTGATCCTGGTCGAGCGAGGCGAGATCTCCCTGGACGACGACATCAGGAAACACCTTCCCAACTACCCCGGCCATGAGCAGCCGATCACGATTCGGCATCTGCTGACCCATACCTCGGGCATCCCGGACACCTACGCGAATCCCAAATGGCAAGACGTCAAACGGGACGATCTTCCACCAGAAGCAGTGATCGCCCTGTTCAAGGACGAGCCGCTCGAGTTCACACCAGGTACACATTTCAAGTACGTGAACTCCGGCTACTTTCTTCTGGGCCAAATCATCGAAGCCGTGTCGGGCAAGAGCTACGAGCAGTTTCTCAAGGAAGAGATCCTCGATCCTCTCGGGATGGAAGCCACTCAGACGGAGCCGGTGTATCGCATCATTCCCTGGCGTGTCTCGGGCTACAACTTCGTCGAGGGCGCCTTCATTCGGTGCGGATTCCTGAACATGGATCACATCCAGGGGCCGGGGAACTTGAGGTCCACGGTCGATGACCTCGCCAAGTGGGATGCCGCTCTCTACACCGAAAGTCTGCTGCCAGCCGACACCCTGGAGATGCTGTGGACTCCGAACACACTGTCGAATGGGGAGTCGACGAACTACGGCTTCGGGATGGGGATCGGCGAGCTCGAAGACCATCGCATGATCGCCCACCGGGGCAACATCAATGGTTTCGATGCCTACAGCTTGCGGCTGCCCGAGTCGCAGATCTACGTCGCGGTGCTCATGAACCACGGCAATCCGGAGGTCGGCTCCGGTGATCTGGCCAATAAGGTTGCCAGAATCATCTTGGCAGACGGGCCCTGATCAGCAAGCCGCTGGCGGCACACCTCAGACCGGCTGAGTTCCAAACAAACCGCGTGCTAGGGTGCGTTTGAAGCCCGCCCACAGAGCCAAGCCTAGAAGGAGGGCCGCCTCCGAGAGCGGTGGGACCTCGATGAGGTCCCGATGAAGATCCCGGAGCGACTCGAACTGGGGGTCAGTACCGGCTCGAGGATTTGTCTTGAAAGCAGCCCGATGACCGCTTCTCCACCGTCTCCAGCAGCATTCGACCGCTGGGCGTTCGTGCTGACGATTCCGCTGTTCGGCCTGGGTGTCTTCGCCCTTGGTCTGGTATCCCGGGTCTGGCTTTCGGATTGGGGCTTTCGGTCGTTAGCACTCGGTCTCTTCAGCCTTGGAGTCGTTGGCGCTATCGGGTTGGCGCTGCTGTCTCGGGACCGATGGTGGCCTGAGATCGAGGCGATGCTCGAGCGTCACGCCGCCCATCTCGACACCCTGTCCACCAAGCACCTTGGAGGGTGGATTGCGCTGGCGGCGGGAGTGGGGCTGTTCGCCGAGCTGACCGTGATCCGCATCCACGCCTCGTTCTTTCAATTCTTCGCCTACTACAAGAACGTCACCCTGCTGGCCTGCTTTCTCGGCCTCGGCCTGGGGTATGCCCTCGGTACCAGGAGGGGGGTGGGTACACCGCTCTTCTTGCCGCTCCTCGCGATCCAGATCACGTTCCTCTACCTCCTGCGTTCCTTCACCCTGGCGCCCATTCTCCAGAATCCGGTGATGGAGCAGCTCACCATGGGTTACGCGCAGCTAGGGGAGTGGGTGGACGTGGTGGTTGTCTACGGCTTCTTGCTGTTCATCTTTCCCGCCACGGCCCTCACCTTCGTGCCACTCGGCCAGTTGGCCTCAAGGTTGATGGCGCGGAAGGAGAAACTGCCGGCCTATGGGGCCAATCTCCTGGGAAGCCTGGCCGGCATCCTCGCGTTCCATACTCTCTCTGCGTTATGGACTCCGCCGGCCGTGTGGCTCAGCATGGTCGCTCTCGGGGTCCTGCCGTTTCTGCGTCAGAGACGAGCCCTACTGAGTAATGGTCTGGTGACAGTCGGATTGGTGGCGGTGCTCAGCTGGTCTCCCAACCCGCACCACATCGATGTCTACTCGCCGTACCAGATCCTGACACTCTCCGAGGGGAGCGACGGACCACCGATCGTCCGGGTCAACAACGTCTTCTTCCAATCGATGCTCGACCTTCGGGAGGACGACGGCGCGGGGCGGGGCCTGCACTATGGGCTTCCGTACAGGTTCAAGGCTACCCCTGGACGGGTATTGATAGTCGGCGCCGGCACCGGCAACGACGTTGCCGCCGCACTTCGGCACGGGGCGGCTCGGGTGGACGCCGTGGAGATCGACCCAGCCATCCTCGACTTTGGCCGAGCTCTGCACCCGGAAAAGCCCTACAGCGACCCGCGGGTTCAGGCTGTCGTCGACGATGCTCGCTCGTTCATCCGGTATTCGAAGGATCGGTACGATCTCATTGTCTATGGACTCTTGGACTCCCACACCCTGTTGGCTGGACTTTCAGGAGTGCGGCTCGACAGCTATGTCTACACGGTCGAGGCCTTCAGAGAGGCCCGGGAGCACCTCTCCCCACGCGGCGTTCTGAGTGTCAGCTTCCTGGTGCTCCGCCCCGAGCTGGCGCGCAAAATCTACCTGATGATGGAGGAGGCCTTCGACGGCGAGCCACCTCTGGTCCTGGCCGGACGCGATACCCAGATGACCTTCCTCAGTGGCGAGGGCATCGACTGGGAGGCGGCGAGCGTTCCACTCAGATTCAAGCGCCTCATCGCCGACGATTGGCACAACGTCGTGGCGGACCCTTCCACCGACGACTGGCCGTTTCTCTACATGCCGGTGCGGCGCTATCCCCAGACCTATCTGGCACTGGTCCTTCTCCTGCTGGCGATTTCTGGGCTCCTGGTGCGCTCTCTGATGGGCACCGAAGGAATCGACCTCGCGACTGGAAGAGGCTTCTCCTTGCCCTGTTTCTTTCTCGGCGCCGGTTTCATGCTCGTCGAAACCAAGGCGATTACCGAACTGGCGTTGGCCTTCGGCTCGACCTGGCAAGTCGTCGGATTCACGATCGCGGCGATTCTGATTCTGGCCTTCCTGGCCAATATGCTGGTAATGCGAGTCGGCGCCCCTCCCGCGGGCTTCACCTACATGGCCCTTGGAGGGGCGGTACTCCTGGGGCTGGGGCTGTCTCCGAAAATCCTTGGAGCAGTATCTCCGCAAGTCGATGGATTGTTGATGACCGGACTACTGACCCTGCCGCTGTTCTTCTCGGGACTCGCTTTCTCGAGTGAGCTCGAGAGGACTCCCTCGGTGGGTGTGGCGATGGCGTCGAATCTGCTAGGGGCGATGCTCGGAGGGTTCCTCGAGTACAACTCGATGTACTTCGGCTTCCGCTCACTCTACGTGCTGGCACTCGGGCTCTATGCTCTGGCATTCCTGACCACCAGGCGCAACCGAGC
>JBATEX010000058.1:0-49786 GCA_049664225.1 Thermoanaerobaculia bacterium
AAGTCACGGTGGGTGACGTCGAAGTGGAAGGCATGGAAGTCGTCTCGTGCAAGAAGCGGGGCGACGAATGGAAGCTACTGGTCTCCACCCAAATGAAGGGCCTGGCCAACCAGATTCGCTCCGCCCTTTCCAGTGTCCCGCGTTAAAAGAAGGGACAGGCACCCCTTTTCCGGCGCAGCTGAAAAGAGTGCCTGGCACCTCTTTCACAAAGCGACGCATACTTCGTCAAGTGCGGAACGGACACCACAACCTAGGACGATCGAAACGAGGGCAGTGTGATCATCAAGGTCGGCTTCGCACCGCTCAGGCCGGCCGAGTTCGTGGTTCTCAAGATCCAACACAGGGCCGGACAGATCCAGATCTGAGGAGGAAGAAATGGCACAGTTCAGCGTCAACCCGAATCGCTTCGACCCCTACAAGAACCTCAAGTTCCGAGTGAAGTGGGATGGCCGCTACGTTGCCGGAGTGAGCAAGGTGAGCGCCCTCAAGCGGACCACCGAGGTGGTGGAGCACCGCGAGGGAGGTGACCCCAGCACAGTGCGCAGGTCGCCAGGACAGACCAAGTACGAACCCATCACCCTGGAGCGCGGGGTGACCCACGACCCCGAGTTCGAACAGTGGGCCAACAAGGTCTGGAACTGGGGCTCCGGCCTCGGGTCGGAGGTCTCGCTGGCCGACTTCCGCAAAGACCTGATCATCGAGCTCTACAACGAGGCCGGCCAGTTGGTCATGGCCTACAAGGTCTACCGCTGCTGGCCATCGGAGTACCAGGCGCTACCTGACCTGGACGCTGGAGCCACCGCGGTGGCGATACAGACTCTCACCCTGCAGCACGAAGGGTGGGAGCGGGACTACGACGTCAAAGAGCCCGCCGAGCCGAGCTTCACCGAGCCTTAGTCGGCCTCGCGCGCCTCTTTGACCAGAAACTCATGGAGCGGCGAGCGGCCGCCGTACGCGGTCAAGGCGTCCGATGAACAGACTGTCATCGGCCGCCTCTCTTCTGACTGTGTTCCGACCCACCTGAAGCACTCTCGGTAGGTACGGACTGCATCGAGAGTCGACTCGCTGTCCAGCCGCTGAAGATATGAGGTCTGATCATGGAACCGGTAGTAGTCCTGAGGCAGTGAATCTATGTAGCGCCCGTGGAAATAGGCATAGCCCTCCTCGAGCGCAATCTCACCTTCGCCAATTCGGCCCAGGATGCGCCAGTCAAGTGAACCCGGTTGACCGGAGGCGAGTTCCGTTCTCTCGAGAAAGAGCAGAACCCCGTGCTATCCGAGAACTGGGCCGACTGGCCCCCAAAGGCACCAGCTGTAGAGACCTCCCCAACTCCAAGTGCTCTGGTGGTCGGCGATCTCCAATCTCCTGCCGAGATAGAGATCTCTCGGCCCGATCAGAAAATCCCCTACAGCCCTGCTTGCGCTTTTTGTCGTGCTCTCTACATACATAGTTACCTCAATACCCCGATTTCTGACATGTTTCGGACAGGACCTCAGGCTTTTGCTGAAAGAGCTCGAGCCTCTTCTGGTTTTCCGTCGGGCCGCTCGCAAGGACTTCGAGGGTAACTTGACGCTTCAGGCGAGTGTCTTGGGCAAGAACTACCTCAGTCGTTCCACCCGCAAGGGTGAGTCGGTCATCTGGTCGGCGATACGTAAGACCAGCGCTACAAGCGATGTACTGCGACCTCGAGGCGTCCGACTGAGTTAGAGACGCGCGGTACTGTCAAGTCGAAGCGGTGACTCTCAGACTACGCCGATGAACGCCAAAACATCGGGCTACAAGGATACCGGTTCCTGGCCGAGATCATCGGCCGCCGATCCGGCCCAAGCCTCACTCGGCAGACGCCACGTTGACTGTGCCCGGCGAATCACTCGGTCTGAAGGTGCTCTTTGACCCGGTCGGTCAGACCTGGGATCTCTCCTGCCTGTGGGTGGCGAGCGAAGAAACTCTCAGCGACCTGCCTTGCCGCAGCAGGATTGCCGAGGTGGCTGAAGCAGTCTTCAAGAGCAACGGATGCGCGGGCGGCCCAGACAGCGTCGTCGAGTTGTTCCAAGGCAGAGGCCAACAGTGGAACGGCTTCTTGGCAAGAGTGTGGCCGGAACTCCTTGACCGTCGCATCGAAAGCCTCGCGGCCCATCCACTCACCGAGCGCCACTCGCGCGTAGGCCGCAGCGCGACTCTCAGGGAACTCCTGGACAATCGACTCGAGACTGCTGAGTCCTTCCCCTGTCGACTTCCCTCCGGCGAGATACAAGAACTTCGCTGCATCCCAGCTCATCAGTCGCTCTGCAGCAATGCCGTCAGCGGGAGAAGCAGGCTCCGCAACCTCGATCACGAGCGGCTCGGCATCGATGGATCCCTCCTCCGTGTCGTAGCTCGCCGTGATCGTGTACTTGCCCGGCCGATCGAGAAGCCATCCATCGCGGCCAAAGTAGACCGGAATCCAAGTTGTCAACGCCTCTCCGGGAGCGAGCTCTCGGCTGCGGACTCCACGCCCGTCTCGTCGCACTGCCGGATAGTATGGTGTGCTCTCGTCGTCCCCTGGCCGACGCAGCTGGATCGATAGGAGACCGAATTCCGGAGCCAGGAGTTGTCGAATCTGCCGCTCCTGCTTGGAGCAGTTCGTGAGCTCTGCCACGAGTATCAGCGGCTCGCCAAAACTCACCTGCGACCGTGGTGACACAAGCCTGAGGCAATAGGGGTTGCTCGCCACTCCGGGAGGGCCTTCGGGCATTGCTTCTCCCCCCTGTGTCAAGCCCTCTGCAGCAGTCGCTGCCCCTGGTGCCAGAGGCGCTCCCGACACACTTTTCCTCTCGGTTTTCTGTGCTTGTAGGCGCTCTTCTACGACCGCTTTGGAGGTCCGCGAGTCGCTCCTCTCGGAGCCATGCGCTGTCGGCTGCTTGCACCCAGCGCTAGCGACGAGACCGACCACGACGCAGACCGCTGCCCAATTCAGGACAGCTCTTCGATCAGCCAGGCGGTCGCATCCTCCGCTTGAGTTGGTCCTTTTCCGGCCTCTCGAGAGATCGGCTGTCGAGCTCCCGGATCGTCTCTTCACGGATCCTGAGTGCGGCCTCGGATTGGCCCTGACTGTCCAGCTCGCGCGCCAGCGTCGATTGCACACGCACAAGGGTGGCCGACGGAAGATCCGTGTCGAGAATGCCTGACAAATACTCCTGAGCTTGCTCCACGGCGGGAGCTTCTTGGGTGAGTCCGGCGCGCGCCGGCGGGTTGAGGGCGGCCATGGCGAGGGCCAATCGGGCCGCAGGTGCCTGAGCGGCGTCAGCCTCCTCACCGACCTGCCGCACGGCGCCGGCACCCTGAGTGAGATGATCTCCCCCTTCGAATAGGAGGTAGAGACCAGCCTGTGTCGACAGTTGCCCATCCGGTTGAGTCAATATCGTGCGGGCGCGAATATCGGCGGTCCGCGCCGGTTCCAGGATTTCGAGCTCGAGCACGTTGCTAGCAACTCGGTCTCGGCCATCGGGGTCACCCGCCCCGAAGTCAGCTCTCACAGCATAGCTGCCAGGCTCGGCAAAGGTCCAACCTTCAGCCCCGAAGAAGACTCTGATTTCAGTCAGCATCGACTCTCTAGGCGCCAACGGGCGTAGCCGGGCACCGCGCGCATCGGCGAGCACAGCCGGTCGGAAGCGATGGAATCGATCCATGTCCGGGCGTCGGATCTCGACATTTAGAAACTGATAGTCGGGATTCAGTAAAGGGCTGACAGCAACCCGTGTCGTACCCACGTTGCGTAGTTCGGCTGTGAGCACGACGGGCTCACCAACGACGAAGGTCGACTTGGGTGCGGAGAGCACGAGGCGCAACGATGTGTCGTCAGCGCTGAGCATTCTTGTTTCTTTGCGAGCTGCCACAGTTCGAGCTGCAGAGGACCGGCGTGTCGTGAAAGCACCTTCGCCACTGCAGACATCGGTCTCCTGCGCCTCATCAAAGGACTCGTTCGGGCTAATCTTGTGGCGGGCCAGATGCTCCGCTGTCGCCACACCGAACTTCTGGGCGGAGGAGCCAGGCCAGACGAGGCAGTCCGGATGCCCCTGGAGATGTGCAATGCTCTGTGAGCTCAAGTTCCAACGGACCGTGTCCGCGAGGCTGTAACTCTCGATCGTAGCGCGGCTCTGAAAGCTCGTACCCTCCCAGTCGGGGTGGTGAAGATTGAAGCAATGAGCGAGTTCGTGTGCTGCTGTCAGCAGCATTTCCGGGTCGACACCGCCATCGAGGCCCTGGTGAGCCGAAGCGAAGATGGCAAAGGCCTCACGCGGTATGTCGTTCTCGTCGTGCTGTCCGAAATCGAACATGATCCCCAGAGTACCCGGCTCGTCCTGATCCTCAGTAACGACAATTCCGTAGATCTTCCGCTCCCCGGCTTCCGCCTCCAGGCTACTGAAGGCGGTCATCAGGCCGTGAAGGTCGGCCAGCCGGATAGTCTCCTGCCGGGGCAGGTCCGTGCTGTCCTGCGTGATTCTCAGGTCGAGCCCCGCTTCAGCGTAGATGCCGGCCAGAGAAACAGGGTTGTTCCTAATCACCTGCTCTGGTACTAGCGCAGGAGTGCCCGCCATTCGATCGATCTCGAGAAAGACCTTCGAAGGCGGAGGAACGTTGCTATTCTCCGATTCCGATCGGCCTGGTTCCACGGTCTGCAGAGGCTGGTTCCTATTGCAGGACACGGTCAGCACCAGTAGGGCCGTCGAGAAGATCGGGATTAGCGAAACCGTGAGTCTTTTCGTCCTGGTCATTTTCGTACCTCCCTGGGCCGGATGACTCCCGACAGCTTCACTCATTGCATCATCTGCTGCAATCTTGCCGAGGCCAAGGGCCGCAGGCTCGCACGAGCCGCCAACGCCCTGGCCTCGGGCTCGGCCGCTGTCTCTTCGAGACCTGCAAGCACGCGCTCGAACTCCTCCCGATTCTCCAGCCAGATCTGCATTAGCTCTGGGCCCCAGCGTTCGAGCTCGGTCTCGACGTCGTCTGCGTCAACGTCCAAGAGTTCGGCCATCGCCGCTTCGACTTGCTCGACATCTCGATCGAGCATCCGGGCCATGAGCACCAACTGAGTCTCGGATGGGACCGCAGCCAGACGCGCCGTGAGAGCTGCGGCATCCGGTAGCGGTAATTGCAGTAGGGCTTCGGCGTCGATGATGCCGGCGCCGAATTTGTTCTCATTCCAGGCATCGGGCACGCGGGCCGATTCCTGGACCTGATCGATGAATACCTGCTGTAGGTTCGTCGTATCACCGTAGCGGGTAGCCAGTTCCTCGGGACCGTGATAGGCGAGCCACAGCGCCGCAACCCCCGCCACATTGGCGACCGCGAAGGAAGTACCCTGCCCAGGGGCCACCTGGTTCTCCGGGGCTCCCGGTTTGTTCCAGCGCGCGACCCAAACGTGCTCGGCCGGTGCCGAGATAACAACAGCCCGACCGCGCGAAGACCCGCGCCAGGGCTTGGACTCAATGTTGGTGCCGGCCACGGCGATGCATTCGTCGTAGACGGCCGGAGCGACGACAGTCCGCACGCAGTTGCCCGCCGCGGCCGCGACGATGAGCTGACTCCGCACCGCGTGCCGAATCGCGGCTCGCAGCCCGAAAAACGCCCTGCCTCCAAGACTCATCGAGACGACGTTGCAGCCGCTACCAACCGAGTGGTAGATCGCTCGCGCGAGGTCTGAATCGAAAACCTGGATAACGCTCTTCGCCGTACGGATCGGCACGAGGCGGGCGGCGGGAGCCACGCCAGTGACCTCTCCGGGTCCTGTCGTACCCTCCGGCTCCTCGAGACCCCCGACGCTTACAATAACGCTGCCGGTTCCCGTGCCGTGTCCAGGATTGAGCAGCGGACCCTCTTCGAACGGGTCAGTAGCGTCCTGGCCCCCGTCGATGATGTTGGCAGCGTGCTCGAGAGCCAGCCGGTCGTGGTCCAGATCCAGATGCTCCGACCAGCCGGTATCGGGATGACAGATGAGAACGCCTTCCCCGAAGCGCTTCCCACCAGCGGGCGGTTCGAGCTGCCAAGCGGCGTCGACATGGATGTTGCGTAGCGACCAGCCCTTGTCCTGAGGTGCGCCCTCGTCACCCACAAGACAAGTGCCCCTGGCGATAGCGTCTTCGGTCGGTGACTCGAGCGTGTTCTCGAAATCGGGCTCGACGACAAGGAAGCCGGCTGCGTCACGGAACTCGTACGCTGCGTCCCACTCGCTCTGCTCAGGAGAGCGCGCGTTCGGCACCTCGGCAATGAAGTAGTGACCTAGACGGTCTGGATCGCCCTCGGGATACGGCCCTGGGAACAGCCTCTCGATTCGTGAGTCGGTCCTGAAGTGCTCATCCACCTGTGCCTTCACCGCCGCCGGGTCGGTTTCAGTGTTGGTCTCGATCACGAGACGAAGGTCCTCTTTCGGGGAGGGGGCTTCGTCCGCTGGCGGCCGCGAATCAGCACACCCCGCGAGAGCAAGGAGACCCAGAATAGTGAGACTACAGAACACGAAAGAGGTTCTACCTGACTGCGCACGCAAACTAGATCTCATGGTCATGCCCCTCTAGACAGAAAGCCACCAGCCTCTGACCATCCTTGGAAGAGACAGCGGCCGATTCTCGCCGGTTGCAGCAATGACGGCATCTCATTACATTCGCCTATTTGACTCTTGCTATACAATCAAGTGTACCGGAACAAGAATGCGCCTGTGAGGTCGGGACCTGAGCAGGCGGCTCCGAGACGGGTTGTGTCTGAAGGGAGGAACGACCGTGCGTGTCTCCCGGGAGTGTTGGCATCGACTGATGCTGGTTCTCGCCGGGGCTCCGCCGGCCACCAGATGAAGACTCCACGCCGAATCCCCGCCGTTGTATTGCTGCCTCTCATGGCGATCCTTGCGGTTCCCGCCTGCTCCGGCCAGTCTTCCCCCGAATCCCAGCCGACTCCCCTGTCCTTTGCGGTGTACGCACTCTCCATCGGAAAGGGTGTCCCAGAGGAAGCGCGCAACGCCCTGGACGAAGCGCGCAACATCCTCGAGGAAGATCGCGAGCAGGGTGTGCACCTCGAGATCTTCGAGACGGTCCTGGGCCTGGAAGGAGAGCGGCGTGTGTGCGCTGTATACGACGACAGCGAGGCATCGGAAAGCGCCTTCACCAGGATTTCCGACGTCATCGAAGGTATCGAGCTCATCAATCTTGTGAGAGAGGACTGTGAATCCGCGCCCAATCCGCCAACTCCTGAAGAAAAGGAGGTCTAGATGACCGCATCCAACTCACTCCGTGCTGCACCGCTGTTCTTGGTCCTGGCTCTGGTTGCCTGTCAGCAGGCTCAGGTGACACCGCCCGAGCCAAACGTTGCTACGCCCGAGGAGGCTCGAGAGATTCTCAGTGACGCAGCCAAGGCCGATCGAGAACGATTCCGGGAAATGGAGTTCGAGGATTTCTTGGCAGAGACCTACCAGGAGCCTGCCGATCTGGGGGGCAAGTTCATCGTCAACGGAGACACCCCGATCGCGAATGAAAAACTGCTTCGGGAATTCTTCGAGACCAAGGTGCAACAGGAGCCACCCGAGCCGGATCCCATGGCACTCGCCGTTCATCGCGTGGGTGGGCTCGACGCGATCTGGAATAGCCAGAACCGAGTCGATTTGACCTATTGCATCAGCACTGAATTCGGCAACCACTATGATGCTGTTGTAGGGAACATGGAAGATGCCGGCGATGCCTGGGAGGCTGTGGCGGCCATCGACTTCATCCACGACGCTTCACAGGACGGCAATTGCACTGCGTCGAACGAAGACGTCGTCTTCGATGTTCGCCCGGTGAATGTCAACGGCCAGTATCTGGCGCGTGCCTTCTTTCCGCACGAGCCCCGTGCTGCGCGCAATGTGCTGATCGACGACAGCTCGTTCCAGCTTGGTCCCGGGAATCTGCAGCTGATCGGCATCCTTCGTCACGAGCTTGGTCATACGCTCGGCTTTCGCCATGAACACACGCGGCCGAGCTCCGGCACGTGCTTCGAGGATAACGACTGGAGAGGGGTGACCACCTATGACCCCTTCTCCGTCATGCACTATCCCCAGTGCAACGGGCTCGGTGACTGGAAGCTGGCACTCACGGATATCGACAACAACGGCGCCGCGTGCCTCTACGGCCCGGCGGTCGGTTTCACCATCGACACGACGATCTGCGATCCACCACCCGACATAGAACCCGGGCCACCCGGCGAGCCGCAGACGCAAGAGTTTGCTGGGCAGTCTGTCGATCTCAACGAGGAGATCCCGTTCGGGTCCTTTGCGGTGGCGGAAGGTAGCCAGATCATCGCCAGCATGAGTGGAGGCCTCGATTCGGGCGATCCGGACCTCTACGTCCGATTTGCTTTCGAACCGACCCAGACGAGCTTCGACTGCCGTCCGTTCCTGATCGGAGCCAACGAAACCTGTTCGCTGGACGTCCCCGCCGGGGAGAATGAGGTCTTCTTGATGGTTCGGGGCTATACGGCCGGAACCTTCGACTTGGAGATCACCCACACGCCGCCAGGCGATTGACAGAGAGGTGGGTTGCCAGCCTGAAATGACTGCGGATTCCGGTTCGGAGTGAGGTCAAGCGATCTAAACCCCGAGCTTGACCGAGGGAAGCGGCTATCTATGAGCCAGGATGTCTCTGTCGAAGGCCCACTTCTGGAAGCCTCGACCCGACCGAGCTATGATTTCAACAATCAGGACAACGAGCTGCTCCTCGCCGACTTCTGAGATAGACAAGGCTCATCGCTGAGTCCGTCCTTCAGGAGACCCTGGCTCTCTGTGTAAATCCACAAGTTGGAGGGTCGATCCCATGCCCAAGAAAAAGCCCGACCTTGGTATCCAAACTCGAAAGGTCCACCCGAAACTGCGCATGATCTCCAACGGCAGCCAGGCCGTCAACTCCGTTCGCGCCGACTTCTGCTCCTCGATCCGGGTTGCCCCGAGACGTCGTCTACCCACCGATGCGCCGGCCGAATCGATCACGAAATTGATGACGGACGAGGCGCCCAAGAAGGGGAAATCCGCGCCTGTTCCAAGGGGAATCGAGGCCAACGTCTTCATCCAGAGGGTGGAAGGTCGGGCTCGAGCGGATGGTCCCTCAGGGAAGAGCCTGCAAAAGGGTTCCGCTCATAGAATCTACGCCGGTCAGCCGCAGCGCGACCTTCTGAGTACCGCGACGATTCCGCTCAGTAGTCTCAAGCAGCTCGCCGAAGACCAGTCGGTGGCTGCCATCGAGCTGGGAGAACCCTTGAAGGCCCCTACGACGCTCACGGACCCTGGGAACCCACGCGCGCCCAGAGCCTCCACCCGCAGATTCGACTCAGGAGGTGGCCGAGGCGTCCTGATCGGTGTCATCGACGTCCAGGGTTTCGATTTCGCTCACCGGGACTTCCTCGACTCGAATGGCAGCACCCGCTTCGACCGGATCTGGGATCAAGGCAGCTCCAACCGCCCATCACCGGCCGGATTCGACTACGGCGCCGAGATCCAGCAAGCGCACATGAACCAGGCTCTTCGAGCCGCTGCCGACGGCGGTCTTGCCGCCACCATACTCGAGCCCCAGTCTCAGATGGTGCCCGGTTCGCACGGCACCCATGTGGCCAGTATCGCGGCAGGGAACCGCGGTATTTGCCGCAATGCATTTCTGGCGGGAGTGCTCGTATCGCTCCCCGAGGAAGATCTCGACCGAAGGCGTTCCTTTTACGAGTCCACCCGGCTGGCGCACGCGATCGACTACCTGCTCGTTGTCGCAGAAGAGCTTCGCAGGCAGCACAATCTCGAGGAGCTCCCGGTGTCGATCAATGTGAGTCTCGGCACCAACGGTCACGCTCACGACGGCAGCAACGCAATCAACCGGTGGATCGACTCGGCATTGACGGTTCCAGGTCGAGCCGTCTGCGTAGCCGCAGGCAACGCCGGACAGGAGGCCCCCGAGACTCAGGATGATCTGGGATACATCATGGGCCGGATCCACACGAGCGGGCAGATCCCAGCCCGTGGCCTCGATGCAAACCTCGAGTGGATCGTGGTGGGCAATACGATCGAAGATCTATCCGAGAACGAGCTCGAGATCTGGTACAGCCCTGCCGACCGCTTCTCGGTCTCGGTGAAGCCACCCGGGATGGACTGGACCGAGCCCATTGCGCCCGGCGAATTCATCGAAAACCGGCAGCTCGACGACGGCTCGTTTCTGAGCGTCTACAACGAGCTCTATCACGCAGCCAATGGCGCCAACTACATAGCCATCTACCTGAGCCCATTCCTGGGGAGTGTGATCAAGGGCTCGGCCGCAGGAACCTGGCAGGTCCGCCTGCACGGTCTCGAGGTTCGCAACGGGCACTATCACGCCTGGATCGAGAGGGACGATCCTCGGCCTCTCGGACGCATCGGCTCGCGAGAGCTGTGGCAGTTCCCTTCGTTCTTCTCTACCGGTTCAAATGTCGACAACTCCTCGATCAGCTCGCTCGGCTGCGGGCGCTGGATTATCTCCGTCGCCAACCTCCATGAGGCCAAAGAGGCAATGAACATCACGAGCAGCCAGGGGCCCACTCGGGACGGGCGGCAGAAACCCGATGTCGCGGCGCCAGGGACAGGGATCGTCGCGGCGAATGGATTCGCTACCGACACCGGTCGGGACTGGGTTGCCAAGACTGGAACGAGTATGGCCAGCCCGTTCGTCACGGGCGTGGTCGGACTCATGCTGTCGAAGAATGCCCAGCTCACTGCCGCTCAGATCGCCGGTCTGATTCAGCGAACGGCCCGGCCTCTACCGGGCTCAGACTTCACCTGGCGCGACGACTCCGGGTACGGCGTCATCGATCCAACAGCTTGCCTGGCCGAAGTCAAACACGTTCACACCCGGGAGGATCGAACATGAGGATGACGGTTTTCCAGTCCGATAAGGGAGACTGCCTGCTCCTCACCAGCACCAGCGGCAAGAACATCCTGGTGGACGGCGGCATGAGCAAGTCCTTCGTAGACCACGTCGCTGACGAGCTCGCGCGGCTGCGACAACGCGGCCAAGGGCTCGATCTCGTCTACGTATCGCACATCGATCAGGACCACATCGCGGGAGTTCTCAAGCTGATGGACGACATCCTGGACTGGAAGGTCTTTCACTTCCAGCGAGCCAACGGCAACCCGACCTTCCCACAACCCGACTCCCCCGAGCCACCCGAAGTCAAAGCTATCTGGCACAACTCCTTTCATGAGGTGCTGGGCAAGAACGCGGGGCCGATCGAGGACATGCTGGCTGCCAATGCCTCGCTGCTCTCGGCTCTCGACCTCGACTGGGCCAGAGGACTCGCCGAGAGAGCCGGAGATTTGGCGACGAGCATGAACGAGGCGGCTAGGCTCTCCCGCCGGATCGGCGCCGGCCAACTGGGTATCCCCCTGAACCGACAATACGATCATGGGTTGATGTTCGTCTCGGATCCGCCGACGCCGATTCGGCTGGGCAGCCTGCGGCTCTCGGTGATCGGCCCTTACGCCGAGGATCTCAAGAACCTCCGTGATGCTTGGAACAAGTGGCTCCGGTCACAGCAAGGGAGGAAACAGCTACGCAAGATCCGCGAGGATGCGCGTGATGACGAGCGGCGCCTTGGCGCCGACGAGTTCGAGAGCTTCGTTGGGTCCGTTCCGCTCGAAGCCGCGGCGTTGGGTGACCGGGACGAGGTCACCCCTCCGAACTTGGCGTCTCTTATGCTCCTCGTCACAGAGGGCCAGAAAAAAGCGCTTCTCACAGGTGATGGGCACGCCGATGACATTCTCGCGGGCCTCGAGAGCTGTAACCAACTCGCGGCCGGCGGTGGAATTCACGTCGACGTCCTCAAAATCCCGCATCACGGCTCCGAGTTCAACACGACCAGCGACTTCTGCCGGAGGGTTACGGCAAATCACTACGTGTTTTGCGGCAACGGAGCCCACCACAACCCTGACACTCGAGTTGTCACGGCCTACGTGGACTCCAGGCTAGGATCCCCTTCAAAGCGCAGCAAAAACCCCGAGGCCGGAGACCCCTTCCGGTTCTGGTTCAACTCCAGCCCCACCATGCAAGACGCGAAGTTTCCGGCACACATGCAGGAGGTGAGAGACCTCGTGGACAGTGCGGTCGGTCGTAGCAACGGCCAAATGAGCGGCCGATTCCTGAGAACCAGCAAGTTCGAGCTCCAGCTCTAGCAGGTCCTCTCGAGCCCGAACCAGCCGGCCAGATCGATGCGCTGAAGTGGCCAGCAGCGGCAATGGGCTCTTCGTCTTCGGCGACAGCGACGAGAGATGGCCACCTGGAATGGAACCCTTGCTTGAGAATCACGCTGGAAGACCTGCAGACTGGGAAACACGGGAAGACTCGAAAGGAGCCCTGAGAGATGAACGATGAGATCAAGGAAACGAATTGGCGCACTCCTGCTCTGGTAGCTCTCTTCGGCGGGATTGGTGGGCTGACAGCCTGGGTCTGGTCGATCACGGTGGGCACACCTCTGAGGTTGGGTTCCACAGGGGCTGTCGCCGCAAATGTCTTTCTCGGAGTCGTCGCCGGATTCGTCGGAATCTATGCAATCAAGCTCGATTCAACCCGTCTGCTCATGCACTCGCTCGCACTGGCTCTGTTGTGCGGTTTCGCCTGGAAGCCGATGCTCGAAGCGGGACGCGAGCTGGTGACGACGCTCATGCAGGAACAGGAGGTCGAGGAGCAGACCGAAGATGCGCAGCGAACCATAGAGGCGTTGAGGAGTGCAACCCCAGAGACGGCACCCATCCTAATCGAAGAGCTCGCGGCAGTTTCCCAGGAGCTGATGAGATCGGGAGATTCGGTGCGCGACTCGAAGTTGCGCGCGGAGGTCGACCAGGTCGTGGTCGACTCTGTGGAGGCATTGAGCGAGGCATCGGAGATCGCACCCGAAGCGGGGGCACGAGCCCTGGGCTCGATCGGCGCTGCAGCGCTCAGAGAGGACCGACCGGCTATCTCGAAGGTTGCAGCCGGCTCGCTCGTCCGGCTCGCTGAGAAGAAGGACTTTGAAGTGGGCACCTCCTCCGAGGTTTCGAACTCCCTGATGCGCCTGAGCGCCGCTGCGAGGGCTGGCCAGCGCGAGGATGCGGCAGGGGCACTCCGCGAGCAGAGCCAGGAGGTCTTTCGGCAAGCAGCAATGCGGATTCGTCGAGACGAGCCCAACCGAATCATCGAGCTCCAGGAACGGTCGATCGTCGCGCGCGAACTACCGCCACCTGAGCGCTAGAACCTGCGTCCTGGTTGGACTGGGGCACTGCTGCAGGTTGGGTCCCCTGCATTGGAAGCCAATCCTGGCGGCCACTTTGGTCTCGGAGTTGCTCCGCGCGGCGGAGCGCCCCTCTTTGAAGAGGCCCACAGACCGATGAACTAGGCGCGGGCCGTCATCCCAGAGCCTATAAACTAGCTCGATCTCGTTGCAGTCCTCCCTAGTACTTCAAATCACTCTTGGTGAACTCTCGCTCTGGTGCCTTTCTCAGGACGGAGCGCAGCACGTCGTTCATCGTGTCGACATCGTTGTCGAAACCGCCGTGGGTTTTGCTGGCGGTCTTGGTCGAGCTGGTGCTGGTGCCATCGCTGGTGTGAATCTGGAAGACCGGCCGGTTGGGCAGGCTGCCGAGCCGATTGCGGAAGACCTGCATGCCGAGAATGCGCTCGGCGTGCTCCTCCTCGAAGGCGTTCGACACCAGGTAGAGCAGCGACTTGCGGTACAGCGGGGTGACCGTGTCGTCGAGCTCGAGCTCGGCATCGAGGTTGTAGATCGCCATCCGACTGATACCGTACTTGCCGCTGCCCCTCTCTTTGAGCAGCGGCCGGTATACCTGGTTGAACGTGACGTGCGTGCAGGCCGGAGCCATCAGTAGACAGGTTTCGATGCGCGGCGGATCGTCCAGCTCGCCCAGGGCTTCGAGCAAGGAGGCGAGAAGCACGGCACCGGTACTGTGGCCCACCAGGTGCACTTTCTTCGGCAGTGCGCCTGGCTTTACCATCGCGTTGAGGAAGGCTGCGATGGTCTGGGTCCCAGCGCGATTGGGCTCGAACGGCTTGCGAGCACCGCTCTTCATCTCACGCCACATGGCGCGCCCGGCGTAGCGCGTCGACTTCTCGATCAGCTTGTCGGTGAAGTCTGTGAAGCCGCCTGCTCGCGCTTCGACCTCCTCCTTCTTACCCAGCACCAGATCTTTGATCTCTTCGAGAAGACCGGTGTCGTACATGAAGTGGAAGGGATAGATGCGATTGGCCTTGAAGACTTCCTTCATGGCGACGATGCGTCCCGCCGAGGCTTTGATGCTGTTCAGGCCGCCATGGGCATAGAGCAGCAGGTGGTCGTACTTGGTACTGGTCGCCAAGAAATCGGCGGTCTGCTTGACCGTCGTCAGGTCGGCCCAATACGTGCCCTTGTCGTCGAAGTTTCCGTCATCAATATGCACGAAGTGGCCGACGATCTCGGCACGCTTCGGGCTGCGTTTGAGGAAGCCCTCTTCGGTGCCCAGTTGGTCGGACGTCGGTGGCGTCAGGTGCCAGATCTTCGGCGTCGAGATCGCCAGGCGCACTACCCAGGCATCGCGCACGTTCTCCAACCAGTCTTCGTAGGTCCACAGCGCCACCCCGTTGTCGCCCCAGCTGTCGCCCCATGAGTTCTGCACCCAAAAGCCGTCCTGGTTGTAGCCGACGATGGCGAAGGCATGGCCGCCGATCGAGCCCGCCTTGAAGGGGATTCTGCCGTTCTTCACCGAGCCCCGCTGCCAGCCCTTGTGCACCTGGGCGCTGGCATAGAGTGCATCGGCCTCGTTCAGGGCAGCGTGGTAGTCCGACAGCCGTTTGTTGACGCGATAGTAGGCACCGACTGTCGTGGCCCGTGCGTCCTTGGCCTGGTCGATGTCGAGAGACCAGTTCTTTTGTGACGCCACGTAGGGAGCCAGATCTTCTGTGCAGACGCCCATGCTGTACCAGCCGCGGATGGCACCGCGACAGCTCGAGCCCGAATAGTCCTCGCCCTTCCACTCGTCGTACTTCTTGGCCATCTCGTAGAGCATGCGCGGGCTGACCCGCCGGGGGCTGTCTTGGCGGCTCAACTGCAAGTTGATCACCGCCGCCAGGCCGAAGCCGGTGCAGGCGCCCTCGCTGCCCTGATCGAGCACGATCCGCTCCTGCGGAGGATCCCACTCTGGGTTCAACTGCAGCAGCGCCGGCTGATAGATAAAGTCGCGAAAGTCGGGTGCGTCCTCGACGGCATTCAAAAGATAGCCGTTGACGCGCTCGAACTGGTCGTCCGCCTTGGCCTTTGGTGGCTTGGATTTACTCGCTTGCGGCTTCTTATCCATTCTCGCCTCCAGTCTGTAGAAATCTCTTGCTATGGCCAGGTTACTTGGTCGGGAGACCGCGGCCTTGCGGCCTCAACAGAGGCCCGGCACATTCAGATCATACTCTCCTTGAATTTCAGAGCTCGGTCGTGGCCTGAATCGCAACTGGCCAGGCTCCGGACCGATTCGACACCGCCGCAGGACTGCTCAAATCGCGCGGATGGGACCTTCCCGACCTGAGAAAACCGGCAGTGACCTGTCAGATTCTGGCGGCCAGCGGCAACTATATTAGTAGGGCGACCAATGAATCGCTCCTCTCCAAGCGTGACTTCCACTCGTCCTCTGCAACGAAGCGAGGCGAGAAGTAAGCTTCGCTCCCATTCTCGATCGGCGGTCTCTGAGCCCCAGTTCGACCCACGAAACATCAACGAGAGAGCGTTCCTCTACTACACGAGACTGCAGCGAATTCAACGTTTCGTGAAAGCCAACCCCGAGGAGAAAATCTCATTGCGCGAGGCTGCGCGAGTCTCGGGGATCAGCGAGGCCTATTTCTCTTCCTTTTTTCATCAGAAGGTGGGCGTCTGCTTCAAGGATTGGCGGGCCCATACCCAAGTCCAGCATGCGATCTGCCTCATGAAGACTCACAACCACACGATCACCGCGATCGGCTTGGACTCCGGATTTGGAGACCTCAGGACCTTCGAGCGCGTGTTCAAGCGACACACGGGCTTGACTCCACGCGAGTACAAGAAGACCGTACGGCCCTAGCTCACCCACTGCTTCGCTGTCCGATCGGAAATCCTGCCGGATTCTCCGTAAGACCTGTCGGCAAACTCC
Source organism: Thermoanaerobaculia bacterium (assembly GCA_049664225.1). Classification (GTDB taxonomy): domain Bacteria; phylum Acidobacteriota; class Thermoanaerobaculia; order Multivoradales; family JAHEKO01; genus JAUVRX01. The sequence continues at coordinate 16,148 of JBATEX010000058.1, forward strand.
AGAGCGATGCCGAGACTTGCCTCGGCTCCGGTTCCTATACTGCGTGTCAGGCAGAGGAACAGCCTCAACCCGGTCGCCGGGCACTACCTTGGGCTGCTCGGCGGTCCCAGCAGGAGGTGACTGGCAATGGCAACAAAGAAAGCCGCGAAGAAGTCAGTGAGGAAGGTCGCCACGAAGCGCGCGGTGCGCCAGGTCGAAAAGGAACGCGCCGAGTTTCGGCAGCTGATCAGCAGCAACCCGAACTACTTCGGCACCGTCAAGGGCTCGAAGTTGAAGGCCGTCAAGAAGGTGAGCGGCAACACCAAGTACGAGCAGCTCGACTGTCTGGGCTTCTACCCCGAGGTCGATCTGCTGGAAGCGATCCTTCAGGTCAAGCTCCCCTACGGCTACAACGGGACTCTGTGCACCAAGGGATCCTTGGAGTACGTGCGCTTCTTCGTCGACTGGGACGGCGACGGGGACTTCGACGATCCGAGTGAGGATGTCGGTCTGGCCAGCGTCAACGTGCACGACATCGCCGATGCCGGCGGGCCGTGCCTGGAGGCCACGAAACCTCTGTCGTATGCGCTCTCCGTCAAGCTCGATCCGAGCCGTGAGTACTGCAAGACTCCGAAGCTCGTCAAAGTGCGGGCGATCCTCTCGTGGGAGACGCCACCGACGCCGGGCGACCCGAACTATCCGGTGGTCTGGGGCAACGTCCTCGAGGGGTGGATCCAGATCCGGCCGCGCCCCTACCTGCTCGCCTACTTGAAGGACTACATCGACTTCAAGAAGGCGAAGATCGATCCTGAGATGCTGGTCTCCGACCTGCCGGTCACCGAGGCCAAAGTCGTGCCTCCGAAGGAGCTCAAGCAGATTTACGAGAAGCAGGACGTGCCACTGCACCGCTTCGACTTCCAGAAGATCGCCAGCATTGCGTACGCGATCGCCAAGACGCCCTCGCTGCTCGAGATCTACCAGAAGGACCCCGGCTTCATGGAGATCCAGAAGTCGGTCTTCGAGCTTCTCAAGCAGAAGCCACAGGTCAAGTACGAAGAGCTCGGGTGCGTCGGTCTCAACTACACGAACGAGCAGCTGATGGCGACTCTGACGGTGAAGAAGCCATTCGGCTACAGCGGCGACCTGTGCTCAGCCGGTAGCCACGAGTACGTGGCCTTTTGGGCCTACGTATACGACAAGATCGAGGCCACCTGCGTTTGGGAGCACCTAGGTACCGCCAAAGTGAACGTGCACGACATCCCCAGCTTGCCAACCGGCGGCTTGAAGTACGCCGTCTACCTGCCGGTCGACCTGTCGCGGTTCGGCGCCAAGTGCACGCAGCCCAAGATTCTCAAGGTGCGCGCAATCCTCTCGTGGAACTCGCCCCCGGATCCCACCGACCCGGAGTACACCCCGGCGTGGGGCAACCGCATCGACAGGCTGATCCAGTTGCGGCCGACCGATATCCAGGTGGGCATCCACAAACCCTACATCTGGGCAGCGGGTCACATGGCAGTCGAGGGAATCGCCGGCAACGCCTTCACCGTTGAGACCAGCACTATCGGCGACGGCTATGCCAACGGCCCCAGCGCCGGCTACGGTTACACGGCGAACGAGAGTCCTTTCGGCGGCACGATCGCCATCGGCGGCAGCATCACGTTCCCGCCCAACAATCCCACCGAAGCGCAGAAGCTCAAATACAAGGTGCAGTACCACAAGGTCGGGACGCCTGGTCCGTGGGTCGACATCAAGGAGACCTTCAAGATCTGGAGGCGCATCGACAGCGTGCCCGTCGGCTCGATGACCCAGAGCCCGGACAGCGCCGGCTACTACAAGTTCCAGAAGGACCTCACGCTGCCAACGCTGGTCGAAGTGCTGGAAGACGTGCTGGTGATTTGGCGGACATCGAAGGCGACCCACAGCGACGGTCTCTATGAGCTGCGGGTACTCGTCCATCAGCTCGGCGCGCCCTTCCAGCCGGGAGTCCCCGCCGATCACATTGCGAGCGACACCATCAAGCTCATGCTCGACAACACAGGGCCGAGTGCCGAGATCTCGCTCGACGTTGGCGCTTGCCACAAGTTCACTGTGGGCGACAAGGTCGAGGGGAAGTTCACGGCCACCGATGCCCACATCTGGAGGTACAGCCTGTGGGTCGAGCCGACGGTGGCGACACCGCCGGTCATCACGCTGCCCAGCCCGCCGCACAAGACCTATCCGCTACTCGCGGCACCGGGCGTCACCGACGAGCCCTTCGAGGTCCAGACGACCAGCAGCACGACGCCGTGCGGCTACATCGTCAAGGTGCGGGTGCGCGATCGCACGATCGTCAATAACCACTTCCCAGGCCACCACAAGACAGACTCGGTCGGCCTGTGCTTGCTCGAGGAGGAGTAGGATCGAGATCTGACCGTAGCCCATCCCGTGGAACGTCCGCTGAAACCGGTCGCCGGGGCGCTGCCTTGCGCGCCTTGGCGGTCCCAGCATGAGGTAACTGAAAAAGGCAATAAAAACAAAGGAGATCTGGAATGAGTCGCCGTCTTCGGTTGTCTGCACTCCTGACACTCTCCTGGCTCGCAGTGCCTTTCACGCCCGCTGTCACCTCCAGTACCCCTGGGTCTGCCCCGGCACCCTCGCCGGACCGGCCCGAGCTCACAATAAGCGAGCCAGATCCGGTGCGACCACAGATCGCTCCTTCACCCGCGGCGCAACGCCTGACCAAGACACTCAACTACGCTCCCTTTCCTTTCTGGCCGACCCCGGTACCCGTGCTGTCCCTCACGCACCAGAAGCACTGGGAAAACGTGGCGCAAGTCATCGCCCCGGACACCAATGACGCCTGCCCAACCGGTCAGGTCGTGATCAGCACCGGTTCCAACTACTCGAATCCGATGGTCTTCGACGTTGAGTACTTCCATCGAAGACTCTACAACTCTGCCGGATGGTTCGATGAGACCGCGGTCACGCAGCAAGCTTCTCTCCCTCCTGACACCGCTCAGCAGCCGACATATGACAACGTTCTCGTCAAACTGCCCGACAATAGTCTTGTGGCGTTCCGCCTTATTCGAACCTGGGAACCGATTTCACCCCAACCTTCTTGGTGGAACAAGGTCGCCGCAATAACCGCATCCGAAACGATTGGCTGTAACCAGAATGGCTGCCGGGGAGGCATCGGTGTCTGGCGCTCTACCGACTGTGGCCAAACATGGTCTCAGCTGGCCGTGATTGACTCGGCCGCGTTCGAGAACGGTCGATACGCATGGCCCCGCCCTGATGAACACTGGCACGGCGGCTACGACCGGGTCGAGGCGTACGCGGATCCCTGGACGGGCTACATCTTCGTCGCAGCATACGCGGTCGGCGGTCCGGAAATGGACTACACGACCAACACACCGCTCTCTGAAAGAGTCGAACGTCACTTCATCTTTCAATCCGCAGATGGTGGCAGAACGTGGAACCAGATTCATGACTTCCGCTTCGCCTCTCCGATCGTGATGACGTCGACCCCGGACGGGCGGTTGTACCTTTTCGCAGTGAACAGACGTAACCCTACCCCCGACGAACCGAACCTCGTCCGAGACCAGCCAACTCTCTTCTACACCCGAGTCGGTCCACCTGGGTTCGAGTTCAGCGGCCCCTGGGACGTCAGCTACCGAGAGACGCCTCAGTCGGCACCGTTGCTGGCAGGTGCCGATAGTAACTATGGGGACCAGGTTGGCTTCGACACCAATTCGATCTCCAGAATCACCGCTGCAGGGTCCACTGGCAAGGTCCGTCTCAGCTATCAGTTCATGGACGGCGACGGCAGAACCGCAATCGCGGTAGTCAAAGCCGAGGTTCGAGACGACAGCGCCGCGCCTATCGTCACACCCCTGGCGCGATTTCATGCTGAAGAGCCGGGGACCTCGATCTTGGCTTCGTCGTTTATCGATCCGGACCCACCCAGCGTTCTGGCTCGCCCGTCGAATGCGGCCTTGTTCTACTGGATCGAAGGCTCCACGGACCCAACGTCGAATTCCTATTCCCGCTTCTCGATCTTCCGCGGCGAGGGCGGCGGCACCGAACCCGCACTTCTGGGAGGACCCTGGCGGCCGAATGTCAGCATTGGGCACTACGGGTACGGGGGAGCTTTCTCGACTCCGGACGGGAGCCTCAATTTTCTTGCTCAATGGGCCGAGTCTGGAGGGATCCGCGCCAATATCGTATCGGTCCCGCCATACAGCCCTGGAGCGAAGGTAGCCCGTGGCGGGGGACCTTTCTACAACGTCGATCTGCTGTCCGCTGACATTGACAGGATCATCATGGATACGCCGCCGCCAGGGACGCTCGACGTGAGGATGAATCAGTGCGCTGAATCCTGCAGGAAGAACCAGGAATGTGTCGCCTGGACCTATGTCAGACCCAACACGATTCGAGGACCTGAAGGTAACTGCTACCTGAAGAACGCCGTACCCGAGAAGGTCGAGAACCCCTGCTGTATCTCGGGCACGATTGGTGAAGCCAATACAGATCGAGTCGGTGGCGACTATCTGGGCTTCGACAATATCTTCGGCCGTGACGTGACCGCGCAGTACTGTGAGGCCATTTGCTATCAGCAGCCCAAGTGCAAGGCCTGGACCTTTGTGAAGCCCAACACGACACAAGGGCCGAAGGGACTCTGCTATCTAAAGGAGACCGTTCCACCGCCCGTCGACAGCGATTGCTGTGTATCCGGGCACTTTGTCCATCAGGATATTCGATAGCCTGGCCCCATCTCTGGAAACCGGGCCACTTGCCGATTGAGAGATCCCGTGTCTCAGGGGCTTGCTCCGGACCCTGCCGTCGATGACTTGGATTCCTCCTAGTCGCCTTCTGTAACATGTAGGCACACGGAGCAGGCAATGCGCTGGACGACCGAGCGCCAACTGAAGCGCTGGAAACAAGAGGGCCTCCTGACCGAGGAGAAGGTCGCGGAGCTGCGCGAGAGCCTCGTGCGTGGCGAGTCCGCCGGAGGCATCCGCATCTTCGCCGTCATTGGGGCGGTGCTGGTCGGTCTCGGCGTCATCCTGTTCGTCTCGAGCAATTGGGCAGGGATGGGGCCGGCTTCGCGGATCTCCGTGCTGCTAGCAGGGTTTGCGGTGGTCGTCGTCGGCGCCGTTGCTGCCGGGCGGCGTGATCAACCGAGGGTGGCCGAGGCCATGTGGTTGCTCGCCACGCTCGTCTTCGGCGCCAACATCTTCCTGATCGCGCAGATCTTCAACCAGACTCTCACTTACTGGCAGGGGACGTTTCGCTGGATGCTTGGGGCCCTGGTGCTCGGATGGGCGCTCAAGAGCAAGTTGCAGGCTGCGGTCGCGATTCCGCTGGGGCTATTGACACTCGGCTGGATAGGCAACAGCAGCTGGCTCTTCGACCAGCAGATGGAGTTTCTCTTTTCTGCTGGAGGCCTGCGGCCCATATTGCCGCTCATCGGCGTCGGTCTAGTCTCGCTGTCCCTGTTGTCGGCCCGTAGCAAGAACTGGGCATTCGTGCGGGACAGTTGCTTTCGTTGGGGTCTGCTGCTGATCGCCGTCCCAGTGGTCATCTCAACCGCCGGGGACTCGGTGGCCGAGTGGTTCTACGGCATCGACGGCACGGTCAAGCAGTTCACGATCCTCGCCGCGGTCGCCGTTTTGCTGGCTGCTGCCCTCGTCTATGGCGAGTTCCGTTCGCGAATCTCGCGACCCGTCCTCGGTGCCACGGCCGCGTTCCTGGCACTGATGCTGGTGCCGGTCGCGGGAAAACCTTGGGTCGCCGCGGAAATCGGCGGCTTGCACCTTCCGTTCGCCGGCTATGTCCTGGTGGTGTTCGCCCTGGCGTTGGTGACGATCTGGACGGGAGTCCGGGCCAGTAATCGGCGACTGCTCAACGTTGGCATGTTCAGCAGCGCGGTCTTGATCTTCATCCAGTACTACAGCTGGTCCTTCGCGATGCTCGACCGATCGTTGGCCTTCATTCTCGGCGGGCTCGTTCTGCTGGGCCTCACCGTGCTTCTCGAGAAAAAGCGCCGCGCTCTTCTCCAGAAGATGACGCCGGTGAAAGGCGAGGAACCATGAGCTCCAGAGTTCGGATCGCAGTCGCGGTGCAGGTGGCGCTGATGTTGGCGGGACTGGTCTCTCCCCTGCTGATCAGAGCCACAGGCACGACGGCGTACCTGGAGACGCGGCCGGTCGATCCTCGAGCGCTGTTCCGCGGCGACTACGTGATCCTGAGCTACGCCGTTGGTGTTGGCATACTGGGAGCAGAGGACGCACGACAGGCTGATGAGAGGGGCAAGCCCCTCTACGTCACCATCACCACCGACCGACCGGCCCGCTTCGTGAAGGTCGACCTCGAACGTCCTGACCTGCAGGATGGACAGACCTGCCTTATCGGTAAGGTGCGAAGGGCGGACGGCCAGGCCTCGGTCGACTTCCCGCAGGTCGCTCAGTACTTCGTGGCCGAGGGCGAGGGCCGCGAGATCGAGAGCCAATTGGGCGAGGACCAGCTCGCAGTGGTCAAGACCAGCCGGCGATGCACTGCCGTGCTCGTCGGCCTCGAGCCGCGCTGACCCGGTGGGGCTCCGGCAGACGGTGTCGAGGCTGTACCGGGGGGCGGGGCAAACCCCATCCCCTCTGTAATAGTTAGCCGCTGTCAGTGCTTCCAGGCGGTTCGTCGCTAGAGCGAGCAAGATAAATGGCAGCTTCGATCACGGTATCGAAGATCGGAATCACCTTGTCGAGGTACAGGATCTCGAAGATGTCCCGAATTCTGGGCTTGAGACCGGCCAGTACCAGCTCGCCACCCTGGTTCTTGGCGTGCTGCCAGACCGCGACAATTTCTCCAACCCCATTCGAATCAATCCGTTCTACGGAGCTCAGATCCAGGATCAAGTGTGGACGCCCCTTTTCAATCTGGCCTCGAACGAGATCTCGGAGTCCTGGGTATTCCTCGCCACCTAGTTCGAGCACTTCCAACTCGGTCTCTTTCCCGTCACTCGTGACGCGAACAACCGTGACTGGCCTTGGGATTCCGATCGTGACCCTGGTGTCGGAAAAGCGAAGGATCCATGCGCCCATGAGTTCGACCTTTCTCTGAGAATCTCCACCACCCCATCCGGTGGGTCGGGCGGGCCTTGCCCTTTCGATCCATGTTACCCGCGCCAGCGGCGGAGAGTCAGCCGTCCCACCACTTCAACACCCTCAGGGCTCTCAAGGTGTTCCATCTCGACGGTCGGCGGATTGTCTCCATCTGAAACCAGTAGCGCCCTGGGAATCGGTGTTCCAGATTCCAGCGTCCATCTGGGCGGCTCTTGCCTTTCAACACTTCGATCGCCTCTGCCATGCGCTTGTCCCTGGGGGAATCAGTCGCACGAAAGTAGTCCAGCGCCCGCAAGATGTCGTAGTGCCACTGCGGAGGGAAAGCCAAGCGCAGGAAGTCGCGTTTGATCAGCGCGCCTGTCCGGTGCGAACGGAACAGACGATGTGCCAGCAGAAACTCACGCCCCCGTCGCTGGGCCGCTCGCACGTTCCTCAGCTTCCTCGCAGTCCTCGCCCGGTGTTGCTCGTAGTGAAGCAGGCCCTCGAGAGCGAGGATCGTCGTATTCATCGACGAATGGGTCGCACCCCTTGGGCGGAGACAGTTCCAACCACCGTCGTCCATCTGCTGCTCCAGCAGATGGACGGCGATCGTATCGAGGCGCCTGTCGTCGAAACGAAACCAGCTGAGAATCGACAGGACCATCCCGGTCACGCAGGTCTCTGACTGCGCCCATCCAAAGCTGATACCGCCGTCGCGGAAGAACCCACGCTCCAGCAGCAAGGCACACGCCTTCTCGACCTGAGCGTTCTGCGGCTGCAGCCCAAGATCCCGCAGCAGGAGCATGGTGTAGGTGGTGGAAATCCACTTGGGCGAGTACATGCGGCCGGCCCAGCTTCCTGCCGGATCTTGCAGCTCGAGTAGCCGCCTGCCCCAGCCAGTGGTCGCAACCTGGCTCTGCTCGAGGGCGACTGCGCCGTCCGAAGCACCCATCAAGTCCCGCTGCACCTGCCACCGGATAGCCGGGTCGCCAGCCAACAGCCACTCTAGAGAAGCTGCCACCAGGGAATTCTACGCCAGCCCCCTCGGGGGTGTGATCTTCAGCCTTCGAGCGCGGTTTCAAGATCCGTGCGGTGGAAGCCTTCGCCCACAAAGCGGGCCAGGTCTCATCGAGTCAACTCATCTGGCAGGCTGGGCCGAAGAGCGCGAACAGGCATAGGAGGCAGCACATCGCCGCGGCCGGGAGGAGCAGGCACACCACCCAGGCCCATCCGGGAGTCCTTTTGCCGGGCTCCTGAGCCACGACGGTCTTGGCGACGATGTCGAGGGCCCGCTGGTTCTTGTCGGTGAAGAAGATGAAGAGCGCGTCGACCCACAGCATGTCGAAATAGAACGACAGGCGCCGCACGAATGCCTGGCCGAGGCCAATGGGCGAACCGGTCTCCCGCACCACTCGAAGTCGCATCAGGCGCTTGCCGAGAGTCTTGCCATAGTGCGCCTCGAGCAGCGGGAAGTAGAAGATGCCGAGACCCAGGATGGCCAGGAACAGCAACCCAAAGGGGATGAGCCAGACGATTGCAATGTCTCCAGGCTCCTCTCCTACCACGCCTGCCATGAGACCCAGGCCAAGGACCGGCAAGACAAGGCACATGAGAAGCCCTGCATCGCCGAAGAAGGCGACCAGGCGCTGCCAGAAGCTCGCGTACTGGAACTCGCGCTCGGCGTTGAAGGCGGTCGCGACTTCCTCGGGCGTTCCCAGGCCCTCGATGACCTCGCGTGGAGCTCTGCCCTCGGCCTCCGCCTCGGCGAAGTGGGAGCGTAGGTCGGCCTGCAGCCGGTCCCGGTCCTCTGCGGCGGCGAACACGTTGCGCATGACTTCGTCGACGTAGCGATTCGCGGTATTCATCGTGCTTCCTCCTCGGGCTCTTGCCCAGAGAGAATGGTCTCGATGGCGGCAGAGAAGCCCCGCCATTCAGTTGTCAACTCCGCCAGCCGCTCCTCCCCCGCCGCTGTCAATCGGTAGACCTTGCGGGCTGCTCCTCGGGCCGGTTGATTCCACTCCGGCACAACCAGCCCTGCGTCCTCCAGGCGGTAGAGCACCGGATAGAGAGTGCCTTCCTTGATGTCGAAGCGCCCGCTGCTGCGCTTGCCCAACCGACTGAGGAGCTCGTATCCGTAGGTCGGCTCGTCGGCCAGGATGCGCAGCAAGAGCAGCTCCAGGGTTCCGCGTCTCAGTTCTCTTTCCAGGGATTCCATAGCTTTTGTCTCGCGCTTCTTTCTAGTTCAACTATGTATACGTTCACACTATATACTTTGTTTCACTAGGTATCAAGAAAGGCCACACCCCTTCGCCCTTTCTAAGAGGTGCCAGGCACCTATTTGCTTACTTGGGGTAGCCGGTTCTGCGGTACTCTTGCCGATCGCAAGTCGAGGCGTTTTGCTATCCTCGCCCTCCACTTTGAATGCGGCGCCCCCGACGCGGAGACCCAGCACGCTGTTTGAACCGCTATCTCTGACTTCGCACGCAGCTTGGGTTGCGCGCTAGAATCTAAACTGCACTCATGACCGCTAGGCCTCATATCAAGAAGCAATTGTTGCTAGACATCGATCGGGCTATCCGGGGTTGGTGTTACCTCTGGGGTGTCGATGATCTGGCTCCTCAGATCACGGTCGAGTTCAGCTCCCGCATGACTCGGTCGCTGGGCAGCTGCTACCCCGATCGCAAGTTGATTCGAATAGCGAGGTGGGTGCTGGAGGAATCGGACGCCCTGGTCCAGGAGGTGCTGTGCCACGAGGCCGCGCACATCGCAGCCCACCACCTCCACGGCAGCTCGATTCGGCCTCACGGGCCAGAGTGGAAGGCTCTGATGCACACAGCCGGCTATCCGTCAGCGGTGAGATACAAGAGCGAGATCCTTTCCAGACTTCCGGCCACCGCCAGAAAGCGCGACACGATCGGTTCCATCCTCAAGAATCTGCGAAACGGGATCTGGACGGGACTCGCCGGCAGCTAGGAGCTCGAGAGGGAGTACGACCCTCGCCTACCTGGCCAGGTCGAAGCAGAGACCAAGAAGAATTAGGTTTGTCCCAACTCGGCCCACCCCTGCGGGTGTGCGCTAAAGGCGCGGCTCGTGATAAGAGTGGACTTACCCTCGACAAGGGTAAGTCAGCCGAAAGGCTGAGCGCACAAAGCCACGGGTCTTCGCCTGACCCCAGACAAGACCGCCGGGCTACCGAAGGGTGGCGCGAGAAGGTGCCGGGCACTCCTTTAGTGACCCGGCACCCGCAACCAACTGAACTGGCAGTGCTACTCCTCTAATCTGGTCAGTCGAGCTTGATCGAGTCCTTGGTCTTCTCGCGTCGAGCCTTCTCTTTGGCGTCGTACTCGGCCATGCACCCGTCCTGCTGGACCATGGCGCAGTCGAGGTAGTCGACGATCTCGATCATGCAGGCCCGAATCGCTTTCCCGGTAGGAGTCTTCTCGTAGGCTGCCAGGTCCCCATGCCAACCGGACCGCCAGACCCCGACGTCGACTCCCTTGGTGGTGGAGCGCCCCTCCACCGTACGCACAAACTCGAGCTCACCGGTAGTGGTGTTGACCACCCTCAGGTCGACTGCCATGTAAGCCTTGCCTTTTTTGCCGCCGACGCGGATTCCCTTGTAGCCGATGCCACCGCCGGTACCCTTGACGTTCTCTTCGTAGGCACTGAGGCTGCCGAGCACCAGGTACTGCGCGCCGGTCAGCTCACCGATCTCGGCTCCGGTCCCCTCGGCTACGCGCCCGAAGTCATTGAGGTCCTGCTCGGCGAGCACATGTTCGAGCTTGGCGCGCTCCACCACCCGGAAAGAGCCGGTTGCCGCGAGCTCGTTCGCCACCATGTCGGCCAGATCCCAGCCGATGTTGCTGGTGCCGTACCACCATTGCGCGGCACCCCCCACTGAGTTGGTGAACTCGGCAACGCCCAGAACGGGCTTTTCCGCCGACGCGGGAATGGCGAAAACCAGCAAACACACCGCAAGGCCCAACCCTGCTGCAAGAAATGGCTTCATCTCGACCTCCTTCTGTTCGTGGAACAAATCGTGCTCCCATTGTTTTACCACGTAGCGCGGGGATCGCGTATAGCATTCGCCACTTTAGGTTCTGATGTTGGCAGAGGACACCAGTAGCCCTGTTGGTGCTAGGTCCTGCTCCAACAGACCTACAATCGGTTTCACGAGCAGCCTATTCGCGCCACCAGGTCCTGTACCATTCAGTGACAGTGGGAGTGGGCGGGTACCAAGGCCCTCTCCTGCTTTTCTGTCGAACTCCCCTGGACGTCGGTTGAGGTGAGCCATCGATGCAGCTTTCCAAGACCAGGATCATGTCGGCCCTGCAGTGCCGCAAGCGGTTGTACTTCGAGGTGCACCACCCGGAGCTCGGGGAGATCTCGGCTGCAACCCAGGCGGCCTTCGACACGGGGCACCGGGTAGGCGATGTCGCCCAGCAGATCTACGGTCAGGGCCGGGGAATCCTGATCGAATACGGCCCGGGCCTCGCCAAGGCCTTGCGGGACACTGAAAGTTTGATGAATGCCGGCGTAGACGAGCCGATCTTCGAGGCGACCTTCTCCCATGGCGGCGTGCTCGTGCGGCTGGACGTGTTGATACCGGGGGGCCCGAACCCGCAGAGTCCGGCATGGAGGATCGTCGAGGTCAAGGCCTCCACCAAAGTCAAAGACGAGCACGTCGCGGACTGTGCGATTCAGGCCTGGGTCTTTCAGGGCCTGGGGTATGACCTGGGCGAGATTGCCCTGGCCCATGTCGACAAGTCCTACGAGTATCCGGGTGGCGAAGACTTCGGTGGCCTGCTGGTTGAACAGGATCTGACATCCGAGATCGCCGACCTACAGGACTCGGTGCCCGCCTGGGTCGAGCTGGCCAAGGAGGCCGCGTCAGGCGAAATGCCCGAGGTCCCCGTCGGGCAACACTGCACGACCCCCTATCTCTGCCCCTTCTTCGACCAATGCTGGCCGACCGAAACGACGTACCCGGTTCAGGGGCTGGGTGGCTCGAAAGAGAAACTGGGGCAACTCGTGACGGCCGGCTACAAAGATATCCGGGACGTGCCGGTCACCGTGCTGGACGGAAACGAGACGCAATCACGCATCCACCGGGTAACCGTGGCAGGTCAAGCCGAACGACTCGAGGGTGCCGCAATCTTCGTTCAGGAGCTTCCCTTTCCCAGGTACTACCTGGATTTCGAGACCATCATGCCGGCGGTTCCGATCTGGCCGGGAACGCATCCGTACGAGACGTTCGGCTTCCAATGGTCGTGCCACATCGAAGACTCCGCTGGCGGCCTGCGTCACGAGGAGTTCCTGGACCTCTCAGGCGACCCACCGACGCGGCCGCTGGCTGCAAGTCTGATCGAGACGTTGGGGAACGTCGGCCCGATCTTGATGTACACGAACTACGAGGCGAGGGTGATCCGGGGCCTGACCGAGCAATTACCCGAGTTTGCGCCGAAGCTCCAGGCGATCCTCGACCGTCTCGTCGATCTCCATCCGGTGGTCAAGACCAACTACTACCACCCGAACATGCTCGGCTCCTGGTCGCTGAAAGCGGTCCTTCCCACGATTGCACCGGACATCGACTACTCGGCCCTCGAAGAGATCCAGGAAGGCACCGCGGCCTCCAACGCCTACCTCGAAGCCATCAGCCCCGACACCACCGCCGAGCGACGTGAGGAACTCCGAGCCCGCCTCCTCGAATACTGCCGCCTCGACACCGAAGCGATGGTGCGGGTAGTGCGGTTTCTCGACGGCCGTCAGTTCCAGGCGTAGGCGTAGAGCAGCGTGAGCATGTCGAAGTCACCCCCGGACGAGGTGACGGCACCAGTGCTGTAACTGCCTCGGATCGCGTGTCTGCGTTTCCAGGGGAACGCCAGGGTGAAACCGGCTCTCGAGTTGCGCTGTAGGTCGGCTATCAAGTTGCCATCGACAGTGGTTCGTCCGCCGTAGTAGTAGTTCAAATCCAGAGAGAACCAGAATCCGGGCCTTACTCTCTTGACCAGATGGAAATCGCCCGAGACGATCGGGCGCTGCTCGCGGGTCGATCCCAGGAATTCATCGTTGTCGCCGAAGATCCACATCCCCACCTCGAGCTCGGTCAGCCACGTTCTTGTCACCGGGTGGATATAGCCAATGGCCGGCTTGATGGCCCACCGATTGGTTCCCAAGTTGATCAGTTTGTCCGGCTCGTAGCCACCGGTTGGAGCCGACACGAGCAGACTCGCACCCACAATGGGTCTCGGGTTTGCGCGCAGCTGCTGGAATTGAGCTCCGTCCATCGTCGGTGCACCCAGCAGGTTGACGGACAGGCGTGCTCGCGCATCCCCCCATCCGGCGATGTAACGACTTCGATCCACCCCATCGACCACACCTTCCGTCGTACCCCACGAGTAGGGTGCACTGAGCTGCACCTGGGCGGTCCGGCCGGCCAGTTTGATCGTCTGCAGATAAGAGAACTGTGTGAGGTTGATCCTAGAGTCCACACCGACGATCGGGAGCGATGGATCCATCAGGATGTCACCGGTCGAGTACTGGTAGGCGAAGGTCGCCACCTTCGTACCCCTCGGAGCCGGCCAGTACGCTCGCGGAGTCAGCTCCTGGGCGAAGGAAACCGCCCCCGTCAGACCGATTGCCAGGAAGAGGATAAGGTAAAGAGGCGAGCCACTCTCTTTGCCCATGCCAGTGAGTATTCCACAACTCTTGACGAGGTATCCTGGGTGCGAGATGGCGATGACAAGGGATACGTGATGCGCAAAATCCTAGTGACTCTGGTTCTCGTCCTGTCGGGCGTCTCAGCCGTTCGGGGACAACGGATCGGCGACGAGGTGTCGACCCAGGTGTTCCGCATCCGGATCGGCCAGGAGTTCGGCACGGCCTTCACCATCGACGTCGACTCGCAGCAGTACCTGGTCACGGTCGATCATCTGGTCCCAACCGGGTGTGCGGAGTGCTCCCTCGACATTTGGCTCGACAACGCCTGGATCAGTCTCACGGGCCGAGCGATTCGGCCGCGCAGCAGAGACGTGGCCGCCGTCGCAATCTCCTTGACCGAGAGGCTGTCGCCGGAATCGACGGCGTGGTCGACGGTCGACGAGCTCGACCTCGCCCAGCAGGTGTACTTCATCGGCTTCCCTTTCGGCCTGCGGACAGCCGAGAACACCGGCGCGCAGATCTCGGAGATCCCCTTCGTCAAGGCTGGGATTCTCTCGGCCATCGACAGCCGTAATCCCAGGGCAGTCATCCTCTATGTCGACGGCCACAACAATCCCGGCTTCTCGGGTGGGCCGGTCGTCTTCTTTCCCCAGGGCGAGGCGATGCCCCGCATCGCCGGAGTCCTCATCGGCTATCGCTGGGACGCCTTGCCCGTGGTCAAGAGGGAGGAGCTGCGCGACCCGGGCGCCGAGAGCTACAAGGGCCTCTACACCAGGGGGAACTCCGGAATCGTTGTCGCCTTCAGCATCGAGCACCTCGTCGAGGCGATCCGCGAGAGTGCCCGAGACTCACCCTGACACCGGGTTGAGCTTCCGGCGCCGCAGTTGTGCTTTGGTTGGGGCCTCGACAAGGGTAGCCTCGGGGGAAACCCCGGAGCACAGTGACACAGGTCCTTGCCGCAGCACGTGAAAGTGCTACCATGCGGGGCCGCACAGCCTCTGGGAACCGTATCGCCACTTGTCGGCGCGTAGGTACACTCTAGTTTCCAAGGCGTCCTTGAACACAAGAACAATAGGGGTCAAACCATGTTTCGCAAACCCATCTCTCGGCTCGTCCTCTCGAGCCTCGCACTGGCCGTAGTCGCCGCATCCGCTTCGTGGGCCCAGACGGAAGAGACCGTAGTGATCGAGAGCGGCAGCGCAGTGTCCATCGAATACACCCTGAAATTGGACGACGGCACGACCGTCGACAGCAATGTGGGCAAAGAACCGCTCACCTTCAAACAGGGTACCGGCACGATCCTGCCGGCGCTCGAGGAGGCACTTCTCGGGGCCAAGGTCGGTGACACCAAGGAGGTTCAGTTGACCGCCGAACAGGGCTACGGAGCCGTCAACCCCGATGCCTTCCAGGAAGTCCCGCTGGAGAGGCTGCCCGAAGACGCACGAACGGCCGGCACCATGTTGATGGCCGGCGCCCCGGACGGGCAAGAGCACCCGGTCCGTGTCCACGAGGTGAAGGAAGAGACCATCATCGTCGACTTCAACCATCCGCTGGCCGGGCAAGCACTGAATTTCGACATCAAGATTCTGGCCATCGAATAAGACCGAAGGTTCAGGCGCTACAAGTGCATCTCGGCAGCGGATGGGATAGGCTGTCGTCGACAATTCCTAACGCAGACGGTGAACACTGGCCGCCGGCCTTGCCGGTTGTCGGTGTGCCCACGCTCTCGAAGAGGAGGCAAGAGATGAGATTTCTGAACCTGGCATCCGCACTGTTGGTGATCGGCGGTCTGGCCGCCTGCGCCCCTGCCCCGCAGGCATCGCAGGATAGCCCCGAGATAGCTGCAGCTTCAACGGCCTGGTTGGAGGCGCTCAACGCGGGAGACGTCGAAGGCATAGTGGCGACGTACACGGCGGACGCTCGGATCCTGCCGCCGAACGCCGAGATCGCAGTAGGCCCCGACGCCGTCAGGGCGGTCTTCGGTGGAATGATCGACGCCGGCCTCGGCGGCGGCATCGAAACCGTTGAGATTCGAGCTGCCGGTGACATCGGCTACCACGTGGGTCGCTTCACGCTGGAGACAGCGGACGGAACAACGGCCGACCAAGGGAAGTTCATCGAAACTTGGCGTCAGATTGATGGCGAGTGGAAGATCAGCAACGATATGTTCGGTAGCGACCTGCCTGCCATGGCCCCGATCGGGACGACTCTGGCCATCACCCACGAGGTGGAAGACGCCGATCGCTGGCTGGCAGCCTGGCAGGGCGAGGGTAGCCGCCACGAGCTCTTTGCTGAGCATGGGGCGCCACACGTAAGGGTCTTTCAGAGCTCAGGCAATCCCAATCTCATCGAGCTGCTGGTCGACGTCGAGGACATGGAGGCGTTTCAGGCCTTCCTGGACTCCCCAGCCGGCGCGAGAGCCAAAGCCGAAGATGGTGTCAAGGACGCAACAATGAGCGTCTTTGCGGAAGTCAAGTAGCGCTCGAGCTGCGCCACCTGGCTGGAAACCGAGGAAGCTAGGGTCCGGGACCCGATGTTAGACTCAGCCGCAATGCAACCCCGAACTGAACAGCCTTCGTTCGAGATCGACTACAACGCGCAGGCCGGCAAGTACACGGCGATGTTGTCCCTGGAAGGGGCGGCGACGTTTCGTGAGGCAGCCGAGCTGCGCCGCCGCCTGCTGGAGGCCATCGAGGTCCACCCGGACCGCAATCTGGTCGTCGAGCTCAGCAAGGTGACCCGCTTCGACACCGCCGCGATGGCGGTACTGCTCGAGGGCCTGATGATGACTCACGAGCAGGGCCCCGAGATTTTCCTGGTGGGGGCCAACGACGCGGTGACCAAGGTCTTCAAGCTCGCCGGCTTCGAAGAAGCCCTGATGCGCTGTTTCGGCTGCATGGACGATGTCCATCAACAGATCAAGCACTAGAGGATGCTGACCCAGATCCTGACCTGGTCCGGTTCAAGGGTGCTGGCGGTGCTTCACGACGCCGGCCGTCTGTGGCAAGTCGGCTCGACGGCCTTGGTGCGCACCATCATGGTGCCGTTGCGCGGTGGGCGGCTGCGCGTCCACGCCACATCGGCGCAGATCGTCGCGGCGGGCAATAGCTCCCTGGCCCTCGTCGCACTGATCTCCCTTCTCATCGGCATGATTCTGGCGCTCCAGTCGGCCTACCAGCTGCGCCAGTTGGGCGTGACGAACCTGGTGGCCAATCTGGTGGCGGTCTCCATGACCCGCGAGCTGGCTCCGCTGATCACGGCCATCCTGGTGGCCGGCCGAGTGGGGTCGGCCATCACGGCGGAGCTGGGCACCATGAAGATCTCGCAAGAGATCGACGCGCTGACCGTGATGGGAATCGATCCGGTCAGCCTGGTGGTGGTGCCAAGGATGATCAGCCTGCTCGTGGCGTTGCCGGCGCTGACCGTATTCAGCGGCCTCCTCGGAATCCTGGGTGGTTGCGGCGTCGGGGTCTTCGTCCTCGGGCTCGGTGCTCACGGCTACCTCACCGACAGCGTGTCGGCACTGGTCCAGCAAGACGTCTGGGGTGGCGTGATCAAGGCCGTGGTCTTCGGTCTCATCATCGGCGTCGTCTCCTGTCAGCAGGGCCTCGACACCACAGGCGGTGCCGATGAGGTCGGGCGCTCCACCACTCGTGCGGTCGTGCGGTCCATCGTTCTGATCATCGCCGCGGACCTGTTCGTGACAGCGCTGCTCTACCTGCGAGGTCAGCCTTGAACCCGGCAGCGCCCATCATCGAGGCCCGCGATCTACATAAGAGCTTCGGAGACCACACCGTCCTGGACGGCATCAACCTCGAGATCGAGACCGGCGAGACGCTGATTATTCTGGGCGCCAGTGGCAGCGGCAAGAGCACCCTGCTGCGGTGCCTGATCGGCCTCGAAGAGCCCGATGAGGGAGAAGTGATCGTGGCGGGCACCAATCTCTTTCGGGCCAAGCGCCAGGAGCTGGCTCGGCTGCGAGAATCGATGGGAGTCGCCTTCCAGGCAGGAGCGCTCTTCACCTCGATGACCGTGGGCGAGAATATCGACCTGCCCCTGGAGGAATTGACCGATCTCCCGAAATCGACCCGCCAGCTCCTGGTTCGAATCAAGCTGGCGCTGGTCGGCCTGGACGGGACCGCCGATCTCTACCCTTCAGAGCTCTCGGGCGGTATGCGGAAACGGGTCGCCTTTGCGCGTGCCATGGCCCTCGACCCCCAAATCCTGTTCGCCGACGAGCCCTCTGCTGGCCTCGACCCCATCACCTCGGCCGGTCTCGATCAGCTGCTGATTCGTTTGCGAGAGGTGTTCGACGTCACCTTGATCGTCGTCACCCACGAGCTCGAAAGCGCCTTCGCTGTGGGTGAGCGCATTGCATTGATCGATCGGGGGCGCATCCTGGCGATCGGCACGCCCGACGAGATACGGGCTTCGACGAACAGCGTGGTAAGGCGTTTTCTCGACCGCGAGACCGAAATTGCCGCCGAGCATGGCGAGCGCTATCGACAATGGATCACAGGCCAATGAATGATACGAGCACCATCCGTGCCGGTTTGTTCCTGATCATCGCCTTGGGCCTTTTGGTCATCGGCTCCCTGTGGATTGCCGGGCTTCACCCGGGAGGGACCGAAAGGGTGAGCTACGAGGTCCTCATGCAGAGCTCCGGGGGAGTGCGCCAGGGAGATCCGGTTCGGGTCGCCGGAATGGAAGTCGGTCGGGTTCAGGAAGTCGATCTGAGACCTGGCGTAGAGTGGCCCGTGCTCTTCCGGATCGGACTCGACGCCACGATCCCCGTTACCAAAGCTGCTTCGGCGAGGCTGACAACGGACGGGATGCTCGGCAGCCCGTATCTGGAGGTCGACCCCGGCCCCGCCGGTGAGCCACCGCTACCACCCGACACTCCGATAATTGGCCTCGAGGTCGTCAGCACCGCCGATGCCATGAGCGGCATCGGTGAGCTGTCGGACCGCGCCGGAGTGGCTCTCGATGAAGTAACCGTGCTGCTGCAAAGCCTGTCCGCGCGCACGGGGCCGCTTCTGGAGCGCTTTGAAATGCTGATGTCCGACCAGAATCTCGCCTCGATCAGCGAGAGCCTGACGGCCATGCGCGACACGATGCAGGAGGCCGGCCCCCGCCTGACCTCGCTGATGACGCGACTCGATGAGCTGGCAATCGAGCTGGAAACCGGCGTCGCAGGAGTCCCGGATCTGACCGCCGACCTGCAAGGGCTGGTGGGCGATCTGCGGACCGCCCTGGGCCCGGACGGCGAGCGATTGTCTTCGCTTCTGGACTCCGCCGGAGACAGCATGAGCTCGATGCAGATGAACAAGGGAGAGCTCGACGCCATGGTGCGTGACTTGCGGCTGGCAACAGCGAATCTCAAGGCGTTCACGGAGTCGATCAAAGAGAGGCCATCGGCCCTCGTGCGTGGGTCGAAGGGGCCGGACCGCAAGCCCGGAGAAGGAGTGGATCGATGAGGCCAACGAAACTGGTGCAGCTGCTTTTGGTCGTCTCGCTGGCCGTCTCACTGCTTGGGGCCTGTAGCTCGGCGCCCCCCACCCACTACTACATCCTGGCGCCGACGAGACCGGCACCCGATGTCGCCGCTCCCGCCAGTGACCCGGCCGGTCTGACGATCGGTGTCGAACCCTTCACTGTCGATCCCCCCTACGATCGGGATCAACTCGTCTATCGACTCGGGACCGACTCCGTGGAGGTCGGTTTCTATACCTACCACCGATGGGCAGCGCCCCTGGGTGATCTGGTCGCTGTGTCCATGGCAGAGGGCCTGCGTGGGACACCAGGGATCGATCGAATCGAGCCGGTGACCGCGGGTGGCGACTACTCGGCCTTCCTCAGGGGCCGGGTTGTGTATCTGGAGGAGATCGACGTGCCCGACCAACAACTCGCACGCCTCGGCCTCGAGCTACGGCTGGTGGGCAAGGATGACCAGATGATCTGGTCCGGGGAGGTCGAAGGGTCGGCGGCGGGTAGCAACGAGACGGTCGCCGGCATCGTCGAGCAGCTCTACGAGGCCTTCGACCAGGCCTTGGAGCAGGCGCGAGCTGCACTGGCACAGACCGCCAGAATGCACGCAGGGCGCCTGGAATGAGAGACTGGAAGCCAGCAATGGAGTCAACACTCGGGCGCCTCGCCGTCCGACCAGAGCTCGACAGGGCTTTCGGATAAGGAGGATCCATGCCCAAGCCTGTCCTATTCATTCCTGGCTATCCCGGAACCCATATCCTGGATCGAGACACCGGGAAGAAGGTCTTCCTCAACATCCCGGGGCTCCTCCACCCCGCCTCCAAGAAGCGAATCCTCAAACAGCTCGAGGCGCCGGACGACCTGACGACACTCGATCCGCTGGTGGCCGGGGAGCCGATTCGGAAGCTGGCGAACTTCCTGTTCTTCGATCTCGCCAAGCAGGCCGAATCGCTGTACGACATCCTCGGCAAGATGGGCGTGCAGCCGGTCAAATTCGGCTGGGATTGGCGCCGACCGATCTACGACATCGAGATGCAGGATCGGCTCAAGCAAGCTGTTCGTAACGAGGCCCTGAGGGCTCAAGGCCCGGTCACGATCATCGCCCACTCTACCGGCGGCCTGGTGGCGCGCTATCTTCTGGAGAACAACAAGAACGATGCGGGCTTTCTCGCCTCGATCGAACGGATGATCGGCTTCGGGGTGCCCTGGGCAGGGACGCTGAAGTCTCTTCTCTTCCTTACCGGCACGAAGGGGTTCGGGCCGTTCCTGACGAAGCCCCAGACGAAACGGGCAGTCTCGCTGACCTGGGCCGCCTTCGATCTGCTGCCTCCCGACCCGGACAAGACCACGATGGAGGACGCTCAGGGACGACGCCTCCGGTTGGCGATCGACGGTGCTGGAAGACAAGTCACTCCACTGCTCAAGCGGGGTTGGTTCCTTGCGAGCCTGAAGCACCAGATGGATCTGCGGGCCGACGCTGCCGATCTGATGCTTGGCCAGCGAACCCCGGAGCTTCGGCTGGGAGGACACTCGATACCCATAACCAACGTCGTTGGCTGGGGAGCCGAGACGGCGGTGCGCACCGTGATGACCGGCTCACCCGATCAGTTGGACGTGGCTTTTGTCAACGATGAGGGTGATGACCTCCAGGGCGGTGGTGACGCCACGGTGCCTCGTGTCTCTGCCGACTGGCTGCGTGGCGCCGAGGTCGCCACCTATCACGTGCCGGTTGGGCGGGATCATGGCGGCAAGACGAATCCGCACTCGACCCTGTGGCGCAACCCCGGTGGACGCAACCTGCTACGTCACTTGCTCGGTGGACAGGCCCTCGAACCCTTCGTCTACGGCGGGGTGGACGCCGAAGATGCCTTGCGGACCTCGGTGCCGAAGGTCCGAGTGCGGCTGGTCGCTCTCGACCCCGACGGCCAGCCGCTGCCCGCATCAACCGTCCGCGCCACGGACCTGCTGGGCGGGCCCACCGACTCTTCGGATTTTCCGGTCTCGGGCGAGGGACGCCACCTGATCGTAATCCCGAGAAATCACATCCGCCCGGCCGGCCCTCAACACCGCCGCTTCACCCTCGAGTTCTCCTGGCATGAGCAGGGGCAAGCGAAGTCGCTTCGCCGGTCCTACTTCGTCACAAAATAGGGCGCCGCACGAGGTCCGGCATCTTCTACTTCTTCTTGCAGCCGATCCAGGATCCCATGCACTTCATGGCGCATGCGCCCATTGCCTGCAGCTTCTCCTGGGCCTCCGGGTCGTCTTTCTGGCGGCCCAGTTCCTTGAACTCCTGAAAACCCTCGCAGCTGCAGTCGCAATCCGCGACATCGCCGCCTGACGAGCTGCTGCCGCCCATCCCGCCGAGACCTGGAACTCCCACCCCACCATCCGTCGGAGATGGCGTCGGTCCACTCATCGGACCGGCATAGGGCCACCGTCCCCCAATGCGGCCCTCCAACCGGGCATGAAACCGCTCCACGAAGATCTCCACACCAGGGGTGATCTCGTCCAGAGGCGGCTGCTCGAAGTAACGCCAACCGAAAGGCAGGACCACGATCGCGTCGATGCGGTCGACTACCTTGGGGGGGGCAGGACTTCCCAATTGCACTTCGCAGATATCCACCTGGATGTGCACCTTCAGCTGGTCCTCCTCCGCTCGAAGAACCTGGCCAATCAGCTGCAGATCTTTCATCTCATCCCGCGATCGGCAGAACGCCGCGGTGCCGGAGCTGCTCATGCCCATCGGATTCTCGGGATCTAGAATCATCACGGAGCCGTAAAGTGGGCCCGTGTACCCCAGAGGAATCGGTTTCCTGGGATCTGCAAGCACACGAAAGCCGGGGGCCGATATCGGCGACTCACCCGAGCTGCCGTCGTCCTGGGGAATCGAGATCGGTGCGAGCGGAAACTGGAGACCCACCTCGGGGGGCAGCGGACTCGGATCGATACCGTAGGTCCGCAGTCGCATGAAATCCGGTAGGGGAACGGGAACTCGGATGTGCTCCGCTCCGGCAGGACCCCTCGTCTTGCCTTCCTGATCCTCCGTTCGCGAGAAGCCGAATCGCACGGTCACTCCATCGGCCTTCTTGGTCTTCCAAGGCTCGACGGCAGCATTGGTGAGGATGAAAGTCGCGTCGCCTTCTTCGCCGTACCCGGCGGGCGGCAGCTCCCAGGTCCTGGCCCACGTGCCCTCTGTGGGGCCGGTCAGGACTCGGACCTTCTCCGCCAAGCAGTTGGACTCTCGCTGCTCCTCTTTCGGCAGACCCGAGCGCCACTGCCAGCAGGTGCCACCACTCTGTGTGGACGAGGAGATCCCGAGATTGATCTGATCCAGCACCTCCTTGTCCGAGCCGATCACCTCGACCTTCAGGGCGCCATTCTCCGGAAAGCCGTTCCACTTGACCTCCACACACTGACCAGACATTTCATTGAACATCTCGATCTCATACTTGGCATCGACCTCGGTCTGGGGAGTCATCTCGACCGTCGGGCAATAACCGAAGGTCCAGCTCTCCCAGCTATCCTCGGCGACTCGCTTGAACCGACCGGCTCCATAGGACGCCAGCTCCGTGAGGAAATGTGGGTAGACCGTGTAGAGACCTTCCTCGACCCCCGGGTGATCCTCGAGTGCACCGTTCAGCCATCGAACGCGGTCTTTGTCGTCGCCTGGGTAGTTGGGAAGCGATCGGCGAAAAAGATACTCGATCACCGAGAGGCTACCGAAGCGCTCTGCGACATGAAACCAGAACGAGCTTGTGAAGTAGGGTGACCAGTCGTCCGGGTCCGGTCCGTCCAAGAGGAATCCGAGGTAGTAAGGATACCCCCCTGTCAGCTCCTCATCGTATGCCCAGTTTTCGAGGTAACCCGGGAACTTCTTGGCGGCGAGAAACGTGGCGGCCCCATCCGCGCCGCCCTCGATGACAACTTGTCTGCCTGCCGGCGTCGGGAACGGTGGGAACAGACCGAGAGACCCGAACTCGACGTCGTAC
The DNA here is from genome assembly GCA_049664225.1 of Thermoanaerobaculia bacterium. Lineage (GTDB taxonomy): Bacteria > Acidobacteriota > Thermoanaerobaculia > Multivoradales > JAHEKO01 > JAUVRX01. The sequence goes on from JBATEX010000058.1 coordinate 39,339, forward strand.
TTGAATTGGATCGAGTGGAAGAGCTCATGGGCGAGCGTCCTGTACAGTTCGACGCCTCGGTAGCCCGGCGCGGTCGTCTCGAGCAGGTCGCCGCGAGCAGCGGCGAACTTCGGCTGGTTGATGGCCATGAAGCCCAGGACATGGAAGTTGACCCCCCAGGCGTTCTTGGCCACGATCAGGCGAGGGCTTTCTCCGAAGTCGGCGAGGTAGACAACGTACTTCACTCGCCCGTCGTCGTTGACCTTCTGCAAGTGAGGAGGCTCGAAACCTGCATCCTCATAACCAACGGCGCTGTCGTGGAGGTAGTCTTCAATCAGGCGATCCCAGGCGGCGTCGGCGGTTGCCTTCTGGTCCACGATCTCATCGTCGGTCAGCCACTCTTCGAACGCGTCCATCAGCAGCGTCATGGCGTTGGGACGTTGCAGGATGTCGGGCAGTGGAAGCAGCGGAGGCGCTTGATGGAGGACCTTGAACTCGGTCGTCGGCCATGTCACCTTGCCTCTCGCCTGGCCGGACGCCAGGCCCATCACAAGGAGCAGAATCAGCAGGATCGACGGCCGAATCGCGGACCGCTCGTGTCGCATGGGTGCCCTCCTAGTCCGAAAGATGGCCAATGATCCTGGATATCGACCTCTGAGGCAAGCCGGCCCCTCCGAAGAAGACTAGCTAAAGGCCGGCGACGGCCCGGACCGGGGAGCCGTCGGCGCGCTCGATGCGCAGGGGAAAGCAATAGAAGGAGAACACCGAATCCGGCAGCTTCTCGAGGTTCGTTAGATTCTCGATGATCACCAGATCCGCACCCAGCAGGATGTTGTGAATTGCGAACGCGGTGGAGTCGACCTCGTCCACGGAGATCATGTCGATCCCGACGCCCTTGATCTTCGCGTCGACGAGCCAGCGAGCAGCCTCGGGACTCAGGACCGGAAAGTCGCGGAAATACTCGTCGGAGTCCCAGCGCTCGCTCCAGCCGCTGCGCAGGATCACGAAGTCTGACGCTTCGATGGCCTCGGCACGGTTTTCCAGGACCTCCACTTCGACCTTGCCGGTCTCGACGCCCGCGACATCGACCACGCAGGCCTTGCCGGCGAACTTCTCGATCGGAAACTCGTCCAACGTTCGGGCACCGGGAATAATGTGCCCCGGAGCGTCCATGTGCGTCCCGGTGTGGGAGAACATGGTGATCTTCTTCTCCTCGAAGCCATCCGTTTCAATCGACGAGCCGACTTCGAAGACCGGTGGCTCCGTGCCCGGAAACACGGTCATCCCCGGTTTGATCCCATGCGTTAGATCGATGAACTTCATCTCTTGTCTGTTCTCCTGGACTGCCTGAGCTCCCTAGACGACACGAAAGACCTGGCCGGTCTGCGCACCTTCGACGCTCTTGGCGTAGGCGAGAGCGGCGCGTGCTGCCGGAACGGGCTCGTACCCACGGAAGAACGGCGCGTAAGCTTCCATCGCTTCCTCGATGACTCCAGGGCTGACCACGTTGATGCGCTGGCCTCGCGGCATCTCGATAGCAGCGGCCCGGGCAAACGAATTCAGCGCTCCGTTGACCATCGAGGCCGAAGATCCCGCCACGATGGGGTCACTGTCAAGCACCCCTGAGGTCAGTGTGAACGACCCGCCATCCGAGACGTAGTCGCGCCCGATCAACACCAGATTCACCTGGCCCATGAGCTTGTCCTCGAGGCCGAGCGTGTAGTCGTCGTGGCTCATCTCGCCGAACGGTGCGAACTTGACCGAACCGGCGGCCGAAACCACCGCATCGACCGAACCGAACTGCTCGAAAGTCGACCGAATCGACTCTCTGACGGTGATGTCCAGCCGAACGGCGCCCGAGGTACGCCCCGCGGAGACCACATCGTGACGTTCCTCCAGCTCCGTGACGACGGCTCGCCCGATCGTCCCTGAAGCTCCTACTACCAATATCCTCATCTCGTTGCTCCCATCAGGCTGTTGATTCCCGGCCTTCTCCAGGTCGGGTGCTCAATCGGTTGCGAAATCGGATTCTCTCACGCGAGCTGGCCGGGTGACCAAGAATTGCCCGGGTATCCAGAAATGCCCGAGTATCCAGAAATGCTAGTCTCGGCCGACGATCCACCCCCGACCGAGAGGATTTTGCACCGTGCCTTACCGAACCACGATCTGGGTTCTCATTCTCGTTTGGCTTGCCGCGATCCCCGCAACGGCTGCAGAGGAAGAGCACGTCGACTTCAGCGATCAGTTGACTTCCTCCTGTGAGCTCATCGGCTTGACCGGCTATCCACCCGAAGGGTGGTTCAACGTACCCATGGAGATTCCCTCTCCCGATCTCGCTGGCTGTCAGATGATGCGCACCGGAGACGACGACGAGCTGCTCGGCATCCTGCGCCTTCTCTCGGTGGTGGTTCCCGAAGGGACACCCGAAGACAAGTGGCTCTCTGGGCTCCTCGACCTCGAGGCGCAGTGGCTCGAGGAGATGGGGATCACCCTGGGCGAGCCACTGTTCAAGCGCGATGACGTCCCCATTGCAGGCCTTGGCGACTTCAAGAACGGTACAGGGCTGGGTATCGAAGCCACTATCGAAGGCAATGCAACACCACAAGAGGTCCACTTTCTCGGTTTCAACAGCCCCACGATTCAGTACCTCTTGACCCTCTCCACGCCTGCCCGAGATGTGGAAGAGGGCATCGACTACAAGCGCAACACCGACGACTTCGGCGTGCTGATCCGGACCTTCCAGCTCCCGAAAAGCGACTGAGCACCCAGAGAGAGAGCGCGAGGCCTCCCCCTCCTGGGGTCTCGCCCGCTAGGATAGGTGCCAGGCGCTTTCACGATGGGCACTTTCACGATGGGTAACGTCACGCTGCCCGAGGAGGTCTGAAATGCGGCGCATCTCCGTTGGCGATCTCGAGCTGGCCTTTGTAGACCGGGGCGCCGGCCCGGTCATCCTGCTCGTGCACGGCTTTCCCCTCGATCACAGCATGTGGTCGGAACAGATCGACGTCCTGGCCATTCGCAATCGGGTGATCGCGCCCGATCTCCGAGGTTTCGGCGAGAGCGACGGCCGGGACGAGACAACCACGATGCGGCAATTCGCCGATGACCTGGCAGGCCTGCTCGATGCCCTGCGGATTTCCGAGCCCGTCAACCTGTGCGGACTCTCGATGGGCGGGTACGTTGCCTGGCAATTCTGGAAGCACCATCGGGACCGACTGACAAGCCTGATCCTCTGTGACACGCGCGCTGCCTGCGACACACCGGAGGGCGCACTGGGGCGACTCGTCCTCGCGAAGACCGTTCTCGCGGAAGGGGCGCTGCCGGTCGCCGACTCGATGCTGCCCAAGCTCTTCGCGCCTCGCAACCTCGACTCCGACCCGCCCTACGTGGCGTCGACGAAGCAGGTCATGGAATCGACCCGGCCAACCACGATCGCCGCCACGCTCCGAGGCATGGCCGAGCGGCCCGACATGACCGCCGAGCTGCCGAACATCGAGCTCCCGGCTCTTCTGCTCTGCGGCGAGCACGACGTCATCACCCCGGCTGACGAGATGCGCGACGTGGCGAAAGCGATGCCCGACGCGATGTTTCGCATCATCTACGGAGCGGGACATTTGTCGCCGTTGGAGCGGCCCGAGAGGGTGAACCGCCTGATCCTCGAGTTCCTCTAACTGCCATGCTGCGGACACCGATCGCACCCCTACTTGCCGGACTTCTCGCATTGTCGTGCACGGCGCACCGTATGCATCGACCCACGAGTCTCGAGGAACATGCCGACTACAGCCTGGCCTTTATCGAGTTCGACGATCAGGGGGAGCTCTGGTCGCCCTCGCAGCTCGACAGCGCCCTGGCACACATCGAGCGACTCAACAGCGGCCCGGGAGTTGCTCTCGTGGTGTTCGTTCATGGCTGGAACAACGACGCTTCCCCGCGCGAAGACCAAGCGGACAAGGGGTCCATCTATCAGTACCGCAAGTTCCTGACTCGCCTTGAAGAGGACATCGAGCAGCGGTTCCCCGGGATCGGCATTCCGGTGATGGGGGTCTATCTCGGCTGGAGGGGCAGGGTCTCCAATGTTCCCCTGATTCGGGAGGCCTCCTTCTACAACCGGCGCGGCGCAGCGGAACGAATCGCCGGTGCCTCGGCGACCGAGGCCATCTATCGAATCCTTACGACGATGCGGGTCAATCCGAACTCGCGCTCCGTGCTGATCGGCCATTCGTTCGGCTCGATGATCCTCGAGCGGGCCCTGGCCCAGGCCGCGATCAGCGCTCTTCTGGCCTCGCCCGAGCAAGAGCTGATCTTCCCGGCCGATCTGGTCGTGCTTCTCAACCCGGCCGGCTCGGCGAGCCAGACCAAACAGATGGTCGACATTCTGGCTCGCAATCGACTCAAGACCTATCGAGTCGACAAGAGAGGCAACCGCTATGAGCGACCGCTCATCGTCTCCTTCACCTCGCAGACCGACAAGGCGACCAGCCTCTTCTTCCCAATCGGCATGAGCGTCAAGGCGATGAATAAGAAGTTCCGCAAGTACGGCCAGGAGTATTGCAGCCCAATTTCCAAGCAACAGCATCTGTACACCCACACGGCGGGTCACACCTCGGCACTGCACAGCCACGAGGTCACGGTCGGCCCAAAGAGACCCCCCGGTGACAGCGAGGACCTGGGAGAGTCGGATAGGTCATCGCCCGCCAACTACAGGGCAGAGTACGATCCGGAAACCCAGCAGATGGCCCTCTCCTTCGATGGAGAGGAGCATCGTTTCAGCATCCGGCGCAAGCCCTGGGTGCTCAACGACACCCCCTACTGGATCATGCAGGTACCCAGTGAGTTGATCCCCAATCACTCCGCCATCTTGACCGAAGACACGTTTCGCCTGATGGAGACCATTCTCACCTTGAGCAATACCTACTACGGAGACACCTCAACTGTTGTGCGCGAAGATGGGGTTCGGCCGGTAGCCGTGGCTCCCCGACCCGATGGCACCGCGTTGTTCCTGGACCGTTCGCGGGCCGTCTACTCGGTGCGTCCGGGCTCGGAGCGGCCGGTCTTTCTCTCCTGCCTGAGCCCATCCATCGACCCCAGCCAGGGCATCGGCTTTCATGTTGCTGGACACCTGGCCTACGCAGCGATCTCGAGACCCGAGCCCGGTGCCTCCCCTAAGTGCCAGACCGAGGTCTACGAGTTCCAGGTTGAGAACGACGGCTACCGACAGCTGGGGCGCTTCCCACTCGCCGGCTCCGAGTGTTTCGATAGGGCCGCCTTCGACGTGCAGGGCAAGCGTGTCTACCTGGGCTACGACGGGGGGGAGGGCCCTGGGCTGTGGGTTGCGGACCTGACGCAGGACTCGCCCAAACCGGAGAAGCTCCTGGACTTGCCCGGCGGAACGCCAGCGACGGCTTTGCATTTCGATACTTCGCACGGGCGTCTGTTCGCGGCCCAGGGAGCCAGCGGCACTCTCTGGATCGTCCGGGCGGACACGGAGACACCTCGGCTCCAGTTCGTGGCTGACACGCTGGGTTATCCCATCACGCTCGAATATGGGCAGGGTCAACAGCGGCTCTATGTGGCCGACGCGAGGGGACAAAAGATCTGGGCACTGGACTGCGCGGATCGATGTGAAGACCCATGGGTCTTTCTCGACTCCGAAGACCTCGAGACTCCGTCGACCATGGCTGTAGCTCTGGATGGCAGCCTGTGGTTGGGCGACCTGCAAGGTCAAGCGCTTCTCACGATCTCACCAGACGGCACGGTTACGAACCGAGTCCACAGCCTTTCTGGGTCCCGAACGGTCGAGGCCGAAGCCGACTCGATGCCTTGAGGTCTTGGGGCCTTGAGGTCTTGGGGTCTTGGGGTCTTGGGGATTACTGGATCGCGCCGTCGTGGCCGAGGAGGCGGCGCAGGATGCCTGTCTCTCCCACGTGATAGGCCTCGTGGAAGACAAGCCCGGCGAGACCGGTTTCGACGGTCTCACCTTCCTTGCCGCTGGGCGCAGGAGCCCGCAGGGCTTCGTCCGAGGTCTCGGAGAGACCGGCCAGGATCGACTCCTGTGAGGTCTCGAGCATCGCCACCAGGTCTTCGAGACTCACGGCCTTTCCGGGATCCTTCAGAGGCTCGGAGCCCCTCTGATACGGCTCGGCCTCCTCTTCGTTCCAGACCGCGTCCTTGCCGAGCAGAGCGAGAATGCCGGCGCGGTTGGCGAGGATGTGGCCCACGATCCAATTGAGGCAGTTACCAGCCGGTTGAGGTTGGACCAGACTCTCCTCATGGCTCAGTCCCTCGAGGTTCATCTTCAGGGCTCCGAGGTTGAAGTAGACCTGCTTTGACAACACGCGGGTGCTCATCGGCTCTCCTTTCCGGTTAGCCGTCATTCTAGGACACCCGAACTGCCGGGCACACTGCTTCTGGATCAATGCGGTTCGGGGTCCTGGGGTCCTGGGGGCCTGGGGGCTTGGGGCTTGGGCAGATGACTAGTGATGGGGTCTCCCGTCGCTCCCTGGACACGCAATGGTTACTGCATTGTGCTCGACCAGGCCGAGGTATCGCCAGACTCGAAACCGTCGGCGAACATCGCTGAGACTGGCGGCGGTGCGTTATTGAGCAGCGCGTCCGCGTAAGGACAGACCTTGCCCACTGTGTCGTGGTTGTACCAGGAGGTGTTGCAGTTGCCGTCGTACTGACCGACCCCAGCGTGGTGGGAGAAGGCGGTGAAATCCACGTTGGCCTCGTCGATCTCAACCCGATTGCCATCGTGATAGAGAGCCGAGTGCACGTGAGGTCCCGTCGAGGAGCCTCCCTGACACAGAGCCGTTGGCTCGTCGTTGGCGTAGTTCGAGATCACGGTGTTTCGCTCGACTACCTGCGGGTCCGTCAGCTGGACGTTCTCCAGGTGATAGTAAGTAGACACCCAGCCGCCCGCATGGATGACCGAGACACTACAAATCGACCAAACTCGAGCGGTGCCCGCCTGCGTGGCAGCCACCCACCACTGGCTCAGGTCTGCACCCCAGTTCCGATACTCACCCCAATAGTCGAGCGCGTTGCGAGTGCCACTGCCCGTGTCGCCGTGAGCTCCACCTCCGGCCCAGGTGTCGCCGATCTCCCACGGCGGTTGGAACCAGCCAAACACCTGAGGGGCGTTGCGCGTCGGAACTTCTCGGCTCGTGGCCAATCCCGTCGGCAGCTCGACTTTCAAGTGGTAGGCATCGGCAACTGCCATCACCGCTTTCGAGGCGGCCAGGGGATCTTGCCGTTGCTCGTGGTAGATCAGCGCGATGGCCGTGGCGATCTGATGGACGGTTTCCTTCTCGCCGGCGGTGGCCGACGTGGCAGCGAGTGGCCAGTAGGCCTGCAGCACGTGGATCAGCACCCGCGGATGGATCGCATGCATCGCGGCCCAGGTGTCGATTGCCGGGCGCAAAGGAACCAGATTTGGCGCATGTTGCTCCAAGTACCCGGCCGTGTCGAAAGTCAGCATGTCTTCGCCCAGATAGCGCAGCTGACTATTGGCGACGACCAGCGGTCCTTCATAGGTGTCGTGCAGGGTCGGCCCGTTGTAGGTACTCTGCGAGCCGGACATCGGCAGCGCGAAACAGCTCGTGATCAACAGACTGAGAAGGACACGTTTCATCATGGCTCCACCTCTCCGAGATTGGACCCGAACGTACCAGATTCAGCCTCAGTTGGCTGTTAGGTAGGAGACAATCGCCGGGGCGACTTCAGGCCTCGACCCTATAGGACGCTAGAGCCTTCAGAAGGTGCATGAGCTCCGACTGGCAGCGCTCGAGGCAGTCGCACTCGGACGGTTCCGAAGGGACCACAGTCCTCAGTTTCCAAGGGCGCTCGTAGAACGGCGCGGCAGCCTTCGATTTCGGGGACGGTAGCTTCCTCAGGTCGCCGAGAGGGGATGGGGCCAGTGGCGGGCGCGAATCCGAATACCACATTGGAACAACTCCTTCCTTCGTCGTGAAGATGTTCCACGCTACTCATCCCCACTTGGAGATTCAAGGAGCGGTGCGGCATCGGCAGAAGGCACATGGTGACCTACGGTCGGTGGCCAGGCTTCGCCTGAGGACGGCAGAGGTGTCAGACACCTATCGGCTCCGCTACCCCCCATCCCCTGTGCTAGGCTCATTGGTGCCGAGACATGCTTCTCTTACAGCTTTGCAGTCACTGAGCTCCAGCTCGGAGGGGGGAGGTCCCATGAGACCGATCAACCGCCGCTGCATCCGTTCTTGGATGTTTCTCTGCCTCTCTGGCGTGTTCATTCAAAGTCTCGATGCCCAGCAGCCCCGAGTCGCCTTCGTCACCTCGGTGACGGGTACGGCCGATCTCGGAAGCTGGCCGGAGGCGGGCAGTGCCGTCGGTGCCGCCGCCGGCGACGAGATCTGCCGGACCCTCGCAACAGCCGCCACCCTCCCAAACGCCAACAGTTTCGTGGCCTGGTTGTCGACGAGCACCGACGACGCCTACTGCAGGCTGCACGGATTCACCGGCAAGAAGTCGGCGAACTGTGGCCAGGCCACGCTCCCCGTCAACGGCGGCCCGTGGGTTCAAGTAGACGGTCTGCCCTTTTCCGAGAGCATTGATCGACTTCTGACCACTGAATTCCTCGTCTACTATCCGCTCGCCGCCGACGAAAATGGGAATTCGGTCCAGGGGATTTCATTCACAGGTACCTCTGGCAGAGGAACTCTGTACCCGGACGGGATTACCTGTACGGATTGGACCTCGACTGCGGCGGCGGCTTTCCCCCAGATCGGAAGAACGGCCCGCGGCTCGTGGGGATGGACCAGCGCAGGCGGGGCAGGTTGCGATTCGGCTCAGCATCTGTACTGCTTCGAGCCCGGATCGGGCCCCGCGCTGACACCCCCAAACGAGAACGGTGCCATCGTCTTCTTGACCTCCGTCGATGGGACTGCTGACCTCGGATCGTGGCCCGACGCCGATAGCAAGACCGGTCTGGCCGCTGCGGATGCGATCTGTCAGGCCCGCGCCGCCGCGGGGTCTTTGAACGACCCCTCCTCATTCAAGGCATGGATCTCGGATTCGACCACCGATGCCAAGGATCGCTTTCTGGACGACGGCCCGAGAGTCAGGCTTGATGGCGTCAGGGTGGCCGAATCCAAGTCCGAACTGCTGGACTCTCTTCTGGACTCTTCGATCAACGTGACGGAACTGGGAACCTACTTCGGGAATTCGGGAGTCTGGACAGCGACAACGACCGCCGGAGTTTCATCCGGAGATAGCTGTTCCGATTGGACCTCGGCAAGCTCGGCGAGCTCGACGCAGACGGGAAGCGCCTGGGCCACAGACGTCGACTGGACCGCTTCTTTCACGACCGACTGCAGCTTCGCGTTCGCAAAACTCTACTGCTTCGAGGACACGGTCATCCTTGCCGATGGCTTCGAGTCTGGGGACACGACCGGCTGGTCTTCGTCCAGCCCGTAGGCCCTGACCTGTTGCCTCATCTGGCCGGCGCAGAGCAGCTATTCGAACCCGCCGGGGGCGCCGAGCGAAAAATCAGCCAATTCGTAGCTGGCTCGCCTCGAAGCGGCCTCCAGCCGTCTAGCTACAGCCCGCTCGAGACCAGCTGCCGAGCCTTCGGTCATGGAACCCTCGGCCCGCCAGTGAATGCGCCCTTCCTTGCCGACCAGCAGAATGTAGATCGAATCCTCATCGGGAATGTCGAGGGCCTGGAGGAACGGCTCCTTCTCGAGATAGAGGGTGATCGTCACTTCTCGGGCCTTCTGCTCCGGGATGCCTCTCCTCATGCCCTCGTTGATGAAGTAGCGGGCCATGCCGCCCCGGATCGAAATAGTCGGAAGCTGGTAGAACCGCAGGCCTCGGTGACTCTCCACAAGCTCCTTGGCGAAGGGCAGCCAGGTTTCGACCTCGGCCTGCTGGGGCCGGCGAAAGGCGATGAAGACCAGGTTGGCCTCGCCTTCGAAGTCCGCCGGCAGCCGGAACTCTCGTTTCTCCAGGTTGGAGCCTTCGACCTCTGGAAACACCGGTAGGAGCTCCTGCTCCGAAATCGTCAGCGAGCTGATATCGCTCTCTGAAATCTGGACCTCTCCAATGGCTTGATCGAACGCAGCTGCAACGACCTGATCGAAGTCGGTAGCCGGTGAATCCGCTGGGAACATCAAGGTCAAGGCAGTGAGAAACAGTACGGACAACGCCAGCAGCGCTGCGATTCTTCTGTCCATCGACGAGACTACAAGTCCTGAAATCATGACGGTATGTTTCCTTTCAAGATCCCCAAATCCTATCAGAAACGTGCAAATCGTTCAACATCCACCCTATCTCATGAGAGAGAACGCAAGATAGGTGCCGGAGTACAGAGCACCAGGGGAGGGGGCAAGCCCCTCCCCTGGCCGAGGTGCCAGCCTATTCAGAGGTATGGACGGTGATCGAAGCGGTGGAGGCCTTCTTCGACGGCGATCTCGAAGGCTTCCAGGTACTCT
>JBATEX010000059.1:0-6361 GCA_049664225.1 Thermoanaerobaculia bacterium
CGGCCTAAAGCTTCTTGGTGAGATGCTGTCCAAGCTTGACTATTCTCTCCTGGTCGGTTTGCGCTGCCTCCTCCGGGGACGGCTCCGGTTCCTCGGTACCGTGCGCCAGCGCGTATCGGTGCCGGACCCACGCGGCCAGACAGAGAAATCCATTCAAGGCGACCATCGCCCACAACAGACCCGGTGATGCCGTCAGGAGGCAGACCCCCACCAGAGGGGCTACCAGCAGTGGACCGATCGTGAAGTAGTGCGGTACCGGAGGACCTGTGCGGGCGGCAAGCCCGAACAACATCGCCAGGCTGACGCTCGCCAGGACGAACGGCAGGAGATTGGCGAACCCGCGGCTCCCATCGAGAAGAAGCAACGGCGCCACGAAGTACGAGCCGGCTCCCAGCGCCACCAGCGCGAACATCGACCCGACGGCGCGCGCGCCGCGGGCCCCCGGCACGATGTCCGTCAGCCAAGCCTGCCCGATCCAGGCCACCAGGCCACCTCCGAGAATGGCCAACAGGCCCAGCAGCGCAGGCCACCACCACGCCGCCGCAACCATCGCACTGGAATCGGGAATGACCCTTCTCAGCAAGAGCACGGCGACGACGACAAAGGTCCGGCCAAACAAGAAAAGCGCCGTTCCTATCGCGAACCTGTAGAACATCGTCAAGGGCTGGCCGACGCTCCACGGTACCCGCACGGCCCAGGCTATTGCCAGCACTAACAACAGGAGCTCCGTGCCGAGGATCGGCCAAAACTGGTCTCTTCGATCCCGCACAGAACCGAAGGACACATAGCTGGCGGTGCGGACAACGAGACTGGCCCCTACCGCGCTACCTTGCACCACCTCACCGGGTAGGTACAAATCTCCCCGAAGAAGGATCGTCACACCGCCATCGTCGATCTCAACAGATGGGCCGACCGTCACCACCACCAGGCTGACAGCATCGACAGTCGCCAAGAGTCGATCGATCATCTGCAGGTCGATCTCACCGCGATCGAAGGCATCCAACTCCTCTGCGCTGAGGGCTGCAACGAGACCTCGACGCAGGATCGGGTTCGACCGTCCGTCCCGGAGAAGCACCTCCGAGGTCACATTCTCGAGCCTTCGGTCGGCCGGCGAGCTGCGGAAAACAACGCCAGGTTGATCACGGCTCCCGATCTGGTTCGACAACCTGCGCGCGGCAATCTCCACCGCCGCAACCTCCGGCGGATGGAACAGCTGCTCGGTGAGCCCGAGCCCCTCGTCGGTCAGCAGCGTCGGGATGATCAGACGGGCCAGCGGAAAGACGCCGTAGAAGCGCTCCTCATAGAGCTCGATGAGAAGCTCGAGATCCTCCCGAACGGCCTCGATCTCGAGCAGTAGTGCCCGTCGCTCGGCCGGCGAGAGATCGGTTTCCGCGAGACTTTCCGCCGCGATTTCGACCAGGTCGAGGGATTCCTCGAACGCGCGACTGGCGCCCTTCTCGGCCACACCCAACCGCAGCAAGGCTTCGGCTCGGTCCAGCAGATCGTCCACCCCTGACGAATCAGTGGCCGCTTTGGCTGCCACAGCCAAATAGCCGGCGCACACAACAACAAGGCTCGACTGAAGAAGTCGGTTCACGGCCTTCTGCTTACATTCCCTTCTTGACCTGCTTGTGCAGCTTGTGAAACTCCTCCCGCATCGTCCTGGCGTGATCGCACTCGAAGAAGCCGACGTCGACCGTCTTCGTGGCGTCGAGCTCGAGCTCAGCGTAATCGACCGTGAAGTTGCCGTCTGAGACTTGCCCCTCTACCAGCTTCCCCCAACCGAAGTCCGGATCTTTGGCGACCAGGTGGACGGTGCAGCCTCGACTCAGATTCTGGCCATCCACTTCGATTACATCGCTATTAGAAGTGACGTCGACGACGTTGATGGAGGCGATGGGGACTCTGTAGACCACGTCCATGGTGGGGTCGAAGTGTCCCCCGTCCCGGGCGGCAAAGTACAAGACATCGTCGGCCTCGTCGTAGGCCACGGCGTAGAAGGAGTAGTCCACCTGCTTGATGATGTTCGCGTCGACCATGCCATCCATCACGGCTATGGCCTCCGGCGGTTGTGCCCCAGCCGCGGCTGCTGTGAGGGTTGCGAGCACCATGCAGCTGAAGAGCCATCCGGGTCGCTTGTTGAGACGAGCATTCTTCTTGGTCATCTGCTTCTCTCCTTTTCTTGGTTTCCATCTAATTCTCATGCTTCACCGGCTGCGGCTTGACGGTGGTGAACCTGATCGGATTCTGCACCCCTTTCCTTCTTGCGGTTCCCAGCCTACATCTCCTTTGAGTCGGGAACGATCGCCAACGCATCGGCTTCCGCCCGCTTCACCGCAGTCGTCATGGGCTCTGTGTCAAACTCCTCCGTGACCACTCCGTCCTCGACGGTCACCCAGGCGACCTTGCCATCGTCCTTGAGAATCACCTGCCAGCTATTGCCGGCGGCAATGTCGTTCTCGATGCTGTCGGCCACCGCCATGCCCAGCGTCTCGCTTTCGACCAACAGACCCATTTCGGTGTTGAGGTCGACCGAGCGCGGGTCGAGGTTGAACGAGCCGACAAAAACGACCTTACGGTCGAAGACCATCGTCTTGGCGTGCAGGCCGAAGAAGGTCTTGTGCTCTGCCAACTCCTCGGCCGTGAACTGTGCTCGCTCCGTCTTCCCATCCGGGCGCATCTCATAGACCTCGGCGCCGCCCTCGAGCATTCTCTTGCGCTGCTTGCGATACGACACGAACGACGAGAGGTGGTTGTTCGCGGCCATCGAGTTGGTGGCGAGCTTGACCGTGAGACCCTGTTGGATCAGGTTCTCGAGCCCCACCGCGCCGTCGTCTTCCAGGATGAGATAGGCGCTTTGGATAAGGGCCTCTCCGGTCGCCTGCTCCGCCGCCTCTCCGATCTTCACACCCGTCCGGTCGAGCTCCGCATGGGTCTGCGGCTCGCCGTCCTTGTCCGGCACGTCGTCAATGAGCAGAGTGCCCTGGCCCCACAGCAGGTCGTTGTCGAGCTCGGCCATCTCGCTGTCGATCTGTCTGGGATCATCGTAAAAACCCGCGGGGTAGTTGGCGGGATCCGCCGCAAAGGCATCGAGAGCGGCCATGTTGGCTGCAGCCTCCTCGGCACTTGGAACATGCGAGACGACGTCCTCGATCGGCACAGTCCAGTCGCTGTTCCAGTACATATCGAAGGCCGCGCCAGAGGTCTCCACGACCGGTCCCAGCGCCAGGAGGTCGCGGCTACGAAAGACGAAGTCACCCGGGTCCTCGAAGTACTCATTGCCCATGTTGCGACCACCGATGATCTCCACGCTGCCATCGATCAGGTACAGCTTGTTGTGCATGCGCCGGTCGATGACCTTCATGTGTGCAGCATAGTCGACCCATCTCAGAAGCGACTTGTGTTTGGGCCCAAATGGTTTGTACAGACGCAACTCGACATTGGGGTGCGCTCCGAACAATGCCAGGTACTCAGGGTCCGATGCGGTCATCGAATCGTCGATCAAGACCCGCACCCGCACGCCCCGCTCCGCCGCGGCCAGCAGCCGTTGCATCAAGACCTTGCCGGACGCGTCGTTCTTCCACAGAAAGTACATGGCGTCGATGCTCTTCTCGGCCGCGTCGGCGAGAATCAGCCGCCAGGACAGAGCGTCCCGCCCTCTGTCCAGCAGCAGAAAACCCGACTCTCCACCATGGTCTGCCGCGATCGCTGCGGCCGTTTGTCCCAGATAGGTGGTCTCGGGTTCATTGAACGCCCAGGACTCGGGCTTATCGGTCGTGCTCGCTTTCACCATCTCGTTCTCCTTCTGGGTACACCCGGCCGCGACCCCCAACAGAAGGCACAGAGCCACTCGGCCTGGCAGCCGTCTTGTGCTCTCTCTCTGTTGACCGCGACAGCCGAGTTGGTCATCCAAGAAGAGCGTTGTCCATAGATCTTGTCCATCGCCTTCCCCATCCTCAGGATTCACTGAGCCTCTACCGCCGGCACACGTCACCACGGCGTGAATCGATTGAGTCTACCTTCTACTCGTTGTTGAGGTTGCCGTCTTTCCAGTACTTGGTGCCGGCGATGTCGGCGTTGACCATCAGGCCTCCATCCGTCATCTGGAAGATGGCAAGACCGTCGATGAAATTGGTCGCCTTGTTGACTCCGCTCTTCCAGGCCGCCGCGTTGGCGCTGGCATTGGCCTCCCAGCCGTCGTTGATGAACTTGCGAAGGTGCTCTTCGGTCTCGAAGAGAAAGATCACGTCAGACTTCTGACCACCGAGGCTGGCGCCGACTCCGACAGTGGCCATCTCCATGTAGACACGATCGTCGGTTGCCTTGCTGACGGCAACTCCCTTGCCACCACCTGCGGTAACGCCGGCTGCGAGCTTCAGGTTGTGAAAGCCGGCCCAACCGTAGGACAACTCGAAGAGCTCGGCGGCCTTGGGGCTCTTGGCCAGAAGGGCCGCCAGATTCTCAGCGGCCCGCGTGTCGATCTTCTCCTGCTTCTCCCCCTTCTTGAGCATCTTCCACTCCGTCTCTTCTGCAGAAAGAGTCGAGGTGACGGGCAGGGCTACGGCGAGGATGGCCAGTACGATGGCGATGCGGTACAGATACTTCTTCATGGATTCTCCTTTATCCGGTGGATTTGAACTAATGCTTCTCGTGCACAGGGGGCTGAACTCTTCAGTCCCGATCAAACGAATAGGCGGAAGGAACCTCGGTGCGCCACACAGAAGGGTCGGCACCCATTTCCCTGCCCATGTCTTCCAGCTTGATCATGTACTCCTTGTCGAACATCTCCGTGGTCTCTGGCTGTGGTGCCTCTTGAGGGATGGACACGATGCGAACCTCCGCGTCGACGCCACGATCCGTGCGAAATTCGTACACGATTGCCTGGATCAGGCGCAGCGCGAAAAGCTCGCCGGTCTTGGTCAGGGTGTCCAGAGCGCGCCCGGACACGGATAACCACCTCGGTTGCGTCACAGCCGGTTGCGGCACCAGGGCCTCGTTGACGACGACCCAGATGCGAGTCTTCGGGACAGGGGCCTCCGGATGCCGCTGGCGAAACTGAGCGAGTGGCCCCTCGGTGCCGGAGAACGTAATCAGAAAGAGGTTGGAGGTGGCGCCTCCATCGCCGTAGAGCATCTGGTCGATCTCGACCGGAGGGAAAATGCCCGGTATCGCACTCGACGCCAGCAGAATCGATTGCACACGGTCGAATGATCCGCTCTCCAGGGCTGCCTTTGCCTCCTCGCCCAGGTTGAACGGGCGTCCCCTGCCGGCATCGAGATTGGTGGCACCGATCAGTAACAGCCGATCCT
This sequence comes from Thermoanaerobaculia bacterium, assembly GCA_049664225.1. GTDB lineage: Bacteria > Acidobacteriota > Thermoanaerobaculia > Multivoradales > JAHEKO01 > JAUVRX01. The sequence continues at coordinate 5,310 of JBATEX010000059.1, forward strand.
CTGCGGCACCCTGGGCTACTGCACTGACCAATGCAGGATCGATCTTCTTGCGAATCATGTCCTGCAGGTGACAGTCGTTGAACAACGAGGCGTGGTGCGGCAGCAACGCGAGCTCGCCGCGCTTGTGGGCCCAGTTGGGTTCGGGTTCGGCATAGAAGTCGGCCACCTCGGCGTAGGCCTCATCAGTGCCAGCGAAGGCAAACGGCGCGATCAGGGCTCCGGTGCTCACACCGGTGACCACATCGAACTCGGGTCTCGTGGTTGGGCCCGCTGGCAGCGCCCCCCAGCCCTCGAGAAAGCCGGCGCCGAAGGCACCTTTGGCCCCTCCGCCGGAGATAACCAGGACATCGTAGACCCAGGGCTCACCCGACGACTGATGCTCTTGATACTCGCGCTCGAGCCGGCGCAGGACCGTTTGGGCGATCTGCTCGCGGTCGGCCGAGACGATCGTCTTGTACCGCTCGATCAACCCTTCGAGCTGCTCATCGGTGAGGTCCCGAAGCTCCATCTTCTGCTTGCGCTGCTTCTTGGTTCCCTCACACCTCTTGCTCTTAGTCGCCTCGACTGGGCCGGGGCTCATCGGGAGCATGAGTGCAAGACTGAGGCTCGTGAGCAGCAACAAGGACGATTTCGCTCTACTCATGATTCCCCTCCTTCCTGCGCTCTGAAGCGCCGTTATCGATCAGCCATCAACACAGGCATTGTCTGTCGCGTGACGCACTGGTGAAACCCCCAAAAAAGGGGGGAAAAGGGGGGGCAGCTGAGGCGATCGATCGTTCAAGAGACAAGGCATCACCATCTATCAGTGGTCGGACCTCTGGTGAGCGAGACTTACATCACCGGCAGCCGGATCGCTTGACCCGGATAGACCCCCTTGCGCACTTTGGAGTCCTTAACCACCACCGTCCCATTGACGATCACGTAGGGGATGCCGGTCGACGGCAGGCCGGCCTTTTGTTGCGTGGAGTTGTCCTGTACGGTTTTCGGGTCGAAGATGGTGATGTCCGCATCGGCGCCGGGCTGGATGCGTCCCTTGAACGCCATTTGCGCAA
>JBATEX010000060.1:0-12855 GCA_049664225.1 Thermoanaerobaculia bacterium
GGAGCCCAGGACAGAGACACGGGAAGACAACTAGTAGTCGTTTGTCCCGTCGATGATCGTGCCGCCCAGTGTGGGCTGCTCATGCGTCGATAGACTCGCCGCACAGGACCCAGGTGGGCCCGCTCAAGGTCACTCCCAACCCTGGCTTGTCGAGGGTGCGCAGCTCGCCGTCCTTGAGTGTGAAGCCACCCTTCGCGGGATCTCTCGCCAGATCGAGGCTGCCATCCAGATCCAGGTAGCGCGTCTGGGGACAGGCGAAGGCCGCGTGGAGAGCCGCGGAGATGCTGATGACGCTCTCGTCCATGCAGCCCCACATCAGGTGCAGACCGGTTGCCGCGGCGACCTGTCCGATGGCCAGGGCAGGGGAGACTCCGCCGCACTTCATGAGCTTGATATTGAGAATGCCGCACACCGCTGGTGGCTGTGCCAAGCGAGCGGCGTCGCTGGCTTCGTGCAGGCTTTCATCTGCTGCAACCAGCCGGCGAAGATCTTCCGGCAGCGTCCGTAACTCGGTCAGGGTTTCGGCCGATAGCGGCTGCTCGATCAGCTCGAGGTGAAGTCTCCCCTGCTCCAGCCAGAGCCGCTTTGTCTCCTCCAGGTCATAGCCCTGGTTGGCATCGACTCGGATCTGAATGTCCTTTCCCACTCGCTCGCGCAGCCGATGAAGCATCTCGATCTCTTCGTCGATGGATCGGCCGACCTTGACCTTGAGGCTGCGAAATCCGCGCGCCAGGTACTCTTCGGCCTCGGCCAGGGATTCTTCGACCGACTTGATCCCGATGGTGATGGAGGTGGGCAGGGAGGTGTGAGAGCGTCCGAGAAGCTCCACGAGGGGGACTTCCACGATTCGGCAGAACAGGTCGAAGAGCGCTATGTCCGCGGCAGCGTGTGCTGCCGGGGTGGCGCCGAGCCCCTCGCGGAGTCGACGGCACAAGGTGCCGAGATGCCTCGGGTCCTCGCCGATCAGGAGGCCACTCTCCATCTCTTCGAGTGCGGCGGCGGTGCTGTCGGGAGACTCGCCAGTGACCTCTTCGGCGGGTGAGCCTGCCCCGAGCCCTTCATGGCCGGTGTCGGTCATGATGCGAACGAAGAAGAGATCGACGGCCGACATCGATCGACTGGAAATGGCGTAGGGTCGCGTCAGCTCGATCGTCTCCTTCCAGGTCAGGATTTCCTCGATCTTCATGTTTCAAGCCCTCGCCGTCAGACGTTGACGAACCAACTCGACGATTTCAGACAGCCCATCCCAAAGGGGATGCACGACGGGTACATTCAGCTCCGCCTGGAGCTTTGATTGCTCGGTCCTCAGCTGCTCCTCATCCAGGTTCTCGTGGTTCAGGGTCACGGCGATCACCTCGGCTCCCATGAGTCGGACCATTTCGATCTCTTCGCTCACGGGTGGAATTCGGCAGCCCAACTCCTCGAGATCTTCATAGAACTCTCGTCCCGGTGCATGCTGCAGGATGACTGCGTCGGCACCACCGGCGAGGATCAACTCAGACCCGCACGGACCTGAAGGATTCCGCAGTCCACTCTGCCCTTCGAGCAGGATAACGTCGGGAGCTGTTGCTTCGTGGCAATCGAGGATGGCCCGTTCCAGCTCTCCGCAGACGAAGTCGTTGGGAGTGGCATCGAAGATGAAGCCGTGGGGAGTCCCCTGCAACCAGCCTGTCTGGCCGGTGTAGATCATCTCGGCAGCGATGTCTTTTTCCAGGCAGGTCTGCCTCAAAAGCCCGCAGGTGGTTCGCTTTCCGAGCGCACAGTCGGTTCCCAAGACAGCGATTTTCAATGCCGGTAGACGGAGCACCTCTCCCGTCCAGAAGCGAAGCTCATCGATAGGCTTGGGTCGGCGGATGTCGATGATCTGCGCACCATGCTGTCTTGCCAGTTCTGCCAGCTCGACATCGTGCGCCAGGAGGCGATGCAGCCCATTGATCAGCGACAGACCCGCCTCCGCGGCCTCGAGCAGTCCCTCGCGGATGGCCGGTGGCAGCACGCCACCGACCGTGGCGACTCCGACGATGCAGTAATCGGGCTTGTTGTCCAAGGCTTCCAGGCACGCGGAGACAGAGGTGAAGATCGGAATGTTTCGGGGACGGCCGTCGAGCAGGGTGCCGGCGTCCTCCCCCGCGAAGGGTGGATCGATGACACCCAGGATCTCGTAGCGACTGGGCCCTCTCACCAGGCCGTGGGTGGTCTTGGCGAACGGCGTCTGCAGCATGCCGTTGGTGAGAATGATAGCGCTCTTCGTCACCGGTCCCGCCTCAGGACACGTCCAGGAGTTCTGTCCGTGGCTTGGCTGTCGTGCCACACCACACTTCCATTGACCCAGACCGTCTCGATGCCCCGCGAAACGTCGTGTGGGTACTCGGTCGTAGCGCGGTCGGCAACGGTGTCGGCATCGAAGAGCACCAGATCTGCCAGCATGCCGGGCTCGATGCGCCCACGATCGGGCAGACCGAGAGTGGCGGCCGACAAACCGGTCATCTTGTGGATTGCCGACTCGAGAGTCAGCGCCTGCCGGTCCCGCACATAGCGCCCCAGAACCCTGGAAAATGTCCCGTATCCCCGTGGGTGCGCTCCCCACAGCTCGCCGTCGGTGCAGATATTGGTCCAGGGCCACTGCATGAGTCTCTCGATGTCCGCTTCACTCATGCTGACTGCGATGACGGTTTCGACATCTTCTTCACCCGTTTTCACTTGGTATGCCTCGGCCTCGGCGATCAGATCCATGAGGGTGCGAGCCGGCTCAGTGCCTCTGAGCGCGGCGATCTCCTCCAGGGTCTGTCCCTCGAGGTCGGGCTCTGGAGCGAAATGAGGAATGAGCATTCCCTCGGGCAGGGAGACCTCCGTCACCGCGAATCTGGCGGCCTCTGGATTCTGGAAGTCGCGCTCGGGAAACAGGACCGTCAGCGTCGACTGCCAATAGGTGTACGGATAGATGTCGGATGTCACCTCGACACCGTTGCTGCGTGCTTCGTCCAGGATCTGCAGAAGCTCTTCGGCTTTGCCGTGCGAGCTTTGCATGGCGAGCTTGATGTGGGTGATGTTGACTGGGATATCTGCTTCTCGCCCGATGGTGAGGATCTCTTCTACGGCATCCCAGAAGTAGCGATCCTCACTTCGGATATGGCTGGTATAGCGGCCGCCGTGCAAAGCGGCCTCCCGGGCCAGAGCGATTACCTCGTCGGTCTCGGAATAGATCCCCGGGTCGTACTCCAGTCCCGTGGACAGGCCCCAGGCCCCAGCCTCCATCTCCTGCTTCAAGAGATCTCGCATACTGTCGATTTCAGCCTCGGTTGCGGAGCGACGGAAATCGTCGCCCATGACCCGCTCTCGGAGTGTTCCGTGGCCGACCCAGGACAGCACATTCACTGCCGACGGGGTGGCTTCCAATCGATCGAAGAGGTCGGCCAGTGGGAACACGGAGTGGCCGTCGGGCCCTCCAGCCAAGGTAGTGACGCCTTGGCTGATGGCCCCCTCCGCCTGGGCGAGAACATGAGGCTCGGCAGAGTCGGCGTGGCTGTGAGTGTCGATGAATCCAGGCGCCAGAACCAGGCCTTCGGCATCGATGACCAGATCGCCGGGTCGGGGCTCGAGCTCGCCGACGGCATCGATGCGGTCACCTTCTACTCGAACGCTCACCGACTTCGAAGGGCTGCCGGTGCCGTCGATGACTCTGGCACCCGTGATTACGACCGGTGACGGCGGGAAGACCAGATCGGTGATCCGACGGGCATAGCCGGCGCCATGAAGCGTATCGAGGTTCGACAGGAGGATGACGCTGAAGCCAGCATCCGGGTAGCGCACGATCTGGGTGCTGAAGCCGACCCAGCCTCCCGAGTGCCTTTGGACCCTTCCCAGTGCGAGATCGGAGCCGACACCCCAGCCGAAGCCATAGGGGTAGGTCTCTCCACTGTTGAAGACCGCGGGCGTGAAGGCGAGCGCCAGGACCGTGCCAGGTAGGAGTTGTTCCCCATATAGGGCCTGATCCCAGGCAACGAGATCCTCGACGGTCGAGTAGATGCCACCGGAGCCCGTCAGGAAGTTCAGCGGGTCCTCATCGTCGAGGATGAACTCGCCGTCCTCTCCTTTGGAGTAGCCGTACGCCCGATGTGGAATCTCAGGATCGCTTTCGTCGAATACCAGCGTGTTTTTCATGCCCAGCGGCTCGAAGATCCTCTTGGCCATGAACTCGCTGAACGAGCCGCCAGTCGTCCGGGCGACGATCGCGGCGATCATCTCGTAGCCTGGATTGCTGTACTCGTAGCGTTCACCCGGATCAAACAGAGGCTCCCCCCAATCCGAAAAGAACTGCACTGCGTCCTCGTTGGTCGGCCAGTGTTCGCCGGTAGCAGCAGTCAGCGCCTCGTAGTAGTCGGGCAAGCCACCTGTGTGCTGCAGCAGTTGCCGAATTGAGATCTCGCCTCCGATTCGCGACAGCTCCGGAAGGTAGCGGGTGATCGGATCATCGTAGTCCAGGACTCCATCCTCAGCCAGCAGCATGATGGCCATGCCGGCAAACTGCTTCGAGACGGAGGCCAGGCGGAACTGCGATCTGGGCTCGATCGCAACTCCACTTTCGAGGTCAGCCAGGCCGAACCCTTCCATGAACACGGTTTGGCCTTGACTCACGACCGCCACGGCGACACCGGGCGAGTTACCCTCGTCGAATTGGCTGAAGAGTGCTTTGATCTCTGCGGCTGGGACCGCACGGGAAGCCTCCTCAGGGGCCTGGCGCTGACAGGCTGTCGAGGAGATCCAACCAATACAGAGGGCGATTGCCACTACCGACTTCAGAAAAGGCTGTCGGGGGTAACTGCGTTCGATCGAATGGCGATGCATGGTTCCCTTCTGGAATCGAGAGTTGCCGCTCAGGTGGCGATCGCTCCTCGAGTTCACTCCTTTTGTGACGCGCCGCAGTAGCGCAGTGCGGTCAGGGCCAGAGCACGTGTGGCCAACAACAGGTCGTCCAGAGGTACGAATTCGTCCGGTCGGTGGGACTGTCGCACATCTCCTGGTCCGAACAAGATCGTGGGGATCCCACCCTCATTGACTAGGAGCCTCATGTCGGCGCCATACGGCACCCCTTCCACAGGGGGCTTCTTGCCGGTCAGGTCCTGCATGACCGTGGCAACGCCTTCGACGATAGCGTGATCTCGAGGCGTCACTGCCGGTGCGAACTGGCCGCCCCACCATTCGATGTCGGGCGGATTGGCGGCGAGCCACGGGTCCTCGCTTGCGATCTGGGCCACCGCTGCCTCGAGTTGCCTTCGTGCCGAATCCAGGTCCTCGCTCAGCTGGACTCCGTAGCGGCCCTCGCAAACCAACCGTTCGGGCACCGTCGAGACCCAGTCGCCAGCCATAACGGTCCCAATGGAGATGGGATAGGGGAGGGCATACCTGGCAAAGAGGGGGTCGCTGCAGTTCGCGTTGCGCCTCTGCTCGAACGAGCGGAGACCGGCGAAGATCGGCTGGAACTTTTCGATGGCGCTGATGCCCTCGTCTCGCACGCAGCCATGGGCTGACAGGCCGTTGACGGTCAACCTGAAATTCAGGGCCCCTGCCTGGGCAGGGATCACCGCCAGCTGTGTCGGTTCCATGATGATCGCCGCATCGGCCCGGTAGCCGCGGAGCAGGGTGGCGAGCGTACCGACTCCACCATCCTCTTCGCCGATCACGCTTTCGACGATCAGTTTGGCGTCGAGTCCGACGCCGGCATCCAGCAGCGCCTTGGCCGCATAGATCCCACAACAGAGTCCGCCCTTCATGTCTACGGCACCCCGTCCGTACAGCCGATTGGAAGTCAGGGTGCCCTGCCAGGGCGGATGGGACCAGTTGCCTGGATCGCCGGTGGGTACGACATCTATGTGGCCGTTCAGGATCAGGTCGGGACCAGAGCCTGGGCCGCCGAGGCTGCCAACCACTCCCAGACCGTGCTCCCGCTGAACCTCCTGGAAGCAAGCCGAGTGCCGTTGCAGCTCTTCGAGGTCGAGGGCCCAAGCATCGACCTCCAGACCACAGGCCTCCATGTGGTGCGCGACCGCTTCTTGAGCCGCAGATTCCCGACCGTCACAGCTCGGAATGGCGATCAATCGCTGCACAAAGCTCAGCAGGCCCTCGAAGTCGATGGCGTCCAGGACCTGCTTCTCGAGGGAATTCACGATGGGCCCCAGGTCTTGCAATCGTGGCGGGTCAGGCTTGGCGAAGAAGCGGGCGTGTCAGGCAGGTCGGCCCTCCTTCGCACTTCAAGGAGATCTCGTTGCCTCGGTAGGAAGACACACGACAGCCTGCCTCCTCGAGGCCATGGCGAGTTCCAGGATTGCCTTCGAGGACCAGGCAGTCTCTGGGTCCCAGGGCCAGCACATTGGTTCCCATGGTGCCGAACTCCTTCTCGGGAACGATGACGAGTTGGAATCCTCTCGCTTGGAGATCCAGCCAGAAGGGAACCGGCATCAAGGGTGGGTACACCACGGCCAGATCGTGATCGATAATGCTGATGAGCGATAGCAGATGCAGGCAGGCCTCGGGTCCGGTGAAGTAAGGCAGCTCGAAGGCCAGCACCTCGATACCCAGGGGTTCGAGCCCGGCTCTCAGTTGCCGCACGCCCTCCTGGTTGGTTCGAAACCCGATACCGGCTGCCAACGTTGTTTCGTCCAGCCAAAGTAGATCTCCACCCTCGGCTCGGGCTTCCCCTTCGAGGCTGAAGAGAGTCGGAATGCCCAGCTCCCCCAGGCGTCGAGCCAGGGCCTCTTCCTCCCCTCGTCTCAGGTCCTTGCCCATGCTGAGCACTACGGCTCCGTGGTCTGTGAGCAAGATCGGATCGAAAACGTAGATGGCGTCGGCTCGATCGGGTTGGAGCTCCTCGTGATAGAGGACTTCGGCACCCGATTGTTGCAAGGTCTCCACCATGGAGTCGTGTTCCTGCTGGGCAGTTTCCAGATCAGGGCTGGCAACGTAGTGCCAGCGCTCGGGGGCTTCGACGGCGAAAATCTCATCCGGGCGCTTGACCAGGACCCGTCGCAGTGGATGAAACATGTTCTGTCCACCAAAGGATTTGGACATGACTTGAGAGCCCCCCCTTGAACGTCCTCGCGGGAGATGCAAGTGTACAAGAACTGCGCTGTGCACTAGCGTAGGGTTTGTCGTTTGAAGCTGGTGACTTGAAGGAGGAGGGCATATTGGACAGCAGTCGAAGACCTTCACTGAGGGTCCTGCTCCTGGGTTGTGGCAACGTGGGGCGAGGGTTGGTTCGCGTGCTGACAGTCGAGAGAGATCGATACCCCGGTCTGGAAGGGCTGGATATCCAGATCGTCGGCATCAGCACCGGGACCCGGGGCGCAGTGGCCAGCGACTCTGGAGTCGATCTTGTTCGGGCCCTTTCGGAGCTCGAAGGGGGCGGCCATTTCTCGAATCAGAACCCTGACAGGGTCGAGTCGGACAGTCTTCAACTAGCTCGAGAGCTCGACTATGACGTTCTCGTGGAGCTGACGCCCCTGTCCATCGAGCACCGGGGTGAGCCCGCAATCTCCCACATTCGGAGTGCCCTCGAGCGGTCGCGACATGTAGTCACCGCCAACAAGGGGCCCTTTGCTTACGCCTACCGGGACTTGATGAACCTGGCGGGCTCGCGTGGGGTACGACTGCTCCACGAGTCCACGGTCATGGACGGAGCACCGGTCCTGAACCTGGCCCGTCACGCACTGAAGGGTTGCCGAATTCAGGCGCTGGAGGGAATCCTGAACTCCACGACGAACTATGTGCTGTCACGCATGGAGGAGGGCCTCGCCCTGCAGGAAGCGGTCGAGCTGGCTCAGCTGCAAGGCTATGCGGAGGCCGATCCGACTCTCGACTTGCAGGGTTGGGATGCGGCAGCCAAGATCTGCGTGCTGGCCAATGCCTTCATGGGGGCGGACCTCAATCCGTCGGAGGTCGATCGTCAGGGCATCGAAGAAGTGACCGCCGAGGATTTGCAGGAGGTCGGCGCGCGAGGAGACAGGCTCAAGCTGGTCTGCCGGGCGTGGCGCCAGGAGGGACATGTGTCGGCGAAGGTGGCCGTCGAGACCGTGCCGGCAGGCCATCCGCTGTGGTCGGTCTCTGGAACTGGGGCCGCCTTGCGAATCACCACCGATCTGATGGCCCCGATCGTGGTGGTTCAGGACAACCCCGGTGTCCAGGACACCGTCTACGGAGTGCTGGGTGATCTCTTCACGGTCACCGAGTCCTTCGATCTGGAAAGGAAGGGTTCGCGATGAAAGTCATCGATCTGGAGAGCATTCAACAGGCCTTCGACCCTGTCGAGGCCATCGACGTCATGCGCCAGGCTCTCGTTGCCCAGGCCAGGGGCGAGTGCGATACTCCCATGCCCATGCATTTGTCGATCCCGTCGGAAGAGGCGGAGGTGCACATCAAGTCCAGTTATCGCGAGGGTGGTGACTATTTCGCCGTCAAGGTAGCTTCCGGCTTTCCGAAGAATGTGGAGCGGGGGCTGTCCTCTGGTAGTGGAACGGTATTGCTGCTTTCGGCCGAGACCGGTCAGCCAGTGGCGCTTCTGGCCGATGAGGGATTTCTCACGGATGCTCGGACGGCCGCAGTATCGGCTCTGGTTTCTCGGGAGCTGGGGCGGAGTGACACGAGCCTCGGGATTCTGGGCTCGGGCATCCAGGCCCGCTTGCAGGCGCAGATGCACGCCTCAGTCCTGGACCTCGAGAGGATCTGGATCTGGGGACGGACACCCGAGCGAGTGGAGGTTTGTGCGCGAGAGCTCGGCGAGGTCTTGCCGGGTGCTGAAGTGAAGATCGCTTCGACGCCCTCGGAAGTGGCTCGCAACACCCGATTGATCACCACCGTGACGGCCGCTCGCAGGCCGTTGCTTTCGGCCGCTGATCTCCAGCCTGGGACTCATATCGCGGCCGTGGGCTCGGACTCGCCCGGCAAGCAGGAGCTGGATCCGGACATCCTCGAGCACGCCTCGCTGGTGCTGGTGGATTCTCTCGAGCAGTGCGAACGCCTAGGCGAGCTCCAACATGCGATCCACCTGAGGGAGAGTGTCGTGGAGGCCGGAGCCTTCTGTGACTCGCCGATGCGGTACGACCACGAAGGCCTCACGGTTTGTGATTTCACCGGCCTTGGAGTGGAGGATCTGTTCATTGCTCGCTATGCGTATGACAAGCAGGCCGGAAAGGGTGGTGCGGGGTCGTAGGTCGCCGGCCAAAAGCAGAGTCTGGTCCGAGGACCAGAGAGCCAAGACAAAGGGAGCCTGAAATGAAGATCGAAGTCTTCGAGATGGAGCGCATGCAATCGACCTGGGAGAACGTGGTCGAGTACGACCTGAGTGAAAGCGGCGTCTTGCCGGTCTCGCTGGGTGAGTTGGTCGAGATGGGTTTCGATCTGGATTGGGCCCTCAGCACTCCGCTCACCTACAGCCAGGGCAATGGAACTCCCGAGCTTCGAGAGGCTCTTGCGAGGCTCTACCCGGGAGCGGGAGTCGACGACATCGAAGTCACCAATGGGACCTCCGAGGCCAACTTCATGGTCTCCTTGAGTCTCCTGAATGAGGGAGACGAATTCGCGCTCGAGGTCCCGAACTACATGCAGCTGTGGGGAGTGCCGCGGAGTTTCGGTGCCAAGGTCAACAAGTTCCATCTACGGCAGGACAACGACTGGGAGCCGGACTGGGAGGAGTTCGAGGCAGCGGTCAATCCCAGGACTCGTCTGGTCTATATGTCCAATCCGAACAATCCCACGGGGTCGGTGCTGTCGAGGCAGGCCATGGAGCGAATCGTGGCCCGGTGTGAGGAGATGGAGGCCTACCTGATCGCCGACGAGGTGTATCTCGGCGCCGAGATCCATCGTCAGCGGACACCGAGCTTTTGGGGGATGAGTGACAGGGTAATCGTGACCAGCGGACTGTCGAAAGCCTACGGAATTCCGGGAGTCCGTATCGGCTGGATAGTCGGGCCGCCCGAGATCGTCCAGGAGTGTTGGACACAGCACGACTCGGTGACCATCTGCCCCAGCAAGCTGTCCGACGCCATCGCCCGCATCGCGGTCGAGGAGAGGAACCGAGAGGCTCTCTACAACCGGGGACGGACCCTCCTGCAAGAGAACCTGAAGATCATCGAGAAGTGGGTGAGCGGTCTGGGTGAAGGTTTCTCCTTTCGGGCTCCGGAGGCCGGAGCCATCTTCTTTCTGCGCTATCCAGGGGACTATCTCAGTACTGAGCTCTGCGAGCGGATTCGCCAGCGTCAGAACACCCTCATCGTGCCCGGCAGCTATCTGGGAATGGAGGGCTATCTGCGGATCTGGCTGGGAGCCAAGCCGGAGTATCTGAGGGAAGGCTTGCGTAGGGTGCAGATCGAGCTGGCGTGAGTGGGCCTCGGGCCTCTTGGCCCCCAAGGCAGAAGGGCTTGAGGGCGCAGGGGCTTAGGGGATGCGAGGACCCGATTGCTGCTGTCTGAGCGTCTCGACTCGCACGTGAGCAGCCGGCGCTAACTCGAAGGCGCTGCTACAATGAGCCCACTTCGAGAGAGTCGCAATGGACCCATCCAGTGATCTGAATGCCGACAGCGAGGTCGTGCAGCGCTTGCAGGAGGGCATGGAGCGTCGCCGGGCCCAGTTGGCTGGTCAGAGTAGGTCTCTTTCCAGCGCCGGGCTGCACGAGTTGGAGAGCACCGAGTTCCTGGAGGAGCCACCCGCGGTCTCAGCGAAACCGTTCCTCGGGGGTGTGATCGTCTGGTCGCGTAAGCTCTTTCGCCACCTCTTCCTGAGGTGGTATACCGTGCCTCTTCTGCAACAGCAAAACAGCTTCAACCGTAATGCAACGTTGAGCTTTCGCGACGTCTTACAGAGAAACCAGAAGCTACAGCGGGAGCTCGATGACTTGCAGCGTCGAGTGGAGGCCTTGGAGCGAGAGCGCGAGTAATGCGGGTCTGTATCTGCTCCACGAAGATCCCGTTCTCTTACGGTGGCGCTGAGATTCTCGACGAGAAACTCGAGTTGGAGCTGTCTCGACGAGGCTTCGATGTCGACCGCATAATTCTCCCCTTCAACTGGTCTTCGAGGCGGGAGCTCCTGAAGAGCGGCTTGGTATGGCGCCTGCTGGACCTGAAGACGGCAACGGGTGACGACATCGACCTGGTGATCGCGACGCGCTTTCCCTCCTACCTGATTCGCCACCGGAACAAGGTCGTTTGGCTCTATCACCAGTTTCGTCAAGCCTACGATCTCTATGGAACCCGATATGGTTTCCTCGACCGCGGCCCCGAGGACCGCGCGGTGGTCGAAACAATTCATGCGATGGACCGTCGTGGGTTAGGCGAGGCGCGAGCCCTCTTCGCGATAGCTCGAAACGTCGCGCAGCGTCTCGAGACACACAACGGTCTCGAGGCCGAAACGCTGTACCCACCCCCCAAACTGGCCGATCAGTTGCGATGCGAAGGCTACGGGGACTACTTCTTCTTCGCGGGTCGCTTGGATGAGATGAAGCGGGTGGAGACCATGATCAGAGCCTTCCAGCACACGCGGTCTGGCGTCAAGGGGAAGATCGCCGGGACCGGCCCTCAGCAGGAGAAGCTCGAATCTCTGATTGTCGACTTGGGACTACAGAGCAAAGTCGAGCTTCTGGGCTGGATCGACGACGACGAGCTTCTGGACCATTACGCCCGATGCCTTGGGGTCTACCATGCACCCTACGACGAAGACTACGGATTCGTGACCTTGGAGGCATTCGGCGCCTACAAGCCGGTCGTCACTGCCGCCGATTCGGGTGGAAGTCTGGAGTTCGTTCGCGATGGTGTCAACGGTCTCGTATGTCGAGCTGCCAAACCTCAGCAGATTGCCCGAGCCTTTGACTCCCTCTTCGACAATCGGCCCCGAGCCCAGTCGATGGGTGAGAGAGGCAAGGAGGCCATTGCCGAGGTGTCCTGGGATCGTGTGATCGACGGGCTGACCGCTTCGCTACCGAGATGAGCTCACTGCGCCTCGCATTCTGTAGCCCGCTGCCGCCTGAGCGATCCGGAATCTCGGAGTACAGCGTCCAACTGCTCACGGCTCTGGAACCTCATTTCGGGGAGGTCCGGCTGTTCAGTTCTCGGGCGGAAGACGTCTCGGCGGAGATCCGGCGGAGGCATGTCGTCGCCTCGCTCGATGATCTGCCGCGTTGGGCGGATCGTGACGCCACCCTCTACCAGATCGGAAACGAACCTAGATTCCACGGAGCTATCTACGAGATGGCTCTGCGCGAGCCCGGAGTCGTGGTGCTTCATGAATACATGTTGCAGCACCTGATTCGAGGGATTACCGTCGATCGACGGCGATCGCGGGACTACATTGCTACCATGCGCAACGTCTATGGCGAGCAGGGTGATCTTGCCGCCCGACGCTTTTTGCGCACCGGGGCTGCCCGGGACCTGTGGGCCTATCCATTGTTCGAGCCGATCGTGGATGCCAGTCGGGGTGTCATCGTCCACAATGAAACGACTCGTGACCGCATCTTGCGGAGCCGTCCTAACGCATCTGTGAAAGTCATTGCCCCGCCGCTATATGAAGACTCGGTCTTCCGAGAGCTATCAGGTGAGGAACGGTCCCAGATCCGCCACGAACTGGGAGTTCCGCAGGACGCCTTCCTGGTTGGATCCTTCGGCTTGATGTCCGAGGCCAAGCGGCTCGAGGTGGCTGTGGATGCCTTTCAACGCTTCCGCCAGGTCCATCCAGAGGCGCTCTACTACCTGGTAGGTGATGCATCTCCGTACTTGGGACTCGAGAGCCTTCTCCGGGGGCCGCAGGGTGAAGGTGTGGTGGCAACGGGTCGTCAGGAAATGCCGAACTTCCTGAGGTATATGCAGACCACGGATG
>JBATEX010000061.1:0-1880 GCA_049664225.1 Thermoanaerobaculia bacterium
AGAGCTGCGGAGCTACCTCGACCGCCTCCTGCCCGAGGCGCAGCTCGCGGGCTGATCATGGCTCGGACCGGGATCCGATTCCGCCCGCCGAATCTCCAGGGTTCTCCAGAGATCGACTGGGTTCTCCTGCGAGCGTTCGGGCCACCTTCGATACGAGTTGGCGCAGTCGGGGAGCTCGATCGCCACGCGGCCTGCGACATCGCGCAGAAACTCTCGCTGATGGCGAGAATTCGGACCCGGACACCGAGAGAGACTCTCGAGGTCGAGGTTGGATCCCAGAGCATCGAGCTCTTCGATCGAGATTCCGTGCTGAACGCCGGCATGGCACTCCAGCACGAGGAGGTCTGCCGAGACCTCGCCAGGCTGGCCCGTGAGTTGTCCATCCCCGTGATCTGGCTCAAGGGAATGGCTCTGCGATTTCTGGAAGCCACTCCTCCCGGCTCGCGCCGCACTGGGGATATCGATGTTCTGGTCTCCAGCGAGGGTAGCAGGCGGCTCTTCGAAGCGCTGGTCGACTCGGGATGTGAGCGCTCCGGAATTCGCGCTCCGGAGCATCATCTCTCCGTGCTGCAGCACCCCCTGGGCTCGGCGATCGAGATCCATCATCAGATCGATGGGGTCCGGCTCGACGAGCGGGGCCATGCTACGGCGGACCAGTGCTTTGAGAGGCAGCTGGCTGTCGAGGCGGAGGGCGCTCCACCGGGGACCTTCCTGCCGGTCGAGCCTCTCCTGGTGGCCCACCTCCTGGCGCACGGCCTGAGTCACCACGGCAAGGCACCGGAGGCCTATCCCGCCCTCCAGCTGTTGGCCGATCTTCAGGATCTCGGCTTCGGCCAGCCGGCCGGCAGATCGATCGACTCGGACTCGAGGGCCTGGGTGGCGGGTGATGTCAGTGGGGAAGAGGTCTCGGCGGTGATCGAGGTCCTCCGGCGCGTCTCGGCCGGTGAGAAGAGCTCGAAAATCACGCGATCCGAGTCGGCTTCGGCGACCCTGATGAGTCACTGGCTCGCCGGCTCCTTGGACCCCGACTACCTGCAGTCGCTCAAGCTGGGCCGGCGGCTCGAAAGCCAGCCAGGTCGAGGCCGGGCTCGGCAGATCGCCACAACAGGCTGGCGTGCGGTGTGGCTGTCCGACCAGCAGGTCGAGATGCTGTACGGCCAACCCCGGACGGCTCTCGGCTATCTGGGCTGGCGGCTCTGGCGACCCTTTGATCTGATCGGTCGGACCGGATCGTCGGTGGTGGCGTGGTTGCGTTTGCGGGGGCGCCGCTAGGCGTTGCCCTCAGTCGGATTCAGGGACAAGGTGTCGGCCCAGTTCAGCGATCAGCTCTCGAACGTCGCACTCGGCGGTGGCTCGGTCTACCTCGAACTGGGCGGTGAGCGCATCGCTGAGCTCGCCAGCTGAGCTCGCACCCTGGATGAGCTCTTCGACGAGGAACATTCCGGTGCTGTTGAGTGCGAGGACCCGGGAGCTTGCCAAGTCCAGAACCACACCGGTGCCATCGTCGAGCGTCTTGCTCAGACAGAGGTCCGATCGCAGGGCCGTAGCGATGTCTTCTAGCGTGGGCATGTGGGCGAAGTCGGTCGGGCGTTCCTAAGACTACACCTCAAGGGCCCGAGCCTGGCGGCGGTGCTTTGGTACTCAGTGATCGCAGACGAATCACCAGCTCACCGAGGAGGTCGGCAGGCGACTCCAGCAAGGCGGCCCCGAGACGAAGCTCGAAGGTCGGGAGGCTGGACGTCAGCCGGCTCCAAAGCGAGAGGAGTCGCTGCTGCTCGCCTGGAAAGGAGGGGTGGAGCAGATGCGGGCTGGCGTTGGCCTCGAGAAGCGAGGTGAAGGCCACGGCTTGGTTCAGGGCGACGAGTCGGAAGGACTTGAGA
>JBATEX010000062.1:0-8850 GCA_049664225.1 Thermoanaerobaculia bacterium
CCCGACACCGTTCGACAATGCGTAGACATCCTCGTTGACCCCACCACCGTCGTCGATCACGTCATAGAGTCGAAAGTTGTCGACACCGGCAAACAGATGGCGTCGTTTCAGCAGCGGCACGATCTCCCGCTCGTGTCGCGCTATCAAGCCCGCATCGGCCTCTTCTTCCCAGTAGGCTCGTCGATACTCCATGCCGTACTTCTCGGCGAAGCCCTCGAACTGTCCATGGGCGAACATCGGCAAACCCGGCAGGGTCGCCATGAGGACGCAGACGCCGAAATAGCGATCTTCCTTGCCGAACTGGTCCATCGCAGTCTGCTCGTCCGGGTTGCTCATGAAGTTGACGTAGCGCTGCAGGATCTGAGGATCGAACTCGAGCGTCTCTTTGAGCAGGCGTCGGTACTTGTCGTTCTCCTGATCGCGCAGCATGTTCATGAAGGCGCTGTTGTAGACCCGGTGCATGCCCAGGGTGCGGACGAAGTACCCCTCCATCAGCCAGAACGCCTCGGCCAGCAGGAGCGTGTCCGGCAGCTCGGTCGATACCCGATCGACCACCTCGCGCCAGAATTCCTCCGGCATCCGGTGTTTGAATGCCTCGCGGGTCATGCCGTGTTCCGCCCGTGAGGGAATCGCACCCGCCGTGCCGGGCTCGGGGAACCACAAACGTTGGTAGTGCCGCTTGGTCAGGGTCATCGCCGCATCGAAGCGAATCACCGGAAAACGCCGGGCCACATCGAGGATGGTCTCCAGCACCGCTTCCCGAACTCTCGGGTCGAGGTAGTCGAGCTGTGCCGTGTCGTTCCACGGCATCGAGGTGCCGTCATTGCCGTGATAGATGAAGCGCGCCTCACCGGTTTCATGGTCGACTCGCTTGAAGACCACCGCAGCGTCCGAGCGATCGAAATAGTGATCCTCGAGGTAGATACCGACCGACGGATCCGGCGAGAAATCGGGACCGTCGAACGAGTAGGAGGGGAACGGGCACTCGGCACCTCCCAGGAACCAGTCGGGGTGCTCGAGAACCCAGTCCGAGTCGATGCCCATGTGGTTGGGGACCATGTCGGCGGCCAGACGAACGCCGTGGTCCCAGGCCTTCTTCTCGAGCCGCTGCAGCGCCGCCTCGCCACCGAGCTCGTCTGCGATCTTGTAGCGCCGTAGGGAATAGGCCGACGCAACGGCCTCGGGATTGCCGCACATCTGCTTGACACGCTGGGATGCGATGCTGCGCTCCCAGACACCGATCAGCCAGAGCCCGGAGATGCCTCGCGCCGCGATGCCGGCCAGCTCGGCGTCGGGAATCTCGTCAAGATGCCGCATCGGGGTCCCATAGCGCTTCGAGAGTTGGTCCAGCCAGACGTAGACGTTTTTCGCCAGCAGGACGAGACTCGGCATCCAGTTGCGGTCGCTGCTGTAACGAACCTGGTCGTCGTCCCCAAAGGACAGGGCCGGAGCCTCTGCCGGTCCGGGGCCGCCGGCGAATCTGGGCGCCAGTTCTTCGGCGAACAGGTCGAGACCCGCCTGCAGCTCGCTCCGGTAGTCAGCCAGAAGCTCGCCCCACTGGCGGAGGAGAAACTGCAGCTGACCAAGAAGGGAATCGGGGGAGGCACGCTGGGGTCCCAGCAGCAGGTCCAGCAGGCGCTCACCACCTGCCGTTCCCGGTAGCTCTTCGGCTTCCAAAAGCCCCGTCAGGGACTCCACCGCCTGCTGGAACTGGGGACGCTCCAGGAGGGGGCTCTCGTGGAGCACCCGGGTGATCGACCGGGCAGCTGGATTGTTTTGCAGGATCCAGAGAATCAGCAGCTCGAGGACAGCTTCGTCGCTCGAGATCGGAGAGCCCCCGAGATACTCCTCGTTGAACTCCTTCAGCGTCTCGTCGAGAGATGCTTGGCCGAGCCTTGCAGCGAGTCCTTCCCGAGCGTGACGGATCAGAGACGGGTCTCTGGTCTTCAGATAGTGTCTCGCGATGCGCTGCAGAGCTTCTTCGATCAGGTCCAGCGCCCGCATGGCACCGCCGCTGACTCCGGCGCGCTCGCGCTCGGATTCTCCCAGTGCCTCGTTGACCCGCCAGGCGAGCAGTCTCGCGGCGCGCACATCGGGGAGCCGAACCTTGCCGGGGATGAACCACGACTCCTGCTCGAGGTCGAGACGCGGACGCACCTGCTTCGAGATCTGAAGAGCCATGCTGGAAAGCCTATCTGATTCGATCCTGGTGCTGGCTCATCGCTCGAGCTCCAGAACTTGCGCTGCCCCGATCAGCGCCGCCGTGCGGTGCACGATGAGGTCGACAGGGATCGCCTCGAGGTAGTCTCGGAAGCGACCCTTGGCCAGGAACCTCTGGCGAAAAAGAGCTTCGTCGAAGACCGCTCCCATTTTCGGCAGGATGCCACCGGCCAGAAAGACGCCACCCCTGGCGCCCAGCGTCAGGGCGAGGTCGCCGGCCACGGCACCCAACCAGCCCGAGAAGAGTCTTGTCGCCTCGGCCTCCAGAGAGTCGGCGCTGGCGCGTGCCCGGTGCTCCACATCCCGTGGCCTCGACTCCAACGGTTCGACCCCCGACAGCTCGCAGAGGGCCTGATAGAGGTTGACAAGTCCCGGGCCGGACAGCACCCGCTCTGCTGAAGCGCGGCCGAACCGCTGCTGCAGGATCTGCACCACCTGCCACTCGCGTTCGCTGGTCGCCGCCAGGTCGCGGTGTCCACCCTCGGTGCTGAGGGGCCACCACTTCCCCTGCGCGGGCACCAGTCCCGAGACCCCGAGGCCGGTGCCCGGTCCCAGCAGGCCTAGAGGGGCGCCGGCCTGCCGCTCTCCTTCCCTGACCCGCCGCAATTCCTCCGGCTCGAGTATCGGCAGCGACAGAGCCAGGGCGGTGAAATCATTGACGACGCGCAACGTGGAAAGCTCGAGTTGCCGGCGGGTCTCTTCGATCGAGAAGTCCCAGACGTGATTCGTCATCTCCACTCGGTCGCCGGTCACCGGCGAGGCGACGGCGAAGACCGCTTTCTCAGGACGTTGAGAGCTGTCCAGTCCATTCAGGTACTCCTCGGCTGCCGCAGCGGGCTCGGAGTAGTCCGCACAGTAGAGAGTGCTCTGCCGTCGCACCCCCTGCTCTGCATCGGCGAGTCCGAAGCGGATATGGGTACCCCCGATATCTGCCACGAGTATCCGTTCAGTCAGGTTGCCCATAACCCTCCGGTTTCAGACATCCAGGATTCGATCTCACCCGTGATGCGAGGCATCTTTCCATCCGAGACGTCGACGATTCGACGCGGTAGAAGAGAGCTCTCTGACAGCTCGAGGAGTGTCTCTTGCTCGCGCACGAACTTCTCGAGGTCGTCGTACTGCGACGGCTTGCCCGAGACCCTGAGTCGCTCCTCCCGCGCCTCGGCAAAGGACTCTGCCGAGCGCACGCAGATCACGAGATGAAACCCGACGGCCGCCAGTCGCTCTTCGAGCCATTCGAAGTCGTAGTCGATGCCTTGCTCGGCGAGTTGATAGAGGCGGGTGGAGAGGTGGAAGCGGTCGACGATCCACGAGTAGTAGCGCAGCAACTCGAACAACCGCATCCAGGTGGCGAAGGTCTCCATCGCCTGCTCCCTTTCCTCAGGAAGGAAGTTGATCAGACCCCGGCCCCACGGCACGTTGGTGAAGCCGCACCACTCGGCCGAGACGATCGGAGAGTGGTAGCGATAAGCGCGGGGACCAACGAACTCCGGGCTCTCGTTGAGCGCGAAGGCGATCTCGGTCTTCAGCGTCAGCCGCGTCCCCTCGAGAATGACCTTTGGACAGAGCTTGCCGGCCATCACCGATCGAGTGTAACGGAATGCTCGCCGAAAGTAGCCTGCATCCACCCTCCTGTCGACTGGCCGCTTGATCCTCGAGCCCGGGACCGATACGTTGGGCACGACCATGCCGCAGATCGACACTTGCCGTCGGCTCGTGGCTGTTGCGATTTCCGCCGCTCTGGTGCTCAGCTGTGGCGGCAGGGCTCCGTCAGCACCGGAACAGCTTGCCGTGTCCCCGGCCCAGCCGCCGGCGCCCGAGGCGGTCGACATGGGGCAGCCCTGGTGGCGCTCGGTGGTCTTCTACGAGATCTTCGTCCGCTCGTTCGCGGACTCGGCCGCGGGTGCCCGCGCCGATGACGGGATCGGCGATCTTCAGGGTCTGATCGAGCACCTCGACTATCTCAACGACGGCGATCCCGAGACGGATGGAGATCTCGAGGTCGGCGGCATCTGGCTCATGCCCGTGATGCAGTCGCCGAGCTACCACGGCTACGACGTCACCGACTACCGCGCCATCGAGAAGGACTACGGCACCAACGCAGACTTCAGACGCCTGGTCGGCGAGGCGCATCGACGGGGCATCCGCGTCATTGTCGATCTGGTGCTGAATCACACCTCGAGCGATCATCCCTGGTTTCGTGACGCCTGGAGGAAACGGTCGCCCTATCACGACTGGTACCTCTGGTCCTTCGAGCCGCGCGACTACCTCGGTCCCTGGGGTCAACCGGTATGGCATCGGGCGCTCTGGTGGCAGCGTGGCTGGCGGCACTTCAACCACCTGAGCTATTACGGAATCTTCTGGTCCGGCATGCCCGACCTCGACTACCGCAGCCCGGAAGTCACCCGCGCCATGCAGGAGGTCAGCCGCTTCTGGATCGAGGAGATGGGCTCCGACGGCTTTCGGCTCGACGCGATACGGCACCTGATCGAGAACGGCGCCGTGCAGGAGGACACCCCCGAGACTCACGACTGGCTGCGCGGGTATCAGAGGTTCCTGAAAACGGATCACCCGGAAGTCATGACCGTCGGCGAAGTCTGGGCAGAGACTGCCGTGGTCGCCAGCTACGGCCCGGACGAGCTCGATCTGACGTTCCAGTTCGCTCTGGCGCGGGAGATCCCCGAGGCCGTCAAATCCGGAAGTTCGGCGGCTCTGGAGGCCGAGGCGTCGGAGGTCTGGGAGACCTTCCCCGATGGCCGCGCCGCTACGTTCTTGAGCAACCACGACCAGATGAGAGTCATGTCGGTGCTCGACGGTCGGGTCGACAGGGCCAAACTGGCCGCGACCCTTCTGCTCACGAGCCCCGGTGTGCCGTTTCTCTACTACGGTGAAGAGATCGGCGTCGAAGGCACCAAGCCCGATCCGAGCCTGAGAAGACCGATGCCGTGGTCCTCTGAGAAGCATGGAGGATTCTCCTCCAAGAAGCCCTGGCAGGATCTTCCTCTCGGGGCGAACCGAGTCAACGTGAATCTGCAGAGTGCCGACCGTGAGTCGCTGCTCTGGCACTATCGCCATTTGATCCGCCTTCGAAACCGGCATCCGGCGCTGCGCGTCGGTGATTTCTCGCCGGTGGAGACCGGCGACGATCGCATCTACGCCTTCGAGCGCAGCACCGACGAGGAGAGGATCCTCGTGGTGGTCAATCTCAGCGAAAAGGAGATTCGTGAGTACGATCTCCTGATGTCACCCGAAAGGCTCGAGCCCGAGGTGTCGCCCGAGGAGCTTCTCGCCGGCGGGACGGCGGCGCCTGTCGATTCGAGTGCCTATCGGCCCCTGGCCGAGCTCGAGCCGATGACCGCCTACCTGTTCTGCTGGACCTCGAGCGATGGCTCCTAGACGGAGATCAGCATGTCTCTGGCCGAGCGCATCGAATTGAAGCACCTGCACCCGGCCTTCCTGCCGCGGGAGATGCGTTGGCGGAGCATCGCTTACGCCTCCTTCTTCTGCTGCGGTCTGATCCTGCTGGGTGCCGTCCTGCTGAACTGGATCCCGACGCACACCTGGGTTTACTCCGGATTGGCTTGGCTGTATCGCCGGCCGATCCTGCTCGTTTTCACGCTCGCGGCAGTCCTCGGTGCGGCGTTCTCGCTGGTTGCCTGGCGAGAGGGGCGGCTGATCGTACTGTCGCTGGCGACGCTGCTCACCGCTTGGATACCCTGGTTGGTGATGCGCTGGCCGGCCATCCCCGATCGCCTCGTCGTCGGCTACCTCTCCGCCTACATCGCTCTCGCTCTCGCTCTTCCACTTTGGTGGATGTTTGTCGATCGACGGCGACTGCTACGCCGCTATCCGCCGTATCGCGACCGAGGCTGGCTCGATTCGGGCTAGCGGTTCAGCGCACTCCGGTCGGAGCAGAATCTGGTCGGCGGAATCGGTGCAGGGAGGTCGTCTCGCCCTAGCCGCGAGGTGGCGATCAGAACGAGTAGATCGCCGACAGCGAGAGGGTGTCGCGAAGATCTGAGAAATCGGCCCCAAGGTCTATCTGGATCTGCTTGAAAGCCGCCCCAAAGCCGAAGGCGTAATGCAGGTTGTCGGAGCCTGGGGAGAGGACCGCTCGAAACAGGTCGTCTCCCGTCGTGGCCCGGACGCGATGGTCCGGGTCGAGCCAGACGCCGAGCCGCAGAGCGAGGACGGGATGGCTCCGGAGAAAGGCGTACTCGCCGCCCAGATGCAGTTCATGGGCATCTGGAATCGCTTCGTCGGGGTCGTCCTCGAAGATCGCCGAATAGACCACGTAGTCCCACTCGAAGCTGACGGTCAGGTGTCGGCTTGGAGAGGTGTAGGCACAACCGAGGCCGAGAACCGGCGGAAACTTCCAGTAGCCGGTGAAGTGCCACTCCCTCGGGTTGTCGGGAGAGGCGGCTGGGCCTGGCCAGCCATCCCAGCGGGTGGGAACGTCGAATCCCGAGCGCGCGAAGCCGCCCACGCGCCAACGCTCGTTTGCGCGCCAGAGGAAGCCCAGTGCCAAGTCCACGTTCGAGTCGTGCGCTCGAGTCGAGGTTCGCCACGGCGAGCGCTCCGGAAGATAGGAATTGGCCGAGAAGAAAGCCTCGAGAGTGTCGTCGTCGGGAAGATAGGCCATGGTTTCCAGATCGAGATCGACCTGCACATAACTTATCGCCAGACCGAGACTGAACGAGTCGTTGATGCGACGGGCGGCAGCGAAGCCCCAGCTGACCACACCGAGGTTTGTGGAGCCAGGCCTGTCGATCCAGCGGTCGGTGTCGAGATAAGTCGAGCCTTCGGCGAAGAGCCCGTTGGTGGTGAAAGCCGAGGCAAACCTGGCAAGCTGATGGCGGTAGATCGCCAGCGACCAGTTCTTCAGCGGGTGGACGTAGGACAGGAAGGAGAGCCCGGTGAAGTCGGCTGTGGACTCTCCCCAGCGCAGCTCCGGTGTGGTGTCGATGCCGATTCCGGTTGGAGTGCCACTGGCGCGGCCGCCAAAGACGTATGGAGTCGCATAACTCCACGACCGTCCCTCGATGGAGATCTCCGGGCGGGTGAGCTGGGTCAGGCCGGCCGGATTGGCGTAGGCCGCCGTGGCATCGTCGGCCAGGCCGACAAAGGCGCCCCCGAAACCGAGGCTCCTGGCGCCGGGGTTCGAGTAGCCGAGCTCGAGAGTGAGGACCGCCTGGGCGTACGCGCTCGAGGCCAGCAGGAAGCCAGCGACCAGGGTCAGCTTCCGAATCCGAGCCTTCATGAAACCTGTGTATCCGATTCTCTTCGACGGCGAAACACCCGCCGGGGTGGGGCGGGTAGGAGCGGGCGGCAATCGGTCTCCGCCTCGCTCTTTGAATCTGCCGGACCTGCGGCGGCCATTGCTCCAGAAGCGTGACCGAATCAGTTGGTGGAGGTTCGTCGGGGTCCCCCAGGGGGCTTTCCTCCCTTCCGCTGCCAGAACCCCCTGGAGAACCCTCGCCAAACCTCTGAAACCATCGGAGCCAGAGCGCAGTCAGAGGTCGAAGCGCCCTCACTCGCCGAGGTGCCACCCGATTCTGTAGCCGTGACGATCGTGCGGACACGTTTCCGCGGAAACGTGGTGGCCATTGCTCCAGAAGCGTGACCGAATCAGTTGGTGGAGGTTCGTCGGGGTCCCCCAGGGGGCTTTCCTCCCTTCCGCTGCCAGAACCCCCTGGAGGACCCTCGCCAAACCTCCGAGACCAGCGGAGCCAGAGCGCAGTCAGAGATTCAAGCGCCCTCACCTTTAACGTCCTGCCGAGGTGCAGCGGAAGAGGTGCCAGCCAATTCTGGAGACCTTTCTGGTGGTGCGGAGACGTTTCCGCGGAAACGTCGGGACGTCTACAGCTGCCGGTAACCTTGGATCGCCCAGTTGAGGTCGAGCCTCCCGCCGTCCCAGGTTGGAAAGCCTGTGCTGGCGTCGATCGAGACGCCCTCTTCGACTAGAAGAGTCGAGAGCTCCTCGAGTGGATCCCGGAACAGGCGTGTTGGCGGCGGCACCGTCGGAATCTCCCAGCCCTCCGGCCTGAGGAAGCGCAGCTCGCCGTTGGAGGCGTGCTCGATCTGGTATCCCTCCTCGTGAACGGCCCGATGATGACGGCGGCAGAGTAGAACCAGGTTGTCGAGACTCGTTTTCCCTCCGTTGGCCCAGTGTTTCAGATGATGAGCCTCGCAATACTTCAATCCACACCCCGGAAACTGGCAACCTTCGTCTCTGGCGGTCAGTGCCCGGCGAATTGCGGTGGGAATCGTGCGTGTTCGGCGGCCGACATCGAGGATTTTGCCCTCGGAGTCGTGTTGCATGACCACCTTTCCGGCATCGCAACTGAGGCGCCGGGACGTTTCCGCGGAAACGTCCGTGCCGTCCTCCAGCATGGACACTCCGGGCTGACTCGGGTCTTCCAACACTTGGGATTCGACATGCACCACCACCTGCAGCCTGTCACCGCGGGTGCCTTTGTCCAGGCCAGAGGCAAGCGCACTCTCGGCGACTAGACCCAGGGCATCCGCTCTTCGTTGGCCAACTGGGACTCCGTCGCCCCGCTCGTCCTTCGTCTCCCGCTCCTTGTCGTAGAGCACCTGCTCTGCCTCTTCCAGAGCTTTCAGTACAGC
>JBATEX010000063.1:0-2149 GCA_049664225.1 Thermoanaerobaculia bacterium
GCTCCTCGCGAATGCCGGCCATCAGGACGATGGCAATGGTGAACCCGACCCCGCCGAAGATGGCCAGAGTCAGGGACTCAGGCAACCCCCAGTCGCGGGCCACGACGTGCTTCATGATCTCCAGACAGGCAAAGAGAATGGCGCAATTGGTGGTGATCAACGGCAGGAAGACGCCGAAGGACTTGTAAAGGGGCGGGAAGAACTTGCGCACGTACATCTCGACTAGCTGCACGCTGGAAGCGATGACAAAGATGTAGACAATGTAGCTCAGGACGCTCAGGTCGACCTCGCCAGCCGCGGCCGCCGGGTTGAGGCTCGACCAGACCCAGTTGGGCAGCGGTGCGCCGGGACGCAGGACGAACTCCGTCATGGTCCAGCTCAGGAGGGCGGCGACCGTGATGACGAAGGTCACGGCACAGCCCATGCCGAAGGCGGTATCGAGGCGTCGTGAGACGCCGAGGAACGGACAGAGCCCGACGAAGTAGGTCAACACGAAATTGTTGACCAACGCCGCGCCGATGGCGATCAACAACAGATCGGCGAAGAGCTCCATCTCAGGCACTCCCTGCTTCGGACTCGCTCACCCGCGCCTTGCGGCGCTGGCCGAGCCAGGTTGCGAGACCCAGCAGCGACCCGAGGGCCAGGAAGGCGCCAGGTGGCAGGATCATGAGGATCAGGGTGGGGAACGACTCGGGAACGAGCTGAATGCCGAACCACGAGCCGTTGCCGAGAATCTCACGCACGGTAGCCACGCTGGCCAGCGCCAGCAGGAAGCCGAGCGAAACCCCCACGGCATCGGCCAGCGCCGTCTTCGGGCCCTGCTTGGAAGAACAGACCTCACAACGGCTGATGATCATGCAGTTGACGATGATCAGAGGGACATAGGGTCCCAGAAGCTTGCTCATCGGGTAGGCGAACGCCGCCAGCGTGCGATCGGCGATGGTGACAAAGGTGGCGATGGTCAGGGTGAAGACGAGAATCCGTAGGTGCGGTTTGAGCAGATGGCGAATGAGACTGGTAATCAGGTTGGCGCAGATGAGCACGAAGGCGGTGGCACCCACCATGGTCATGGCCGGCTTCATGGCGGCCGTGACAGCCAGCGTGGGACACAGGCCCAGCAGCTGGCGGTAGACCGGGTTCTCCGGCAGGATGCCGTTGAGAAATCGCTCCAGCGGTGTCGGCTCAGGGACGGGCATCGGACCTCTCCGGTTCATCCGCGATCTCGACCTTGACCAGGGCGACGGTGTCGTTGACGATCTTGCAGACGCTTCTGGAGCTGACCGTGGCGCCGGTGAGAGCCTGAATCGCGTACGGGCTCTTCGCAGCTTCCGCAGCATCTCGGCCAACGGTGAGGGGGCTGTTGGTGGCAATGCCGATGAAGAGGCTGCGGAAGTCGCTCCGCACGATGCCATCGCCCAGTGCCGGCGTCTCCTTCTGATTCAGAACGTAGATTCCGGTGATCCGGCCGGTGTCGGCAGTCAGGCCCACCAGGAGCTCGATGACATCGGCATAGCCGTGGTCCTGGCCTCGCGCCACCCAGCCCAACAGGCGCCCCGGATACCCTTCGGCGACCTGGTAGAGCGCGGAGGCTTCCGAGGGCTTCTCGACAATGGTCAGCACTCTCGGTTCACCCGCAGCCGGCTCGACCGTCACCAGGTCACCTTCGATCGTGATGGAAGCGCCCTCCAAGTCCTCTGCGCCCAGCAGAAGGCCGGGAATCTCTCTCATGATCTCGGCCCGGATGTTGTCTTCGATCCTCGGGGAGAGCTTGAGATGAACGGCGGCCAGCAGTGCGCCGAAGACACCGGCCAATAGCAGGATGAGCCAGGCCTGTCCCAGATAGCTGTTGCGCAACCGACTCACGATTCTTGTGCTCCGTTCCAGGGCCTCTCCGATCAGGAGTCGACGGGTAGTCCACCGAGAGGCTCGGGAATCGTCACGCGGTTGATGAGGGGAACGACCGCGTTCATCAGCAAGACAGCGAAGACCACTCCTTCCGGATAGTTGGAGAACAACCGGATGACCACGACCAGAGCCCCCAGACCGGCCCCGAAGATCACTTGGCCGCGGCCCGTGAGAGGGCTGGTCACGGGGTCGGTGGCGATAAAGAAGGCCGAGAAGACGAGGGCACCGCTTGTCAGATGTTGCA
>JBATEX010000064.1:0-71404 GCA_049664225.1 Thermoanaerobaculia bacterium
ATTGCTCGGCGCTCCGCTGGCTGGATGGAGACCATGGTAATCGCCACGATAAGAGTAGCAGCACCCAGCCATTGCCAGGGACGAAGCACCGAGCCGTTGATCAGATAGTCGAGAAAGATAGCGCTCAAAGGTAGGCACAGCTCACAGATGGCCGAGACGCTGGCACGCACCCGGGTGAGGCCGAAGTAGAAGAGGAAGATGGCGCCGCTGCCGGTGGTCAGGCCGATGGTGAGGATCAGTAGCCAGTTCCACCGGGTCACCTCGCCGAAAGGCAGACCATGGCCCGAGACAACCAGATAGAGCAGGGCGAAAAGGGTCGTGAGGCCATAGCGACCAAAGGTCGCCTGGCGGAAATCCAAGACCTTCAGGATCCGCTTTCCAAGCACGGTAGCGGTTCCGAAAGCGGCGGCTGCGGTGGCCGCCCAGGCAGCGGCGACGGCTGTCGTGGTGCCACCGCTCAGGTCCGGTAACCGGGCGCCGAAGGTCAATAGATAGGCACCCAGCAGGGCAATCCCCGCCCAGCCTACGAACCGGGCTGTCAGGGGCTCCTTGAGCAGGATGGCCGCCAAAACGATAGCGAAGATGGGCTGCAGCTTTTGCAGCAAGACCACCACGCTGACCTGACTGAAGTTCACCATGAACAGCGCCTTGACGATGGCAAAGGTGCCCAGCACTCCTCCGGCGAGGGCTACCAGCCCGAGGAAGATCCAGTCGATCGTCGACAGAGAGGCCAGTGCCCGATAGCTACGGTAGAGCACTGGCTGCATGAAAAGAAACGGCACTGCGTGGAGGAGGAACACCACGAAGGGCACGCTCAGGTTGAACAGTCGGGGAGTCAGGACCACGCCGTCTAGGCCCCACAGGGTGGCGGCGACGCAGATTGCCAGGGCTCCTTTGTAGGTCGATCGCATGAGGCGGCGCGATGCTAGCACTCTTCAGGTGGACCGGAGCAAAGAGAAATCGTCGCCGGGGCTGGAGAGAGGTCAATGTGAAGTCCCTGGTCGAGCTGGCAAACACCCAGGTGGTATCTCCCCGAGTCTTGTTGCTTCGAGAAGGAGAGCGCCAGGGTGGAGATCCGGTGAAGCCGAGTGACACGATCCGAAGGGGGGTCGCCCACGCGCCGCGAAAGGGATATAAAGACGACATGCAACGCCGCGGGATCGTTGATCTGGGCTCCAACACCGCCAGGCTGGTGGACTACCTTGTGGAGCCCGGCCAGTGGTACCGTCTGGTTCACCAGATTCGTCAGCCGGTGCGACTCGGAGAGGGACTGGGCCGGGACGGCCTGATCTCGAAGGCAGCCATGCGGCGAGCCGAGAAGGCGCTCGAGCTCTTTGGCCAATATGCGACCAGCACCAAGCTCGACTGGCTCGAGGTTCTCGGCACGAGTGCCTTGAGGGATGCCGCAAATCGTGACGAGTTTCTCAGCCGGGTCTCGTGTCTGGGGCTCCATATCGAGGTGCTCTCCGGGATATGGATTTCGGGTCATCGGCTTCGCGAAGGGGCGCTCTTCCAGGGCTTCATCGAAGAGCCTCATTTGATTCCCGACATCAGATCCTTCAGCGTGCAGAATGTCCTGAGCCACTACGCTCAACCCAAAGAGCACGTCGATCAGGTGCGCAGGTTGGCGGGCCAGGTGTTCGAGGGTTTGAGACCTCTGCACCGGTACGGTGAGAGAGAAAAGCAGCTGTTGGACGCCGCCGCCGTGCTTCAGGACGTTGGTCTGGCTGTCAACTACTATCGTCACGACCGCCACGGAGGCGACCTGGTGGCTTCGGCGCCGCTGAACGGATTTACCCATCGAGAACAGGTCCTACTGGCCCTTCTGGTCCGCTTTCACCTGAGAGGCAAGCCGAGGCTGGGTGCCTATCGTCGGCTCTGCCAACCAGACGACGAGAAGCTCCTCACCAGACTGGCTGCCTGCCTTCGGCTGGCCGACCATCTGGACCGGTCTCGCTCGCAGACAGTCGAGGATCTCAGCGTCGATATCGGGGAGCAGGAGGTTCGAGTCGACGCCTACTCTTGTCGCGATCCTCGCATCGAGCTGGATGGCATCGAGGCCCACGAGTCGATTTTCGAAAGCGGCTTTTGCAGACGCCTGACTGTCAGGGGGGTGGTCGGATCGACATCACCTGAATAAGCGGAATCTGTCGCAGAAATGCCACAACGCTGCCGCACCCTTGAAAGGAGATGAACCTACACTCCCATGGTTGACGCCTACGGCCGATGGGTCGGGCGGCTTTTGTTTGAGCGAAATCTGTCTCTGGGACACTCAAAGAGGAGTACGAGCGATGTTCAAGCGTTTTCGGCTCGTCTTGCTGTTGACATGTGTTGCGTTGGTCGGCTTGGTGTCCACAGCCAACGCCGGAATCAAGGTCTACGAGGACGGCGACAAGTTCATCGAGATCGGTGGACGCATGCAGATTCAGTATCTCTATCTCGACCCGAGTGGCGAGGATTCCGAAGATACGATCTTCTTTCGGCGTCTGCGTCCCTATATCGCCGGCTCCGTGACCAAGAACTGGAACGGCAAGATCCAGTTCGACTTCGGAAAGTCTCTCGATGCCGACGAGATCCAGGTCAAGGACGCCTACATGCAGTACACCGGCTGGAAGAATCACAAGATCTTCATCGGCAACTCGAAGACGGTGTTCTCGCGAGAGTTCCTGACCTCTTCGAAGCGACAGCAGACCGTCGAGCGGTGGTTTGTCGGCCAGCACAACTTCGGCAGCCCCGATCGGATGCTGGGTTTCCGCATCGATGGCAATACCAGTAGCAAGAAATTCGAGTACAAGTTCAACATCGGTGGAGAGAGCTTCGATCCCGACAATAGGCGAATGGACTTCGACACTCCCGTCAACGATGCAGGAGACTTCACTTTGGGGTGGGTCGGTGCCGGGCGAGTGACCTACTATCCCAGAGAGCCGATCAAGCGAGACCAGGGTGACTTCAAGCGAGGCTTGTTCAACTATGCTGTCGAGGCCGCGGCGTTCTATTGGACCAGCAACGACAACAATCTCCAGTACACCGACGAGGTTGACGGCGTCCTGCTCTGCAACAACGAGAAGAAATGCGATTTGGATGACGCCACTGGATGGGAGTTGAGCGGTGGTATTCGGGGCCACGGATTGTCGGTCGATCTCGAGTACAACGAGGTCGCAGGTAGCATGATCGCCGACAATGTCAACAGCGGCATGTACGTCAACGGTGAGACCACCATCAAGAAATGGCAACTCGAAGGTGGCTACATGTTGGCTAATATTCCCCTGGAGTTCGTCTACAAGCGCGACAGCATGGACACCGACGGCTACGAGAGAAAGTGGTACGCCAACGATATTGGCATCAACTACTTCTTCAACCAGCACAAGGCCAAGGCTCAGTTCCTCTACCGCATCGAGTCGAACGTCAACGGTGTCGACGGCGACGACCGCAACCAGTTCGTCATGCAGTGGCAGTTCGTCTTCTAGCGCCGACCCACAAACTCACTTGGCGAGCGGACTTCTCGAATGAGCAGAACAAGACAGAACGTTCTTGCCTGGATGGTTGGGATCGGGCTCCTGCTTGGGCTCTCGGCTGGTGCCGTTGGCGAGGAGACGAGCCCGTCGGATGCGCCCTTGGATCCGGTTGTGTCGGAGGTCGTAGAGATGCTGAACGCGGGGGTCTCAGACAGCTTGATCATGCAGTGGCTGGACTCGACCGATCGTCGGCCGACCGACGTCGGTAGCCAAGGGCTGATCGCGTTGACCGAGGCCGGGGCCTCCGAGCAGCTGACGACCACGCTGTTGAGTCTCGTGGAGGAGCAGCGCCCTGAGGTCCCAACTGACGGCCCCGGAGTACCGGCAGAGCCGGCTGCTGTTGCACCAGCCAATCCAGCGGTACAGAAAGTCACACCCGATGAGCCGGCAGATGGTTCCGTGGAAGCCACATTTCGACTCAGCGCCAAGCGGGTGTGGGTCGACGAAGACGAGCCCGACTCGCCGCGCGAGTCACGTTGGAACGTCTTTCTCTACTTGGATGGTGCGTTGGTGGCTTGGACGAGACCCGACAACAAGGGAGAGCCTGTCGAAGCTCGTCGCGTCCTTCCTGCAGGCAGCCGCGAGATGCGCGTCGTATTGCAGCACAACGAGGAGCTACGAAGGGGCTGGAGCTACGAGTCGCTGTCGGTGCCGACCCTTGTCGCGTTCGAGGCGCGGCCCGGCGATCCCATCGAGATCGAGGTCGATATGAAGCGCATCTGGGGCCTCTGGCGAGATCGAAAGGACGGCGGGCCGATGTCGTATGTCGTCCGACAAGGTGCCGATGTACTCACCGAGCAGAGTGGGACAGGTGGCAATCCCGACCGTTGGCACCGTGTCTGTGAGGACGTGGAGGCCAACTTTTCCGAGGCTCAGGGAGTGCCGAGCGCCTTCCGAAGCGCGATGAGCAACTGTGTCCGCTGGGCAGACCTTTGGAATAGCACCGGGAAGTCCACTTCCCGACCTGAGATCCTGAAGGAGCTGGCGGAGCACGACTTCGAACCGCCGGTTCGCTAGCCAGGGATTGCGGCTGCCCCTCAGGAGGGACAGGTCGGCAGGTGGACCCGAAAGCTAGACCCTTCGCCTAAATGGCTTTCGACTTCGACGTAGCCACCATGTAGTTGCGCTACGTGCTTGACGATGGCCAGTCCCAGGCCGGTTCCACCCTCGTCTCGACTCCTGCCCTTGTCGACTCTGTAGAACCGTTCGAAGACCCGATCGATGGAGATGGCGGGAATGCCGATTCCCGTGTCGTCGACCTGCAAGACGACCTCGCCGGTGCTCGGGCTCAGCTCGACCGCGACTCGACCCCCTTTACGGTTGTACTTGATGGCATTCTCCAGGAGATTGATGAACAGCCGTTGCAGCGCCTCCGGATCACCGGTCTGGCGGGGGAGCGGTTCGACGTTCACCTCTAGATCGATCTGCCGATCGCTGATCTTGGGCGCTAGGGTCTCGAGACAGTCGTCGAGGATCCATTTCAGATCGACTGGCTGGGGCTCGAGCTGCCCCTCGAGGTTCTCCAGGCGCGAGAGGGTCAGCAAGTCTTCGAGCAGCGTCTGGAGCCTGGAGCACTGCTGAAGGATCCGACCGAGGAACCGGCGGGAGGCCTCGGGCTCTTCCATCGCGCCGTCCCTCAGGGTTTCCGTATATCCGCGAATGGCCGAAAGCGGCGTCTTGAGCTCATGCGAGATGTTGGCTATGAAGTCCCGCCGCACCTGAGTCAAGCGGATCAAATCGGTAATGTCCCGGGCCACGACGACCGCACCGAGGCCTTCGCCGAGAGGAGTGCTGGCCAGCGCGACATGTCGGTAAGTTGGACCCTGCAACTGAATCTCGGCTGTGCTGCCGATTTCGTTCACCAGCGTCGAGACGATAAGATCCTCCAGCCGGGTTTGACGCGTCAGCTCCAACGGCGACCGCCCGAGCGTTTCGCCGCGGACATCGAAGATCTCGTTGAAGGCGCTGTTAGCGAGCCACACCAACCCGTCGGAGTCGGTCACCAGCACTCCCTCCCTCATGCTGGAAACTGCGGCTCTGAGATGACCTCGCTCGGTTTCCAACTCCTCGATCCGAGTCCCGGCCTGATCGGCGACTCGATTCAGAAATCGACCGATGCGCGCCAGCTCCGGATCGGCCGGCAACGCCACGCGGTGGCTGAAGTCTCCCGCTTCGAGCGTCTCGGCTCCGGCGACCAGTTTCGGCAGGGCTTTCGAGACCCGCCATTCAAGCCACCACAGGAGTCCGCTCATCGCCAAAAGGGCGGCGAGAGACGCAGCGATCAGGACCCAACCGAGACTCCGGCGCAGGGCCTGAAGGCCAGCCAGCGGCTGCGCCAGCCGTAGCACGTACCTGCCCCCTTCTGCCGCCACGACCTGAGCTGCATAGACATAGTGGAGACCTGTCGTGGCGCTGCGCCGGATCGAGGAGCCCTGACCACTTTCGAGGGCTGTTCTGATTTCAGGTCGTCCAGCATGGTTGTCCATCCTCCCTACCTGCTCCCAGGTGCGCGAGCTGTCCGCGATGACGATCCCGTCCTCCCGAATAACAGTGAGGCGGACGTGGGTGCCGCCCGTGAGCTCGTGAGCGAGATCTTGAAGGTCGTGAGAACCCAGCGACAGCTGGTCGGCCAGGGAGTCGGCTACGATCGGGAGCGCGCTGAGAAGCTGTCGAGCCGCGCTCTGTTGTAGGAGACTGCTCAGCAGGATCCAGAGGATCCCGGTGGAGACCAGGAGGGCCGCGAAGGCCGGCAAGGCGAGGGCGAGGCGAAGCCGGTTGGAGAAGAACGAGCGCCACATCGAGACTCACTCTCGTAGGCGATAGCCCACACCGACCACTGTTTCGATCCGGTCGGCCTCGGCCCCCAACTTGCGCCGCAGACGTCGAATGTGGGTGTCGACGGTTCGACTGTCCACTTCCTCGGAGTATCGCCAGACGTCGGTCAGGAGACTCTCGCGGGTCTGCACGCGATTGCGTCGCTCCAGAAGGATGGCGAGCAGCCGGAACTCGGTGGCGGTCAGTGGAATCTCCTCGCCGTCCAGGAACAATCGGTGATCTGCCACGTCGAGTCGAATCGTGCCGACCTCCAGCAACTCTTTCGCCTCTTCGACGCTCGTGCCGCGCCGCAGTACGGCTTTGACCCTCAACACGACCTCGCGAGGGCTGAACGGCTTGGTGATGTAGTCGTCGGCACCGAGCTCGAGACCGACGATGCGATCGACCTCCTCGCTCTTGGCGGTGAGCATGAGGAGCGGGATGTGGCTGGTTCTGGCGTCTCGCTTTAGGAATCGAGTCAGCTCCAGGCCATCCAGGCCGGGCAACATCAGGTCGAGGATCACCAGATCCGGAGGGTTCTGCCGAATCGCTTCGAGTGCTGTATCGCCACGGTAGTCGATGCTGACCTCGTAGCCCTCCTTTGCGAGGTTGTATTCCAGGACCTCGGCAATGGCGGGCTCGTCTTCGACGATGAGAATCCGCTTCTCGGCCATCGGCAGGAGACTAGCACGTGGATTCTCCACAGGAGACGAGGAAAAGCCTGTGGAATAGGCGGTGGAAAACCGGCTGAAGGCGGAGAATGTTGGTCGCCGGTTCCTGATTGAACAAGAAATTGTGCAGTTCGTGTAAGCGCTTTGTATTCAATGGTTTATGGTCTTCCTCGCGAACTGTTAGGAGAGAGCGCTGAGAGCTGCGACCCTTTTCCACAGCCGTTGTTGTGGAAACCTGCCCGAAAGCATCTAAGTCATTGACTGTCAGAGAGTTAACGAAAGTGGGGACGAGCCCCGCCGAGTCTCCTTCGTCTCCCACCCAAGGGTCGCGTCGCGCCAGTCCGAGGCGGCCTCGGCGCCGCACCAGCTGGTATAGTTCCAACGGCCAGAAGTCGATCCTCCGAATCCCTGTCCAGCGAGTCACAAACCATGTCAGAGAACACTCTCGTTCGTCGCACTCCTCTCTACGACGCTCACCAGGCGGCAGGTGGCAAGTTGGTCGAGTTCGCGGGCTGGCAAATGCCGGTCCAGTACTCCGGAGTCCTGCAAGAGCACCGTGCCGTGCGGACGGCGGCGGGAATCTTCGATGTCTCGCACATGGGGGAGTTCCGGGTTGCCGGAAAGGGCGCGGAGGGCTTTCTCCAGGCAATGACACCCAATGATGTCGCCAAGTTGAAGCCCGGTCGAATTCACTACAGCGGTCTGCTGACCGAGCAGGGCACCTACGTCGACGATCTACTGATCTACCGCTTGGCCGAGGAGGAGTTTCTTCTGGTGGTCAACGCTGCCAACGCGGAGAAGGACCTCGCCTGGCTGCAGGGTCACAATGACGCCGGTGTGACTCTCGAGGACGTTTCATCGGACTATGGTCTGATTGCGCTTCAGGGGCCGAAGGCTGAAGCCATTCTCTCGGAGCTCACCAGCACGGATCTGACGGCCATTCGGTACTACGCCTTCGTTGAGGGTGAAGTGAGCGGCAGGGCGACGCTCATCTCGCGGACCGGCTACACAGGTGAGGACGGTTTCGAGCTCTACCTGGCGCCGGAGGATACTCCAGCGGTCTGGGATCGCCTGCTGGATGTGGGAGGACCGGCAGGTCTGGTTCCTGCCGGTCTGGGAGCCCGCGACACGCTGCGGATGGAGGCGGCAATGGCGCTGTACGGTCACGAGATCGACGACACCACAACGCCTCTCGAAGCGGGGCTGCAATGGGTCGTCAAGCTCGAGGCGGCGGACTTTGTCGGGCGCCAGGCTCTTGTCGAGATAAAAGACGCAGGCCTGACCCGCAAGCTGGTCGGTTTCAACGTCGAAGGGCGCGGGATCGCGCGTCAGGGTCACAAGGTGATTGCCGAGGACGAGGAAGTCGGCTTCGTGACCAGCGGCACCTTCAGTCCGACTCTCGAGAAGGCCCTCGGCATGGCCTATGTGCCCGTCTCCATGGCGGCCATCGGGACTTCGGTGGGCCTGGACATTCGAGGCAAGGTCGTGCCGGCCGTGATCGTCGATCTGCCGTTCTACAAGCGAGCCAAGTAGCGAGAAATCACGCGGCGGCCCGGGAAGATCTGCTGGCCAGACAGGATAAGCTAGCGAGTGCCATCGATAATGTGCCCGGACCTCGAGGGGAAGCCATCCGGGCTGGTGAGACAGGGAGGAAGCAGATGTATCCGGATACTCTTCGTTATTCGAAGGACCATGAATGGGTGCGCGTCGAGGGCGACGTCTGTGTCATCGGTATCACCCACTATGCGCAAGACGAATTGGGCGAGGTGGTCTTCGTGGAAGTTCCAGAGCCGGGTCAGGAGTTCGACGCCCACGAAGAGATCGGCACGATCGAGTCGGTCAAGGCCGTCGCCGAGGTATTCACCCCGGTTACTGGAGAAATCGTCGAGGTCAACGAGGCTCTGGCCGACTCCCCGGAGCTCATCAACCAGGACCCACACGGTGAAGGTTGGCTGGTAAAGGTCCGATTCAGCTCCCAGGGCGATCTGGATGGCCTGATGGACTCGGCGGCCTATGAGAAGTTTCTGGAAGATGGCGAGTAAAGCGGTTTGGAGCTTGCTCTTCTCGGCTTCTTCTTCGTCTGCTGGCTAGCGGCACTGGCCTCGTTTGTCGGCTTGCTGCCGATTGCCGGCCTGCTCGATCTGGGGCTCTATCAGTTTTACGGCCTGGCGGCCTTTCTCGGCTGGCTGGCTGGCAACGTCTACCTTCAGCGCGCGCAGCAAGTGCCGAAGCCTCTCAGACGGAGCTTGATGCTGGTGTATCTTTTGGGTACACCGGGGCTTCTCTATCTGGTCAGGGCCCTGGCACCTCTCACCACTCAGGCGATTGCCCCTCTGGCCCCACTGTACGCGAGCGGGGTCTTCGCCATCTTCTTTTTGGTGCCGGTGACTCTAAAGGGCAGCTTCAGACCTCCACCACCGGGATCCTAGGGCAGCCTGCGCCCTAGTCTGGCCGCTCGACCAACATCGCATCTCCGTATGAGAAGAAGCGGTAGCGATGTGCGATGGCATCGGCGTAGGCGTCTAGAATTGCCTCCTTGCCAGCCAGAGCGGCGACCAACATCAAGAGGGTGGAACGCGGCAGGTGAAAGTTGGTCAGCAGAAGATCTACAGCTTGGAATGGAAAGCCCGGCGTGATGAACAGGTCGGTGCTGCCCTCGCTTTCCACTATCGAGCCGTCGAATTGTCGAGCCACCGTCTCGAGAGTGCGAACGGTGGTGGTGCCCACCGCGACGATACGTCCGCCCTGTCGCCTCGCTTCGCTGATGGCTGCCGCAGTTTCGGCCGGGACTCGATAGTTCTCGGCTTCCATTCGATGTTCGTGCACGAGCTCGGCGGTGACCGGTTTGAATGTGCCGATCCCCACGTGCAGGGTCAACTCGGCGAGTCCGACACCCGCGTCGCGAAGTCGTGAAAGCAACTCGTCGTCGAAGTGAAGGCCGGCGGTTGGGGCAGCTATGGCACCCAGAAACCTCGCAAAGACGGTCTGGTACCGGGCCCGGTCCTCGGGCTTGTCGTCACGCTTGATGTAGGGAGGTAACGGGACGTGCCCGAGGCTCTCCAGGTGCGGCTCGATCGGCTCCGAGAACTGGACACGGTAGCGTCCATCGACGAGCTTTTCGCGGATCTCCACACCCAGGCCGTCGGCGAGCAGCATGCGGGTACCGCGCCGGACTCGACGGCCAGGCTTCAGAAGTGCCGTCCAGTGGGTCTCTGACAGCTTTTCCACCAGCAGCAGCTCGATCTGACCTCCAGTGGCCTCTCGCCAGGCGTGGAGACGGGCAGGCATGACCTTGGTGTTGTTCACGACGAGCAGGTCACCGGCTGACAGCAGTCCGGGTAGGTCTGTGATCTGGAGGTGTTGGCGAGCCCCGTCTCGACCGAGATGTAAAAGACGACTTTCGCCACGTGGGGTGGCCTCCTGGGCGATGAGCTCTGTGGGCAGTTGGTAATCGAATTCTGAAGTCAGCATGGCAACGTCTCGTCGAGGCGAGGATCTAGGCTGTCTCGGAGACCATCCCCGAGTAGGTTGAAGGCGACCACCGCCAAGCAGATGGCGATGCCGGGAAAGGCGGCCACCCACCACGCGGTGGTCAGGTTCGAGGCGCCGTCGGCCACCATGTTGCCCCAACTGGGAATCGGCGGCTGTACTCCGAATCCCAGAAAGGAGAGAGCTGCCTCGATGAGGATCAGATCGCCGATCCGGAGCGTGGTGTCGATGAGCACCGGAGGCAGGGCATTGGGGAGCAGGTGTCGCCAGAAGATACGGACGGGATGCAATCCGATTCCCCTGGCCGCCACCACGAAATCACGCCCGCGAAGACTCAGGATCTCGGCCCGCACCAGCCGACTCGCCGCCATCCAGCTGGTGCCTCCGAGGACCAGAATGACCGCCAGCAGGTCGACATCGAACATCGCCGCGATGACCAGCACGAGAAAAAGGCGAGGGAACATCAAGAGACCGTCGACGAGACGCATCAGGAGGCCGTCTATCCAGCCTCCGGCGAGCGCCGCCACCCCTCCCACCGCGATGCCGAGAGTCAGGGAAAGTCCCGCAGCGAGAAGGCCGATGAAGAGCGAGACGCGGGCTCCGTAGAGGAGCCTCGACCAGAGGTCACGGCCGTACTTGTCAGTGCCCAGAGGAAAGAACTGGCGACTCACGCCCCCGTCTTCCGAGATGCCGGTAAATCGTTCCAGGGGCAGGGTTTCGGTGCGTCCCAGCCGCTGCACCACGACACCGCTGTCCGTCACTCGAGCGCTGTCCGCCAAGAGCCAACCCCCCTCGCGCAAAGGCAGGACCACTCGGCTGCTCAGCGGCGGTAGGAATCTGCCCGCTGCCGGATCGAGCTGTTCGTAGGGAGCATGAGGAGCGAGAGCCGGCGCACCGATGGCGAGAACGCTGAGGACTACTGCGATCGCCAGACCCAGCCTGCTGAGTGGGGATCGGATCAGGCGGCTCGAAGAAGCCCGGTCAGTGCTCACTGCCGCACCCTGGGGTCTGTCACCCCATGAAGGAGATCGACCAGTAGATTCCCGACCACGACCAGAACACCGGTCAGAGCGGTGGTGGCGAGCACGACTGGATAGTCACGACTCAGAATCGAATCGAAGGTGAGCCGGCCCAGGCCGGGCCAGGAGAAGACGACCTCGACAACGAGGGCACCGCTCAATAGCAGCGGCAGAGACAAGCCGAACAGTTGAAGAATCGGCGCAGCCGCGTTTCTCAGGGCGTGGATCCAGACGATCCTGGACTCGCTCAGTCCCTTGGCCCGGGCGGTGCGGATGTAATCCTCACCAAGTTCCTCGAGCAAGCTGTTGCGGGTGAATCTGGCCGTCCCGCCGGCGGCGGCGAGGCCCAGCACGAGGGCCGGAAGCGCCAGGTGGTGGAGGACGTCGAGGGTGCGTCCCATCGGTGACAACGAGGCAGCATCGACGGCTTGGAGGTGACCGGGCGGGAAGAGCGACCAGTTGTAGCTGAACAGCAGCAGTGCCATGAGCCCGGTCCAGAAGACCGGCAGAGAGTAAAGAACCATGGCGGTGAGGCGGATCAGGTAGTCCCTCGATGTCCCCGCATGCCGTGCGGCGGTGACCCCAGCCAGCAATCCGACGCCGAACTGAACGAGGAGACCGGCCGCCGTAAGCAGCAGGGTCGGCAATGCGTACTCGCCGATGACCTCCGCTACAGGCCGAGAATGAACATAGGAGATACCCCAGTCTGCGTCGAAGACCACAGCGGTGAGCCAGCTCAGGTACTGTGCCGCTAGAGGCCGATCGAGCCCATAGGCACGGCGCATGGCCTCGCGCTGTTCGCCGGTGAGACGCGGGTCCTGAAGAACGAGAGTGGGATCTCCGGGTGCCAGATGAATGAAGAAGAAGGTCAGGCTCAGGACGATGAGGATCAGCAGTGCCGCCGCGGCGGAGCGGCGTACCAGGAAGCTCAGCAGGGAGGAGCTCATGGCGGAATCGGCTCGAGGTCAGTCCGACTCGGCGAGCCACCACTCCCTGAGTCGGAAGTAGGAACTGACCGGGCTCGGGGTTGCATCTCGCAAACGGTTCGAGGCAGCGGCAAGTCGCTGCGGTTCCCAAAGGAAAGTATAGGGCTGTGTGCGATGCAGGATCGATTCGATCTCGCGCAGCAGCAGCATTCGCTCAGCCGGGTCCATTGCCTGATTGGTGGCATCGATGAGCCGATCCACATCGGCGTCGGAGAACTGGCCGAAATTGTAGCCATCGTCGATGGACTGGCTATGGAAGGCGTAAGTCAGATCCAATGAGGTGTCGATGTCCCAGCCGCCGAGCATGGCGTCGAAGTCGTGCTCCAGGGCGCGGCTGACAACCGTGTTGAACTCGAGTTGTCGCACCCGCGCCTCGATCCCTGCTCGGCGCAGGTGCTCCTGAACCATGACGGCGGCGTCGATCCTCACCTGGCTACCCGTGTTGGTGATCAGCTCGAAGGAGAAGGGCTCTCCCTCTTTATCCAGTATTCCGTCCCCATCTGTGTCGCTCCAGCCCTTGGATTGCAGGACCCGACGAGCGGCCTCGAGATCGAAGGGCACGGGCCGAAGGTCGGGATCATGGGCCCAAATGCTGGTCAGGATCGGCGAGACGGCGATCCTGGCGAAGCGGTACCAGAGAGTGTCAATGATCTCCTGTCGGTCGATGGCCATGGTCAGGGCGCGGCGCACTTCTGGGTCGGCGAACAAGCGGCGCTGCGTGTTCCAGCAGAGGTAGTTGAACTGGCGGGCCCAGAAGCGCAGGATCTGAGCTCCCTGCTCCTCGAGGCGCGACACCTCGGACGGTGGGACCTGTTCCACGAAGTCGACCTCGCCTGCCAGAAGCTCGCCGAGCTGATTCTGCTTCTGGGGCACGACCCGCAGGATCACTCGGTCGAGCCTAGGCAACTCGGATTCGAAGTAGGACTCGTTGCGAAGCAGCACGATCTGTTCTTGCCGCGTCCAGCTTTCGAGGTCGAAGGGGCCGTTGACGATGAGGTGATCCACGAACCAAGGTTCGTTCGATCGCCACTCTGAGAATGGCAGCTCGCTCCAGGCGTGTTTCGGCAGGATGACCCCTTCATTGAGCTCGGCCAGTTGGTTGGGGGAGCGTTGATGGAACTGGATCCTCAATCTGAGCTGGTCGACTATCTCGACGTCGCGGATGTTCTGCTTCGACTGGGCGTAGCCCCAGGCGAGCTCCGGGTCGGTCTGCGCCTGCCAGGTCCATCGCACATCTTCGGCGGTTACCGGCACACCATCGGACCACGAGACACCCGAGCGCAGCTCGAGATCGAGTGTCCTGCCGTCTGCGGACCACTCGAAGCTCTCGACGAGTCGCGGCTCGAAGGTTGGTGGATGCTCGGTGTAGTCGGCCTGCTCCTCGAAGAGGTGCAGAAAGAGGCGATCGAGGACAGCCGTCGTCTGGGTGTCTACACCTGAGATCAGCGGGTTGATTCCATGGATGTCATTGCCGATCGCTATAACCAGCGTGCCGCCGCGCCGGGGAACGGTGGGCGCGGTTGAGATCTCTTCAGGGCCCTCCAATCGTTGGCAGCCCAACGAGAGAAGGAGAACCGAGACGAGAGTCGCCAGCCGGTAGGTGGTGACACTCCGATTGGGCTCGGGACTCATATTGCGAATCCGGAAGGAGATTTCAGGACTTCGATCCCCGCATGCTAACCAACGACTCTTTCGGGGGTCAATGAACTGGGCGATAGAAGCGCTTGGGGGCTTGCTATCCTTG
The DNA here is from genome assembly GCA_049664225.1 of Thermoanaerobaculia bacterium. Lineage (GTDB taxonomy): Bacteria > Acidobacteriota > Thermoanaerobaculia > Multivoradales > JAHEKO01 > JAUVRX01. The sequence goes on from JBATEX010000064.1 coordinate 14,239, forward strand.
GGGCGATGTCTCCGACGGCACCCTCCGCATCCTCTCGCCGGATATTTGTGGCGGCCCTGCTGTTGGGTCTCTTCATCTTCCTGGATATCGGACTCTTCGGGTGGCTCCTCTTTCGCTCGCTTTCGAAGCGCGAGATCGAACGCGTGTTGTTGGAGACCCGCGAGGAGGCGGAAGGACTGGCTGAAAGGCTCGCGGGAACGGCCGAGGAGGCGGGTGGAGACCTCTACACGGTGACGGCGATGGAGAGGGAGGTCCAGACGTACATCGATTCGATCCTGAAACAGCGCAAGTTCGTACGGACAGTCGAAGTCGTGGACGGCGAGGGTCGCTTGGTCTTCCGCGGAGCCGGAGAGACGACTCTCGAGGTCGAGCCCTCTGAAGGACTGGTGTTGGAGGAAAGGGAGAGGCCCTCGAGAATCGAGGAGAGGCCCATCGAGCGAAAAGACACGTTTCCACTCGAAGTGCCCCTCGAGGAGCTTTACGATCTGAATCTGCCGATCGGTGAGCTGGGGTTCTTGCGGGTCGGGATCAGCCAGGGAGAGCTGCAGCGCAGCATCGAGACCCTGCGCTCGGAGCTGGTTCAGAAAACAGCCGTAGTCGCCGCCATGACCCTCGTCGTGCTGCTGCTGGCCTTCGCCATCATCTGGCGACTGTGGAAACGGGGGCAGCTTCTCCAGGAACAGGCTCGCGAGGCCGAGCGAATGGCCTACATCGGTACCCTGGCATCCGGCCTGGCGCACGAGATTCGCAACCCCTTGAACTCCCTGAATCTGAATATGCAGCTACTGGAAGAGGAGATGTCGGGTCGCGTCGGTGCCCTGGCTGGATCGCAGTCCAGTGGCAGGCTCATGTCCATCACCCGGGATGAGATCCACCGGTTGGAGCGGCTGGTTACGGATTTCCTCCAGTATGCGCGGCCGCGGCCCTTGGAGCTGGAAGAGCTTCCCGCTGTCGAGCTTCTGGAGCGGTGCCGAGAAGTGCTGAAAGGCGAGTTCCTGGCCAGAGGTGCGCAGTTGCGGGTCGAGGACAAGAGTGGCGGAGCAAAGGTGCGCGTCGACCCCGGGCAGTTAAACCAGCTGCTGCTGAATCTGGTGCAAAACGCACTCGCCGCGAGCGATAGCGATCAAGGCAGAGGTGCTGAAGAGGTGCGATTGGCCGTCAGCCGTGAGTCGGGTCGCGTGGTCTTCGAGGTGGAGGATCTGGGTAGTGGAATGTCGCAGGAAGTCCAGTCGCAGATGTTCGATCTCTTCTATTCGACCCGCAAGGGAGGAACCGGCCTGGGGCTGCCGGTGGTCAGGAGGATTGCCGAAGCTCATCATGCCGACTTGACCGTCGTCAGTCGACCTGGCGAGGGGACACTGATTCGTCTGGCGCTGCCAGAAGCACTGCCAAGCGACACGCCCGATGCAGTGTCGGTCCCTCAGGCTTCGATCAACGCGTCGAAGTCTTCCTGGGTCAAGAACTGATCGACCTCTTCGCTAGTGCAAAGCTCGCAGTAGGCTTCGACGACTTCGTCATCTTTCCATTCGAAGATGTAAGAGGGTGCCTCGCAGTTGAGGCAGATGAGGTAGTCGGGTATTGCCACGGCCTTCTCCTTTTGATGACAATGCAGCATAGCACCGACTTCAGGCACTGGCTGTGACGTTCGATACCGCAGGCGCCAGATCGAAGTGGCGCCGATATTGACCCTGTTGAGCCTTCATGCTAGCCTCGTCCGCCTCCGCCTTGAGGGGCGAGAAGGGAGGGTCATATCCATGTATGCAGTCATCGAAACCGGCGGTAAGCAATATCGGGTCCAGCCCGGCGACGTGATTGACGTCGAGAAGACTCCGGTTTCCGGGAAGAAGATCAAGAAGGTGAAGTTCGACCGCATCCTGTTGGTCGGCGATGACAATGGCACCAAGGTGGGGGTGCCCACCGTCGAGGGCGCGAGTGTGACAGGCACCCTCATGGACGAGGTCCGGGGCCCCAAGATCAAAGTCTTCAAGATGAAGCGTCGAAAAGGCTATCGTCGGCTCACCGGTCATCGGCAAGACCTCTTGCGGGTGAGAATCGACAAGATCGAGGCCACTCCGGCCAGCAAGGCCAAGGCCGAGAAGAAGGAAGGTTGAAGCGTTATGGCACATAAGAAGGGACAGGGCTCCAGCCGAAACGGGCGCGACTCCAATGCGCAGCACCTGGGTGTGAAGCGATTTGGTGGCCAGACGGTGACCGGCGGAACGATCATCGTTCGACAGCGGGGCACGAAGTTTTTCCCCGGTCTGAATGTCGGTCGAGGCAAAGACGACACGTTGTTTGCCAAGGCCGATGGCGTCGTGCAGTTCCAGAACAGGGGCCGACGAGGCAGGTTCGTCAACATCCTGCCGGTCGAGTAGTTGAATCTCGGCAGCTGAAGCCGACCCCGATGCCGAGCGATCGGCTCCCCAGAATTGATCTTCCTAGACGAAGCCGTCGTTCATGTCCGCGCCGGACGTGGAGGCAACGGCTGTGTAGCCTTTCGTCGCGAGAAGTATGTTCCCCGAGGGGGCCCATCAGGCGGAGATGGCGGCCACGGTGGAGCTGTCATCCTGGTCGGAGACGAAGGACTGAACACCCTCTACCACCTCCGCTACCGCTCGATCTACCCTGCAGAGCGGGGTCGACATGGCGAAGGGTCCAACAAAACGGGCCGATCCGGAAGCAACCTCGACATCAAGGTGCCGCCCGGAACCCAGGTCTACGACGCCGAGGACTCGACTCCGGTGGGCGAGATTCTCGCTCATGGCGAGCGCCTGGTCGTGGCCGAGGGCGGTCGGGGTGGTCGAGGCAACGCTCGCTTCGCGACTTCGACAAACAGGGCTCCTGACAGAGCTGACCCCGGAGAAGAAGGTGCTGAGCGCCGGCTTCGCTTGGAGCTCAAACTACTGGCGGACGTGGGAGTCGTGGGCCTGCCCAACGCCGGCAAGTCGACCCTGATCAGCGTCATATCGGCTGCTCGGCCCCGCATTGCGGACTATCCCTTCACGACTCTGATTCCTCAGCTGGGAGTCGTTGCCGACGGACCGAGCGACGAGCCCTTCGTGGTTGCCGATCTGCCAGGTTTGATTGAAGGAGCCGCGCAGGGAGCGGGCCTCGGGCACCAATTCTTGCGTCATGTGGAACGGTGCAGGGTGCTTCTACATCTGGTGGATCTGGCAGCCGAAACCGGCGGTGCCGAGGACGACCTGTCGACCATCGAGCATGAGATGGAGGCCTTCGACCCCGAGCTTCTGAGCAGGCCCCGCTGGATAGTCGGTACCAAGTTGGACGCCGCGCGGGAGGAGAGAAGAAAGCACCTGAGGGCAGCGGCCAGCCGGAGAGGTTTGGAGTATTGGGAGATAAGCTCGGTGAGTCAAACCGGAGTGAGAGAATTGGTCAACGGGTTGCGCCAGCTGTTGGTAGGGGTAGAGGGCAAATGAAGATTGGTCTTTTTGGCGGTACCTTCGATCCGATCCACTTCGGCCATATTCTGCCGGTGAAGGAAGCGCGGACTCAACTCGGCCTCGACCGTGTTGTCTACCTGCCCACCGCGATTCCCCCCCACAAGTCAGGTGGTCAGGTCGCCTCACCGCATGCCCGATGGACAATGGTGGAGCTGGCTCTACTTTCAGAGCCGGGGCTGGTCGCCGATCCGTTCGAGTTGACACCCCAGCGAGAAGCGTTCACTGTCGATTCGGTCGAGCACTTTCGATCCGCCTTTCCGGCCGCAGACCTCTATCTGCTTATCGGCTGTGACAGCTTCGCCGAGCTTCATACCTGGAAACGATGGAAGGACTTGGTAGAGATGGTCAAGCTCGGAGTCCTGGTGCGACCCGATTGGCGTCCTGGCGCCCTGGAGGCCCAGCTGACCCCCGAGGTGGCGGCGTTGATGGAAACCGACAGGGTCTGTTTCATCACCAATCAGCCCGTGGCGGTTTCGGCCACTAAATTGCGCCGGATGCTGGCCGAGGGAGGGCAGCCGCCAGAAGGTTGGCTGCCGGAATTGGTGTTAGAGTACATTCATAAGTACAAACTCTATCAATGACCAACTCGACCTCCAGCCCGCCGGATATCGCCGCTCGGTGTCGGGAAGTCGTGGCTGCCGCGGAAGACCTCAAGGCCAATCGTCTCAGGATCCTGGAGCTCTCCGAGATCAGTTCCCTGGCCGACTACTTCCTAGTTTGCAGCGGCAACAGCGAGCGTCAGGTCCAGGCGATCGCTGATGCGGTGCTCCAGAGGCTGCGAGCGGAGCACGTGCGAGCCCACCATGTCGAGGGCTATCAGTCAGGCCGCTGGGTGCTGCTGGACTTCGGTGATTTCGTGGTCCATGTCTTCGATGAGGAGACCCGGTCCTTCTACGCCCTCGAGAAGCTGTGGGCGGACGCTCCCGATGTGACGCACGAGTTCACTCAGTGACCAGCGCCTCGCCTGTCTCCGAGCTCTTTGCCCATTCCCCTTCCCTGGAGCAGCAGATTCGGGGTGCCGAGCGGGCGGCGCGAACCGATGTCCCCGTGCTCATTCTGGGTGAGCCGGGAACCGGGCGCTCAGCGGTCGCCAGAGCCATGCATGCCACCAGTCTGCGCTCCACTGGTCCTCTGGTCGAGGTGGACATCAGCGCGATTCCCAGCTCACTTTTCGAGAGCGAGCTCTTCGGCTACCGCCCTGGTGCATTCACCGGCGCCGAGTCGCCCCTCGCCGGCCGAGTCGCGACGGCAGATGAAGGTACTCTGCTGCTGGATCACGTCGAGGATATCCCTGTCGCAGCTCAGCCAAAGCTGTTGCGGCTGCTGGCGGAGAGTACCTACGCTCCCTTGGGGGGCACAGAGCGTCTTGCCAATGTCCGATTCTTGGGAATCGGGTCCGACGAATTGCCCGCCAGGGTGTCCAGCGGAGCATTCAGGTCCGACCTCTTTTATCGAATGGAAGTCGTCACCCTGCGTCTGCTGCCTCTGAGGAAGCGGCGGGAAGATCTTCCGTCGATGATGAACTTCTTCCTGGCGGACCTCGGAGAGCGTTTCGGCATCAGCAGCCTGACGCTCGCCTCGAGCGCTCGAGAGTGGATGGAAGAGTATCCTTGGCCCGGCAACCTGCGAGAGCTGCGGAATATCCTCGAGCGGGCCCTGATCCTTCAGGGAGGAGGTCCCCTGGACCCACCCTGCCCGGATCGCCGCAGTGGCCCGCCCGAGCCTCTACAAGCAGTAGAGCGCCGCCAGATCTTGCGGGCGCTGGCCTACACCCGCGGACACCAGGGCCGTGCCGCCGAGCTGCTCGGCATCAGTCGCAAGACCCTGTGGGAAAAACGCCGCCGCTACGAGATCCCCTGAGGGTTGAGGCGCGCGGCGCTTCGCGCCGGACGGTCTTTGAGGGCTTGGGGGTTGAGGCGCTCGGCACTTGTGCCGACCGGTCCTTGGGGCCTAGGGACGTAAGGGCTTAGGGGCTTAAGGGCTTTGGGGGCTTAGGGGCTTAGGGGCGTAGAGGGCGACTCCCTGACAGGAGTCTTGATATCTCCTTGTCATCCCGAAATCCGGAGGCGGTTCCACTGCTCCAACAGCGCCCGGGTTCCGACTGGGGGACCTCCACATGACAACCAGGTGGGTCACTTTGGCCTCTGAGTTGTACATTTTGGGTGCTAATGGGCACCTTTTGGGCGGTGGCCTGGCCCGGTACCACCACCGACTCAGGCCCCCAAGCCCTCAAAGAACGCCCGGCGGTGAGCCGAGCGCCTCAACCCCCAAGCCCTCAAAGATCGGCCGGAAGGAACGCCCGGCCGCTTCACTCCCCAAGCCCCCAAAGACCGGTCGGCGAATTCGCCGACCGCCTCAACCCCCTATCTCCCTTTCCATTCGGCCGGACGCTTCTCGAGGAAAGCGGCCACGCCCTCCTGCTTGTCTTCGGTGGAGAAGCAGAGACAGAAGAGATCGCGCTCGTACAGGATACCCTCCTCGATCGCCAGCCGCTGGCTGGCGCGAACGGCCTGCTTTGCAACCTTCAGGGTCAACGGGCTCTTGGAAGCGATCTTGGCGGCCAGCTCCAGGGTCTGGCTGCGCAGTTCCTCGGCCGGCGCCACTACCTCGACGAGACCGATCTCCTTGGCCTCCGCGGCGCCGATCATATCGCCAGTCAGGATCATTCGCATGGCGTGACCCGGTCCGACGAGGCGGGGTAGGCGTTGGGTGCCGCCGCCTCCGGGGATCAGGCCCAGATTGATCTCAGGCTGGCCGAAACGAGCCTTGTCGGAAGCGATCCGCAGATCACAGGAGATGGCAAGCTCGCAGCCTCCGCCGAGGCAGAAGCCGTTGATCATGGCGATGACCGGTTTCGGGAAGTTGGACATGACATCGAAGATCCGGGGAGAGCGCATCGCATACCGCTGGTCGAATGGGCTTCGACCCTCGAACTCGCCGATATCCGCGCCGGCGATGAAGGCCTTTTCCCCGGCGCCCGTGAGCACGACCGCGCCGACGCTGTCGTCGACGGCAATCTCATCTAGCAGCTCCAGCATCTCGTCGCGGACCTGCTGATTGAGAGCGTTCATCTTGTCGGGGCGGTTGATGGTGAGGATCACCACTCGATCCACTTGTTCTTTGAGAATCGTCTCGGGCATGTCGATCTTCCTCCAACTGAGCGGGGATGAGTTATTTGTGCTGCCAGTCGGGCGGCCGTTTTTCGAGAAAGGCGGCCAGCCCCTCTTGCATGTCTTGGGTCTCGACCAGCTCCTCGAGATAGAGTCGCTCGCTTTCCGCCAGAGCCTCGTCGAAGGGCCGATCCCGGCCGGCCAGAATCGCTCGTTTCAGAAATCTGAGCACTGGCAGGCTCTTTTGAGTGATCTGAACGGTGAGGCGTTCGAGCTCTGAGTCGAGCTCATCAGCCGGTACCTGTCGGCTTACGAAACCTATCCGCTCGGCTTCATCGCAATCGATCGATCGCCCGGTGATCAGCAGGTCGAAGGTCTTGGCCGGGCCGAGGCGCGTCGGATAGAGGGCCGTCGCCAGCGGCGGGATGCAGCCCAGCTCGATCTCGGGCTGTGCAAAGCGACTGTCGTCGCTGGCCAGGACAATGTCGCATCCCGCCGCCAGTTCCATGCCGCCACCCAGGCAGTGCCCGCGGACGACGGCGATGCTCACCGCCTTCAGCTGGCGCAGGCATCGGATCGCACCGTGAAAATCCTCCAGCATCGTCGGTACCAGCTCTCGAGTGTGATCCTTGACCGCTACTCCGGCCGAGAAAGCCCTGTCGCCGGCTCCCCGGAGGATCACCGCCGCCAGCTCTTCATCCCGGTCCACTTCTCCTAGCTGGTGTCGTAGCTCCGCCAGCGTGTCGAGATCGAGGATGTTCAGAGGTGGGCGGTTCAGGGTGATCGTGACAATCCGCTCCTGCCGCTCCACGATCAGTTTCTGGGTCATGGCGATTGCCTTTCTACGAGAGCTGCCAGCCCCATGCCGCCGGAGACGCAGAGCGTAGCGATTCCGTGGCGCGAGCCGAGGCGGTTCATGCCGTGCAACAGGGTCACCAGGACGCGGGCGCCGGAGCAGCCGATGGGGTGACCCAAAGAGATGGCGCCACCACTGACATTGACCCTGTCCCGATCGAAAGGAAGCTCGGCCAGGCAGGCCAGGACCTGAGTGGCGAAGGCCTCGTTCAGCTCCACGAGGTCGATCTCATCGAAGTCCATCCTTCTGCGTTGCAGCAGATTCCTGACCGCCGGTACGGGTCCGATTCCCATGATCCTGGGGTCTACCCCGACCACTTCCCAGTCCACCAGCCGGGCCACGGGCTGGAGTCCCAGCCGATCGACTGCCGAGGCGCTCGCCACCAGCACCGCGGCGGCTCCGTCGGTGATCCCGGAGGCATTCCCGGCAGTCACGGTCCCTTCATCCCGGAAGACAGGCGTCAGCTTGGCCAGGGACTCGATCGTGACAGCGTCCCGTGGGTGCTCGTCCGTCTCGACAAGGCTGGTCACCCCCCGCTTCTCGACCTGGACCGGAACGATCTCGGTCTGGAAGTAGCCCTCGTTTCGGGCCTTTTCGCATCGCTGCTGGCTGCGGGCGGCCCAGCGGTCGGCGGAGAGCCGGTCGACCTTGGCCTCGTCAGCCAGCTCCTCGGCAGTCTCCCCCATGATGAGCTCCGAGAGGGGGTCGATAAACCCATCCCGATACATCCCGTCCACCAGTTCGTCGTGCCCGAGCCGCTGTCCCCAGCGGGCTCTTGGCAGCAGGTAGGGCGTGTTGGACATGCTCTCCGTGCCACCGGCCAGGACAATCTGGGCCTCGCCCAATAGGATGGCTCGCGCAGCGCTGAAGACGGCTTGGAGGCCTGATCCACAAGCCTGATTGATCGTCAAGGCCGGTCTGTCGACAGGGACACCACATCGGTAGGCAATCTGGCGGGCCGGATTGGGTCCGCAGCCGCCCTGGCGCGCATGGCCGAAGATGACCTGGTCCACCATCTTATTGGCCAGGCCCGCCCTCTCGAGGCATGCGGAGCCGGCGGCCACGCCGAGGTCGACGGCCGAAAGGGATGCGAGCTCTCCGCCGAATCTGCCGATCGACGTGCGGACCGGCGCGACAAGCATCAGGTCCGGTCTGTCGGCCTTTCCGGTCACGGGACCTGCGCCTCTGGAGGACAGTGGTAGAGCACTCTCAGTGCAGGGCTCAGATGCCCTTGAAGTCCGCTTTGCGCTTCTCGATGTAGGCGCTCAGACCCTCCTGGGCATCTTCACTTTGGAACAGTTGCTGCTGTAGCTCGCGCTCGATGGCCAGGCCGCTCTCGAATGGCACCTCGGCGCCCGACTGTACGGCACGCTTGATACGCCCGACAGCCTTGGAGGCCATGTTGGGTGGGCAGAACTGCTTGGCAAAGTCGTGGATCTGACCCATGAAGTCGTCGCCGTCCAGAATGTTGTTCACCAGGCCCAGGTCCTGACCTTCTTCGAAGGAGACGAGGCGGCCGGTCACCATCAGGTCTATCGCCCGACTCTTGCCCACGAGGCGAGCCAGCCGCTGAGTGCCGCCCGTGCCCGGCAGGACCCCGAGATTGATCTCCGGCAATCCGATCTTGCCGCCGTCTTTCCTGGCGATTCTGAGGTCGGCCGCCATGGCGATCTCGAGGCCGCCTCCTACCGTGTGACCGTTGAGGGCCGCCACCACCAGCTTGGGGGTGTGCTCCAGCCGATTCAGGGTCTCGTTGGCGTGCAGACAGAAGTTGTACTTGAAGTAGGGATCCGACTGCTTCAACATGTTGATATTGGCGCCGGCGCAGAAGAACTTCTCACCGAGCCCGGTAAGGACAAGGACGTGGACCTCGCTGTCGAATCGAGCCTTGAGAATGGCGTCATCCAGCTGACACATCATCTCGTGGGTATAGGTGTTGGCCGGTGGGTCGGTGAGCGTCAGGTAGGCGACGCCGTCTCGCACCTCGTAGCTGACGAGCGTTCGGTTGGTGGTGTTTCCTTCGGCTTCAGGCTGAGCCATAGTCGTCCTCCCAGTTGCAATTGGGGTGGCGGACTGAAAGTGGGTCGCCCCGCTGAAGATCCGCCTCGGTCGGCTATTCTTACACGTAGCCTCGGGGGCTAGCAACAAACACCTCGGAGATCGGCGGCGGACCGAGGTTGCCCTGGAGCCGTCGGAGTCTTTAGAATCTTCATTCTCGAACGCGTCTCGCTTACGGCCACTCGGATGATCACGGGCTACAACACCGACGTCCCCCACTCCGGCGTGGTCTTTCACGTACAGACCGAGGACAAGGGGATCGCCAGCGCTTTCATCGAAAGCCTGGTCTACGTGGGCGGTCAGATTCTGGCCAAGAAGAGAACCAGCTACAAGAGCGCCCTCGAGGCAGGCGACAGCAAGAAGCAAATCGTCGAGTTGATGGACCGGCAGCATCGACTGACAATCGCCGAGATCCAGAGCGGCAAGTACGACAAGCAGGTCCCGGGTGCCAGGTCCGCCCAGTCTTCGATGAACGCAGAGGAGTTTCTGGAGCAGCCGACGGCTCCCGAGGTGGAGGTGGAGCATCTGTCGCCCCCCGAGCCGAGTCGGCGGAAAGATGCTCCGGACGGCGAAAGTCCGACGCTCGACCAGATCATCATGGACTACCTCAACTCGGAGTCGGAGCAAGAGGCTCTGATTCTGATGATGGACGCTGAACATGAGTTTGCTCTCGGCGAAACCGTGGAATTGCACTTCCGCACCAAGGGGAGCCTCAGTGGGCAGGTCGTCCCGGGTACGCGCATCTCCGTCAAGATGATCTCGACCGTCGTCGAACCGGCGACCCTGGCGCAGGGTGAGACCAACGCCGAAGGCGACTTGCGCTTGTCGGTCGACATTCCCGCCTTACGGCGCGGCAGCAGTGCCCTGATCGTGACTGCCAGCAGCGCCATCGGTACCGCCGAGATCAAGCAACTGCTGTAGGTGGAGGAGTAGCGAAAAAGACCCCCTCGCACTTGACGTGGGAGCGTGTATAATCCCCCGTTCGAGGGCCGCTAGCTCAACTGGCAGAGCAGCAGACTCTTAATCTGCGGGTTCGGGGTTCGAGTCCCTGGCGGCTCACCAACCTTTTCAATTTCTCCCCGGTGCATCTGCAGCGCCAATCCGGAAGAGCTCGATGCGAAAGTGGCGGAATTGGTAGACGCGCTAGACTTAGGATCTAGTCCCGAAAAGGGGTGGGGGTTCGAGTCCCCCCTTTCGCACCATATCGTCGAACGTCAGATCCGCTGAAGCCATGGTAAGAAAGGACATTCTGCTCCCGTGAGTGTAGTGCTATCTATCGAGGACGTCGGGCCCTGCCGGAAACAGCTCAAGGTCGAAGTGCCGGCGCCCGCGGTCGAAGCCGAGTCGAGGCGTGTTGTTGAGGAGTATCGGAAGCATGCCAAGCTGCCGGGTTTCCGCCAGGGAAAGGTGCCGACGGAGCTGGTCAAGAAGAAGTTCCAAAAGGAGATCGAGCAGGATGTCGTCGAGCGGCTCTTGCCTCGCTACTGGAAGCAGGCCGAAGCCGAGAGCGAGCTGGATCCATTGTTGCCTCCGAGCGTCGATGAAGTCGACTTTCAACCGGGTGAGGCCCTGACCTTCGTCGCCTCGGTCGAAATTCGACCTGAAATAGAGCTCGGCAGTCTCGAGGAATTCGAGCTACCAGAGCTCGAGACCGAGCCCACTGAAGAGGAGATCGAGCAGGCAGTCGAGGACATGCGCCGAGCGGTCGCCGAGTGGGTGACAGCCGACCGGCCGGCGGCGAGCGGGGATCTGGTGGCCGGCAAGCTCACTCAGCTCGATCCAGAGACCGGAGATCCCGGGGTCGAGAAGCCGTTCAGCTTCGAAGTCGGGGATCCCCAGGTCTGGGAAGAGCTCACGCTGGAGGTCACCGGCAAGCAGGCCGGTCAACAGGCCGAATTCGTCCACCAGGAGGGCGAGGGGGACGACGCAGTATCGCGCAGCTTTCGACTGATGGTCGAAGCGGTCCGCGAGCGGGATCTACCCGATCTGGACGATGCGCTGGCCGCCCGCTTTGGCGAATACTCCGACTTGGCTGCCCTGCGCCAGGGTGTACGGGGAGAGCTCAGGCGCGGCAAGGAGTCGGAGCGGCGCCAGCAGCGAGAACGGGCGATGTTGGATCAGCTGCTCGCGCGCAATCCCCTGGCGCTTCCGCAGGGTGTTGTCGACAGCGAAATCGAGGGCATGCTCAAGGAGTACGCGCAGAACCTGGCCGGCCAGGGAGTCGATCTGGAGAAGGTCGATCTCGATTGGCAGGGCATGGCCGAGCAGATCCGTCCACAGGCCGAACGACGGGTTCACGCCCGATTGGTGCTCGATGCCGTCACCTCGCTAGAGGCAATCGAGGTAGGCGAAGAGGATTTCGAGGCCGCTCTGGCCGCAATCGGCCGGGCCCAGAGGCGTAGTGCTGTCAGCGTCCGGCAGGCCCTCGATAGATCTGGAAACCTGGCCGGTTTCAGGGCCCAACTAGGCAGAGAGAAGGCCATCAAGCGCCTCCTCGGCGAGGCAGCCGAGGAGCAGACGGCCGAGAACCAAGAAGCCGACACCGAATCCGAGAACGATCGTTGAATTGAACGGAGTCGAGAATCATGCTGATTCCCATGGTCGTAGAACAGACCAATCGGGGCGAACGCGCTTACGATATCTACTCGCGTTTGCTGAAAGACAACATCATCTTTCTGGGTCGTCCGATCGACGACGATGTGTCGAACCTGATTATCGCCCAGATGCTCTTTCTCGAGGCTGAGAACCCGGAGAAGGACATCGCTCTTTATGTCAACTCTCCCGGGGGCTCGATCACCGCAGGGCTGGCGATCTACGACACGATGCAGTACCTCAAGCCCGACGTCGCGACGCTCTGCGTGGGGCAGGCGGCCTCCATGGCAGCGGTTCTTCTCGCCGCAGGTACCAAGGGCAAGAGGTCGGTGCTGCCCAACAGCCGGGTCCTGATTCATCAGCCGCTGCTGTACGGTCTTCAGGGACAGCAGACCGACATCGACATTCACGCCAAGGATCTGCTGCGTATGCGCGAAAAGATCGACGAGATCTTGGCCCAACACACCGGCAAGACGATCGAGGAGATTCACCTCGACACCGAGCGTGACAAGATCCTGGCGGCGCCCGAGGCCGTGGAGTACGGGCTCGCCGATCAGGTCATGGGTCGTCGACCAGCGTTCTGATACATAGTGAAATGCCTTCTGATGCATAAGGAGATTCGGGGCCGATCTGCTATCATTCAGGCAGAAGAAGCACGGCGGCAAGCCCATCTGTCGTGGCGCTCTGCGAGCGTATCTACTGGGGCCAGTGGCTCGGAATAGGGAGTCGAGCCCAGATTGTTGTGGGTAGCGAGGGTTGAAGCGAGGTAGTGCCGACAGCGGCCACAGCGCGCGATACCAGCAAGCCGGATCCTGGAGGATAGATGCCTAAGAAGGACAACAGCGAAGACACACTGCGGTGCTCATTCTGTAACAAGAGTCAACGCGAGGTGAAGAAGCTGATCGCCGGCCCGACGGTCTTCATCTGTGACGAGTGTGTCGACATCTGTCTGGACATCATTGCCGAGGATCGCCTTCTGGAGCAGCAGCAGGAAACCGCCCTGCCAAAGCCGAGAGAGATCGACGACTTCCTGGATGAATATGTCATCGATCAGGACATGGCCAAGAAGAAGCTCTCCGTGGCCGTCTACAACCACTACAAGCGAATCGATTTCGTCGAGAAAGCGCGGAGCGAAATCGAGCTCCAGAAGTCCAATATCCTGTTGATCGGGCCGACCGGCACCGGCAAGACTCTGCTGGCACAAACGCTCGCGAAGCTGCTATCGGTGCCTTTCACCATCGCCGACGCCACGACCCTGACCGAGGCGGGATACGTCGGCGAGGATGTCGAGAACATCATTCTCAAGCTCTACCAGGCCTCGGGCAACGACAAGGAAAAGACGCAGCGCGGGATCGTCTATATCGACGAGATCGACAAGATTGCCCGCAAGAGCGACAACCCCTCGATCACTCGAGACGTCTCCGGCGAAGGGGTGCAACAGGCGCTGCTCAAGATTCTCGAGGGGACTCTGTGCAACGTACCGCCGCAGGGCGGACGCAAGCATCCACACCAGGAGTTCCTGCAAATCGACACCACCAACATCCTGTTTATTTGCGGTGGGGCATTCGTCGGCCTGGAAGAGATGATCGAGCACCGGCTGAACGAGAAGACTCTGGGCTTCGGCGCCGAGATCAAGAACCACAAGGAGCGACGATCGAGCGAGCTGCTGCAGCACGTAACTCCGGAGGATCTGATCAAATACGGGCTGATCCCCGAGTTCGTCGGCCGTCTGCCGGTCATCGCGACGCTCGGAGATCTGGATGAGGACGCTCTGGTGAGGATCCTCAAAGAGCCCAAGAACAGCCTGGTACGTCAGTATCAGACCATGTTCGAGTTGGAAGACGTAGGGCTCGAGTTCACCGATGGTGCTCTGCGACAGGTAGCTGCGGAAGCGACGAAGCGCAATGTAGGTGCTCGTGGCTTGAGAATCATCCTCGAAGAGTTGATGCTCGATCTGATGTACAACATCCCGTCGCAGCGGGATGTCGAAGACTGTGTAATCGATGAGGAGACGGTGTTGAATCGGAAGCAACCGACTCCTCTCAAGAAAGCCGTTTAAAAAGGCCGGCGAGCCTGATAGGCTCTAGAGCGGAAGACCTCCGACTCGATCGGCTCCCCATAAATCGACGCAGATTGTAGTAGGCGAGCATGAGCTCAACTTTTATCACCACAAGTACGACGCGGCTGCCAGTCGTCCCACTGCGGGACATGGTGGTGTTTCCCCATATGATGGCGCCGTTCATCATCGGTCGGGAACACTCGGTCAAGGCCCTCGAGCACAGTCTGCTGGAGGCCGACAAGTCGATCTTCCTTGTGGCCCAGCTCGATCCCAAGGTGGATGAGCCGGAACACTCGGATATGTACGACATCGGAGTGGTCGCCAAGGTCGTGCAGAATCTCAAGCTGCCCAACGGCAATGTGAAGGTCATGGTGGAAGGCGTCCAGCGGGCCAGGTTTCTCGACCTCGAAGAGGAGGCTGGAACTTTATTCGCCGAGGTCGAGGCCTACGACATCGAGTTTCCCACCGACGAGAAGGTGGAGGCCTACATCAACAAAGTCCTCGGAGTCTTCGAGCAGTACGCCAAGGTGTCGCATCACCTGGCCTTCGAGGGGCTGGTTTCGACCATCAAGCTCGACAATGCCGACCAGTTCACCGATCAACTGGCCGCCCATCTCATGGTGTCGACGGCTGAGAAACAGTCGCTGCTCGAGATCTTGAATCCCTATGAGCGCCTACAGCGCATGAACGATCTGCTGGATGTGGAGCTCGAGAAGTTCAACATCGACAAGCGGATCAACGTCAGCGTCAAGAAGCAAATGGAGAAGGCCCAGAAGGAGTACTACCTCAACGAGAAGATCAAGGCCATCCATCAGGAGTTGGGGCGCAAGGACGACCGCTCGGACGAGATCGAAGAGCTCAAGGAGCGCATCGAGGAGGCGGGTCTACCCAAGGATGCGCGCGAGAAAGCCGACCAGGAGCTCAAGCGTCTGGAGGCCATGCCGCCCGTCTCTGCTGAAGCGACTGTGTCGAGGAACTACATCGACTGGCTCGTCAGCGTGCCGTGGAAGAAGCGCAGCCGTGAGATCAAGGATCTCGATCGGGCACAGCGGATCCTCGATGAGGATCACTATGGCCTGGAGAAGATCAAGGAGCGGATCCTCGAGTTCCTCGCCGTTCGCCAGCTGACTCGGCAGATGCAGAGCTCGATCATCTGTTTCGTCGGACCTCCCGGTGTCGGCAAATCCTCCCTGGCCAAGTCCATCGCCCGCGCCACGGGGCGGAAGTTCGTTCGCCTCTCCCTGGGTGGAGTGCGAGACGAAGCCGAGATTCGAGGTCACCGGCGGACCTATATCGGCGCCTTTCCGGGGCAGATCATCCAGATGATGAAGAAGGCGGAGACCGTGAATCCCGTCTTTCTGCTGGACGAGATCGAAAAGATGTCGATGGACTTCCGCGGCGATCCGTCGGCGGCACTCCTCGAGGTCTTGGATCCAGAGCAGAACGATTCGTTCCTGGATCACTACCTGGACACGGAGTACGACCTCTCGAACGTGATGTTCATCGCCACCGCCAACATCAGCCACACCATCCCTCCAGCGCTGTTGGACAGGATGGAGGTGATCCATCTGACCGGCTACACGCTCAACGAGAAGCTGGAGATCGCCAAGAGCTTCCTGGTCCCGAAACAGCTCGAGGCCCACGGTCTGGACGAGAAGGTGACGGTATTCGAGGAGCAGGGTGTCCAGGCCCTGATCGAGAGCTACACCCGTGAAGCCGGAGTGCGGAATCTGGAGAGAGAGATCGCCAAGGTCTGCCGCAAAGTGGCTCGGAAGATCGTACAAGAGGGCAAGAAGAAGAAGGAGCGAGAGGCGCTGCGACTCACTCCGGATACCGTCTCCGACTATCTGGGCAAGATCAAGTTCCACCCCCGGCGCAAGAACGAAGAGTCGGAGGTCGGTGTGGCCACCGGGTTGGCCTGGACCGAAGCGGGTGGGGAGCTACTCGAGACCGAGGTCGGGCTGATGCCCGGCAAAGGAAAGCTGATTCTCACCGGCAAGCTGGGCGAGGTGATGCAGGAGTCCGCGCGGGCGGCTGTGTCCTATCTCAGGAGTCGGGCCGATCTCCTGGGTGTCGAGCCGGACTTCAACGACAAGCACGATCTGCATATTCATGTTCCGGAAGGGGCGATTCCGAAGGACGGCCCTTCGGCCGGGATCACCATGGCTACAGCGCTGGTCTCGGCTGCGACTGGTGTGCCCGTGCGCAAGGATCTGGCGATGACCGGCGAGATCACCCTACGGGGCAAAGTGTTGCCGGTGGGTGGTATCAAGCACAAGCTGCTGGCCGCCTATCGGGCAGACATCACCGAGTTGATCTTGCCGAGGCCTAACGAAAAGGACCTCGACGAGATCCCGGCGGAGGTGCGTGAGCGACTCGAGCTCCACCTGGTCGAGTCCATGGACGAGGTGTTGAGCCTGGCGCTCGATGGAGATTCGGCTGCGGTGTCGAAAGGGGAAGCCGGGTTCGAAGAAGCGCCACCGGAACCGCCTGTACAGCCCGGATCAGTCGCCCATTGAGCGATTGCGCCAGGTCGGCGAGATGCTCCACCGGTCTCGCGAACGAGGCACCGAGCAGTTAGGAGACCAAGTTCGACCGCCGAGGCACCGAGTCGGTGGTCTTCCCCAGACCCAAGGGTGATCGAGGGAGGAAACGAGGGGGGCGTGAGAAACCAGCGGGCTCGCTTTGTACGATCGGCGCCGACGCGAAAGGAGTTCCTGGATGACGGTCGAGCCGAAGTGGCGTTCGTCGGCCGGTCCAACGTCGGCAAGTCGAGTCTTCTGAATCGACTTCTCGGCCGCAAGAACTTGGCGAGAATCAGCTCGAGTCCGGGAAAGACACGCGCCATCAACTATTTCCTGATCGAGTCGCGTTTCTACTTCGTCGATCTACCAGGTTATGGCTATGCCAAAGTTGCCAGAAGCGAGCGCCAGAGTTGGGCAAAACTGATGGAGCAGTATTTCCAGCACGTGCAGAATCGAGTACACGTCATTCAGCTGGTGGACGGAAAAGTAGGCGCCACCGAGTTGGACGTTCAAGCCAGCGAATATCTGTCGAGCCTGGGTTGCGGGCGAACGGTGGTAGCCACGAAGATGGACCGCGTTCGCCCCAACCAGAGGGCTCGTCGATTGGCGGGAATCCGCGATCAATTGGCACTGCAAGATGAGCCGCTGATCGCCTTCTCCGCCCAAACCGGTGAAGGCGTCAAGGAGCTCTGGAGAGAGATTACCCTCTTTCAGGAGCTTGGAGGCGAGGCGAACTGAGTGAGGACGAACATGGCCAAGTCAAACGAAGACCCAGCAATCCCCGAGAATCAGCCTGAGCAGCCGAAGGCGGTAGATCAGTCCGCAGAGCCGAAGGCGGTAGATCAGCCTGAGGAGCCGAAGGCAGCCAATCAGTCCGCAGAGCAGCGAGCGGCTGACCAATCTGAGGAATCGACAGCGTCAGAGCGGGGATCCCGGGAGACGTCTGCGAGACAGGCGAAGTCGGCAGACCGGCAAAAATCCAGGAATCGGCCGAATCGGGACAAACGCAAAGACAAGAAAGATACCTTGGACATCCGGACCCTCAAGGAGATGAGCATCTCCGACATGGTCCAGGTGGCGAAGGAACTGGGTGTCGAAGGGGCTTCCACGCTGCGCAAGCAGGAGCTCATCTTCAAGATTCTCCAAGTTCAGACCGAGAAGAGTGGCCTAATCTTCGCCGAGGGCGTGCTGGAGTGCCTACCTGATGGTTTCGGCTTCCTGAGGGCACCCGAGTACAACTACCTGCCGGGTCCCGATGACATCTATGTCTCACCTAGCCAGATTCGAAGGTTCGATTTGCGGACGGGCGACACGGTCTCCGGCCAGGTGCGTCAGCCCAAGGAAGGCGAGCGCTACTTTGCTCTCATCAAAGTCGAGGCGGTCAACTTCGAGCACCCCGAGGTGGCACGGAACAAGATCTTCTTCGACAATCTCACGCCGCTGTACCCGCTGGATCGGATCCAGCTCGAAAACCTGGGGGAAATGTCTTCCAGGGTTCTCGACTTGGTAACTCCCATGGGTAAGGGGCAGAGGGCCTTGATCGTAGCGCCTCCCCGTACGGGTAAGACCATGCTGCTCCAGGCTCTGGCTCACTCGGTAGCTCAGAACCACCCGGAGTGCGTCCTCATCGTCCTGCTCATCGATGAGCGTCCTGAAGAGGTCACGGACATGGAGCGCTCCGTACAAGGCGAAGTCGTTTCTTCCACCTTCGACGAGCCGGCCACTCGTCACGTACAGGTCGCGGAGATGGTTATCGAGAAGGCCAAGCGTCTGGTCGAGCACAAGAAGGACGTCGTCATCCTGCTGGACTCGATTACCCGACTCGCCCGCGCTTACAACACCGTCCAGCCACCTTCGGGCAAGGTGCTCTCGGGTGGTATCGATGCCAATGCCCTGCATCGCCCGAAGCGCTTTTTTGGTGCCGCCAGGAATGTCGAAGAGGGTGGCTCGCTGACCATCATCGCCACCGCCCTGGTCGACACAGGAAGCCGGATGGACGACGTCATCTTCGAGGAGTTCAAGGGCACTGGCAATAGCGAGATCCACCTCGATCGCAAGCTGGTGGACAAGCGCGTCTTTCCCGCCATCGATATCAACAAGTCGGGCACTCGGAAGGAAGAGCTGCTCCTAGGAGAGGACGAGCTTCGTCGGGTATGGGTGCTGAGAAAGGTCTTGAATCCTCTTTCGACTGTGGAGAGCATGGAGCTCCTGCTCGACAAGCTGAAGAAGACCAAGGCCAACCAGGATTTCCTCAACGCGATGTCGAAGTAGCCCAAGGGCGTGCCCGTGCGCGTCGGTATCGTCGACTACCTCAACAGCAGACCTTTGGCGTGGGCGTTTCGGGAGGGTGCCGAGACCGCTCCTTTCGTGCCTTCTTACCTGCCGCCCGCCGAAGTCGCTCGCAAGCTTGCGAGCGGCGGTCTCGACATTGGTCTGATCCCATCCATCGAGGTGCAGCGCATTCCTGGGCTGCGTTTGCTGCCGGGGCTCTGCATTGCAGCAACCCATGAAGTTCGCAGCGTGCTCCTGGTGAGCAAGGTGCCGCCGCGACAAATCCGCTGCCTGGCCCTCGATGAGAACAGCCGAACCTCGGTGGCGCTCGCCAAGATCGTCCTGAGTCGGCGCTATGGGGTCGCACCCGAGTGTGTCTCCGTACCACCGGAGGTGGAAAAGATGATGCTGCAGGCCGATGCGGCGCTGGTCATTGGAGACCCGGCCCTGCGGGCGACCGTCTCCGACTATCTGGTTCTCGACCTGGCGGAGGAGTGGCGACGACTTACCGGTCTACCCTTCGTCTTTGCCGTTTGGGCTGTGCGCGCGGGAATTGCGGCTGACGGCCTGGCGCCTTTCTTCAACCGAAGTCTGCAGCAGGGTTTGGAGAATCTGGACGGGCTGATCGCGGTGGCTGAAGGGCAGCTCGAGTTGGATGCGGAGGAGTTGCGCGAGTATCTGACCGTCAACCTGTCCTTCCACCTCGGAGCCGGGGAGTTGGCCGGTCTGCGAGAGTTCTATTCTCTGGCAGTCGAAATGGAGCTCATCGCCGAAGCGCGACCGCTGCAGTTCCTGGACTCTTGCCCATACCAGGGCGATTCCGTAGAGTAGCGCTCACTATGCACTTGCAGCCATCTGGCCGCCCTGTGGCGGAGATCCTGGAAGACGTGCGGCAGGGAGAGAGGATTTCCGCGGCAGATGCCCATACCCTCCTCGAGGCAGGGGATCTCCTGGAACTGGGTCTGGCTGCCCACGAGGTGCGAGACCGGCTCAACGACCCTGCGGTGGCTACCTACAACATCGATCGCAACATCAACTACACGAATGTCTGCGTGTACAAGTGCCGGTTTTGTGCCTTCTACCGACAGCCAGGCGACCCCGAGGGCTATGTGCTGCCCTTCGAGGAGATCGGCCGCAAGATCGAAGAGACTCTGGCGCTCAACGGTACGGGAATCCTGCTGCAGGGAGGTGTGCATCCCGATCTGCCGCTGAGCTTCTATGAAGACCTGCTGGGCTACATCAGCGAGAACTACCCGGCGATTCATTTGCACGCCTTCTCACCACCCGAGGTGAGGTTCGTCGCCAAGAAAGAGCGCATGAGCTTCTTCGAGGTGATCGCCCGACTCAAGAAGGCGGGCCTCCAGTCCATTCCCGGAGGCGGCGCGGAGCTCCTCTCGGACGGGGTACGGAAGGAGGTTCTGGCCTACACCAAGGTCTCGGCGGACGAGTGGATCGAGGTCATGCGACAGGCTCATGCCAACGGGCTTCGCACCTCGGCCACGATGATGTACGGCATGGGTGAACCGCTGATAGCCCGGATCGAGCACTTTCAGCGCGTTCGGGAACTGCAGGATGAGACCGGTGGCTTCACTGCCTTCATCTCTTGGACCTTTCAGCATGACCACACCGACATGGAAGACGTGCCGGAGACCTATGCTCACGAGTACCTCAAAACGCTGGCGGTGTCGCGTCTGTTTCTTGACAACATCCAGCACCTCCAAACCAGTTGGGTGACTCAGGGCAAGAAGATCGGGCAGCTCGGTCTGATGTTCGGCGCCGACGACATGGGCTCGATCATGATCGAAGAGAACGTCGTGTCGGCTGCCGGAACCTCCTACCGGATGAGTCAAGACGAGATGGAGCACTTGATTGCCGCCGCCGGCTTCTCACCGCGGCAGCGCACGAACCTCTACGAGCGCTTGGTTACCCGCGAAGAGACGCTCGAGCTGGCCGAGCGCTATCGGTGCGCCCTGACACCCCAGAACCAGGACCTGGTCTCTCCACTTCCCATCGTCGGTTGACGGCCGACGGCGCGGCGAGTCAAGCCGAGTAGTCGATATGTGTCCGAACGCTCGACCCGTAGAGTCCGGAGGGCTGAAGCCCCGAGGAGTGCTGGCCGCCCTTCTGACCGGAGCGTCGGTGCTGATCTTGGTTGGATTCCTCTGGTCAGGCTCCATTGGCAGACTGGTGCAGGCACTGCTGGTGACTGCGATGCCGGTGCTGTTGATTCTTCTCGCCTGCTCGTCATCGCTTTCCCGCCTTTTGCTGGTTGCCATGGCGGCCCTGTGGTCGCTTCTCGGCGGTAGTTGGGCAGCGCTGATTTGGCTCGATGGGGAGGGAGCTCTAACCCTGGGAGGGATTCCGCTGGTCCTTTGGATCCTCATCTTCGGCCTGGGCCTCTTGCCACTGGGACTGGTGACGTGGGCTCATGCCGCCACTTTCGTGCCGAATGGGACTGCCTCCGAGAGGCCAGACCAAAAGGCCGAATCTGTAGATCTTCCCGCCAGCGGGAGCCGGTGATGGTGCCCATCGTCGAGCAACCCTGGTTGACGGTGGCCTCGGCTCTATCGCTCGTTGCGGTCCTCGCGATCGGACTGTGGAGCGGCGGCCGAACTCGGACAGCGAAGGACTTCTTCGTGGCGGGCCGCAGCGTCGGGCTCTGGGTCATAGCCATGGCAACTATGACGGCTGCCTTCAGCGGGTTCGTCTTCCTGGGTGGGCCGGGCCTCACCTACAGAATCGGGGTCGCCTCGCTGTTCATCGTCGTGCCGGTCGGCTTCACCTCGGGTCTACTTTGCTGGGTCCTCGCCAAGAGATTGAGGCTGCTGGCCGAGGTGGAGGAGGTCTTCACCATTCCCGACGCCCTGAACAGCCGATTCAAGAGCCAGCTGACGACGGCTCTCGGCAGTGTGGCTATCCTGGCCGGTACCGTCGGATACCTCGGTGCCCAACTCTTGGCTCTCGGAATTCTCATCGAGGCAATCCTCGGCACCCGCCACTTTTGCGGTGAGTGGAGTCTCCTGGTGGCGATGTCCATCGGCCTCGGCGTCCTGCTTTTCTACAGTGTGATTGGCGGCATGGTGGCGGGCGTCTATACGGACCTGGTTCAAGGTGCCGTGATGCTGGTGGGATCTTTGTTGGTTTTCGGGCAGACCTTGAAGGTCGGTGGGGGTATCCGGGGCATGACAAGCTCGATCCTGGCCAGCGATGGGATGGTGAGTTTCTTCGCGCCCTTCGGCCGCGTCTCCTTCTCGGTCGCGCTCGGCTTCTTCTTCGTCTTCGGCGTCGGCGTGTTGGGTCAGCCACAGATGATCCACAAGTTCCTCATGCTGAAGCGAGTCGAACAGTTGCGGTGGCTGCCGCTCGTCCTCGGTGGATCCCAGGTCATCTGCCTTCTCATCTGGGTCGGGATCGGGCTGGCAGTGCCGGCCTTGGTTGCCGAGGGCCGGTTGGCTCCCCTCGACAACCCCGACGGCGCGACCCTGCAGTTCCTCCTGGAGTTCGTTCCTGATGCACTGGCGGGTGTGGTGATCGCCGCTGCCCTGGCGGCCATCATGTCGACAGCCGACTCCTTTCTGAACATCGGTGCGGCCGTGCTGGTACGGGACCTGCCGCGTGTCTTCGGCAGGCCTGTTCACCGCCAGCTGGCTGCGGCTCGTATGGCGACGGTGATCTTGGCTCTGGTCGCAGCCTGGCTCGCTCTCGCCTATGGCGATCTGATCGCCTTGCTGGGAACCTTCGCCTTCGGCACCCTGGCCGCTGCTTTGGCTCCAACCCTGGCCGTGGGAATGAGCTGGTCCCGGGTCAGCCCAGCGGCCGCCTCGGCCTCGATCGCGACCGGACTGATCGTCAACCTGGGCCTGGAGATCCTGCCTCGAGTTGCAGCCTTGCCTGAGGCCATGGCGCGTGTCGTGGGCGGATTCGCCATCCCGTCGGCCGTGGCTCTGGCCGCCTCGTTCGCCGCCCTGAGTCTGGTGACCTGGTTGGGAAGGGACAGAGCGGATGAGCTACCCGAAGCGGTCCGCCAGATCGTGGAGTCCTGAGAGTGGTCGCTGTGGACGCTGGGTCGCTGGTTCTGTAGAGTTCACCGTGGACTCAAGCTCCAGAACCAGATCGATGATGATTCGCTTT
Source organism: Thermoanaerobaculia bacterium (assembly GCA_049664225.1). Classification (GTDB taxonomy): domain Bacteria; phylum Acidobacteriota; class Thermoanaerobaculia; order Multivoradales; family JAHEKO01; genus JAUVRX01. Next base: position 37,302 of record JBATEX010000064.1, read on the forward strand.
CTCGTCAACCCATCTTCTGGTGGCGGCAAGGGCGCACGGTCGCTGTCACGGATTCGAGAGCTGGCCGCTGCCGCGGGTAGCGAGGTGTGGTTGAGCAAGGATGTGGAGGACTTGACGCGTCTGGCCAGGCAAGCGGTGGAAGAAGGAGTGGATCGACTCGTCGTCGCGGGTGGAGACGGCACGTTCCATCACGCGGAGCAGGGTCTGGCCGGATCGCGGTGCGCCATGGGACTTGTCCCGCTCGGCCGCGGCAATGATCTGGCCCGAACGCTCGGGGTGCCCGAGACCGTCGAGGAGGCTGTCGAGTTTGCTCTGCACGGTCCGATCCACAACATCGATCTCGGGCGCGTGGATTCCTATTGTTTCGCCGGGTACTGCGGGGTCGGATTCGACAGTGAGGTGGCTGGCTATGTCCATTCCGGTAGTCGACTGTTCAAAGGGCCTCTGGCCTATCCTGTCGGTGTGGTACGCAATGTCCTCTTCTATCGAAGTCCTAAGGTCCGAGTCGAGCATGACACCGGCGTCATCGAGGGCACGCGGCTGTTCGTTTCGATCGTCAACTGCCGGCGCTTCGGAGGCGGCATGATCATCGCCCCGGACGCCAGCCTGACCGACGGTCTGCTGGATCTGGTGGCCGTGGACGACATTTCGCGGCTGGAGCTCCTACGACTCTTCCCCAAGGTCTACAAGGGCCAGCATGTGGGCCACCGTGCGGTCGAGATCGTGCGCACCAGGAAGGTGCAGATCTCGGTGGATCGACCGATGCGCATGTTCAGCGACGGCGAGCCCATGCTGGAGGTCGACCAGCAGGGCGTCACCGTCGAGATCTGGCCCGGGGCCCTTCGCGTTGTCGGACGTCCGGGTTGACCGAGTCGAGAGCTACCCGACGTCGAATTCCACTCCCTGCGCCAGGGGCAGCTCGCGCCCGTAGTTGATCGTGCAGGTCTGGCGCCGCATGTAGGTCTTCCAGGAGTCGGAGCCGGCCTCGCGGCCGCCGCCCGTGTCCTTCTCGCCGCCGAAAGCTCCACCGATCTCCGCTCCCGAAGTCCCGATGTTGACGTTGGCGATGCCGCAATCGCTGCCGACCGGCGACAGGAACTGCTCTGCGGAGAGCAGATTCGTCGTAAAGATGGCCGAAGACAGTCCCTGCGGAACACTGTTGTGGGTGGCGATGGCCTCGTCCAGGTCCTCGAACTCGAAGAGGTACAAGATGGGTGCAAAGGTCTCCTCGCAGGTGATCGGCATGTCGCCGGTCGCCTCGACGAGGGTCGGCTCGACGAAGAACCCCGGACCTTCCAGCACACCGCCGCCGCAGAGAACCTTGGCGCCCTGCTGCTTTGCGGTCTCCAGAGCCACCACCATGTCATCGACCGCTTGCTTGTCGACCAGAGGGCCCATCAGGGTGCCGGGGTCCATCGGATCTCCGATGGAGATCGACTTGAAGGCCTGCACCAGGCGCTGTTTCATCTCTCCAGCAATCCCCTTTTGCAGGAAGAGTCGCCTGTTGGTGGTGCAGCGCTGGCCAGCAGTGCCGACAGCCGCGAACAGCACGGCCCTCAGTGCCATGTCCAGATCGGCATCGTCCGTGACAATGATGCCGTTGTTGCCGCCCAGCTCGAGGAGGCTGCGGCCCAGGCGCTGTGCTACGACCTGTCCCACGCCTCGTCCCATGCTCACCGATCCAGTAGCAGAGATCAGGGGTATCCGAGCGTCGGCCACCAGGTGCTGACCGACCTGCTTGCGGTCACCGATCACCAGATTGAAGATGGGCGGTGCGTCGTTGGCCTCGAGCACCGCCTGCGCGATCTTGCTGACCGCCAGTCCGCAAAGAGGGGTTTTGGAAGAGGGCTTCCAGATCATGGAGTCTCCGCAGACCGCGGCAACGGTTGCGTTCCAGGCCCAGACAGCGACTGGGAAATTGAAAGCCGTGACGATCCCGACCGGCCCCAGGGGGTGCCACTGTTCGTACATCCGATGCTCGTCGCGTTCGGAGTGCATGGAGAGTCCATAGAGTTGACGGGACATGCCCACCGCCAGATCGACCATGTCGATCATCTCCTGGACCTCGCCCAGACCTTCACTCAGGATCTTCCCCATCTCCAGCGTGACCAGGCGACCGAGGGCGTCCTTGTTCTGGCGCAGGGCGTCGCCGAGTTGACGAACCACCTCTCCGCGCTTGGGTGCGGGCCACGTTCGCCATTGTTGAAAGGCTTCTGCCGAGGCTGCGGCAACCGTCTCATAGTCATCGGCGGTGGCCGATCGGATGGTCGCCAGGACCTCGCCGGTGGTCGGGTTGACGGACTCCAGGGGTGAGCCTTGCGTGTCCAACCACCGACCACAAAAGGCACCGGAGTTGTCCTCGTCGATACCCAGACTTTTCAGGAGCTCTGAAACTGACGTTCCGGACGCTGTGGTCATCGTCATTCTCCCTGGCTCAAGGGCGTGATTTCTCCACAGGAGGTGTGGAAATTTCTGCGGAAAAGAACCACTGCCCGAGCCTTAGGTTGTGTAGGTACAACACTTTGAACCGTTTTGCACAGTTCCTTGTGCAATTTATGTAAACTCTTTGTTATCTGATAGTTACGAATCGCGGAGAATCGCTTGCGACGGGCTGGAATGCCGTATCTCTTTGATTTTCCGCAGCTTACGAACTTTGCCCTGTTTTCGCCGCAGCCTGCTCGCCGGAAGTCGGACAATCCCTGGCAGTGTCAAACCAAAGAGCAGGCGCGTCGTATCTCGATTTTCAGCCGGGCGGTCAGGCAATGGTGGGACGGATGGTCCTCAGGTCTCTCCAATACCCCTCGGCTGGAGAATGTAGCACCCGTTCGCGAGGGGGTCAATCGAAGCGACTGGGGTTTTGCTGGGAGCGCTGCACGAGTTCGGCCGAGACCGCTGTTCGGTTACGCCCGGTCTCCTTGGCAACGTACATCGCGGCGTCGGACAGACGCAGAAGCGTGCTCTTGCATCGGTCGGTAGACTGTTCCGAGTTGGCATGCCGATTCAATGAGGCGACACCGATGGAGCAGGTCTGACCGGTCAAGCGCAGGACATCCGGCTGTACTTCACCGGGCTTTTCGCAAAACGTCGTACCGACCACCGCTTGACGAATCTCCTCGGCCAGGTCGATCGCCTGTTCGAGATCGAGACCGGGCGCAGCGATGACGAATTCGTCGCCGCCATAGCGTGCCGCGAGAGCGCCGACTCGCTGGCTCATCCCTTGTAGCAGTTGACCCACCTCACGTAGGACCTGACTGCCGGCCAGATGGCCATGACTGTCGTTGACGCGTTTGAAGTAGTCCAGGTCGATGAAGAGAAGTGTCAGATCGATTTCCTTTTGCCGGCAGTCTTCGATCGCCCTGCTGAGAGCGATGTGGAGATAGCGGTCGTTGTAGAGGCCGGTGAGATTGTCTCGCTTGGCGATCTCCTGCGCCAGCCGGCCGTCGAGAACGTTCTGGATGGAGACCGAGATGTAGCCCGCAAAGATCTCCAGCAGGTTGACGTCCTGCTGACTGTAGTCACCGGCCTCGCGGCGGTTGATGAGCTCGAGAACGCCGCAAACCTCCTGCTCGATGCGAATGGGGATGGCCACCAGCGAGTCCGGGCGATAGTCATTCGCATCGGCGAAGTCTCGATTGAAGAACTCATCCTCCTGCAGCTCTACGGCGCGATACGACTGGCCGGTGATGTAGACGTGGCCTCCGACTCCCTGGTCGGCAGCGACAGTTTGTCCGACGAGCCTGTCGGCCTTCTCACCGAAGGTGGCGATGAAGGTAAGGCTGTTCCGATGCCTTTCTGGCAGCTTCTTCTTCGGGTTGTCGAGCAGGATGGACCCGGCTTCCGAGGGGACGAACTCGTTTGCTTTGCGCAGGATCGCCACCAAGACCTCGGAGAGGTTCATCTCGAGAAAGATCGGACTCGCCCGCCGACGCTCCAGGAAGCGCTCCAATCTCGGTAGCTCGAGACAGTGGAACTCAGTCATTCACCCGTCCTCATACGCCAAGACCTCGAAACCATAGCAGAAGGCCGGCAGCCCGAGAATCGAGAACTCCACAGTGCCAGACAGCTATCCGGGTATCGACATCGGGGCTGGAGCCGCGACGATCCAGGGTTACAGTCCTGTGGCAAGATGAAGGCCACTCCTTTGGTAAGGGGCTGAGAGAGGTTCCGATGTCGCGACCACAGCTCAAGAAACGACTCGGACAGCATCATCTCCGACAGGGCTCCCTGTGCCAGCCTCTCATCGACTTCCTCGAGCCAGCCGGCTCGAAGGTGGTAGAGATCGGTCTCGGCGGCGGGGTCCTGACCGCCGAATTGCTCGAGGCACAAGCCACAGTCGTCGCCTGGGAGGTCGACTACGAATGGGCTTTCTCCGTTCGGCAAAATCCTGTACTCCAGGCTGCAGCCGTGGTCGTCGGTGACGCCCTGGCTATTCCCTGGCAGCTCTTGCCTCCAGGAACCCTGGTAGCTGGAAATCTTCCTTACCAGGTCAGTACCGCTCTGATCGGCCGGCTGCTGCCTCACTGGCAGGTCATTCCCAAAGCCTGCTTCCTGGTGCAATGGGAGGTGGCAGACCGCCTCCGGGCCACCCCCGGTGATGGAGACTACGGCGCGCTGAGTATCTTGACTGCAGCGCGAGCCGAGGTTGCGGTGCTGTCGCGGGTGGCTCGCGGAGCGTTCCATCCCCCGCCCAAGGTCGACGGCGCCTTCGTTGGGCTGACCCTTGGGAAACCGCCCCTGCCAGAGGCCGAGATGGGGGCCTTCACCGATATGGTTCGCCTGGCCTTCGCCCAACGGCGGAAGATGCTCCGCAACAGTCTGGCCGCGAGATGGGGGCGCACGGCGGCCTCGCGGGCCATCGAGAGCGTGGGTCTGGACTCCAGATCCCGTGCCGAGGAGCTTTCCCTGGGCGATTTCCTGGCCCTGCACGAAGCCCTGCGGAGAGGATCCGGGGATCTCATCCCCGGTGGAGGCTAAAGACCTCGCAGTGCTAGACTTGCAACCTTCTGGAGGGGATCCGGCTGACCAAATCCAAGAAGATGAAGGCGGAATCGGGCGGGCGACTGACGCCTGAGAAGAGGTCCGAGCTGTTCGGCATCTCGTGGATGGTGGTGGCTATCCTGCTCGGAGTCAGTCTCGGCACCTACCAACCCATGGACCCGAGCTTCTTTCATCAGACCCTGCAGCAGGGTCCGGTGCAGAACCTGGCGGGCCGGGTCGGTGCTGAGGTGGCCGCATTCTTCTTCGAGGTCTTCGGCCTTACAGCCTTGCTCCTTCCAGTACTGCTTCTGCTGACCGGTTGGAGGAGGTTCTGGAATCGAGAAGGGCAACGGGTTGTCGGCCGAGGCGTCGGAGCCGTGGTCGTGATGGTGACTCTACCGGCCCTCCTACAGGCGCTTCTCGGAGTCGTCAGCTGGCGTGGCGTGGAGATGTCCGCAGGCGGGTTGGTCGGGAGCCTGGTCGGTGATTCGTTGGAGCGCTTCCTGAATCCCGCCGGCACCCTGGTGCTGCTGGGTGGTGGAGTCCTGATCGGCTTTACGATGCTCATCCAGTCGACGCTGGGCGGTTTTCTGATCGCCTGGCGCCAACGGCTGATTTCATGGTGGGATCGACTTTCGTTGGCTCGGGCCAGGCATCGAGAGCGACGCACAAAGGAGCAATCCAGACGTCGGGTGATGGCGAAGCACCTGGAACGGGCAGCTGAGAAGAAGAGTCAAGAGGTGACCGCCACGAAGGTCACGAAGCTGTCCTCGGCGAGCGACCCCAAGGTAGATCTCCCTCTGCGAGTCGAGGAGAAAGAGGGACAAGGCGGGTTTTCCGTCCGCAAGGTGAAGGTCGAGCAGCCCAAGAAGGAGAGGCGCGAGGCATCGCGCTCGAAGCAGAAACGGATAGCCTTCGCGGACGAAGTACCGCCGATCGAAGCTGCCCTTCCCCCTTTGAATCTGCTTCAGTTGGACGCCGTCGAGACCAGTGTCGACGAGAACGAGCTCGTTCGATTGGGTGAGTTGATCCGAGCTCGTTGCGCCGAGTTCGGTGTCGAGGGCAACGTCGTGGCTATCAGCCCCGGCCCCGTGGTCACCATTTTCGAGTTTCAACCGGCGCCAGGTGTCAAAGTCAGTCAGATCGTCAATCTTCAGGACGATCTCGCCCTGGCCTTGAAGGCCGAGGCAATTCGCATCGAGCGACTACCGGGGCGATCGACTCTCGGCATCGAGGTACCCAACAAGAAGAAAGCCCTGATCCACCTGGGTCACCTGCTGTCGCAAGGAGAGTTTCGCAAGTCTCCATCACCCCTCACGGTCGCGCTCGGTACCACACTCCACGGCGAACCCTATTTCTCGGACCTGGCCGGGATGCCGCATCTGTTGGTGGCCGGGGCCACGGGGTCGGGCAAAAGCGTTGGCCTGCAGAGCATGATCACCTCGATTCTCTACAAGGCGACGAGAGACGAGGTGCAGTTCATCTTCATCGACCCCAAGCGGATCGAGCTCGGCGTCTACGCCAACATCCCGCATCTGAAGGCCGAGGTCGTGGTGGAGCCGAAGAAGGCCGCCAATGCCCTGCGCTGGGCCGTCAGCGAGATGGAGCGTCGCTACCGTCTTCTAGCCGAGGCTCATGTGCGTTCCCTCGATTTCTACAATCGAGCCATTCGGAACCCCGAGGTCCGCAAGCGTCTCGCTTTGTCCGAGGGGGATTTCGAAGTTCTGGATTCTGATCTCAAACCGTTGCCCTACTACGTCATCGTCATCGACGAGCTGGCTGATCTCATGATGGTGGTAGGTGCCGAGGTCGAGGCCTCTATCGCTCGTCTCGCGCAGATGGCCCGCGCGGTCGGCATCCACCTCATCGTCGCCACACAAAGGCCGTCGGTGGATGTTCTGACGGGAACCATCAAGGCCAACTTCCCCTGTCGACTGTCCTACGCTACCGTGTCGAGGATCGATTCTCGTACGATCCTGGACCAGGTCGGGGCGGAGAAGCTCCTCGGTCGGGGTGATGCGCTCTTCATGCCACCAGGGACATCGAGGGTCCTGCGCCTGCATGGCGCCTATGTCACGGAGCAGGAGACAGCCGCCCTGGTGCGTTGGATGAAGAAGCGGGGCAAGCCGGACTTCGACCCGGCGGTGCTCGCTCCGCCGCCCGAGGAAGATCGATCGAGTGGCGGCGCTGGCGGTGGCGATGATCCCCTGTTCGATGAAGCCGCACGTCTCGTGGTGGCCGAGCGGCAGGGGTCGGCGAGCTTCCTGCAACGTCGAATGCGGGTCGGCTTCTCGAGAGCCGCCCGGCTGATCGACATGATGGAGCAGGACGGGCTCCTGGGTCCGCCCCAGGGTAGCAAGCCACGTGAGGTGCTCGTCAAACGGGACTACTTCGCTGAAGTCGACGAGACGAGAGAAGAGGTCTAGCCCGAGGGGTCATGAGCAATGCGGGTTGAACCCCTGGGCCGCTTGGTTTTCTTTGGAACTCCCGATTTCGCTCTACCGACTCTTCGGGCGCTGTGCGACGTCGGCCAGCTGCCGGTCGAGGTGATATCGCAGCCGTCGCGACCAGCCGGTCGGGGACGGCATCTGCAGAATCCGCCGGTGGTGGAGTGGGCGCTGAGCAGAGGGCTGCAGGTGGCCCAGCCGAGAGATGTGCGCGCACCGGAATTCCTGAAGCGGATGGCCGCTTTGGAGCCGTCGGTAGCGGTAGTGGTGGCGTTCGGCCAGATCTTCCCCCAAGCTCTGTTGGAGATTCCGACTCGAGGCTGCATCAATCTGCACGCATCGATGCTGCCGCTGTACCGCGGAGCCGCTCCGATCCAGGCCGCCATCATCGCCGGCGAGACCAGTACCGGCGTGACCACGATGCAAATGGAGGAAGGCTTGGACAGCGGTCCCATCCTCCTGCAGCAGGAATTGGCGATCGGATCGAGAGAAACGGCGGGGGAACTGTCCGAGCGCCTCGCCGATGTCGGGGCCGAACTGGTGGTTCGGACCCTCGAGCGTCTGGAGTCGGGTGGCATCGAAATGAGACTACAGGCAGACGCGGACGCCACCATGGCTCCGCGCCTGCGAAAGGCCGATGGTTTGCTGGAATGGCGTCAGTCGGCCCCGACGCTGTTCAATCGAATCCGGGGCGTCACGCCCTGGCCGGGAGCCGTTACGCAGTTGCGGAATCGGCCCCTGAAAGTTCTTTGGGGCAGCGTCGTCGAGGGCGCATCACCGCCAGCGACTAGCGAACCCGGCACTTATCTCGGCCTGATCGACGCTCGGATGGCGGTGTGTTGCGGGGAAGGCACCGTCCTCGGTGTGGAGCGCGTCCAGCGCCCCGGCAGGAAGCCCCTCGAGGCCTCCCAGTTCGTCAACGGTGAGCCGATCGAGAGAGGAGAGCGTTTCGGGTGACCGAACCGCGCAAGAACGTCCGCGCGGTGGCTTGTACGGTGCTCGAGAACACGCTGTCCTCTCTGGCGCCGGTCGATCCTGTTCTGAGTTCATTCGACCGCGACCTCGAAGAGCGCGATCGTCGGCTGCTCCACCAGTTGGTATTCGGGGTGTTGCGGTGGTTGCGGAGGCTCGACGCCATTATCGTCGAGGCTTCGTCACGGCGCATGGAGGAGATCGATCGGGCGCTTCACTGCCCTTTGAGGATCGGTGTCTACCAGCTCGTCTTCCTGGATCGAATCCCGGCACATGCTGCGGTCAGCGAATCCGTAGATCTTGCGCGGCAGCGGACTCATCGCGGTGGAGCAGGGTTTGTCAACGCCGTTCTCCGCCGAGTGGCAGCCTCTCCGTCACTCGCAGTCTGGCCGGTGGTGGCCGAGGATCCGGTCCAACGAATCGGCGTCGAGACGAGTCACCCGGACTTTCTCATCGCGGAGTGGATCCGACAGTACGGAGAACGCCAGACAGAGCTGCTGGCAATGGCCAACAACCGAGCCAAGCCTCTTCATCTACTCAGCTTCGCCGATCGAGGCGGACGCCTGGCTCTGGCAGCGGAGCTGGCTGAGGAAGGCCTGGTCACCGAGGCCTCCTCGCTCTCTCCTTTGGGACTGGTAGTAAGAGGCGGGAATCCGCTCGAGACGGAGGCCTTCCGGAGGGGTGATTGCTACATCCAGGATGAAGCGAGCCAGGCGGCGGCCCTCGTGCCTCGGCCCCGCGACGGCGAAACCGTCTTCGACGCCGCCGCCTCGCCAGGTGGCAAGAGTCTCTGTCTGCTGGCGACCGGCAGGGACGTCAGAGTGGTGTGTGCCGATTTGGGGTTGTCTCGACTCGAGCCCCTGATCGGCAACCTGCGGCGATTGGAGCGCGAAATTCCGGTCGTCGTCATGGACGCACGAGAGCGGGCGATCAGCGGGACCTTTCAGCGGGTGATCGTCGATCTGCCCTGCTCGGGCACCGGTACCCTCCGCAAGCACCCGGAGTTGAAGTGGAGGGTGAGCCGAAGGGAGCTCGAGCGACTCTCCGCGGCCGGCCTGACTCTGCTAGATGGTGTAGCCCGGCTCGTCGAGCCTGGCGGGATCCTGTCCGCCATCACCTGTTCATTGGAGGACACCGAGAACGAAGCCGTGGCAGAGCGGTTCTTGGAGCGGCACCCCAACTTCAGCCGCCTGGGTCTCGAAGAACGGCTGGAGTCTCCGCTCGGCGAGTTCGTGCAGGGTCGCGGACTGTGGAGGATTCTTACCGGCGGTGACCACGACGGTTTCACGGTTCAGGTGTTCTGTCGTTCGCCAGGTGCTGCCTGATCGGTCGGCGCCTGCCGAGGCCGATACAGCCGCGCCAGTCGCTGGGCTGGAACGCCGGCAAAGTAGAGGGTCCAAAGCAACCAATTGAGGGCTACAGTACGGCCGATACCATCCTCCAGGTATCGCCGAGCCGAAGTCGTGGCCTCGAGCGGCAGGACCACGACCTCACCCTTTCGTTTCATCCGCCGGATGAGATCGAGATCCTCCAGGGCTGGCCAGTCTCGAAAACCTCCCAGCTGCTTGAAGATCGCGCGGCTGACAAATTGAGCCTGATCGCCCAGCGGGGCTTGGGTGAGGTGGGTTCGCAGCTGGACCAGTCGGCTGCCTAGGGCCATCACCCAACGGTCGGTATCGAAGCGGACCTGGAACCCACCGCCGACTTTGCCGCTGTGGATCGCCTCGCGAACCGCCGGCACCGCTCCGTCCGGCAGTCTGGTGTCAGCGTGGAGGAACAGCAGTGCATCACTCCTGGTGGCGGCGGCTCCGCGGTTCAGCTGCGGTCCCCGACCCGGGGCTCCAGAGACGATCTGGGCACCCAACTCCTCCGCCAGTCGAAGGGTGTTGTCCCGACTTCCTCCATCGCTGACGACGACCTCGTCGGCTACCGAGAGGACCTCGGGCAGTCTGCGTCGGAGTGACGACTCTTCGTTGAGAGTGGGGATGATGGCTGCGACTGTGATGGTCGCCAAGGTGCCAGAATGCTAGCATAGAGTCTCCTCCGTATGAGCCCTCCGAACCCCTTCAGCCACCTGGATGACCGCGGTCAGGCTCGCATGGTCGACGTCTCCGAGAAACCGGTCACTCGTAGGGTCGCCGAGGCCTCGTGCCATGTCCGGATGTCTCCGGAGACCGTTTCGAAGCTGAGCGAGATGCCCAAAGGGGACGCCTTCGCAGTTGCCCGGTTGGCAGGTATCCAGGGGGCCAAGCGAACCGGTGAGCTCATACCCCTGGCCCACCCATTGAGACTCGATCAGGTCGAGGTGGAGATCGCGCCCGATGCCGAGGGTGTGCGGATCCAAGCCCGAGTCATTGTCACCGCTCGCACCGGAGCCGAGCTCGAGGCCATGGTCTCCTGCTCGACGGCGGCGCTGGCGCTCTACGACATGGTGAAAGCAGTCGAGCGGGATGCCGTCATCAGCGACCTCCGTCTGGACGCCAAGAGCGGGGGCCGGACTGGGGAGTTCAGGCGACGAGAATGATTCTCACCGGTCTGGATCGGCTGCTAGCCGAAGACAGGGCCCTGGTCGGCAGACGGTACGGCCTCCTGGTTCATGGTGCATCGGTGAGCGCCGGCCTGGTCCCTGCACACCTCGCATTGACGGCCGCCGGAGCCGAGTCTCCTGCTTTGCTGTTCGGACCTGAGCACGGTCTCTACGGCATCGAGCAGGACATGGTGCCTTCGGCCGATCAGCTGGATCCGTGGACCGGGGTGCGGGTCGCGTCCCTCTACGGCGATACCGAGTCGTCCCTGCGCGCCGACAGCAGCCATTTCCGAGATCTCGACTTGCTTGTCATCGATCTCCAGGACGTAGGCGCTCGCTACTACACTTACGCGGCCACAGCAGTCTGGGCGGCCGAAGTTGCACTCCTCGAAGGCTGTGAGGTGTGGGTTCTCGATCGACCGAACCCCATCGGTGGTCTAGCGGTCGAAGGCAACCTGCGGCAGGAGGGCTTCGAGTCCTTCGTCGGGGCCTTCGAGACACCTGTTCGTCACGGCCTGACACTGGGCGAGTTGATGCGTCTCGAGGGGGCACGTCGGAACTGGTCGGATGGCCTCCGCGTCTGGACCATGCACGGTTGGTATCGATCGATGCTCTGGGACGAGACCGATCGACAGTGGATGCCTCCCTCACCCAATATCCCGACCCCGCAGACCGCCCTCGTCTACCCGGGACTCTGCCTCTTGGAAGGCACCGAGCTCTCCGAGGGGCGTGGGACGACGCGGCCCTTCGAGTTGGTCGGCGCACCTGGAGTCGACGGGATGCGCTTGGCCAACGAGCTCAATAACCGTGGTCTCTCAGGTGTGCGATTCGTCCCCACCTTCTTCCGACCCGTGTTCCACAAACACGAGGGAGAAGTCTGTGGTGGAGTAGAAATCAAGGTGACGGATCCCGGGTCGTTCGAACCCTATCGCTGTGGAGTCGAAGTTATCTTCGGTTTTCGCCGGGTCGCTCCCGCAGCCTTCGCCTGGCGCGAGAAGGCATACGAGTTCGTCAGCGATCGGCCAGCGATCGATCTGCTCGCTGGCTCCAGTGAGCTGCGTGAGATCCTCGAGTCAGGAGAGGACCCCACCGCCTGGTGCGATTCGTGGGCCAGCCAGGAAGACCTGTTCCGACGCGAATGTGAGCCCTGGCTCCTGTACCCGCGAGCGGTAGGATCATGAAACGTATCCACCTTCTGTCGGTCGAAGCCCGAGCCGATGCGTTCCTCGAGCTGATCGAGGCGCTCCGCGCCGACGGCAAACGGGTGGGGTGGCTCGACCTCAGCGGTACACAGGTGCCAGCCGCTCTGACGGCTGCTTCCGGGGCGGGTGTGCTCAGGGCCGTTGGCGTCGACGAGGGAGTCACGGTCGCCGTCAAGCCTCGCCAGGGCGGTGCCGTCATGAAAGACCTGTTGCGGGAGTACTTCGTGGGTTGTTCGGTGGTGCTTGTCCGGGGCGGCGAACCTCTTCCCCGTCTCTCTGCAGCGGAGGGGGGTTGGCTGTTGGAAGTCCCAGGAGCGGCTGCGAGAGCCCTGGACACGGCAAGCCTGGTAGCGACCCTCAGGAAGCCGAGACCCTTCGGACCCTGAACCCAGAGGGGCTTGTCGATTCGGTCGGCAAGTGCGTCTTGCCCACACGGTTGACCCCTGAAGAGAGGCGGTGCCACAATGCCGCCGCTCGACATCGAGACTTCGAAGACCAATCCTCAAGGTGAGCCTGACCATGACACAGTCGAACATCCGATTCTTTCTGCCCGGTCCAACCTACGTTCTTCCAGCGGTGAGGGAGGCCATGCTGGTGGATGTGGTGGGCCACCGATCCCCTGGCTTCAATTTGCTGTACGAGTCCATGGCACCTCGACTGCAGGCGGTTTTTCGCACCCGCGGAGACGTGTTGGTCGCCACTGGTAGCGCGACGTTGGTCATGGAGAGCGCCATCATCTCGACCGTAGAGTCGCGTGTCCTCAATCTGGTCTGCGGCGCCTTTTCCGAGCGCTGGCACCAGATCTGCCTCTCACTGGGCAAGCAGGCCGATCGGGTGTCGGTACCGTGGGGCCGAGCCATAGACCCGGATCTTGTGAGAGAGGCGTTGAGTCGGCAGCGGTACGAGGCGGTGACGGTGGTACACAACGAGACTTCTACCGGGGTGATCAATCCCCTGGAGACCGTGGCTCGGGTGGTCCGGGAAGAAAGCGACGCTCTGCTGCTGGTCGATACCGTCTCTTCGATGGCGGGCGCGCCAATCGAAACGGACGAATGGGGACTGGATGTCGTTCTCGCCAGTATCCAGAAGGCCATGGCCGCGCCTCCGGGACTCACGGTGTTCAGTCTCTCGGAGAGGGCCGCCGAGCGTGCCAGTCGATTGGAGACTCGTGGCTTCTACACCGACTTCCTGCGCTATCGAGACAAGCACAGATCGGGTGGCACGATAACTACTCCAGCCGTCTCGGTCTTCTATGCCCTCGACCGGCAGCTAGACAACATCGTCGACGAGGGGATGGAAGCGCGCTGGCGGCGTCACGAAGAGCTTCAGGAGCAGACGGCGCGTTGGGTCGAATTGCGAGCCATGAACTGGGCCAGCGAGTCCGGTTGTCGGTCGCCGACCATCAGCTGCCTGCAGGCTCCCGCCGGGACGTCGGCCCCGAGAATCGTTGAAGAGCTCGCCGGGCTCGGCTTCACGGTGGGCGGAGGCTACGGCAAGTGGAAGCCGAACACCTTTCGGATCGGCCACATGGGCGAAGTGCGCACCGAGGACCTGGACGGCCTTTTCGCGACTCTCGACGAGGTGTTGGAGGCAGACGAGCGATGAATCGCATCCTGGTTGCCGACCCGCTGCATGCCGCTGGCCTGGCGATCCTGAGGCAGAGCGGTTCGGAGGTTCATTTGCTGGCCGCCGAGGAGCGACCGGAGCTGGCGGAGATGATCGACGGGTTCGACGCCCTGATCGTCAGAAGCATGACGCAGGTGGACGGCGCTCTCCTGCGCCAGGGCAAGAGCCTCAAGGTGGTGGGTCGGGCCGGCATCGGCGTCGACAACGTAGACGTGGCGACCGCCACAGAGCTTGGGATTCTGGTGGTCAACGCCCCTACCGCGAATCTGGTCTCGGCGACGGAACATACTTTCGCGTTGCTACTGGCGCTGGCGCGGAACGTTCCCGCAGCCCATCAGTCACTGCTGGCAGGTGAGTGGGACCGAAAGCGGTTCATCGGGACCGAGCTCAATGGCAAGACCCTTGGGCTCATCGGTCTCGGCCGGATCGGACAGAATGTCGCCTATCGAGCCAAAGCCTTCGGGATGAAAGTGGTGGCCTTCGATCCCTTCCTGGATGTGTCGGCCGCCCGCCGCCTGGATGTCGAGCTGTCAGAGCTCGCCGCCCTCTTGAAGCGCTCGGACGTGGTGTCCGTGCACACGCCACTCACGGATCAGACCCGGGGCTTGCTGGATGGCGCGGCGATATCCGGTATGAAGGCCGGGGCGCTGCTGGTGAACTGCGCCCGAGGCGGTGTCGTGGACGAGAAGGCAGTGCTGGAGGCTCTGGAGTCGGGGCATCTTGGAGGCGTGGCCCTGGACGTGTTCGAACACGAGCCACCCACGAACTCCAGGCTGGTGGCTCACCCCAGGGCCGTGGTGACACCGCATATCGGGGCCCAGACCCGAGAGGCGCAGGAGAGGGTGGCCACAGAAACGGCACGCATGGTGCTCGGTGCGCTCGAAGGATCCCTGGAGCTGACTGCGGTCAATCTGCCGTTCTCGCCCACCGGTGGGCGGGCGCAGCACTTCGTAGCTCTGGCAGAGCAGCTGGGTTCTCTATGTAGCTCGCTGCTGGGCAGTAGTGTCCTCGAGGTCAAGGTCGAGCTCTGGGGCATGGATGAGGACATCCGGGTACCTCTGACGATTGCGGCTTTGAAGGGAGCGCTGTCGCCGTTCCTGGGAGAAGCGGTCAACTTCGTCAACGCCGAGATGGTAGCCGAAGGCAGGGGCATCGAGGTCGTTCGTTCGGTCTATCACTCTTCGGGTGAGTACCCCGAGCTCGTGGGAGTGACACTCAGCGGTGAAAATGGCAGCGCCGAAGTCGCCGGTACGGTGTTCGGAGAGGCCGATCCCCGGGTCGTTCGGTTGGAGGGCTATCGCCTCGAGTTTCGAGCCAAGGGGCGACTCCTGCTGCTGCGCAATAGCGATGTCCCGGGCGTCGTCGGTACGTTGGGCACCCTGTTGGGTGAAGCCGGAATCAACATCGCTGAAATCCACTTGGCCCGCAAAGAGGGTGGTGGAGAGGCGCTGGCGGTGCTGCGTCTCGACCAGGCACCACCGGAGTCGACGATCGCTGCGCTCGAGGCACTCCCCGAGATCAGTCAGGTACGGGTGGTCGAACTGGAGTCGATTTAGCAACAGGGAGACAGGATCATGGCAAGAGTTGGAGTGGCGTTTGGCGGCCGAACCGTCGAGCATCAGGTTTCGATCCGCTCGGCGAGGACGGTCATCGGAGCCCTCGAAGAGATCGGTCATAAAGTCGTTCCCCTGGGAATCGCGCAGGATGGCTGCTGGCTCGAGCCAGGCGTCTCGCAGCGTGCCGTAGACGGCGACCTCGATAGTCTGGAGGCGGTGGGCGAGCCGCTGTCTCCGACGCTCAGGCACCTGCTGGACTCCTCGATCGAGGTGCTCTTTCCGGTTGTCCATGGCACCTGGGGTGAAGACGGTACCCTACAGGGTTTGTGCGAGATGTTGGATCTCCCGTACGTCGGAGCCGGTGTAGGAGCCAGTGCCCTGGCCATGGACAAGGTGCTCTGCAAACGGCAGCTCGAAAGCTGCGGTCTGCCAGTTGTGGAGTACGGGTCGATCAGCAGGTCGAGCTTCCAGGCCGATCCGGAACGGGCGTTGAAGGAGCTCCCCGAGCTTCCGTTTCCCCTCTTCGTGAAACCCAGTGTCGGTGGGTCAAGCGTCGGTGTTCGCAAGATCGAGGCACCGGAGGAGCTACAGTCGGCCATCGCCTTTGCTCTGCGTTTCGACACCACCGCGTTGATAGAGCGGGGAGTCCCCGGTCGTGAATTGGAGTGCTCGGTTCTGGGAGACCTGCACCTGAAGGCCTCGGCCGTCGGCGAGATCCGGCCGGGCAACCCGTTCTACGATTACGAGGACAAGTACCTTCTGGATGCGGCCGAGCTCGAGATTCCGGCTGACCTGCCGGCGAGCGTCACCGAGCAGATTCGATCCTTGGCGGTGGAATCGTTCGCCGCGGTCGGCGGTCACGGCATGGCCCGAGTGGACTTCCTGTTGGAAGGTGACGCCGGTCTCTATATCAACGAGATCAATACCCTGCCGGGCTTCACCAGCATCTCGATGTACCCCAAGCTCTGGGAAGAGGCGGGTCTGCCCCTGCCTGATCTCGTCGACCGCCTGGTCGAGATCGCCATCAGCGTGCACCACCGCCGTCGCTCCCTCGACGAGGGCATCAAGGACTGGCTTGCGCAGTTGGGGGGTTGAGGCAGTGAGGGTTGAGGCGCCCGGCTCTCCGCCGGGCGTTCTTTGAGGGCTTGGGGCCGAGGCGGCTGTCGCTTGCTCCAGCCGATCTTTGGGGCAGTGGGCATTCCCCTAGGCCCCTAAGCCCCTACGCCCCTACACCCAGGAGATCGGCGCCGTCAGGCGCCGGTCTTCAAGACCGGGTAGTAGCCGAGTTGACGTAGTCGCCGCTCGGCCTTTTCCGCTTGCTTCCTGTTTTTGAAAGGCCCCACCAGGACACGGTGCCAGCCGCCTTGCGACTGTACCTGGACTCTCGACTGGCTGGAACGAAGCTCCCGGCGCAGGTCCTGGGCGTGGGACTTTTCCTGGAAGGCCGCCACTTGTAGCCAGAAGCCACCGGGCTGTGGGGCCAACTGTGCGGTCTGGAGAACTCTGAGCTCGATGGGTGCCGTGCCCGGCCCCAGCATGTCCAGATCTCTGGCCGCCGAGTACGATAGGTCGATGACCCTGCCTCGAACAAAGGGACCCCGGTCATTGATCCGCACCTTGGTCTGCCTACCGTTGTCGCGATTGCGCACTTCCACGACAGTGCCAAGGGGCAGCGTCTTGTGCGCCGCTGTGTGGTCGTACATGTCATAGGTCTCGCCACTGGCGGTGGCTCGACCGTGGAAGCCAGGGCCGTACCACGACGCCAGGCCTCGCTCGGTGAAACCGACCTGTCCTTCTCGGGCCCGCCTACCCGTGGCGCAGGACAGGCTGTAGAGAAGAGAGAGAACGACGAGAGTCAGCAGAAGCTGGTGGGTTTGCCGCTGCTTGGTAAGAACCACTGCTAGATCCTGGGCTCCTCGACCGCGGCTGCTTCGACGTCGGCCAGGGCCGGCTCGACGAACTCGTCGAGAAACTCCGTTACCTGTTCGGCTGAGCGGCCCACGAAGCGCATCGGATCGAGACTGGCTCGGACCTTTTCCCGGTCCAAATCGAACGCCGTGTCGGCCAGCACGAGCTCGATCAACGGGTTGTCCTCACCCCGGGAGACCGCTTCGTGTGCCACCATGCTGTGCTTGCGCAGCAGCTCGTGGAGTTGCTGGCGATCGCCGCCCCGCATCGTGGCGATCATGAGCAGGCTCTCGGTGGCCATGAAGGGCAGCTCGCGTCTCACATGGAACTTGATGCGGTCTTCTCGAACGTTTAATCGTCCCACCATGCCGGCAGCCAGGGTGAGGATGGCGTCGCTCAACAGGAAGGCATCGGGTATCACCAACCGGCGGTTGGCGGAGTCGTCCAGACTACGCTCCAGCCATTGAGTGGCCGAGTTGATGGGTCCGTTCAGACCATCGATCATGAGCCTTCTCGCCAGAGCACACATGCGCTCGGCCCGAATCGGGTTCCTTTTGTAGGCCATGGCGGAGGAGCCGACTTGCGTCGCGTCGAAGGGCTCGGACAGCTCGCCCATGCCCTGGAGCAGGCGAAGATCCGTGCCCAGCTTGTGGCAGGATTCTCCGACCCCCGTCAAGGCCGCCAGGACTTGCGAGTCCAGTTTTCGGGGATAAGTCTGACCCGTGATCGGAAAACTGGCTGCGAACCCCAGCTTTTCGGCGAACAGCCTGTCGAGCTCGCGAACCTTGGAGTGATCGCCGTCGAAGAGGGTCAGATAGCTGGCCTGTGTGCCCGTCGTTCCCTTGACCCCTCGACACCGGAAACCCGCCAAGATGGCCTTTACGGTCTCCAGGTCCATGAGGAAGTCCTGCAACCAGATACAGGCTCGCTTGCCCACCGTGGTGAGCTGGGCCGGCTGCAAATGGGTGAAGGCCAGCGTTGGGATCGAGCGGGTGCCCCGGGCGAATGAGGCCAGCTCACGGATGACAGTCGCCAGGCGGCTCAAGATGAGCTCCAGAGCCTCTCGGTTCAACAGCGCGTCGGTGTTGTCAGTCACGAAGGCACTGGTGGCACCGAGGTGAAGGATGCTACCCGCGTCTCCAGCCTGCTCGGCGAAATGCCGAAGATGGGCGACGACGTCATGACGTGTCTGGCGCTCGATCTCAGCGACCCTATCCAGGTCGAGATCGCCTGCTACCTGCTGGAGATCATCGAGCTGCTGTTGGGTGATGGAGAGGCCCAGCTCCCGCTGGCTTTCGGCCAAGGCGATCCAGAGTCGCCGCCAGCACAAGTATCGATGGGAAGCCGAGAAGATATCGGCCATCTCTTGGGACGCGTAGCGTTCGAAAAGCGGATTCTGAGGCGGTCGATTGGCCATGATCAGGCGTGAATTCTAACAGAGGGTCAAGGCCTCGAACGGGCTCGGCAGGTCTGCTAGCATCGGCGCGGTCTATCCGAGGAGGGAACTCACCGTGAAAGCCAGAAGCTTCATTTCCGTAGCCGATCTGACACCTGACGAGCTGCGAGGACTCTTCGCTTTGACCGCTCGCGTCAAAAGCGAGCCGGAGCGCTATCGTTCTCGCTTGAGTGGCAAGAGTCTGGGCCTCATTTTCGAGAAGTCATCGACCCGAACGCGGGTGAGCTTCGAGGTCGGGATGTTCCAGTTGGGGGGACAGGGACTGTTCTTGTCGAGCCGTGACCTGCAGTTGGGAAGGGGCGAGGCGATCTCGGATACCGCCCAGGTCCTGTCTCGCTACCTCGACGGAATCATGGCTCGGACCTTTGGGCATCAGACCGTCGTGGATCTGGCGAAGTACGCGACGATTCCCGTGATCAACGGGCTTTCCGACGATCTCCACCCCTGTCAGGCTCTGGCCGATTTCTTCACCCTGAAGGAGGTCTTTGGCGACCTCATGGGACGCAAGCTCGCCTATGTCGGTGACGGCAACAACGTGGCCCACTCGCTGATGCTCACCGCGCCAATGGTGGGCATGGACATCGCTGTGGCGACGCCCCAGGGCTACGAACCCGACGGCGTCTACCTGGAGAAGGCTCGAGCTGGGGCCACCGAGGCGGGTACCGAGATCGAGATCACGAACGATCCCACTGCGGCAGTGGCCGGCGCCTCCGCGGTCTATACGGATGTCTGGGCTTCCATGGGGCAGGAACAGGAAGCCGAGCAACGGTTGAAGCTCTTCGATGGTTACGAGGTCGATGCGGCGATGATGTCGCAGGCGCTGCCCGAAGCCGTCTTCCTCCACTGTCTGCCCTGCCACCGCGGAGAGGAGGTTTCGGCCGAGGTGGCGGACGGTCCGCAGAGTCGGATCTTTGACGAGGCGGAGAATCGTCTTCACGCCCAGAAGGCGCTACTCCTCTGGTTGATGGCTGGGGAGAGTCTCTAGAGGTCGGGTCGCGCCAGCTTCTCCAGAAGGGCTCTCCAAGCTCGGCCACGGTGACTCAGGAGGTCTTTGGCCTCGGGATGGAGCTGGGCGTAGGTCAGTTCTTCTCCCTCCGGCACGAAGATCGGGTCCCATCCGAACCCGTGATCGCCGCGAGGAGGCAGCACCACTCGACCTCGTGTTTCGCCCACGGCGACGACCTCTCGCTCCGGTTTGAGTAAGAGCAAGGCGCATCTTGCCGTGACCCGATCGTTTCCCATGGCGATGGCGGCTCGAGCGATTCCCTCGGCTCCGACTGCGGCGAGCATCCACTTGACCAGCGGCCCCGGGAACCCTGCCATGGCAGTCAGGTCCAACCCGGTCTCTTCTACGATCAGCGGCCTCTGGAGACGTCCCATGGCCTCTTCACCCTTCGCTCTGAGAACGGTGAGCAGGTCCAGGGACTGGATCTCGGCTAGGTCGACTTCGACGGCTTCGAGATCGGCGCCGCACAGGCGTCGAGCCTCCGCCAGCTTCCCTCGGTTGCCGGTCACCAGAACAACTCCTTGCAGTGACTCGATCGCGGCTGGCGACGGGATCCCGCGCACGTCGGATCTTTCGCTGGCGGTCATGGCTGTTCGTCACCGTTGTTCAGTTGGGCAAGAAGCTCGTCGACCTGACGCCGGAGCTCCTCGGGTGAGCCGTTGTTCCAGAGAATCCAATGCGCGGCGGCACGGCGATCCGCTCCGCTACTCTGTGCCTCGAGCCTCCGTTTGGCCTCCTCCTCATCCATGCCGCGATCCACCGCCCGCTGTAGGCGGAGTGCGGGATCAGCCTCCACGGTTATGACCAGGTCGCACTCGGCGTCGAGCCCCGACTCGACGAGCAGCGTGGCCTCCAGCACGGCGGCGGACTGGTTCGCAGCATAGGTGGCGAATCGATCTCGTACCAGGGGGTGGATGGCCGCTTCCAACCGCAGCCGAGCCGCGCTATCGGAGAAGACCAACGCGGCGAGCCGTGAACGATCTACGCTGCCGTCCTCGAGGATGAAGGAGTCGCCGAAGAGGTTCTGCACCAGAACGGCTCCGGCAGCGCCCGATGTGTAGAGCTCGGCCACGACTTCATCGGCGTCCATCACCGGAAAGCCGGCTTCCTCGAGCCAGCGGCCTACGGTGGACTTGCCAGCCGCCAGTCCGCCTGTCAACCCGATGCGCAATTGCCCCATGGAACCTTTACGGCGATGCCGCCGTGATGCCTTGTCGGAGCCTGGAAGCTCGCAGCGTGTTGACCAGCAGCATGGCGCGGGTCAATGGGCCCACCCCTCCGGGTACGGGGGTGATGGCCGACGTCATAGGCGCGACCCGGGTGAAGTCCACGTCTCCGACCAGCACGGAGCCCCTGTCTTCGAAGCGCTGCCGGCGTGCCTCGTCGCCCGGAAAGAGACGCTCTACCTCGTCCGCTTCCGTGATCCGATTGATCCCGACGTCGACGACCACCGCACCCTCTTTGATGTGCTCGGGACCGAAGAAGGCAGGCCTACCGATGGCGCCGATCAAGAGGTCTGCCGTTCGACAAACGGCTGGTAGATCGCGGGTGCGCGAGTGGCAGAAGGTGACGGTGCAGTTCTCTCGCAGAAGAAGCGCGCCCATCGGCTTGCCGACGATGGTGCTGCGGCCCACGATCACCGCTTGCTGACCCTCCAGCGCGACACCGGTGCGACGCAGCATTTCCATGATGCCGCTCGGAGTCGCCGGCACGAAGCCCTCCTCATCGAGCCAAAGCTGGCCGACGCTCTCGGGATGGAAGCCATCCACGTCCTTGGCTGGTGAGACCCGGGCCAACGTCAGTTTCTCGTCGAGCTCCGACGGCAGAGGCAGTTGTACCAGGATGCCGTCGATGTCGGGGTCGTCATTCAGCTCGTCGATCAGGGACAACAGCTCCCCTTGGGGGCAGTCCGGGGGGCGCCGGATGGTCCGGCTGAGAATTCCCACTTTCTCGCAGTCTCGGGCCTTCGAGCGAACATAGACCTCTGAAGCTGGGTTCTCGCCGATCAGCAGAGCTGCCAGGCCAGGCGAGCGTCCCCCACCTGCGAGGAGCTCGCTCACACTTGCCGCCACTTCGCCTCGAATCTGTTTTGCGAGGGCGTTTCCATCCAGGATCTTCGTCATGAATCTCGCCTTCCTGTGTAGAGACACACAATGCCACCGGTCAGATCTTGCCAGGTGGCGTCACGGAATCCGGCATCCTCCAGCCGTCGGATGAAGTCCTCCCGTTGAGGGAATTGCATCACCGATTCGGGTAGATAGGTGTAGGCGGATCCCCTGGGGGAGAGCCAGCCACCAATCCGAGGCAGGATATTGCGGAAGTAGAACAGGTATGGTTTTCGGAGCAGAGTGCTACGAGGCAGGGCGAACTCCAGAATCGCCGTCTCACCGTTGTGCCGCAGAACTCGGTACATCTCGTGCAGGGCCGCATCCAGATCAACCACATTGCGCAGTCCGAAGGACACCGTCACTGCCCCGAGTGTCCCCGAGGCCAAGGGTAGGTGCAGGGTATCGCTGGCGAACCCTGCTGGCGGTGGGGCCTGTGTCCGCCTGAACTTCTTGCTGGCAATCTCGAGCATCGAGACGGAGAAGTCCGCGGCAAGGACAGTCGAGGTTCTCTTGCGGAGCGCGAGAGCCTGGTCTCCGGTACCGGCGCAGGCATCGAGAACCGGGGCCCCGTTGGGCAGCGTCAAGGCGGCCGCTGCCTGTCGTCGCCAGCGCTGGTCCAAATTGGCGGACAGCAAGCGATTGAGCAGGTCGTATCGGGGCGCGACGGCGCTGAACATCCGCTCGATGGCCAGGCCGCTTTTGTCAACCGGATGCCTCTCGGACTGCATCGGGTGAGTCTATATTCAAGCGCCAGGCGGGAGAAGTCGGGCCCACGAGTTCGGCGCCACCGGAAGAGGTGTATTCTTGATCTCGGTTGCACCGAGGCTCTTGACATTCCCGAGGGCCATACTTAATATCGAAGGTCCTTTGCCCGGCAAGGGTCGGGTATTTTCTGTCAAGAACGAGAACGGTCGAGCGACAACATGAAAACGTACAGCCCAAAGAAGGGTGAAGTCGACCGCCATTGGTATGTTGTGGATGCTTCTGATCAGACCGTCGGCCGACTCTCAACCGAGGTGGCCCGCCTGCTCACCGGCAAGCACAAGCCGCAGTACGCACCGCACATCGATACCGGCGACTTCGTCATAGTGATCAACGCCGAGAAGGCGGTCTTCTCCGGACGCAAGGAAGACCAGAAGATCTACTACCGGCATAGCACGTATCCGGGAGGCTTGAAGTCCAAGACGGCGGCCCAGATGCGCAGCCAGCGGCCAACCAGGCTGATCGAGTACGCGGTGAAGGGAATGCTGCCCAAGAATCGATTGGGTCGCCACCAGCTTCGCAAGCTCAAGGTCTATGCCGGGACGGAGCATCCACATCAGGCTCAGAAGCCTGAAGTGATTTCACTTGGCCAATAGCCTTGAAGTCTGGGAGGATAGAAGTTTGAGCGATCTTCAGTACTACGGAACGGGCCGACGAAAGACGGCTACCGCCCGCATCTTCCTGCGGCCAGGGGCTGGCAAGTGGGTTGTGAATGGGCGCGAGTTGGACCACTATTTCCCCAACAAGGTTCTGCGGATGGTGGTCAGGCAGCCTTTGTTGGCTACCGAGACGGATGAGAAGTTCGATATCTACGCCACGGTGATCGGCGGTGGCCCTACGGGCCAGGCCGGTGCGGTGCGGCACGGTATCTCCCGAGCTCTGCTGCAATACAACGGTGAGCTGCGCGAGCGCCTCAAAGCTGCAGGCCTGCTGACCCGTGATCCACGAAAGAAAGAGCGCAAGAAGTACGGGCAGAAGGGCGCCCGAGCTCGCTTCCAGTTCAGTAAGAGATAGGGAATCTGAAGGAGGAGTCTGTTGGTAGACATCAAGATGAGGGATCTGCTGGAGGCTGGAGTCCACTTCGGGCATCAGACTCGGCGATGGAATCCGAAGATGAAGCGATACATCTTCGGCAAGCGCAACGGGATCTACATCATCGATCTCCAGCGGACTCTGGTGCTGTTTCGGCAGGCCGCCGAGTTCGCGGGTGGCTTGGGGCGACAGGGGCGGCGGCTGCTCTTCGTGGGCACCAAGCGGCAGGCGCAAGATGTGATCGAGGAAGAATCGCGGCGCTGCGGTCAGTTCTACATGACGCACCGCTGGCTGGGCGGTACTCTGACCAACTTCGTCACGATTCGCGCTTCAGTGGAGCGACTGAAGGACATCGAGTCGCGATTGGGCGACGAGAGCAGTCCACTCACCAAGAAGGAGAAGCTGCGCCTCAACCGTGATCGCGAGAAGATGACCCGCAACCTGGAAGGCATTCGCGACATGACTTCGCTACCGGATGCGGTCTTCATCGTCGATCCGAAGAAGGAGCACATCGCCGTCGCCGAAGCCAACAAGCTCGGCATCCCGGTTATCGCCATCGTCGATACCAACTGTGATCCTGAGGAAGTCGACTACACGATTCCCGGTAACGACGACGCGATTCGATCGATCCGATTGTTTGCGTCGAAGATCGCCGACGCCTACCTGGAAGGCGCCTCGGCGCTCGAGCAGCAGATCGAAATCGAAGCGAAGGACGCAGAGAAGGCCGAGCAGGCAGCGGCCAAGGAGGCAGTGGCTTCCGCAGAGGAGGACGCCTCTGCCGAGATCGCCGCACCGGCTCAGTAGGCGGATCTGCGGAGGATCGCGGCGCCCCAACGCGGCTGCAAATCGAGCAAATCGACAACGAGTGACAGACCCCGGTACCGACGTCGATTCCGGGGCCTTTCAGCGCACAGAAGGCCACGAGAGGTCGTGCCGCGAGGTGGAACGCCGCCGGCTCATGAGTGGAGCTCACGACTATCATCCAGACCCTGTCTTGGGCAGGGTTGCCTATATGTCAGAAAGAGGAATGTGAAGATGCAAGTAACGCCACAGCTGGTCAAGGAATTGCGCGAGCGTACAGGTGCGGGAATGATGGATTGCAAGCGAGCGCTGGTCGACTCGGAGGGTGATGTCGAGAAAGCGATCGAGCTGCTTCGCAAGCGGGGAATGGCGACGGCGGCCAAGAAGGCTGGCCGAGTCGCGGCGGAAGGCGTGGTCAGCTCCTACATCCACGCCGGTGGCAGGATAGGTGTGCTTCTCGAGGTCAACTGCGAGACGGACTTCGTCGCCCGAACCGACGATTTTCAGAACCTCGTCAAGGACCTCGGAATGCACATCGCTGCCTCGGATCCTCGAGTCGTCAGTCGCGACGAAGTGACTGAGGCGATTCTCGAGCGGGAGCGCGCCATCTACCGCGACCAGGCGGTGGAATCGGGCAAGCCCGAGAACGTCTTGGATCGCATCGTCGAGGGTAAGATCGAGAAATTCTACTCCGAGTCGGTGCTCATGGAGCAGCCCTTCATCAAGAACCCGGAGGTGACCGTGCAGGAGCTGGTCAACGAAGTGATCGCCAAGTTGGGCGAGAATATCCAGGTTCGCAGATTCGCCCGATTCAAGGTCGGCGAAGGTATCGAGAAGGCGGCCGTCGATTTCTCGGAGGAGGTTCGGGCTCAGGTCGCAGGTTGAGACGATTGGCAGGCGATGGTGCAGAAACCAGCATTCAAGCGGGTTCTCCTGAAGCTCTCCGGCGAGGCCCTCATGGGTAGCCAGAGCTCCGGGATCGACGAGCAGATCGTCGCTCGGGTAGCTGATGAGATCCGGGATATCTACGATTTGGGCGTCGAGCTTGCCGTGGTCGTCGGCGGCGGCAACATCATTCGCGGTGTGGCAGCCAGCGATCGCGGCCTCGACCGGGTCACGGGCGACAATATGGGCATGCTCGCCACCGTCATCAATGCCCTGGCATTGCAGGATGCTCTGGAGAAACGTGAGGTCTCGACCCGCGTTCAAACAGCTATCGAGATCCGCGACGTTGCCGAACCCTTCATCCGTCGACGGGCCATCCGCCACCTGGAAAAGGGGCGCGTCGTCATCTTCGCCGGTGGCACTGGAAACCCCTACTTCACGACCGATAGCGCCGCGGGTTTGCGCGCCAATGAAATCCATGCCGAGGTCCTGCTCAAGGGCACGAACGTGGATGGCGTCTACACCGCCGATCCTGCCAAAGACAGCAGCGCCGAATTGCTGCGCGAGATCAGCTACCAGCAGGTGCTGGAGAAGAACCTTCGGGTCATGGATACGGCGGCTATCAGCTTGTGCCGTGACAATGACATTCCGATTGTCGTTTTCAGACTCATGGAACCAGGGAACCTGCGAAGAGTGGTGTGTGGTGAATCGGTAGGGTCGGTAGTTCGGTGAGGTCGAGACTTTCAGTGAAGGACAAGATCCTGGCACAATAGGAAGCGGAGCAAGTCGGGTCGAAAAGAAGTCCAGATCGGTACTCGAGGAGGCGATATGAAAGAGCTGTTCATTGAGGTCGAGCTCAAGATGAAGGAAGCCCTGGACCATTTTCACGAAGAGTTGAAGCATCTCAGAACCGGACGCGCCTCACTGGCCATGCTCGACGGAGTTTCGGTGGACTACTATGGGGCGCCGACTCCTATGAATCAGGTGGCCAAGCTCTCCGTCCCCGAGGCGACCCTGATCATGGCGCAACCCTACGATTCTTCGCTCATCCCCCTCATCGAGAAGGCCGTCATGCAAGCCAATCTCGGGTTGAATCCTTCCAGCGACGGCAAGGTCGTGAGGATTCCCGTCCCGCCACTGACCGAGGAGCGCCGCAAGGAGATCGTCAAACGAGCCCATGACCTGGCCGAGACCGCCCGCAATTCGGTGCGGCACGCCCGTCGGGAGGGCAACGAACGCCTCAAAGAGATGGAGAAGGAAAAAGAGATCGGTCAAGACGAAGAGCATCGCGGCATGGATGAGCACCAGAAGCTCCACGATCACTACATCGGTGAGATCAACACGGCCCTCGAGCACAAGGAGGAGGACCTCCTTACGGTCTGACCGACCGCAGAGGTGACCCGCAGTATCTTTTGCCCCTGAGCGCACTAAGGGTTTCCGCAAGTGTCTTGATCCCCGCTGCTGGCCGGGGTGAGCGCTTCGGTGGTTCGCTGCCAAAACAACTCACCCCAGTCTGTGGTCAACCTCTTCTACGCTGGACATTGCGGCGGTTCCTGGAAGCCGGGCTGACCTCCATCACCGTGGCTGTGCCACAGAATCTGCTGGCAGAGGCTCCAGTCAGGATCCTGGACGACCCACATGTGCGATGGGTCGTCGGAGGAGGGTCGCGCCAGGCGTCGGTGGAGGCGTGCCTGGTCGCGACTCCCGGAGGCGACGACGATCTCGTGATCGTCCATGACGGAGCGCGCCCCGCTTTGGCAACGGAGGATCTTCGGAGGGTAGTGGAAGCCGCGGCGCAGGCCGATGGTGCGGTGCTGGGGCGTATGGTCAGTGACACGTTGAAGGAGATCGAAGAAGGTGCGATCGTACGCACCCTTCAGCGATCCCGCTTGTTTCGAGCCGAGACTCCCCAGGTGTTTCGCCGCGCCCTCCTGGCACAGGCCTTGGAACGATGTCGTCATGATGGATTCATCGGCACCGACGAGGCCTCGGTGGTGGAGAGGTTGCCAGGCGTGACAGTGAGAGCCCTGCAAGCCAATGCGCCCAATCCGAAGCTCACCGTGGCCGCAGATCTGCTACTGATAGAGACACTCTTGTCCCGTTATCCGACTTCGGGGGCGATGTCGGCGACTGGCGAACCGGATCGGTAGACGAGGGGAGGACCGGATGAGTTTTCGCATCGGCCAGGGCTACGACGTTCATCGGCTGATCGAGGGTCGGCCTTTGGTCCTCGGAGGCGAAGTGATTCCCTTCGATCGTGGTCTCGAGGGTTTCAGCGACGCCGACGTTCTGCTCCACGCTCTCGGAGACGCCTTGCTTGGTGCTGCCGGCCTTGGTGATCTCGGCAGCCAGTTTCCGCCCGGCGATTCCAAATGGAAGAACGCAGACAGCTGTGATCTTCTGCGCGAGATTCTGTTTCTGGTGGGGGACGCCGGCTACCGTTTCGTCAACTGCGATCTGACCTTGATTGCCGAAGCTCCCAAGCTCGCTCCCTATTCGAGCTCGATCCGACGTCGCTTGGCTGACCTCCTGGAGACCGAAGTCGGCGCTGTCGGACTCAAGGCGACAACCAACGAGAAGCTGGGTTGGATTGGCCGTGGCGAGGGGATGGCAGCCATTGCTGTCGTCCTATTGAAAAGGAAGTCGTGCAGTGACTGAATCGCCGAGCCTGATCTTCGGATTTCACCCGGTTAGGGAGGCCCTGCGGCACAACCCCCATCGGGTTCAGAAGATCCTGGTGTGCAAAGGGCCATCGAACCGCCGTCGTCGGGACCTGGAAGAGCTCTGCCGAAGGTACTCGGTGCCGGTAGAGCAGGTGACGGAGGGAGAGCTGTCCCGAAGGGTGCCAGGTGTTCACAACGGCTTCGCTGCCGAGCTCTCCGGAGTCACCATCGACGAGCTCGAATCGACTCGCGATGGCGACCTCGTGGTGCTCCTCGAGGACGTTCAGGACCCGCGCAATCTGGGCGCCATTCTTCGCGTTTGCGAGGGCGCAGGAGTCGGCATGGTCCTGGTCCGGGACCGGGGCTCTGCGCCCTTGTCACCGACCGTCGTCAAGGCCTCGGCCGGGGCCAGCGAATGGCTGGATATGGAGCGCATCACCAACTCGGCGGCCGAAATCGAGCGCTTTCAGAAGGCGGGCTACTGGGTCTACGGGGCTGACCCCGAGGGGCGCCCGACCTGGGAGATCGATCTTACCGGCAAGGTCGTACTCTGCTTCGGAGGTGAGGCTAATGGCCTGCGATCCCGAACGCGAGAGCTTTGTGACGAGTTGGTGGCCCTGCCGATGCGGGGCAAAATCGAATCGCTGAACGTCTCCGCCGCTGCCGCAGCCATCCTCTTTGAGGCGGTGAGGCAGCGCACCACCGCGAAGAACGACGGGTCTTGACGAGCTTCGAGATCCCAAGGATTCTCGTCGATCCTGAGATCTTGCTCGCGCGTCGGGCTGCGGCTACACTTCTGCGTTCCGACCAGGGCTGCGAGTATTCCGTGGTCCGGGGTCGATATGCCGGCATAGCTCAGGGGTAGAGCAGCTGTCTTGTAAACAGCAGGTCCTCGGTTCGAATCCGGGTGCCGGCTCCAAGTACCCTCGACGGGGTTCTGCGGTTCGCGCTGTGCGGGCCAGCGTGGCGATTCCTGGCGTCCTGCCGCCTGTGCCGGAGGGCGACGAGCTGCTGGTGGATGGTGGTGTGCTGAACAACCTGCCGATCGACGCCATGCGCGAGATCAATCCGAGCGGCCCGGTCATTGCGGTCGACGTTCTTCCGCCCCGCGGGCCTCGAGCCAAGGGCGACTACGGGCTGAGTGTTTCGGGGTGGCGTCTCGCCCTGGGTAAGGTCCTGCCGGGACGCAAGTCTCTGCCCGTTCCGACTCTTGGAAACACCATCATGCGCTCGATGTTCGTCGGGTCGGAAGGCGCCCGCGCTGAGATGCTGCGCGAGGGCTTGGCCGACCTTTATCTCAGCATCAATGCCTCCGGTATCGGTCTGCTCGAGTTCGATGCCGTCGAGAAGGTGGCGAAGATCGGCTATGAAGCGTCCCAGCGGCCGCTTCGGCAGTGGCTCGAGTCGGGGGGCCTCGCAGATCGCTAGTTCGTGGACGTGGCTTTGTCGCCCAGAGCTCAGCATTCGCAGGGGATGTCGCCATCTGGCCGAAGGGAAGGTTGCGCAAATCGGATAGTCGGGTCCCTAGAGCCCATTGTAAGATTATATGTTCGGCCGCAGAGATCGAGAGACTACGCCTCGGCCATGATTTGAGGGACCTGCTGAGGCAGTCTGGAATCGGGGCGGCGCGGCTGAAGTTACAGGAGATCTGTTATGCCCATGTTCCTGATCATCGCTATTGGTCTCGCAGCTGTCACCGCTCTTTTCGCAATCCAGAATTCGAACGTCATCACAGTCTCTTTTTTGGGTTGGGAATGGGATGCCTCACTAGCCTTGATCCTGATACTGACGCTCGGCATTGGGATCTTGATCGGCTACCTGGCCGGTCTCCCGTCATCGTTGAAGAAGGGGAGTCAGTTGCGTCAGGTCAAGCGGGATTTGGGGGCACTGGAGGAGACCAACGTCAGCCTGTCGCCTCCACCGGAGGAGGATCTTGAAGGCGAAATCTGAGCAGGATTCGAAGTGAGCTACTGACCAAAACAGAAGGAGAGCTGAGCCATGTGGAGTCTGATTGTCAGTTTGATCGTAGGTGGAGTCATTGGTTGGGTCGCTGGCCTGATCATGAAGACGGACGCACAGATGGGCGTCATCGCCAATATCATCGTCGGGATCGTCGGTTCGGCGCTGGGTTTCTGGCTGGCTGGAGTGCTGGGAATGGCCGCAGGCGGCGGCTTCATGCGTTGGTTGTTCGCGATCGGCGGGGCCGTGATTCTGATCGCCATCCTGAAGGCGCTCAACATCTTCAAATAGCCCCAGGAGGCGGTTTATGACGCGTTTGATTGTCTTGGCGCTGGTGCTCACCGGCGCGCTGGGCGTCGGGTTTGGTATGCCAATATAGCGGAGACAGTCAGCGCAAACCCGTTGAAGTGGAGAGCTAGACAACCCTTCCGGCAAGGGACGACTGATTGTTCAACTCACAGCAGGAAAAAGGGGGAAGACAATGTCCATAGCAAAAGTTACCGAGATCTCGGCATCTTCAAAAGAGAGCTTCGACGACGCGATCAAACAGGGCGTCAAGCGGGCCGACGAGACCCTCGACAAGATCCAGGGTGCCTGGGTCAACGAGATGAAGGTCAAGGTCGACGACGGTGAGATCACCGAGTACCGCGTCAACATGAAAGTCACCTTCGTTTTGAAAGGCTAGTCATGGCTTCGATGCTCGATCGACTCATGGGCTCGTTGCAGAGTTCCGGTGGAATCGGTGAGATGACCCGATCGCTGGGCATGGACGAAAGCGATGTCACCAAAGTCATCAGCGGAGCGCTACCAGTGCTGATGGCGGAGGATGCGGGCGGCAAAGTCGACGATGTCGCCGGAGGGGCGTGGGATGCGGTAGCGGGTGCTGCCAAGGATGGAATCAAGAACGGCGTCGACGATATCGACAAGGTCTGAGTCGAGCTCGATCCATGCGTTGGACGTCATCGGGTAGGAGTCGAAATATCGATGATCGGCGGGCCCAGAAGCCCGCCTATCGGCGGCCAGCCCCGCTGGGCTGTGGAGGCATGATCTTCATCCTGGTGATCAGCTACCTCATGGGCTGGAATCCGCTGCCACTGTTGCAGATGAGCGATGGTGGCAGTGGTCAGCCGCAGCCGTCCTCGCAGGTTCAGGATGGTTCCTACCAGTCGAATCCACAGGAAGAAGAGCTCGTCGATTTCGTCTCCTTTGTGCTCGACGACGCACAGGCGCTCTGGGCAGAGAATCTGCCCCGCTACGGAGTTCAGTATCGCGATGCCAAGTTGGTGTTGTTTCGCGACAGGGTTCAGTCCGCTTGCGGATTCGCCTCTGCAGCAACTGGGCCGTTTTACTGTCCCGCCGATGAGAAGGTATACATCGATCTGGGCTTCTATGACGAACTCCGCAGCCGTTTCGGTGCCTCGGGTGATTTCGCTCAGGCCTATGTGCTGGCCCACGAGATCGGGCATCACGTGCAGAAGATCACTGGTATCGAGCAGGAGGTGCGTCGAAGACAGCGAGATCGACCCCGGATGGCGAACGACTTGTCGGTCCTGATGGAGCTGCAGGCGGATTGCCTGGCCGGCTTGTGGGGATTCTCGACGGCGCGCCGCGATATTCTCGAAGCCGGGGATATCGAGGAAGGTCTGAACGCCGCGGCCGCCATCGGCGATGATCGCATCCAGAGAATGTCCGGGCAGTTCGTGAACCCGGATGCCTTTACACACGGTTCCTCGAAGCAGAGGACAAAGTGGTTTCGACGTGGTTTGGAGACAGGCGATCTCGACGCCTGTGACACTTTCGGCGCGCCTGGATCCTAGAACGGCGCAAGCTCAGTAGCTTCACGAGGGCCCAGGGCCCTCGTGGTTTGTCTCAGAGGCTTGTTGGGAGGCTCGCACCCTCCTCAGACGATTGCAACGAATGAAAGGAGAAGGCAATGGGATTTTTCGACTTTATGAAGGGGTCTGGAAAGGACGTCAAAGCTCCGGAACCCAAGGATATGACTCAGCAGTACAGCGCAGCGGAGAAGCAGCAGATCAACGATCGCCGACGGGCCATGGCTTTGGCCAACGAGGTCGAGAGCCTTGGGCTGGAGATCCAGGAGCTGGCGGTCAAGCTCGATGGTGACGTCGCCACGGTCAGCGGTACGGTTGCCGATCAGGCCACCAAGGAGAAGGTCGTGCTAGCCGTTGGCAACACCGTTGGCATTGCACGGGTCGACGATCGGATCGAAGTGAGCAATCCCGAGCCTGAGGCTCAGTTTCATACCGTGGTCAGCGGAGAGAGCCTGTCGCTCATCGCCAAGAAATACTACGGCAACGCGATGAAGTACCCGGTGATCTTCGAAGCGAACAAGCCGATGTTGACCGACCCGGACAAAATCTACCCCGGTCAGGTGCTGCGCATTCCGCCCACCGAGTGATCGGGACAGAGTCGACGGCTCCATGAGCCGGCGAAACGGGGCGCTGGCTCAGCGCCCCGTTCTCGTTCTCCGCATCGAAACGACTTCTAGAGGAGGTAGGTTGGCATGAATGTCGAGCAAGTTACAGCTGTCTCCGTAGATCTACTAACGCAGTGGGGCCTCAAGGTCCTGGGCGCCCTCGCGCTGCTGATTGTTGGCCGAATGGTCGCTGGGCTGTTGCGCAAACTCACCCGGAGGGCCATGTCAAAGGCCGACGTCGACGCGACGCTGATCCCGTTTATGAGCAGCATGGTGTACTACCTGGTTCTGGCGGTGGTTCTCATCGCGGTGCTGGGTCTTTTCGGAATCCAGACAACGTCTCTCATCGCCATCCTCGGTGCCGCCGGCCTGGCCGTGGGTTTGGCGCTCCAGGGCACCTTGTCCCACTTCGCCTCGGGGATCATGCTCTTGATCTTCAGGCCTTTTCGCGTCGGTGACGTGGTCGAGGTCGGCGGAACGACCGGCAAGGTCCAGGAGATCGGCATCTTCACCACCACCTTGACCAGTCCCGACAACATCAAGATCACGGTGCCCAATTCTCAGGTCTACGGCACCACGATCAAGAACATGAACGGTTACGACACCCGCCGGGTGGACATGGTCATGGGCGTCTCGTACGACGACGACCTCGCCGTGGCGATGGAGACCATGGGTCGAGTGGTGCGGGAGGACGCACGAGTGCTGGCCGAGCCCGAGCCACAGATCGCGGTCGCCGAGCTCGCCGACTCTTCGGTCAATTTCGTCGTCCGCCCGTGGTGCAAGGCCGAGGATTACTGGACTGTGAAATTCGACCTCACCCGTCGCCTCAAGGAGGAGCTGGAGGCTACCGGTTGCTCGATTCCATTCCCACAGCGCGACGTCCATCTGTTTCGCGAGGCCGGGTCTGCATAGGCCTAGACGGTGGGGGTCTGTCGCCGATCGGGTTCAGGGAGCTCGTCCTCTTGAAACTGTGCCGAGCGTCAACTCGGGAGGATTGGAGATCGAGACTGGTTGACCAGGAGCGAGTTTGCTACTATTCGCGACTGGCACGGAGGTGTAGCCGAGTGGTCAAAGGCAGCAGACTGTAAATCTGCCGGGCAAAGCCCTACGGTGGTTCGAATCCATCCACCTCCACCATATTTTCTTCGAGCGGGAGTAACTCAGTGGTAGAGTCTCGGCCTTCCAAGCCGTTGGTCGCGGGTTCGATTCCCGTCTCCCGCTCCATATGGATCCCCCGTAAGGTCTAGTCCTCTTGGCATTGTAGGCGAGCCGTCGGACTCGCGGCTCCTGGCCCCGGGGGTTGCTCTATAGAAGGGAATCTGAGAAACTCCCAGTTGGGCAGTGCGATGCCCCCCCCGAGCGGCCGCAAAGGCAGTCGGGGTGGTCAAGGAAATCAGGGCTTTACAGGCGTAAGAAGAAGGGCTATACTCACAAATTCCGCCAGCCGCTCGAAGGATGCCGAGCGGTCGGGGGCTTTGCGGTCTAGCCGACGCCTACGTAGCTCAGGGGTAGAGCACTTCCTTGGTAAGGAAGAGGTCACCGGTTCAAATCCGGTCGTGGGCTCCAGGCGCACCGAGACACTAGGATTTGAAATTGAACCGCTGCAACTACCTGCAGGGACCCTAGCCTTTCAGGAGGAGAACGGAACAGCCATGGCCAAGGAGAAGTTTGAGCGCACGAAGCCGCACGTGAATGTGGGGACGATTGGTCACGTGGACCATGGGAAGACGACGTTGACGGCGGCGATCACGAAGGCACTGGAGAAGAAGGGGATGGCGA